>NZ_JBNAFV010000001.1:0-921755 GCF_049800875.1 Amaricoccus tamworthensis | reverse complement strand
GAGATGGGGTGGATGCCGCTCTCACCCTGACGGCATCGCGATGTGCCATACTCGTGGTGTCGAAGCACAAGCTGAAGGAGAGGGCATCCATGGAAGAAGTTAGCATTATCGGGGTCGATCTGGCAAAGAACGTGTTCCAGCTGCACGGGGCGGCAGCGGATGGGGTGGTTGTTTTCCGCAAGAAGCTGTCGCGACTGCAGTTTGCGCGATTCATGACGGACCATCCCGCATGCGACGTGGCGATGGAGGCGTGTCCCAGCGCGCACCATTGGGCGCGGGAATTGTCCGCCTACGGGCACAGCGTCCGGCTCATTGCGCCGCATTACGTCAAACCGTTCATCAAGCGCCAGAAAAACGACGCCGCCGACGCGGAAGCAATCGTTGAGGCAGCGATGCGTCCGACCATGCGGTTCGTCGAACCCAAGACCGAAGCCCAACAGGCCCGGGCGGTGGCGTTTCGCGCCCGCGAGCAGATCGTGAAGCAGCGGACCGAAGCGATCAACGCCCTTCGCGCGCACCTCTATGAATTCGGGCATGTGGCGCCGGAAGGGGTCGGATATATCCCGCGGCTGGCGAAGGTGGTCGAGGATCCTGGTTCGGGCCTGCCTGACCTGGCGCGAGACATCTGCCGCATGGTTCTGGAGCAGATCGAACTGTTGACGTCCCGCCTTACCGCAGTCTCGGCAAAGCTCGCCGCCGCGTCCAGGGCGGCCGCCATGCCCCGGCAGTTACAGACCATGCCGGGTGTCGGACCGATCACTGCGCTCGCAGTCGAAACCTTCGCGCCGCCGATGGACCAGTTCCGGCGTGGCCGCGATTTTGCAGCTTGGCTCGGGTTGGTGCCGCGGCAACATTCTTCTGGCGGAAAACAGAGGCTGGGGAAAACATCGAAGATGGGGCAGCGGGACATCCGGCGACTGCTTGTCACCGGCGCGATGGCGGTGGTCCGCTGGGCGCTGCGCCGTGGCGCACCGCAAAATCCCTGGCTTGAGCGCATGCTGGAACGCAAGCCACCGATGGTCGCAGCCTTCGCGCTGGCCAACAAGATGGCGCGCGGCATTTGGGCGATGCTGACGCGCGGCGAGGACTATCGCGATCCGGTGATGGCCACCGCCTGATCGGGCGCGTCGGCAGGAACGGAACGCAGAGTTGTGAGGAAGGCATGATCCGAATGGGCAAATGATCGACATGATCCGGGTTGGGCAAACCAGGAACCTTCTCAGAGCTTCGAGCTCGCTGTTGGAGATTTGGCCCCGGTCCGCGCATCACCATCCCGGCCAGCGGCATCTATCGGGCCGCACTAACAGGCCTGACAAGAGTCCGCACTCGATCACATGTCTAATGTTCAGAAATTCCTTGCAAATGAGGGCGGCATCCACAAGAGAAGGTTGGATATCAGGCCCATCCCCTCCGCCACTATCATCAGCGAAAGCGTTCTCCCGATTCGGCTGCGGCCGGATTCTTCGCAGTCTGCCGGCCAGCCGATACGCACCACACCCATGCCGCCAGTGAGGTCAGCTCTCTATTCTCGGTTTGCCCTTTTTGGGGCCTGGGGTGGTTTTGGGGTCGGGCCAGGTGACGCGGAGGCTGACGGCGCATTGGCCGTCGGTTCGTTCGCCCTTGATGCGGACAGTCATCAGGTCGGCGGTTTCAAGAAGCAGCTCATTATCCTCGTCGCCGAGGGTCATTTCGCCTTTTGAGAAACCTCTGGACAGAGCGTTCAGCAGGGATTTGATGGTTTTGGCGTCCTGAAGGGACTCGTGGGTAAATCGCTTGTCAGCGCTCATGTCTAAATCCGGTCAGATGTGTTGCTTTAGGCTGGAGCCACCAGCTCGCCAAGCTCACACCGGTCGGCATGGATGGCCATGCGTTCCGGGGCGAAATGCTTCGCGTGCGGGTAGTCCCGGCTGAGACCGATCACATCTCCCGATGGAAAGATCAAGGTCGCACCGGCGCCTATTCCGTCGAGACCCTCAAGTGCGCGGGAGGCTCGGTCCAATGTAATGTCCCCCTCGAGATGCAACATCCCGCTTTTGGCCTGCAGGCGCTGGCCCTCATGGCTGTTGACGTGTCCCTGGACGACCATGTGAAGCCCGGCGCGGTGCAGCGTCGCAACGCCCGCTTCCGTCAGGGTACAGTCGGACCGGCGGTATTTGGTTCGAACGAGATTAGCGAGGGGACCGAAATAGAAACCCAATGTGGCATCTTCGGCGGCACGTCGATAGGCGGAGTTGATCGCCTCGACACCATTTTCCACCAGGGCATGGCACATGTCGTCGCAGAGGCCGGCATGCACGAATACGATGGAGCCGCTTTGGGCGACCGCCTGCATTCGCTCGTAGAACCAGGCGTAATGGCCGTTGGGTTCAATGAAAATGTCATGGCATTTGCGAAGTGCGGCCAGAAGTTCACGGTATGTCATTCCGTGACGGGCGCAGTCGGTTTCAAATTTGCCAAGTTTCTCGGAGAGTTTTCGGGTTTCCTTGTCGATAACCTGCGGCCGCAGTTCGTCACGTGCCGCCCGTTCAAACCGCGCGGCCCATCCCGTACCGGGGGTCAGCAGTGACCTGCAGGTTTTCTCATCCGGAACGGCTTCAAGGTCGAGGGGTGTGACAAACCGGTCGAGAACCTCGCGCAGTGCGGGGAGGATTTTTCGGCCCATTCGAACAAAAAGATGCTCGTTGAGTGCGGTTCGGTTGCCGCGCACAGATCCGATGGCCATGCGCATGCGCAAATCGTGGTTTCCGGCAAGGATGGTCAGGTAAGCTCCGGTCTGTAGCACGGATGCGATCGCGTCGAGGAGAGCCAGATTGCTGGGGCCCTTGTCAAGCGTGTCACCGCCTAGAACGATGTGCGCTCTGCGTCCAAAAGGTGTGAGTTCGATCCGGCCATTTTTGCGCAGGATCGCGCCGGCCGCGATGAGGGACCTGAGGAATCCCTCGGCGTCGGCATGGGGGTCGGATACGAAGATGACCGGCCGGTCGGGCCAGTGCCAACCGCCACTTCGGCTGGCGCGTGTTAGGCAGTCGGCAACGGAGCTGTTGGTGGCATCGTGCCACGGACCAATTCTGCGGGGGAAATTTTCCAGGCAGGCATCAGTGTCGAACACTGGGGGAAGCAGAACATCATTGCTATGAAAAGTCGTCTGATTGTTCATGTGAGCCCCCTGTTCTTCCTCAAGGTCAATCCCTGGGCGTCGCCCCCGGTTCCCTGATTTTCCATTCACCTGCCACGTGCCGCCATTTTGCATCGTTTTGATGACAGATCAGTGACGGCTGGGCATGAAACATGGAGAGGCGTGCGATTTCCTCGTGGGTCAGGATGCCAAGGTGATGGCAGGCATGACGGAACGAGGCGCCGTGTCCGACATGAAGCGTAAGTTTGCCGGGCTGTCCGCTGGTTACCAGATGCCGGGCAACACGAGCGCCGGCCATCATCAGGCTTTCGGCCCCTTCGAGGGGCAGGCGGTAATCGCTGTCGGATTTCCAGCCTTGCGGTGGCGTCTCAAAGCGCGGGTCCGCCTCAAGCGCGGCTTCGATTTCCGTGACGGTCAGGTTGGCTGCACTGCCCAGCCCCCGTTCGGCAAGTTCAGCGGTTTCGCGGATCTCCGTGATGTCATGGCCCAAATCCCGCAGGGTTTCCGCCACCACCTGCGCAGTTTGCCACGCACGGAGTTGGTGCGAACAGTAAATGATTGCGGATGGGCGTAACCCGAGTTCCTTCACCGTCCCATCCAAAACGGTTGCGCCTTCGCGGGCCTGGGCTTTCCCGGCCTCGGTCAACGCCCAGGGCTGTCGGGCTGAGGGAACCCCCTTTCTCTGGGCGTAGTCACCGTGGCGGAAGAATGCATGGTAACACTCAGCCATCGAACAGGGCTTTGCCTTTGAGGGCGAGGGCATCGAAATCAACCCGGCCACAGACTTCGCAAACGGTGACACCGCTCAGGGCCTCAAGATATGCCTCCGGGTCGGGCTGGCTGCCGTTTGGCTCGAAGCTGCCGTCAGAGTGTTGATGGAAGGGCCCTGGGCTTTTCATAATCGCAGCCAGCAGGTCAGGGCGGTCGGGGAGACTTACGGGCGATATACTGGTCGGAGTGTCGCTCTGGCGGGACCAGTTCAGTACCCAGAAGTCGGTCAGGGGGCCTTTGAGCTGCAGTTTTTTTGGCCCGTAGACTTCGGGAACCATGAGGTCGTACTTTTCCTCGAGTTCCCAGAGCTCGGAAGCGGGCAGTGATTTGAGTTCAGCGACCCGTTCCTTAGTGAGCATGTGGGTCAGCCGAGGGTTGCCGAGGATCGTGCCCGGATTGATGCGGGGGTGTTTCGGAATGCCCAAAGCTCGGGGCGGATTTCCCTGTTTGATGAGGACCCGGTCGTTGGACAGGAAACGGGTGCTTTCGAGATCCATCATGCGCAGGATGGATGTGGATTTTCCTCCGCCGGACAGCCCGGATATCGCGAGGGTTCGGTTGCCGTCGGTGACCGCAGCAGCGTGTGCCAGCTGCCATCCTTCGCGGAGGCATTTGTTCAGGATTTGAGTGTTGATGAAGTTGATCGCGGTGCTTTCATTCTCTTCCAGAGGGCCGAGCGCGATAGCAATATCGGAGGATTGAACGAACGTGACGCCGCTGCGGACCTTGCGGACCAGACGGGCATCGCCGAGGTCGAAGATCGCGTCTTTCCGGCCGCTTTTGCCGGTCTCGCGCCGCCAGTCCGACCAGTCCGGCTCAAAGGGGAGCGACTGTCCCGGCAGAAGCCGCACGGTCAGGGCCGTGCGGTCGGGGGGTACGATGACGTCGCGGAAATATGTCTTGAGCTGACTGCGCAGGGGCTCCGGGGCGTACACCGTGACGGTGACGTGACCGGCCCGCAGGGAAAAGGGCTGTTCGCCCGCAGCATCCGAATCCAGTCTAGAGAGTATTTCCGCAAGCGTCATGCTGATACTTCCGCAAGCACATGGTCTGCGACCATCCCGGCGGCGTCGATGCCGCAGCCTTTCAAGGCGCCGGAGTATCCTCCGAAAGCCGACACCTCGAAAACGATTGGGCCCTGCGGCGTCAGTGCGATATCGACTGTCGTAAATGTCAGCCCAAATGGCGCCTGCGCCTTTTGCCCGAGTTCGATGAGCTCGGGGTCCGGGTCAAAGGGGGCGTATTTTCCGCCGGAATGGATTGTGGTGTTCCAGCTGTCGGTTTGGCTGACCCGGGCATAGGTGCAGACGTATTCGCCGTTGAGAAAGACCATGCCGAGGTCATGGCCGGACAGGTCGGCCTTCTGCTGCACATACATGACGGGGTTGTCTGCTCTGAACCCGGCAATCTTCGCGTCGGCGTCTGGTGCTTCGGCCTCCAGCAGGACCATGCCCCGCGCCTTTGTGGAGAACAGTGGCTTGAACACGGCGGCTCCGAAGCGGTCGAGCGCGTCACGGGCCGCAGCCACATTTTCCGTAATCACTGTCGGCGGCATTGGGATACCTGCATTACGCAACGTGACCGTGCAGGCCAGTCGGTCCATCAGGCGGATCACGTTCTCCGCAGGGCTGAACACACGGACGCCTGCCGCTTCCGCGACGCGCAGCATTTCCAGACGGTCAAGTGCGTCCGGGCTGTATGTCTCGGCCACCTTTTTCAGCACCAGGCCATCAAGTTCGCACACGTTCACCCCGTCGCAGAACAGCGCGCCTGCCGAGAGATCCAGAACGGCGTCACCCATGTCGATTACCTGGCTGTAGCCCGTACGGTCGGCGAAGGCTTTGGCCAGCGTTTCGGTGGACCACTTTCCGGGGGTGCCGATCACCCCGATGCGTTTAGTCATGAAACAGTTCCTTTATGGGCAGCCTGAACCGGGCCTCACGCCCTTCCGGCACCTTCAGCAGGGTCTCAAGTATGTAACGGGCCCGCATGAGCATGCGCTGGGCGTGTTTTTGATCGACCACGAAACGCGTTGAACTGGCAAAACTCCGGGCCAGTCCGAGTGCGAGACGGTATTCGAACGTGACGTCCTTTTCGCGACGGGCGAACTTGGTGGCCATCGCGTGCATGTCAGCCGCGACCCGGGCGATGCGGATGCGGGTGGCATTGTCGAGAACCTGAAGCCGGTAGTTCGACACCATGAAGACCGAAACATCCTGGGCATAATCCATGTATCGCGACCGGTGCAGGTCGATGAACCGGATCTTTTTGTTCACCGCATCGTAGATAACGTTGTCGAGGTTGAAATCACCGTGGATGTAGACGGAAAACGGTGCGGGCAGACGAGCCTCCCGCGCCTGCGCTTCCTCAACCAGCTCGTCGAAATCAGCGACCTTAACACCGTTCAGGTTTTGCGCGCCTCCCGCCCGGTGGGGATGCAGGCGGTACACATCGGGCATGCGTTTGGCCAGCTGCTCCATCGCGCCCATTTCAGCCGGTTCGTCGGTTCGCGTTGTCCGCCAGATGTCCCGAACGGTTTTGTGCAGAGCCTTGGACGCGGTCGCGAGAGCCGCATCGTGGCCACTGATGACGATGTCCTCGAAGGTCTGGCCCTCAAGATGTTCGATCAGCAGTGCTGCCGATCCGCCGTTCTTTTCGTAGGACAGAATTTCCGGAGCCAGCCCGGGATAGACCGAGTTCCAGCTTTTTACGCCAACTCGCTCCTGTTTCACCTTCCGGCGGTCGCCATCCTTGAACACCGCCGGTACCGGATTGCCGTCGGTGTCCTTCACGCTGACACTGGAAATGGCGGAACCGGAACGGGTTTCGGCCAGGGGTTTCAGAGTGATTTTTTCTTTGTTTGAAACTCCATTGAGCACGCTGCGAAGTGTAAAGTAGCGCTCGAACTGCACGTTCTGACCGATATTGATGGACAGAATGGCCTCGGAGATGCCCTGCAGGGCCTCCCCCATGCGCGTGACCTCATTCAGGGCCAGCAGGGCGTAGGCCAGGTCCTCGGTGTGTTTCGTATCGGTCATGTCTCGGGTGTAGGTCCGGAACAGGCGGTCGTGGAACACCGTCAGTTCCTTGCGGGCCTGCCCGATTTCCACGGCGCGTTTGCTGTTGCCGCTGTCGAGTGCGCTCTGAATTGTCGCGACCGTGTTGCGCACCAGGGTGAGCGGCGGCACATAGGCATCGGCGCGAAGCAGTTTGACGCGGTTTATCTGTTCCGCCTGATCGACGGCGCGTCGGCCCAGCCGTGAGAGCAGATCCAGGTTACGCGCGATCGTATCGATGCCCTGGAGGCGTAGGGTATCCGGTTTCTTCTTCCGGATCATTGCGGTCAGGCAGGCCTTGCGAACCCGGGCGGACAGATTGCTTGAGTAGCCGGCCCTTTGCATCAGTTGCGATGCGGCTGCCTCGCGGGGGCTGCCAAAATAATCCGCAAGACGTGACAGTTGTCCGTCAATTTCCGCGAGCAGAAAGGACATGTTCTCAGCAATTGCGTCAGGCTGAGTGGCTGTATTTGGCACGTATACTGCTCCTGCGGCGTTGTTCTCGCCCCTTGCGCGGGGTCTATGCCAGTTTCCCGTCAGTTCCGTAAAGGAAAACTTCCATCCGGGGCCGTTTGCGCGCCATAAAACCCTCAGATGAGGTTGGCTTGCCAACGGCGCCGGAGATCAGAATGAAAACCACTCCCATCAACGTGCAACGCCAGGTGCTCCTGCCTGATGACCTGCGTGTCGCGCGGGCGGAGAGCGCCCCCCATCTTGGCCCGCGTCTTTTGTTTTTTAGTGGGGGCAGTGCGCTCAACGGGATTGCCCGGCGGTTGAAACACTACACTTTCAATTCGATGCACCTGATCACGCCATTTGACAGCGGTGGCTCGAGCCAGATGTTGCGGGAGGCCTTTGACATGCCCGCCGTGGGTGACCTGAGGTCGCGTTTGATGGCGCTTGCTGACGAGACGGTGTTAGGTCAGCCGGACGTTTATGCGCTGTTCAGTCACCGGTTGCCGAAAGACGGCAACGCGGATGACCTGCGTGCGGAGGTTGCCCGGATCCAGAGTGGCAGGCACCCGCTGATGGCGGCAATAGCCCGCCCGATGCGTCAACTTATCCGGACCCAGATCGACAGTTTCATTGAGTCGGTTGACGATACGTTTGACTACAGAAACGCGAGCATCGGCAATCTTATCCTGGCTGGCGGTTATCTCAGCCACGGCCGGGCTCTGGAGCCGGTCCTTTTTCTGATGTCGAAAATGGTCGACGTGCGGGGCACGGTGCGGACCATTGTTGATGAAAACCTGCATCTTGGCGTTACTCTAGAGGACGGGCGCAGGGTGGTTGGACAGCGCGCACTCACTGGGAAGGAGGTTGCGCCGCTGGACAGTCCGATCCGGGAGGTGTTCCTGGTGGGGACGCTCGATACAACCAACCCAGTTGAGACAAAGCTGCCAAAGCGAAACCGAAAGCTTATCGAGCAGGCCGAAATCATCTGCTATCCGCCCGGCAGTCTCTATTCCAGCGTTGTTGCCAACCTCTTGCCGGAAGGCGTGGGCAGGGCCATTGCTCGGCGTTCGGTGCCCAAGGTGTACCTGCCCAGTCTGGGTGAGGATCCCGAAGCTTTGGGCTACAGCTTGGCAGACAATGTTGGCGCAATTCTGAAGCCTCTCCTGCGGGATGCCGGAGATGTGCGGCCGCGGGATTTGATGACGCATGTTCTGTGCGATGCGGGTGTTTCATCGGAAATTTGCGGAGAGGTTACGGAACGTTATGGCGTGCCATGTGTTCGTCTTCCTCTTAGCAACAGAAACAAGCCCACATATGACGTGGACCGGGTATCAAGGGTGCTGGTATCATTGATATGATTTTTTACTCGCCAGTCGCAGGAGATGTGTTGACCTTTCCGCGGCGTTCACAATAGTGACGTCATTATGTCATAGTCGAGCGCACGCGGAAGGAGCCCGGGCATGGCTAAGACCAAAAAGGACGACAACGGCGAGCGTAAGAACACATCGCTCAGGTTGAGGAGCAGGACGCTGAAGGCGCTGAAAATTCGTGCCATCGAGGAAGACACAAGCGTTCAGGGGATAATCGAGCGGCTGGTTGAGGATTACCTCGCCAAACCGGGAAAGTAAGGAAATGACTTCAGAGCGAACGACGTTTGCGCTGCCGACCAAATCGGTTTCGGCCCTCGTTAAGGAGCGCGCGGGGAAACTGTCCCCCGTGATCATTGACGGGGACGAACCACAGAAATTCACGATCTTCGATACATTTGAGCACAACGTGGCAGGCCGTCACGTCGCCCTGCTGGAAGTTGGCGGGGAGTTCCTGTTGCTCAGCCGAAATGGCGCCCTTCTTACACAGACGTCAAAGCGCGGGGGCGATTTTGTGGCGGATCTCGCGGAGGGCCCAGTCAGGGATGCGTTGTCCCATATCACACCGCTGCGCAGTCTGCTGCCGCTGGGGCAGGGCGAGGTGCAGCAGACCGCCGTTGCTTTCGTCGATGACGAGGAAAAAACCCAGGCGAGGGTCAGTGTTATGCAGCTGTCCGGACCGGATGGCGATGGCATCGCCATCGTTGGCCTGAGCGGGCTACGCGGTTACGACAAGGCTCTTGATCGGGTTAGGGCGGAAGTGGAAGCGATTGGCGGGACGACCCTCGACGCCAGCAGTATTTACGCGCGCCTGTTGCCTGGCGTTACACCGTTTGTGTCGCGGCCCGACGTGCCGCTCGAGGCTGACCAAACCGCGTTTGATACCGCAACGGCCGTGATTGCCGCTCACCTGCCTTTGGCGCGGGTGAATGAGCAGGGCACCATTGACGATACTGACACGGAGTTTCTGCACCACTACCGTGTGTCGCTGCGGAAAATCCGGTCGGTCATCAGTCTATTCAAGGGTGTTTACGATCCGGAACAGACGGCCAGCCTGAAGGACCGTTTCTCGGCACTGATGGCAAAGACCGGCAGGTTGCGTGATCTCGACGTGTATCTGCTCGAGCGGGATGATTTCTACGGTCTCGTGCCGGAGACGGTGCATGGCGGCCTTGATCGCATGTTCAAACTGTTTGAGGCTGAGCGGAGCGGCGAGTTGAAAAAACTGCGTAGCCACCTCCGCAGCGATGCCTATGCTGCGGAAATGAAGAGCCTTGAGAAGCTTTTCAACAAGCGCAAATCGCTTAAACCCGGGCCGAGCGCGGACCGGCATGCGCTGGATTACGCCGCAAAGCTGATCTGGAAGCGGTACCGCAAGATTTGCACCATCGCACAGGGCATCACGGACGCCACGCCGGATGAGGAAGTGCACGAGTTACGCATCCAGTGCAAAAAACTGCGCTACCTGATGGAGTTTTTCCAGCCGCTCTATTCCGACAAGGCGATCAGGTCACTGATCGCGTCCCTGAAGAAACTTCAGGAGACTCTCGGAAACTTCAACGACTTCGCGGTGCAGCAGGAAAGCCTGCAGGCGTTTTTGAACACGCTGGATAAATCGACCGACGAGGCTCTGGAAATTGCTCAGGCGGTTGGTGCCCTGACCGCGGTTCTTCACCGTCGGCAGCTGGAGGAACGGGACCAGGTCACGGGTCGGTTCAGGCAGTTCAACAGTCCCGAAACCCAGAAGTCGTTCCGCGATTTGTTCCACGGAGGTAAAGCCTGATCATGCTGATCCTGTCATGCTATTCCAACAAGGGCGGAGTGGGCAAAACCGCCACGGCCGTCAACCTGGCCCACGCCCTTGCCGAAGCGGGCAAACGAACCCTCCTGTGCGATCTGGACCCGCAGGGCGCGTCGAGTTTTTATTTTCGCGTGAAACCGTCGAAGAAGCTCACGAATACGCGCTTTTTCGAGGACGTTGAGCGGTTCACCAAAGCAATCCGGGGCAGTGATTACGAGAACCTCGACATCCTTCCCGCGAACATGACCTTTCGGGATTTCGATGTGTTCCTTGCACGGATGCGCAACAGTCATTCCCGTCTTAAAAAGGCGCTAAAGGCGGTCAAGGGTGACTACGACGTGATCCTACTCGACTGCCCGCCCAACATCTCGACACTGTCGGAGAACGTGTTCAAGGCGTCTGACGGAATTGTTGTGCCGATTATCCCCACCACGTTGTCGCAACGGACTTTTGAGCAGTTGCTGGAGTTTTTTGATGACAATGACCTGTCACAGAAAAAAATCCATGGCTTCTTCTCGATGGTACAGGGCGTGAAAACATTGCATGGCGAAACCATTGAGGGCATGTCCGCTTCCCATCGCAAGCGCATTATGAAAACCCACATTCCGTTCTCGTCCGACATCGAGCGGATGGGCGTGCATCGTGCGCCGGTTACAGCCACCGCCCCGCGCAGTGCCGCTGCGCAGGCTTACCGCGACCTGCACGGGGAAGTCATGAAACGGGTGGCCAAATCATGAGTACCGAAATCGAGCGCAAGTTTCTGGTTCTGAACGCGCCGGACCTTGATGGGCTGAAGAGCGAAACGGTCCGTCAGGGCTACCTCTCCGCGACTGAGGACAAGGTCGAGGTCCGGGTGCGGCAAAAAGGCGCGGGCTTTTTCCTGACGGTCAAGAGCGGCGGATCGGTTGTCAGGAGTGAACATGAGGTCTCACTCGACCAGTCGCAGTTCGACGATCTGTGGCCCGCCACTGAGGGTCGTCGACTTGAGAAAACGCGGTATTCCGGCAGTCTGGAACGCGGTGAGACGTTTGAGTTGGATGTCTACAGCGGAACTCTCGCTCCCCTGATGGTTGTGGAAGTCGAATTCCCGTCGCTGGAGGATGCGGAGGCGTTTGAGGCCCCGGCGTGGTTCGGCACGGAAGTGTCCGGCGAGAGCCGTTTCAAGAACAAGGCCCTTGCCGTTGCGGAGGGTCCGCCGCAACTCTAGAGTTGGCCTGCACTTCTTCGCGTGATCAAAAAAATTTGAATTTTATCAGTTACCGGGCAGCGCGGCTAACATAGATGCCTGCCCGATTAAAGGCTGTTCATTTACCAAATATTGGGATTTCATCAGGGCTGGGGAAGTCCCGTCGTGGGACGATTGAATTGAGCGAGGCCGAGATGAATTCCGAACCGCTAAGTATTGAAGCCGCAACAACTGAAACACGTGCTGCGGTTCGCACCAGATACGCCATGGATGAAGCGGATGCGGTGCGCGATCTTGCCGACCGTCTGGGATTGCCGGCGGAACGCCGCGACGCAATAGTTGAGGAGGCTGCAAAGCTTATTCAACGCGTTCGCGATGACACAGATCCGACCATGATGGAGGCGTTTCTCGACGAATATGGCCTGTCCACCGAAGAGGGTGTCGGGCTCATGTGTTTGGCTGAGGCGCTGCTGCGCGTGCCGGATGCCGAAACCATCGACGACCTGATCGAGGACAAGATCGCGCCGTCGAACTGGAGTTCCCATCTGGGGCATTCGTTCTCGCCGCTGGTCAACGCGTCCACTTGGGCGCTGATGCTGACGGGCCGCGTGCTGAAGGACGATCCTTCGCGCCCTGCCGCCGGTGCGCGACGTCTGATCAAGCGTCTTGGTGAACCGGTTGTCCGGACCGCGGTGGGTCAGGCCATGCGCGTTATGGGCCAGCAGTTTGTTCTCGGCCAGACTATCGAGGAAGGCATCAAACGGGCCGAACCGCTGCGGAAAAAGGGATATACCTATTCTTATGACATGCTCGGGGAGGGGGCACGTACTGAGGCGGATGCCCAGGCATTTTTTGACAGCTATTCGCACGCGATTTCACAGATAGCCAAGGCCGCTAAAGGCGACGTGCGGGACAATCCCGGGATCTCCGTGAAACTGTCCGCTCTTTCACCGCGTTACCTGACGACCCATCGCACGTCACTCGAGAATGATGTGATCCCGCGCTGCCTGAAACTGGCGCAAATGGCTGCCGAAGCCAAAGTCGGCTTCAATATCGATGCCGAGGAGCAGGACCGGCTCGATGTTTCCCTCGATGTAATTGATGCGGTGCTCTCCGACGAAAGCCTGAAGGGCTGGGACGGATTCGGTGTTGTGGTTCAGGCCTATGGCAAGCGCGCGCCGGAGGTTCTTCGCCATCTGCATTCGCTTGCGGAAAGCCTCGACCGGAAAATCATGGTCCGCCTCGTAAAGGGGGCCTACTGGGACACCGAGATCAAGCTTGCACAGGAACTTGGTGCCTCATCGTTCCCCGTGTTCACCCGCAAGGTCAACACGGACCTGTCCTATATGGCCTGCGCAAAAATGCTGCTCGACATGCGCGACCGGATCTATCCGCAGTTCGCAACGCATAATGCCCATACATGTGCGGCTGTCCTTGAAATGGCCGGCAACGACCGCGACGGATTTGAGTTCCAGCGCCTGCACGGAATGGGTGAATCGCTTCATGGCATCGTGCGGTCGCAGGCCGGTACCCGCTGCCGCATTTATGCACCCTGCGGACCGCATAAGGACCTTCTTGCCTATCTCGTACGGCGGTTGCTCGAAAACGGCGCCAATTCCAGCTTCGTGAACCAGATCGTGAATGAGGAGATACCTCCGCGCGAAATTGCCGCCGATCCGGTGGAGCGGGCTCTCGAAAACGACCCAATCCAAAATCCGGACATCCGCCTTCCCCTCGACCTGTTCCGGCCACGACGGCAGAACTCGAAAGGCTACCGTTTGGAGGAGCCCGCGAGTGCGCTGGAGCTGATAGAAGGCCGAAACGCTTTCGCGGACACCAAATGGACAGCCCGACCGGTTCTTGCCGATGACGCCGACCCCGAAGGTCCCGCCATTGAGGTCAAGGCGCCAGCCGATGGCAGCCCTGTGGGGACGGTCCATGAAGCGACCTCCGGCGAGGTCGCGCGAGCGCTGGAAGCGGCGAAGTCCGGTTTTGAGGAATGGTCCGCGACGCCGGTGAGCGAACGCGCCGCCATACTTCGTCGGATTGCTGACCTCTACGAGGACAACATGGCCGAGTTCTGTTCCATAGCCACGCGCGAGGCCGGAAAGATCCTGCTCGACGGGGTTGCCGAGGTTCGGGAAGCGGTCGATTTCCTGCGCTTTTATGCCGACGAGGCCGAGCGCCTGGACGAGGAGGAGCCGGGTTCCGCCAGAGGGATTTTTGTTTGCATCAGTCCCTGGAACTTCCCGTTGGCGATTTTCACTGGACAGATTGCTGCGGCCCTCGCAGCTGGAAACTCGGTGCTGGCCAAGCCCGCTGAACAGACGCCGATTATAGCAACACGCGCGGCCGAAATGTTCCGGGAAGCGGGCGTGCCAAAAGCTGCGTTCCAGTTGTTGCCGGGTGACGGACCGACCGTGGGTGGTCCGCTGACGTCGCATCCCGGAATTGCGGGAGTGTGCTTCACCGGTTCGACGGAAACGGCGCAGCGCATTCATGCGGCCCTTGCGGCGAATGCGCCCGCCGATGCAGTCCTCATCGCTGAAACAGGCGGCCTGAACGCGATGATCGTCGACTCCACCGCGCTTCCCGAGCAGGCAGTGGATGACATCGTCGCCTCGTCGTTCCAGTCGGCCGGTCAGCGCTGTTCGGCGCTTCGTATTCTCTATGTGCAGGAGGATACCCGCGACCGTCTTGTCGATATGCTCAAAGGAGCGATGGATGCCCTGGTGACGGGTGATCCATGGTCGATTGATACGGACATCGCCCCCGTGATCGATTCTGACGCTCAGGCGGACATTTCCGGATACATTGAGGCACAGGAGAAGAAGGGGCGGCTACTGAAACGGCTGGATGCGCCCGAAGAGGGCACATTCGTCGGCGCGGCCATGATTGAGGTTGGTGGCATCCAGGATCTTGAGCGTGAGATCTTTGGTCCGGTGCTTCATGTTGCGACGTTCAAGGCCAAAGATATCGATAAAACGGTGGATGCGATCAACGACCGCGGCTTCGGTCTGACATTTGGTCTTCATACCCGTATCGATGACCGCGTTCAGCAGATCGTCGACCGGATCCACGTGGGCAACATCTACGTCAACCGAAACCAGATCGGCGCCATTGTCGGCAGTCAGCCGTTTGGTGGCGAGGGCCTGTCGGGGACCGGACCGAAGGCGGGCGGGCCAAACTACGTCAACCGGTTCCGCAGAACGGAAACTCCGGGCGAGCATCCGGCGCCGGACGTTGAGGCTGTAGGTGGTGCGCAGATCGAGGAGGCCTTTGGCAAACTCGACGCGACCGCATGGGCGGCCCGCAACGACCGGGTTCAGGTCTTGCGGCGCGCGCTTGACGGAAAGGGCGCCGTGGTGAGGCGGGCGGTTAATGCCGCCGCCTCATTCGACAGCGGCCAGTTTGATCTGCCTGGTCCGACTGGTGAGTCCAATCAGATGTCCATGCCGCCCAAGGGCCCTGTGCTCTGTCTTGGTCCCGAGATTGAAACGGCTCTGGCCCAGGCGGCGCAGGCCCTTGCCGCGGGATGTCCGGCGGTGGTCGTGGCACCGGGCGCGGCCCAGGCGGTTGCGCCCATGGTCAGGGCAGGTGCGCCAGTGAGCGGGATCGATGGCACCGTGTCAGATGACACCCTCGCCAACGCCTCGGGTTTTGTTGCTGTGGCGGCAGCCGGGGCCTCTGACTGGACCCAGAATTTGAGAAAAGCGCTGGCGGGCCGAAACGGACGCATCATCCTTTTGGAAACAGAAGTGATCTGTCCGGCGCGATATTATGCCGAACGTCATGTCTGCATCGACACGACGGCGGCAGGCGGGAACACGAGTCTGCTGGCCGCCGAGGCCTGAGGACGCGTACCCAAAACATAGGAAGGGAGCACGATTATGCAGACTGGAATTTGGATCAGCCTGATCATTTATTTCGCTGCCATGCTTGGAATTGGTTTTTATGCGTTTCGCAAATCCACATCCAATTCCGAGGAATACATGCTGGGCGGGCGCAACCTTCCGCCCGCGGTTGCCGCCCTGTCCGCGGGGGCATCGGACATGTCCGGTTGGCTTCTGCTGGGCCTGCCCGGTGCCCTGTACGCTGCGGGACTGGTTGAGGCGTGGATTGGTATCGGCCTCTTCATCGGGGCGCTGGTCAACTGGATCGTGGTTGCGCCAAGGCTTCGTGAGCAGACGGAGCGGTATGATAACGCCCTGACCATCCCGGAATTTCTTGCGAAACGTTTCCCGAGCCAGGCCACTGCGCTACGCATGGTGTCCGCGGTCATCATTGTGGTGTTCTTCGCGGTCTATACTGCGTCCGGCCTGGTCGCGGGCGGCAAGCTGTTCTCCTCCGCATTCGACGGTGGATACCAGACCGGCGTCTGGCTCACGCTTGGTATCGTGCTGGTTTACACGGTTGTGGGTGGCTTCCTGGCCGTTTGTCTGACCGACTTCGTCCAGGGCTGCATCATGATGCTGGCCCTGATCGTGATGCCGGCGGTTGTGCTTTACGCCGGTGACGGTGGCGGTTTTGCACAGGCGGGTGAGACGCTTGCGGGCATTGAGGGCTTTACAATGTCCTGGTGGACGGAAGGCATGACGCTGATCGGGTGGCTCTCGCTGATGGCATGGGGGCTCGGCTATTTCGGGCAACCCCACATCATTGTGCGTTTCATGGCCGTACGGAGCGTCGAGGAGGTCGCAACCGCTCGAAACATCGCCATGGCCTGGATGGCGATTTCCCTCGTTGGCGCGATTGGTGTAGGCATCCTGGGTCGGGCCTATGTGGAGAGAAACGGGATTGAACTCGGTGACTCCGAGACGATTTTCATCCTGTTGGCCGAGACACTGTTCCCGGCGATCATCACGGGCTTCCTGTTTGCTGCTCTTTTGGCTGCGATCATGTCGACCGTATCGAGCCAATTGCTGGTATCCTCGTCCTCGCTGGCAGAGGACATCTACAAACTGCTGGTCAACAAAACGGCCAATGAAAAGACCATTGTGGCCGTTGGACGGATTGCAGTTGTAGCCGTTGGGGCGGTGGCCGCTGTGATTGCGGGTGATCCGGAGAGCAAGGTTCTTGGCCTCGTGGCAAACGCCTGGGCCGGCTTTGGTGCCGCGTTCGGTCCGCTGATGATTCTGGCGCTGACATGGAGCAGAATGACCGGGCGTGGGGCTTTGGCGGGCCTGGTTGTGGGTGCGTTGACCGTGATCATCTGGATCGCGTTTGGCTGGAACTCCAGCTTCTTGGGCGGTCCGGGCATCTATGAGATCATCCCCGGTTTCATCTTCGCGATGATTGCAATTGTTGCGGTCAGTCTGGCTACGGAAACCAAGGATGAGTTCAGACCTCTGACTGCCAGGTAGCGGCCTTACATAGACTGATTGAGGGCCATCGGGTGGAAGTCCCGATGGCCCCTTTACTTGGGTTATCGGCTTCGGTGATCGGGCAGGGAGCTTCCCTAGAAGATGAAATCCGCTTCCGTGTAGGATGAGGCCCGAACGTTACCATCCCGGATAATGCACTGGAACTCTATGGCGCGGTCTCCATCCGTGTTTCCGCAGATCAGGGTGTTTTTGCCGGAGTCGATCGCCCAGAGCCGACCTTTCCCGGTGGCGTTTCCGAACTCAAAGTCCTGAATGCCGCTTCGGGTGGTGTCTGCATCAAATGCCGAGAGGTCGATGCGGTCGCCAAAACCGCTGTCTGCGCGTTGAAAAGCGGATGTTCCGTCCCCACCACGAATGACGTCAGCCGCCCACGGCCTTGAATCCGAGGCATCGACAAACCGGAAAACGTCGTTCCCCGAGCCGCCAACCATGACGTCCCGGCCACCGTTGCCCTGAATAACATCATTTCCCGCGCCGCCGCGCAGGGTGTTGGCGGCACCGTTGCCTATCAGCGTGTCGGCGCCGGACCCGGTGACGGCGTTCTCGATTGAGACGATCTGTTCCCCCTGCCAGGGCTTGCCCGGAAAGGTGACGAGTCCAGCCGTCAGATCAACCCGCACGGAACTGGTATTCGCACTGTAGAGCACGGTGTCACTGCCGGCACCTCCATCAAAACTGTCGGTTCCTCCACGGCCATCAAACGTGTCATTTCCAGCGCCGCCTGAAAAAGAGTTGCCCGAGCGATTGCCTATGAGCACATCATTGCCGGAGCCGGTTACCGCGTTCTCAATCGAGACAAGCGTCTCTGCCGCCCAGTTGTTTCCTGGGAACGTCGCCTTGCCCGCGGTCAGATCAACCTTCACGGCCGACGTGTTGGAATCATATAGAACGGTGTCGCTACCGCCGCCGCCATCCATTGTGTCATTGCCACCGCCGCCGTCCAGGGTATCGTTCCCGCTGAGGCCGAACAGCGCATCCCTGCCGCCACCGCCGCTGAGAGCATTGTCCACTTCATTTCCGTAGATCGTGTCATGGCCTCCGCCACCAACCGCATTTTCGATCAGCGACCGCTGGTCTCCGTCGTGCAGCAATGCGTTGAAAACATTCCCGCGGGCGTGTCCGTTGTTTGGGCCTCCTCCAAGATAGGCGAGCTGTGCCGAGGAGAACTCGGAATGCGCCCCGGCCCGCAGATCAATATCAACGGACGTGTTATAGGCGGAAAGATCGTAGGTGTCGTTTCCACCGCCGTCCCATACCGTCATGAAAATGCGGTTGTCTGCGGAGGAGATGGCGGTTGCCCCATCGACCACTGTGTTGCCGGAGTTTGGTTTCCACGAGTAAACGGTGTCGCCGGAACTCGTGGTGTAATCCGCTCCGTACATATGTTGAAGTGCGGCAATGTCATACATCATGAAAGTCTGTGCATAGCCGCCATACTCGTTTTTGTAGTAGGCTGGATCGTGACCGACATGGGATCTGTAGGTCATCACAGAGTATTCCATGGAATCGGTATTGTAGGGGAGGCTCCCGTTGGGCGTCGTTTCGTGCCCGTGTTTCAGGCCAAGCGCATGCCCGATTTCGTGGATGACGGCATGGTAGTCATAGTTGCCAGCGTAGGGATAGTCGCCTGACGGACCGAAAAATACGTCACCGCCCCAAACTCCGGTGCTGGGGTAGTACGCGTAGGCTGTCGACGGGTCGCTGGTGTTTGCAAGGCGGATGGTGCCGTTGCCACTCCCGTGCCCAGCGTAATTCACGGTCAGATTGGTGAACCCTTCGACGGAAAACCCGGCATGGGCTGCGGGTTGAGTGAACGTGTCCGAATCAAGAGTTGCGTGAACCGCCCGCATTTGGGTGTCCGTGAGTTGGCTCAGGTTCGTAAAATTCTCCGGATGGTTGGTCTGGTAGTCCCAGCGTTTGTCCGGGTCGCTGTAGCTTATCGTGCTACCGGCCCATTTGATACCTTTAAGGAGGCCATCAATGCGCTGGTCATTCGTCTTCCCAACCCACTGAGTGCTGAATGACCCGCCCGCGCTTACCGGGGTCTGCCATCCGGAAGCATGTGCGTGTTCGCCTTCTTCTGCATGTGAACTTTTGGATTCACTTATCTGAAATCCGTGCATTTCAATTACCCCACCACAAGTAAGAACAAAAAATAAAATGGTCGTTGCAGCCATGCTTCAGATTAAAATTCCGGGCCGCAGGTTGAGTATACTTGGATGAGATGCCCGGTACAGGCTGTTTTTGGATAATTTTTGGGTGCAGCCGAGATGAATGCGTTGAGTCACTCCTATTACGATTTCTATATAAGGGAGTTCTCGAAAAATTTGGTGGAGCGATTCAATCTAATGAAAGCCTTGCTGATACCCCGCTTTATAGCGGGTCGGTATCACGCCGGAAAGCTTCTCAATACTAATCAGGCTCCCCGTAAGGATAGCTTCAACTCAATTGGATTTTTGGGAGGATTGGCTGGGGAACCTGGATTCGAACCAGGACTAACAGAGTCAGAGTCTGCGGGTCTACCGTTAACCTATTCCCCAGTAGAATGCGCGCTGTCTACAAAACCGGATCGCATAGTTCAAGACAAAGTATCGGCAATTTTTCATCATTCCGCATTTGAATGCGTCGATCCGCCAGCAGCCCTGGTTCAAAATGACAGGCGGTGGGCAGTCACGCGCTGTCGTGCGCTGCGGATTTCGACTCGGCCTCGTTAGAGAAACTTCTCAAAATACCCGGTAACCCCGAAAAAGATTGAAGCCAAAAAAGGCTAAAATTCAGACCGTTACAACAAGTTCCAACCTCGCCCGCGGTCTTGGAGCGGCGCTGGGCACAGGCTGGAAGCTCGGCGCGAAGATCCCACAAATGGCGACAATTTAAGGGAAACGGCCCGGGGTATTCGGTTCAAAATGTATGTATTTCAGTTGTTTAAATCCCGTTTGTCGGGTGGAGCGCAAAGTTGGTTAACTTCCTGTTAGCAACGTTGGCATCAAATCGCCTGGTAGTTTGTTTTGGGAGTATCTGGTTATGAGTGCATCTTCAGGAGAGCCCCGCCCGGTTTCACTTGGCGGTTTGCGCCGGCACTGTCTGTTTGCAGTTACAATTCTTCTCGTTGAGGACAGCCGTAGCGCATCGGAGGCCATTCGCCTCTTCGCCGCCGAAAGCGGCGCGCGGGTTCGCAGGGCGGACACCCTTCATTCCGCAAGCCGTCACCTGGCCATTTACCGGCCCAACGTGGTGATTGTGGATCTTGGTCTGCCCGACGGGGATGGCATGGCTCTGATCCGGCATCTCGCCTCCGCATCCACACCAATCAGCGGAATCATCGCCATGAGTGGCCACGACCGTGATGCATGGCAGGATGAGGCGCGGGCCGCTGGCGCCGCCACATGTCTGCAAAAGCCGATCGAGAGCCTTGCGGCTTTCCAGGAGTGCATTCTGTCCGTACTGAGCGATGCCGACAGCCGGATTGGCCCGGATCAGCGTTCCGTGGATTTCTCAGACCGTTCCTCCATGAGGATTGCCTTTAACGAGGACATGCTGCGCGCGCAGACGCTTCTGAATGAGGCGATGAAGGAAAATGACGCGGAAACCATCGCGTACTGCTCGCAGTTCCTCGTCTCCATCGGTGAGATGCTCGATGATCAGGAACTCGCTCGCACCGCCAGGGCTGCCGTTACGGATGCCGGGTCCGCCGCTGAACTGATGCTTCTGCTCGCGGCACGGATTCAAAAGGACGAACCGCCAGCCATCCGTGGTGTGGCCTGAGCCTCTGGTGGGGTCTGAAACTGAAAAAAGTGACGTTCCGGGGGCCGGGGCGTGATCAGTGCTCGCCGTCTGAGGCGCCCCGCTCGCGGTAGGGCGTCGTGCTGTACATGCTGCGATAGCATTTGGAGAAATGCGACGGTGAGGCAAAGCCGCAGGCTAGCGCCACATTTATGACGCTCATATCGGTTTGCAGCAGCAGGTTCCGGGCCTTTTTAAGGCGCAGCTCCATATAATACCGCTTGGGACTGCGGTTCATGTACCGTCGAAACAGCCGTTCCAGCTGGCGGGTCGACATGCCCACGTCTTTGGCGAGGGTCGATGGCGAGATCGTTTCCTCAATATTGTTTTCCATCTCCTGCACCACCTTCGCCAGTTTCGGGTGCCGCACGCCAATGCGTGTAGGGATCGAAAGGCGTTGTTCGTCTGATTCGGAGCGCAGTGAGGTGTGGATCAACTGATCCGCCACCTGGTTTGCAAGATCGGTGCCGTGTTTGCGGGCCACCAGGTTGAGCATCATATCGAAGGACGCCGAGCCTCCCGCAGCCGTGTAGCGATTCTGGTCGATGATAAAAACACTCTGGGTGAGTTCGATTTCCGGGAATTCCTCCATGAAGCTGTCCCGGTTTTCCCAGTGCGTGGTGCAGCGTTTCCCATTGAGCAGCCCCGCGCTCGCGATGGCGTAGGCACCGGTACAGACCGCACCAATCGCCATGCCCCTTCGGCTCTCCCGCCTCAGCCAGTTCAGGACCGTTTTGGTGGTCGACTGTTTGATTCCGATGCCGCCGATCACGATAATTGTCGTGTCACGGTCAAATTCCCCGAGGGCCTGATCGCAGCTGACCTGAACACCGGAGGAGGACGTAACCGGATTGCCGTCCTCGCTGACCACGACCCAATCATAAAGCTTCGTGTTGCTGATATGGTTGGCCAGTCGCAAAGGCTCGATGGCACCGGCAAACGCACTCAGGGTAAAGTTTTCCAGAAGTAGAAAAACCATCCGTTCGGCACGGGGGGAGGGGCCAGCATTCATGTCGATCCGTAACCTGTTCCAATCCCGCGAAACCTGTGCCTTGACGAAGCTGATTCGGGGATTGAAAAACCTAACGCCAAAAGGACGGGTATGGTCAACAATGAGCCCTGTCGCTATAGACGGAGCCCGAATCGAAATCGACTGCAGGGAGCAGGATAATGAGTGCTGAATGGGTCAAATCCGAATGGCGTGCCAAACCACGGGTCCAGATGCCGGATTATACCGATGCCGACGCCCTTAAAAGCGTTGAGGGCAAACTTGGCTCCTATCCACCGCTGGTGTTCGCCGGTGAAACCCGCAAGCTGAAACAGCAACTGGCCGAGGTTTCGGAAGGCAAGGCGTTCCTTCTGCAGGGCGGTGACTGCGCCGAGAGCTTCAATGACTTCCGCGCGGACATCATTCGTGACACCTTCCAGGTGATGCTGCAGATGGCCATCGTGCTGACCTTCGGCGCGAAATGCCCAGTCGTCAAAATCGGGCGTATAGCAGGACAGTTCGCGAAGCCCCGGTCCTCACCCACTGAAAATGTGAATGGTGAGGTTCTGCCGTCCTACCGCGGTGACATCATCAACGGTTTTGAGCCGACGTCCGAAAGCCGGATCCCTGACCCGGACCGCATGCTTCAGGCCTACACACAGGCTGCCGGTACGTTGAACCTTCTGCGCGCGTTCGGGCAGGGCGGTTTTGCTGACATCGCCCGGGTTCATGCGTGGACGCTCGATTTCACCGCCGGTGCCGAGGGATATTCCGAGTACCACAAAATTGCGAACCGTATTGGCGATTCACTCGAATTCATGCGGGCTGCGGGCGTTGACGGATCCAGCAACGACACACTGAGCCGGGTTGATTTCTACACCAGCCATGAGGCGCTTCTGCTCGAGTACGAGGAGGCCCTTTGCCGTGTCGACAGTACAACCGGTGTCCCGGTTGCCGGGTCCGGCCACATGCTCTGGATCGGCGACCGTACCCGCCAGCCGGACGGTGCGCATGTCGAGTTCCTGCGCGGTGTACAGAATCCGATTGGCCTGAAATGCGGTCCGTCGATCACCGAAAGTGACCTTCTCAAGCTGATTGACACGCTCAACCCCAAAAACGAGGCAGGGCGCCTAACTCTGATTGCTCGTTTTGGTGCCGGTCAGGTGGGCGAACACCTGCCGCGTCTCATCCAGGCCGTGCAGCGTGAAGGACGCAAGGTTGTCTGGTCATGCGATCCGATGCACGGGAACACGATCAAGTCGGAATCGGGCTACAAAACCCGTCCCTTTGACCGCGTCCTGCGTGAGGTGCGTGAATTCTTCGCAATCCACAGTTCCGAAGGCACGGTTCCCGGTGGCGTTCACTTCGAGATGACGGGCCGTGACGTGACCGAATGTACCGGTGGCGTGCGTGCGGTATCCGATGAGGATCTCTCCGACCGCTATCACACCGCCTGCGACCCGCGTCTAAATGCGGCGCAGTCGCTTGAGTTGGCCTTCCTCGTGGCTGACATGCTCCACAAGCGTCTTGAGGAACAGCGCGCGGTTAGCTGACCCGCGGGCTAAATTGAGTAAACGGGAGCCGGTGCATGAGTGGCCAGGGTTTTGTGGTTGTAACATCGGCTTCCGGCGTTTCCGACGCAGAGGCGGCTCAGGTCGCTGACGCGTCAAACGGCACCGAACCGCGACGTCTGGCGGACAGCGCGGTGGATTTTGCTCTGTCCTCCGCACCGGATGTTGAGGCCCTGCGCACGCAGTTTCAGCACTTCGATCTGAACTGGGTTCCCGAGCGCAACCGCGAGAAGAAACTCCTGATCGCAGACATGGACTCCACGATGATCAGCGTGGAATGCATTGATGAGCTTGCGGATTTCGCGGGCGTGAAGGACGAGGTTTCGCGCATCACGGAACTTGCAATGCAGGGCGAACTGGACTTCGAGGAGGCCATTCTCGCGCGCGTTGGCCTGCTACGGGACCTGCCGGTTGCATCGCTGTCCGACTGTTACGCGGAGCGTGTCAAACTCAATCCCGGCGCGTGGAGCCTGGTCCAGACAATGAATGCCCGTGGTGCGGTCACCGCGCTGGTTTCAGGCGGATTTGACTATTTTACCGGACGCGTGGCGGAAGAGGTTGGATTTGCAAGCCACCAGGCCAATGTCCTGCTGGAACGGGACGGTCGGCTCACCGGGGATGTTGGACGGCCGATCCTTGGCCGCGCGGCAAAGCTGGAAGCACTCGGCGAAAAGCTCCGGGAAAATGGTTTGGGTTTTGAGGAAGTGATTGCCGTCGGGGACGGTGCAAACGATCTCGACATGATCACGGCGTCAGGCCTTGGTGTGGCCTATCATGCCAAACCCGCGCTTGCGGAGGCTGCGGACGCCCGGCTGGACCATTCTGATCTCACCGCGCTCCTTGCGCTTCAGGGTATTCCGCAATCCTCCTGGATCACGCGGGACCACTGAACCCGGTTCTCAATCGCCGACTACTTGCCGTCGATAATTCTCAGTTTCGGCGCACCCTCGCGCGACCGCGAGCGGGCCTCCGGATTGCCCTCGATGGAGGTAAGTTTCGGCTGGCGTGGCGGCGGGCCATCAAACGATGCCTGTTCTTCCGCGAATCCTGGCAGCGGCTGACGCGCCTCAGACTTGCCGGACTGGTTTGTTTCAATCGGCGTTACGGTCACGTCCCTGATCGAGAAGGACAGGGGCGGGGCGAAAATATCGCTCTCGCCGGCCGTGCAGCCAAGCACACGGTTGATATCGCCAAAATCACTGCGCAGCGGCATCATCAGCATGGTCGCGTGATAGGAGCCCGACCGGTTCGGTGCCTCAAGCTTCAGCTCAACCACAGCGGGTTCGTTCATGACAACGTTGAGCAGCCGTTCATAGCGCTCACGGTCCACCTCGTTCACGAGCTGACCGGGCTGCATGCCGCGGACTTCCATATTGGCCATTTCGCAGATTTTCATACCGGCCAGCCGTATCCGCATGTTGTCCGCACCGATCTTTTCGATGATAAACATGTTTTCCAGAGCGGACTCGAACTGCCGCGGATCGATCTCCGCGCGATACGGCGCAACTCTGCCGGCGCGAAGACGCTCCCAGTAGGATTTCAGCGATGACAACATCAGATCATTCATTACTTAACTCGATCGTACCAAAACATCCCGCTGCACCTGTCCGTACGGGAAACGGACGTTGGTAAACAACTTCTTTATACGCTATACGACCTTTCCCGCAAAGTCGCCCGTTTTACGCGAGTTACGTTAATTTGCGCAAAAAAAATGAAAAAATTGATGATACTCTCTGATAAATTGCTGGAGCCGTCCCCAAAATGCCACTGAATTCAATGACCGGCTTCGCCGACCACTCCGGCACTGACGAAGAAACGTCCTGGGTGTGGGAAGCGAGGAGTGTCAACGGGCGCGGGCTGGAAATTCGTCTGCGTCTGCCGGATGGTTTCGAATCGCTCGAACCGGTGGTCCGGACGGCGGTCTCAAAAGCCTTCAGCCGCGGCAATATCAGCGTTTCCCTGAAGCTCGGCCGCCGTACCAGTGTAGCCGCACCGCGATTAAACCCCGCGGTGCTGGAAGAAGTCATTTCCGGCATTGAACAGGCTTCCACGCTTGCTGCCGAACGTGGTCTGGATCTGATGCCTCCAACGATTGCCGACCTGCTATCGATGCGTGGCGTTATGGAAACCGACACGCGGCTGCCGTCGGACTCGGCCGAACTCATGGCGGCGCTGAAGGCCGGGATTTCTGATCTGGTATCGGGTCTGAAAGAAGCCCGCGCTACCGAGGGCGCCAGCCTGCAGTCCATTCTTTCCGAGAAGCTCGATACCATAACGCAACTCTGCGCCGATGCCCGCAAGGCCGCGGAAGAGAGCGGCTTCCGCTCCGGAGAGGTTCTGCGCGCCCGGCTCCAGACAATTCTCGACAACACGGCGGACATGGACGAAAGCCGGATCGCGCAGGAACTGGCGGTCATCGCCGTGAAGGCGGATGTCTCGGAGGAACTTGACCGCCTGGATGCGCATCTGTCCGCTGCCCGCGACCTTCTGAAGCAGGAAGGTCCAGTGGGAAGAAAGCTTGATTTTCTCACCCAGGAATTTAACCGTGAGGCAAACACCCTTTGCTCCAAGGCCGGATCCACCGATCTCAAATCGGTAGGCTTGGAGCTGAAGGTGGTGATCGACCAGATGCGTGAACAGGTACAGAATGTGGAGTAGGCCATGAGTAACGTAAACCGCCGTGGCCTGCTGATTATCCTGTCGTCCCCCTCTGGCGCGGGCAAATCGACCCTGTCCCGGCGTTTGCTGGAATTCGACTCAAACGTACGGTTTTCGGTCTCCGCCACGACCCGCCCGCCGCGTCCCGGAGAACAGGAGGGACGGGAGTACTTCTTCCGCAGCCGCCATGAGTTCGAAACCATGGTGCGTGACGGAGAAATGCTTGAGCATGCCGAGGTGTTTGGCAATCTTTATGGTACGCCCCGCGCTCCGATCGAGGCTGCGATCAATGCCGGGCAGGACGTGCTGTTTGACGTGGATTGGCAGGGTGGACAGCAGATCCGCAACTCTCCGCTGCGGGACAGTGTTGTCTCGATCTTTATTCTGCCCCCATCAATTGCCGAACTGGAAAACCGTCTGCGCACGCGGGGTCAGGACAGCGAGGAAGTCGTGCGCAACAGGATGGCAAAATCACGCGATGAGATCAGCCACTGGGCGGAATACGACTATGTTTTGATCAACGAGAGCCTGCCAAACTGCGAAAAGGAACTGCTGGCAATTATCCAGGCCGAACGCCTGCGCCGCGACCGGCGCACGGGCCTGATGGAACTGGTCAACGAAATGAACCGCGAATTTGAGGAGCGCAACTGATGCCCCTGTTCACCCTTGACGGAACCGCGCCCAATCTCCCGGAAAACGGAGACTGCTGGATCGCACCCGGAGCGCAGGTGATGGGAAAGGTCATACTGCACGAGGGCACATCGGTCTGGTTCAATGCGGTCCTGCGCGGTGATAATGAAGCCATCACGTTGGGCGAGGGATCAAACATTCAGGATGGTTGCGTCTGTCATACCGACATGGGCTTCCCGCTGACCATTGGCGCTGGCTGCACGGTTGGGCATATGGCTATTCTGCATGGCTGCACCATCAGCGACGGCAGTCTCATCGGCATGGGATCGACCGTCCTGAACGGAGCGGTGATCGGCGAAAATGTTCTCGTCGGTGCTGGCTCACTGGTCACCGAAGGCAAGGAATTCCCCGAAGGCACGCTTGTGGTCGGACGTCCCGCCAAACCCGTTCGCGACCTCACGGAAGCTGAAATCGCGGGTCTCGCGAAATCGGCTGAAGGATATCGCCGAAACATGATGCGTTTCCGCAAGGGCCTGAACGAGCCCGTTTGAGATCACCAGGGAATTTCCCGTCCGGCATAGTCGAAGAATTTGCCGGTCTGGTCCGGTTTCAGGCTCTCGATTACGTTGAGCAGATTCGCCGCCGCCTCGTCCGCAGGCACCGTGTCGTGCCGGTCGGCATATTCGGCAGTGAAGGGTGTCTCGACCGTGCCAGGGTGGAGACAGACGCAAACAGCCTGTTTGTGGGTCCGCGCAACCTCAATAGCTGCACCATGTACAATCTGGTTCAGTGCCGCTTTCGACGCGCGATAGGAGTGCCATCCTCCCAACCGGTTGTCACCAATCGAACCAACCCGTGCCGAGAGTGCCGCAAACACGCTCCGTCGGTCACGCGGCAACAGCCTGAGAACGTGTTTGAGGATGAGAGCCGGCCCAATAGTGTTGACGCGGAACTGTCCCATCAGGCCCTCGGCTTCCAACGCCCGCACTGATTTCTCCGGCTGGTATCCATCCACCACCAGAGCGCCGGTCGCCACCAAGACGAGGTCGAACGTACCCGACAGCCGCCCGACAATGCGGTCGACAGAGTCGGGGTCGGTGATATCCAAACCATCACCGCTGCGCGAAAGACCCGTAACCTCGTCACCGCGTTCAGCGGCAGCGGATGCCACCGCGCTTCCGATACCGCCGGAGGCTCCAATAACGAGTGTACGCGCCATGTTTCGTTTCTCCCGTCAGCGGTTGATATTCAGTCGTCGTCCTTAAATCCGCTGTAAGCGTCAAGCGCGGCCTCGCGCCCCTCACGCAGACCAACGACAGGGGAGGGATAGTCATCCTCCGGTGAAAGCCCCCAGCTTTCCGGAATCGCCTCGAAATAGTCGAGCGCGTCCTGCGCGGGCTGCGAACGGCCTTCTGCAATGAACCGGTTGCGGTAGTCACCGTCGGAGTCAAACTTGTCGCCTTGAGTTTCCGGGTTGAACACCCGAAAATAGGGGGCCGCGTCCGGCCCGCATCCGGCGACCCACTGCCATCCGAGCGCGTTTGAGGCCGGGTCCCAGTCGATCAGACAGTCCTCGAACCAGGCCTTGCCGACCTTCCAGTGTGTCATCATGTGCTTGGTCAGGTATGACGCCACGATCATCCGCGACCGGTTATGCATGGTTCCGGTGACGTACATCTCGCGCATTGCGGCATCGACCATCTCGATCCCCGTGCGGCCCTGCTTCCATCGCAGCGCGTCCTTCCGGTCGTCCTTCCATGGAAAACCGTCCCAGTCGCCGTTCCAGTTTTCGGAGACAATTTCAGGCGTGTGATAGACCAGATGATAGGCAAATTCGCGCCAGACCAGTTCCTTCAAAAACGTTTCCGCACCGCGTTTGCCTTCCTGCACGGCCCGCCAGCCCGCGTGCCAGCATCGCCGCGCGGATATTTCGCCATAGGTGAGGTTTTCCGACAGCCTGGACGTTCCGTTCCCGGATGGTAGATCCCGCTTGTCCTTATAGCTTTCGATCCCGTTCGCGATGAAGGAGCCAAGTCTTCCCACGGCCGCGGATTCACCAACGCTGACGTGCTTTTTGACGATATCGGCGCCCCGCCGCATGGCGTCACCCATCTTCAGGTCGGCCAGGTCTTCGCTGTCAGGCCAGGTGTCCGGTGGCTGAAGTTCAGTAATGGCCGGCAGGCATTCAGCAATGTCCCGGTCGCGCACCGCTTTCCACATTGGCGTGTAGACCTTGTAGAACCCGCCGGATTTCGTCTCGACGGTCCATGGCTCGAACAGGACATGACCGGGGTGGCTCTCCGCCTCCAGTCCGTCATCCTTCAGGGCCGATTTGACGTCTTTGTCGCGTGCGACCGCATCCGGATCGTAGGCCCGCGTCCAGTAAACCGCCTCGGCTCCGGTCTCCTTGATAAGATCCCGAAGAACCTCCAGCGCCTTCCCTTGACGAATTATCAGTCGCGAGCCGATCTTTTCCAACTGCTCGGTAAAGTGTTCCACGACAAGACCCAGACGCCATTTCGGCGCGGCACCATGGGTTTCAACCACCTCATCCAGAATAAATACGGGTATGACCGGACGACCGGTCGCGGCAGCTTCCGTCAGCCCCGGATGATCGCCAAGTCGGAAATCCCGGCGGAGCCAAAAAATTACCGGTGCATTCGCCATTCGCAGCCTTTCAGTGATTCAAGGGACAAATCCCGCAGCGGCGTTTTGGTTCCACTGCGTCATGGCAATGGTACAGGCCTGTCATAACATTGTGACAAATTTTCACTATTTCCAGCCGGAAATGGAGAGGAACAGTCATGAAAATTGCGGTACTCGGCGGCGACGGTTTCGTGGGATGGCCAGCAGCCCTTCACCTGTCGGCTCAGGGACACGACATCCATATCATCGACAACCTTAGCCGGCGCTGGATTGATACCGAACTCGGTGTGCAGTCGCTGACACCGATGGACAGCATCCAGGAGCGCACCCGCATCTGGCTCTCTGAAACCGGACGCCGCATCCATTTTCACCTGATCGACATAGCCAAGGACTATGAAATTCTGAAATCCTGGATTGCGGAGGAGAAGCCCGAGGCAATAATTCATTTCGCCGAGCAGCGTGCCGCGCCCTATTCCATGAAAACGGACCGCCACAAGGTTTACACGGTCAACAACAACGTCAACGCAACACACAACGTGCTGAGCGCGCTTACCGAAACCGGTGTTGACGCTCACCTCGTCCATCTCGGCACGATGGGCGTATACGGTTACTCGACCGTCGGTGCCGCCATTCCGGAAGGCTATCTGCCCGTGCGGCTCGACCGCATGGATGGTGGTGAGACGGAGCAGGAAATTCTCTATCCCACCCGTCCGGGCTCGGTCTATCACATGACCAAATCGCTCGATCAGATCCTGTTTCAGTTCTACGCACAAAATGACGGGCGGCGGATCACCGATCTGCACCAGGGCATTGTCTGGGGCACGCACACGGACCAGACGCGCCGCCATGAGCAGCTCATCAACCGTTTTGACTATGACGGCGATTATGGCACGGTCCTGAACCGCTTCCTCATTCAGGCCGCGATTGGACACCCCCTGACGGTTCACGGCACCGGCGGGCAAACGCGCGCGTTTATTCACATTCAGGACAGCGTGCGCTGCGTGGAACTTGCCCTGCAGAACGCACCACAGAGAGGTGACCGGGTCCGCATCTACAACCAGATGACCGAAACCCACCGGGTACGCGATCTTGCCAACCTGATCGCGAAACTCACCGGAGCGGAAATCGCCTGGTTGCCCAACCCGCGCAAGGAGGCCGCCGAAAACGACCTTGTGGTGAAGAACGATCAGTTCCTCGCGCTCGGGCTTGATCCCATTCGCCTTCAGGACGGCCTGCTCGCCGAGATCATGGACGTGTCGCGCAAATATGCGCACCGCGTTGACCGGAGCCGCATTCCGTCGGTCTCTGCATGGACGCGCGACATTGAACCAACTATCGAACGTGACCCTGAGGGCAGGGCACTCAGATCAGTGTCGTGAGGAAAGCCTACGTCACGCTCGTCACCAATGACGGGTTCGCGACCGGCGCACGTGCGCTGGTAAATTCTCTTCGGCTGACGGGAACGGATGCGGATATTGTTGTCATGCACACCGACGGTGTTTCAACCGCGGTGCTGCCTGACGTCGTCCATGAACGTGTTGCGCTGCCGGAAACATCCGACGCATTCAACGCCCGCCATGCAAAACGTGAGGTCCACGCCAACGCGCCGTTCACCAAGGGGCGCAAACCGGAATTCCACACGCCTCTCGACAACTTTGCCAAGCTGCGGCTTTGGCAACTGCCCTATGACCGGGTCGTGTTCCTCGACGCTGACACACTGGTTCTGCGCAATATCGACAAGCTTTTTGACTACCCGGAGTTCTGCGCCGCTCCGAATGTCTATGAGAGCCTCGCCGACTTCCACCGCCTGAACTCGGGAGTTTTTACCGCGCGCCCGTCGCAGGCTACTTTCGACGCCATGATTGCCCGTCTCGACGCGCCGGACGCATACTGGCGGCGCACGGATCAGACGTTCCTTCAGGACTTTTTCCCCAATTGGCATGGCCTGCCGATTTACTACAACATGTTGCAATATGTGTGGTTCAACCTGCCTCAGCTGTGGGACTGGGCATCGGTGAAAGTGGTCCATTACCAGTATGAAAAACCCTGGGAGCGCTGCCATCCCCGCGCTGAACAACTCGGTCCGCTGATTGACCTCTGGTACGCCCATGCCGAAAGGGTTGCGCCCGATCCGAATTCACTGGCGAACCGATGCGTGCGCTGATTACCGGCGCTTCCGGTCTGGTGGGCTACCAGATCGCAAGAACCATGACAGCGCGGGGCTGGCGCATGGTTTATCTGGGCCGAAATCCGGTCGATGAGATTTCCTGGGAACTCGGTGAGGACCCCGACCTGCCACCAGCGGACGTACTGATCCATTGCGCCCTCGACCACGTGCCGGGTCTCTACCGGGGCGGGGAGGGCTCGGATCCGGCGGGCTTTCGCCGCCGCAATCTCATGGGGACACTGACACTGGCCCGTGCCGCTCAACGTGCCGGGGTGCCGCGTATCGCCTTCCTGTCCTCCCGCGCAATCTACGGCAGTCAACCACCGGGACAGCGACTAACCGAGGAGACAAGCCCAAATCCCGACACGCTCTATGGTGCCATGAAGCTGGAAACGGAGCACGCATTAAACCAGATGTCGACGCCGGATTTTACTGCGGTCTCCGTCCGGGCAACCGGCGTGTACGGTGAGCCACCATCAGGCCGGAATCACAAATGGCATTCGCTTTTCGAGGATTTCGTGGCGGGCCTCGCGATTAAGCCCAGATCAGGCACCGAGATCCATGGAATCGATCTCGCATATGCCGTAATGCGACTGGTGGACGCACCGCCCGGAGCCTACAACGTCTCCGATATCATCCTTGATCGCGCCGATCTGCTGTCCCGGTTCGCCGCACTCACCGGCATTGCGGGAAAGTTGCCCCCGCGGGCGGATGCGGAGGCGCTGAACGTGATGCTGACCGAAAAACTCCGCGCCCTGGGTTGGACGCCGGGCGGAATGTCCCGTTTTGACCAGACGCTTCCGCAACTGGTGCAAAGGCAATATGCGGTTCAGGAAAGCGCCTGAACCAACGCTCTTTACCGGCAGATGTGGCTAAACAGTCTGCGGCACCTTGCAGTCCAGCCGCGCGGTCGCCTCGGTTTCCCCGAAGTTGACATCCAAGTTCGAACCGGACCGCTCAAGCTCGCCTCTAAGTAGAGCAAACTGTACGCCGTCAGATTTCAGCCCATCCAGTTCGACACCGTCAAGCACGTGGTTCCAGAACTCCGCCGGCGGCGCAACTTTTCTCGCATTGATGGAAAACGCATAGCTTTCCGATCCGCCGGTCACAACAATTTGCCCTCCCATCGGCAGGCCTTTTTCAAGACAGAGCAGCGTAAGAAACAGCATCTGTCCGCAGCTGCGCGGGATATCCCGCTCCGCGATGTCCCAGGTCACGGTGATCCGGTTGTTGTAAATCCCGGACGTCACTTCGCGCATTTCATCTACCATCAACCGGCCTTCCGGGTCTGCCGGGCCGAATGCGATGCGGAAAAAGCGGATTTTCGACATGGCCGTACCGAGACTGTCCGATATCAGGTCGATTTCGGCTGATCCCGCGCCACCTGAGAGCTGCAAAAGTTCCAGGCCATTGCCGATAGCCCCTATAGGGCTTATCAAATCATGGCAGAGACGCGCACTGACCAGTGCACTCAGGTGTTGTGCGTTCATATATGAATCCCCTCGGGAGCGGTATCAACCTTGAATGAATTTCTGGAACCCGGAAACCTCGTGAGCCATCCGGACAGACCCGACTGGGGTCTTGGACAGGTGCAGTCCGTAATCAATGATCGCATTACGGTCAACTTCGAGCACGCGGGCAAGGTGGTCATCAATGGATCCCAGGTTCTGCTGGTTCCCGAATACGACGTTCCGGGAAGCTGACCGGAGTGTTCCCACACAGTTATTAATCGTATGTTAACCGTGTCCCCGGGCGGCCGTTTGTTGCCTGGCCCCGTTTCTGACGGTAGACAGGTCGCCGGACGATTGCCGTGAACGGGAAACGCAGCCCATATGCAGTTTGATGCAAGCCGCTACAAAGTGAAGATCGCTGACACGGAGGAGGAAATCCTCGGTGCCCAACGTCTCAGATACCGGGTGTTCGTCGAGGAAATGGGTGCGGGCGGCGAGGGATGCGACCATGTGCGGCGTCTTGAAACGGACCGCTTCGATCCGTGGTTTGATCATCTTATCCTGATGGACCGTGAAGCAAAGACGGATGATCCGCTCGACCGGGTGGCGGGTGTCTACCGGCTCATGCGCGACGATGCCGCCCGCGTGGGGCTCGGGTTTTACGGGGCGGGTGAATATGATCTCTCTCCCATCACAAACAGCGGCCGCAGGTCGGTCGAACTCGGCCGCTCCTGCGTGGCGCGCGAGCATCGGGGCGGCCCCGCGATGCATCTTTTGTGGAACGGGCTTGCGGCATATGTGCTGGAGCGTCAGATCGAAATCCTGTTTGGCGTTGCGAGCTTCCACGGGACCAACCCCGAACCCATCGCCGGCGCGCTGTCTTTCCTGCACCAGCGGTATCTCGCACCACCGGAGTTGCGGGTCCGGGCGGTGGACGAACACTTTCTCGACATGAGCATCCTGCCGCCTGAGGATTTCGATCCGATCGAGGCGCAGAAGCGAATCCCTCCGCTCATTAAGGCCTATCTCCGGTTGGGTGGTTTTGTGGGGGAGGGCGCCTTTGTCGATCACGCGTTCAATACCATCGACGTCTGCGTCATCATGGACACAAAGCGGATGACCGAACGGCATCTGAAATTTTATCAGCGGCAGCAGGGCCGCCCGGCGTGAGCATCAGCTGGAACGACGCGGAGCCTCCCGCGCTTCCGCCGATGACCGCGACCGAAAAAATGCGCGCCGTGCTGCGCGGCGGTCTCGCGCTTTTCTGGACACTGTCCCTTCTGATACTGTTTTTTCTCGCGCGGGCGGTCGATGTCTGCATCGCGTGGATCACCAAGACCAGCCATATTTCTTCCCGTGTCGTTCAGCTTTGGGCCGCTGGCGCCCTGCCGCTGATGGGGCTGAAATATCGGCAGCACGGTACGCCCCTGGCCGGCGGGGGCGCGTTTCTGGCCAATCACTCCAGCTGGATCGACATCGTCGTCCTGCAATGCGCCGCTGCCCCGTTTCTGGTTTCGAAATCCGAAGTCCGAAGCTGGCCGGGGATCGGTCTGATCGGCCGCGCCATTGGCACGATGTTCATCGAGCGCAATCCAGCCCGCATCCGTCAGCAGCAGGCAGAACTGGAACAGCGCCTGCGCAATGGCGACCGCATGGCCCTTTTTCCCGAAGGCACCAGCACCGACGGTCTGCGGGTTTTGCGGTTCAAATCCTCGCTGTTCTCGGTGTTCTTCTCAGCCGGAATGCCCGAGCACGTGCTCGCGCAGCCGGTCTGCATCAGGTACCGGACGTTAAACACGTCCCTGCCGGAGGAGTTCTATGGGTGGTGGGGGGACATGGATTTCGGCTCCCATCTCGCCCAGGTGCTTGGGCGGTCAGGTGGTGGCACAGTCGACGTGACGTTTCTGGAGCCGATGGATGTGGCCTCATTCGCCACCCGCAAGGACATGGCGCGGGAAGCTACTTCCCGCGTTATGAGCGCGTTCGAGGCCCGTTCCGCTTAGTACGGTCGCATCCGCGCCGTTTCAGTTCACGCGGTCGAGTGGCTCGCGGCCTTCGAAGAAGTCGACAAGGTTGTCCAGCACACGAAACCCCATGGCCTCCCTGGCCTCCCGGGTGGCGATTCCCAGATGCGGAAGCATCACGAGCCCGTCGCAGCCCAAAAGCTCGGGATTAATCTGCGGCTCACCGTCGAAGACATCAAGCGCCGCCCCGGCAATTTTGCCCGTCCGCAATGCCGCCACCAAAGCGTCCTCATCAATAACCTCGCCACGGGCGGTGTTGATCAGACAGGCATCCGGACGCATGAGATCCAGACGCGCCTCATTGATCAGATGCCGGTTGCTTCCACCGCCAGGGCAGTGCAGCGAGACAAAGTCACATTGCGGCAGCAGTTCCTCAACCGAAGCGACCTGGCGCGCGCCATACTTCTCGAGAACGTCCCCGGGCACCTGCGACCGGTTCTGAACCAGAATTTCCATATCAAACCCGAAATGCGCCCGCTTGGCCATCTGCTGACCGATCCGGCCGAAGCCGATAATGCCAAGGGTTTTGCCGGTTACCTTCCGCCCCACAAGATGCGTCGGCCGCCACCCCGTCCAGGCCCCGGCCCGGACCTCGCGTTCCCCCTCACCAGCCCGGCGGGCAATCATCAGCATAAGCGTCATGGCCAGGTCGGCGGTGCAACCGCTCAGCACATCCGGTGTGTTGGTCACGCAGATGCCAAGCTCGCTGGCGCGTTCCATGTTAATGTGACTGAACCCCACGCCGTAATTCGCCAGAATGCGTGTTTTTACCTCACCGGCCTCAAATGCGGCAGCACCCAGTTTGTCGGTCACGGTGGGCAAAACCGCATCATACTCCCTAAGTGCCTGGCGCAGTTCGTCCGGGGTCATTTCACGATCGTTGGTGTTAAGTACCGTGTCAAACCTGTCACTCAGAGCCGCCTCGACAGCCTCGGGCCAGCGGCGCGTCACCAAAATTTTGGGCTTCACCATTCGCAGTACTCCCTCAAACTCATTCGACACCCTGCCATTACGGCAGAGTTTTACAGCCCCGTCACCCCCTGTCCGCCAAAACGGATTGAAGCGCACCGTCGGCCGCCTTATCCTTTTGAGACATTGGAATTTGGGGGGATCGGGTGTGAGACCGGATGGTCAAAAGGCATTTACGCGTGCGACGCCCGAGCAGCGGCGTTCAGATCTGATAGACGCCACTCTGGAAATCATTGCTCGCTCCGGCACACAGGCGGCAACGGTGCGATCCATAGCGGCCGAAGCGAACGTGACACTTGGCCTCATCCGGCACCATTTTTCCTCCAAAGAAGACCTGATCGCGGCGGCCTTTGACCGGCACATGACGTCCATGACCGAACAGGCCATCGCCGCCGTGGCTCACGACACTACCGATCCCGTTGCCCGCCTGAGGGCATTTATTGAGGCGGCTCTCGCTCCACCTGTCACCTCGGCCCGGGCGGTTGCTCTGTGGGCGGCATTCATGCAGGCGGCGCAGCACAGCCCGCAGATGCGTGACGTTCACGGCCGAACCTACCGGGCCTATCGCGATTTCATGCAGGAACTCATTGGCGTGGCCCTAAAGGATGCGGGTCGCACGGTCGATGTGACCATGTTGCGCTCACACGCGATCGCCTGCAATGCCGTGATCGACGGTCTCTGGATTGAGGGCAGCACAATTCCGGACAGCTTTGAAAGCGGTGAACTGTCCAGGATTGCGCTCGTCTCCATTTCAAAGATACTTGACCTGCCCGCCCTCGAGCCTTCCGCTTGACAGTACCCCGGTCCGGGGCAACACCCGGTCACTCACTTATTCGGAGGCCCCCGTGTCGGAACAGCCGGACGTCATTCAGGTCAAAATAGGCGACAATCCGGCGCCCCGCCTGGACAAGGCACTGGCCGACGCCGTGCCGGACAATTCCGGTCTCAGCCGCTCCCGCCTTCAGGCCTTGATCGGCGAGGGAGCCGTGACGCGCGAGGACGGGACCACCCTGCTTGATGCCCGTACAAAAATAGAGCCCGGTGCGGTCCTGCTCATCAACATGCCAGCCGCGGTTCCCCTGGAGACAAAGGCTGAAAACATCCCGCTGGATGTGGTCTTCGAGGATGAGCACTTGATTGTCGTCAACAAGCCCGTGGGGATGGTTGTCCACCCTGCGGCGGGTGCTCTGACCGGTACGCTGGTCAATGCCCTGCTGTATCACTGCGGTGACAGCCTGTCCGGAATTGGCGGCACGGTTCGTCCCGGTATTGTTCATCGTATAGACCGGGAAACAAGTGGTCTGCTCGTGGTCGCCAAGTCGGACCTTGCTCATCACGGGCTGGCAAAACAGTTTGCGGCGCATGATCTGGAACGCCGCTATCTGGCGGTCGTCAAAGGAGCGCCGGAGAGGTCGGACCCGAGGCTGGCCGGTCTGAAAGGCGTGAGCTGGGAAAGCGGCGGCATCCTGCGGATCGAGGGCAATATCGGACGCCATCCCGGCGACCGCAAACGCATGGCGGTTTTGGCATCCCGTGGCAAACACGCGGTCACGCGTGCGCGTGTCCTGGAACGCTTCGGCGGTGACCGGCCCCTGGCGTCGCTGGTGGAGTGCCGCCTGGAAACAGGCCGGACGCACCAGATACGCGTGCACATGACCTTTGCCGGACATTCCCTGGTGGGCGACCGTGTCTATGGTCGCGTTGGGGGGCCGGACTTCATGCGGGATTTCCCGCGACAGGCGCTCCATGCGGAAACTTTAGGTTTCGTTCACCCGTTCACAGCTGTGAACTTGCGGTTTCAGGCTGACTTCCCGGACGACATGCGGGCCCTTATTGAGGACCTGAGGGCATTGTGACCATGACAGATCTTACAACGGGCCATGTTTTCATCGCCATGAGCCTCGATGGCTTCATTGCGCGTACGGACGGTTCCATTAACTGGCTGCTGCGACAGGACACCGGGGAGGAAGACCACGGGTTTGATGCCTTCATCTCGGGCATGGATGGCTTGGTGATGGGGAGCGGGACCTTCCGCTCAGTGCAGGAATTCGATCCGTGGCCCTACAAGGTGCCCGTAGTCGTAATGAGTGCCTCGATGACGGTGGACGACATTCCCGAACGGCTGCGGGGCGGTGTCGAAATCTCCGGCGAACGGCCGGAGGCCCTGATGGAACGCCTCAAATCCCGCGGGTGGAAGCGGGCCTATGTGGATGGCGGGCAGGTCATTCAGTCTTTTCTGCGGGCGGGGCTGATCGTCGACATGACGGTTACGGTGATCCCGATCCTGATTGGTGAGGGGCGGGGGCTTTTCGGTGCGGTGGATCGGGATATCGATCTGGAACTGACCGATGTGAAAAGCTTTCCGTCCGGTCTGGTTTCCAACACGTATCGTGTCATCACCGCCTGACGGCCAGGCCTTTTCCGCATTCGGGTTGACGCCGCAGCGCTGGGCGGCATTGTGTCGGCAACTCAGGGGAGGACTGACATGACAACCGCGACTTCACTCAATCTGGACGCCGACGCGCCTGATCCATCGCTTTCGCCGCCGGTACAGGCGCTTTGGTGGCTCAAAAAGGGTAATCTGGAAATGGGACCGGAATGGGAAAAGGCCCATTCGATTTGTCAGATGGGCGAGGGATCCAGGGATCACGACCGTGTCCATGCGTTGTCCCACTGGATTGAGGGCGACCTGGCCAATGCCAACTGGTGGTATCGCCGCACCGGTGAGGAGCGGGCTGCGGACATACCGGCGGAATGGGACCGGCTGTTGGCCGATATCGCCGGCTGACACCGGATTGGCGGTGAAGCAAACAAATTCGGGGGAACCTATCCGTGGAAAACACAGTTCTGGGTCGCACGGGAGTTAACGTCTCCCGGCTTTGCATGGGCACCATGTCATTCGGTCGGGAGGCCGATGAGGCGGGGGCGAAGGACCTGTATGCCGCATGCCGCGATGCGGGTATCAACTTCTTTGACTGCGCCAATGTCTACTCCGATGGCAGGGCGGAGGAGATCCTTGGTGGTTTGATGGCCCATGAGCGCGACGCGCTGGTCATCACCACCAAGGTCGGGTCTCCGTCTCCCGGCAATGAGGGCGGTCTCAACCGCCGGCATATTGCGCTTTCCGTCGAGAACAGCCTACGCCGGCTCGGGACCGACCGGGTCGATGTGCTGTTTGTTCACCGGTTTGACGAAGCCGTTGATATTGCGGAGACGCTGCACGGGCTCGACCTTCTCGTGAAATCGGGAAAGGTGCTTTATCTCGGCGTTTCGAACTGGGCGGCGTGGCAGATCGCGACCGCGCTGGGCATTTCGGCCCGTGAGGGCCTGGTACGGTTCGATGCAATACAGCCCATGTACAACCTGGTGAAACGGCAGGCCGAGGTGGAAATTCTTCCGTTGGCTTTGGCTGAAAATATGGCCGTAACGCCCTACAGCCCCGTGGGTGGTGGTCTGTTGAGTGGCAAGTACCGCAAGGGCCAGCCGGACGGTCGCATCAGCACCGACAACATGTACGCCAAACGCTACGGGCCGGACTGGATGAGGGACGTGGCCGGTGAATTTGCGGAGTTCGCTGAGGAAAATGGATGGCATCCGGTCAGTCTGGCGGTTGCCTGGGTTGCCTCGCACCCGGCAATCACAGCGCCGCTTATCGGTGCCCGGAACGTGGAGCAGTTGAAACCCTCGCTCAATGCGCTTGATGTGCCCATGACCGCGGAGTTGCGCGCGAAGGTGTCGGCCCTTTCTCCGACACCGGCACCAGCGACGGACAGGCTTGAGGAGACGCTGTAACCGCTGATGAGCGCGCCGCTCACGGCATTTTCAAAACGAGATGGCGTCAAACCGGATTAGGTTTGGCGCCATGCCGATTTTTAAAACGCTGATTGCATTATTCTTCGCAGGTGCCGTTTTCGCGCAGGACCGTGAGGAGGTGGGTCTTGAACTTGTTCTTCTGGCGGACGCATCCGGTTCTATAGATTCCGAGGAACTGGCTTTTCAGCGCCAGGGGTATGCCGCCGCAATGCAGGACCCGCTGGTGCTGTCAGCGATTACCGGGTCGCTTTATGGCAATATCGCGGTGACATATGTGGAGTGGGCAACCAATACCGCTGTGGTTGTGGACTGGATGGTGATTGACGGGCCGGAAAGCGCGAAAGCCTTTGCCGATGCGGCTGCCGCACCACCCCGCCAGGCTTTCGGTCGCAATGCAATAGGGTCGGCTTTGCTGGAGGGCAAGCACCTGATCGAGGGTAACGGGATCTTCGCGCCACGGGCTGTCATTGATTTCTCCGGCGACAGCATCGGGAATTCCTACGGCCCGCCGATCGCCGAGGCGCGGGAAGAGGTGCTGGCGGCGGGTATCACCATCAATGCGTTGCCGATTCTGCGGCCTGAGGACGGTCGCCGGGCGGGCGCCAATCTGGAACGTGAATACGCGACGCGGATCATTGGTGGACCCGCCGCGTTCATGGTCACGGCGGAGGGGCGCGACACGTTCGCGCAGGCGGTGCGACGCAAACTCGTGCTGGAAATATCCGGCACCGTACCGGACGGGTACACCGTGGCGTCCTGCTGTCGGTAGACGCTTACATCTAGCGGGAACCAAATGGCCGTCAGGCGGGTTTCTGGTACACATGGAGCGGATTTCAACCACCTTCACGTTTGATTGAACGGGATTTCGCTTCCAAAAACGAAGCAGTATCAGTGCCTTGTATTTTTTTCGACGGATTATCCCGATCCCGCCGTTTAAATATATGTAACAGGCACTATAATATTAATCAGACACGAGAGGAGTCCACTCGAGGGCAGGAAAGACCCGGATGGATTTCCAAGGAGGTAAGACAGTGAGCTATACAAATTTACCGGCACCTTCTCCCGAGCATGGGCTTTCCCGCTACATGCAGGAAATCCGTAAGTTCCCGATGCTGGAACCCGAGGAGGAATACATGCTGGCCAAGGCCTGGGTCGATCACCAGGACAGCAACGCCGCACATCAGCTGGTGACCAGCCACCTGCGCCTCGCTGCAAAGATCGCCATGGGCTACCGGGGTTACGGTCTCCCGACCTCCGAGGTGGTATCGGAGGCAAATGTTGGCCTGATGCAGGCGGTCAAACGCTTCGATCCGGAAAAGGGTTTCCGGCTCTCGACCTATGCCATGTGGTGGATCCGTGCCAGCATTCAGGAATACATCCTGCGCTCGTGGAGCCTCGTGAAGCTCGGTACGACCGCCGCGCAGAAGAAACTGTTCTTCAACCTGCGCAAGGCCAAAAGCCGGATTGGTGCTCTTGAGGATGGTGAGCTTCGTCCCGAAAACGTGGCAAAAATCGCCAGCGACCTGAATGTGACCGAGTCCGAGGTGATCTCCATGAACCGGCGCATGTCCGGCGGGGATGCAAGCCTGAACGCGCAGATCAACACCGACGGTGAGGGTGCTGCCGAGTGGCAGGACTGGCTCGAGGATGAGGATGCCAACCAGGCAGAGGCCTATGCCGAACAGGATGAATACAAGAGCCGCCAGGAACTCCTGATGGAAGCGATCGGCACGCTGAATGAGCGTGAGCAGAGCATTTTGACCGAGCGCCGCCTCAAGGAGGAGCCGGTTACGCTTGAGGACCTGTCGCGGATTTACAACGTAAGTCGGGAGCGTATTCGCCAGATTGAGGTTCGTGCTTTCGAGAAGCTTCAGAAAAAGATGCGCGAACTCGCCAGCGAGCGCGGGCTGAGCCCGAGTATGAACTGAGCCGGTACCCGGCCGAGTTCCCAAAAATAAACGAAGGGCGCGAAACATCCGCGCCCTTTTTGCTGTTTTGGCCCCAAAAACCTGCGGTTCCGCAACCTGTCATTAACCATGACGAATCCCAAAACACCCTGAATTCACGCCGGATTAATCCTCCTGTGAGCAGATCCAGGGCTCCGGCGACAGCCCCGTTCGCCGGTTGTCACGGAGAACAGGGAACGCGTAAATGGCCTATGGAGCATCCGGAATTAAATCCGTTGCGGACACCGGCGACAGTTCCATTGACGGCATCCTGGATGTGTACCGCTGGTCGTCGTCGACGCTGACCTACGGAGCGCCCGTTACATCTTCAGACTATGGTTTCAGCTACAGCGCTGACCTTGATGGCGACGGGACGCCTACGAACCAAGACGGCTTCTCCTCGTTGGATTCGAACCAGTTCAAGGCGCTGAAAAAAATACTCGACAGCGACTATTCCGGGTCCAACGCGGCACATGCAGGCTTTTCGGTCGAAGGTTTCACCAAACTCGAATTTGATCTTGAGGCCAACAACCCGGCGAACGCAGTGATCAAGGTCGGGAACACGGGTGAAACTGCCGGTGCTTTTGGCTATCTGCCCGGAACCACGGCCATGAGCGGCGATGTCTGGCTCGGTGGTGTGGGGGACAAGCCCAAGGACGGCAATTACGACATGATGGGGCTGAGGCACGAGATAGGCCATGCGCTGGGCCTGACCCATCCCCATGAGGACAATGGCTACGGTGCCGTTCCTGGAAAACATGACACGCGCGAATATACGGTCATGTCTTACAGCTCCTATGTGGGTCAGGGGCCGGCGGACAACACGCTGGTTGACGGCTGGTCCGAGCCGCAAAGCTACATGATGCTGGATATCGCGGCCCTGCAGCACATGTATGGCGCCAATTACAGCACAAATGCCGGCAACACGGTTTACAAATGGACGCCGTCGACCGGGAAGACAAAGGTCGATGGTGAGGTTGCGATAAACCCGGGCGATAATCGGATCTACGCCACAATCTGGGATGGGGATGGTAAGGACACCTTTGACCTGTCAGCATACGACACCCGCCTGAAGGTCGATCTTCGGCCCGGCCGGTATTCGGTCTTTTCAGAAGATCAACTCGCGCAAATCGGTGGGGACAAGAACGACGGTCTGGCCCGCGGAAACATTTTTAATGCCATGCTCCACGATGGGGATGAGAGGTCGCTGATCGAAAATGCAATCGGTGGCGACAATAACGACAAACTCTATGGCAACCAGGCCAGAAACAAACTGGAAGCTGGCAAAGGCAATGACCGCCTCAAGGGCTACGACCAAAAAGACAAGCTCCATGGGGGCTCCGGGAAGGATACTCTGGACGGTGGTAACGGCGATGACCGACTTTATGGCGATGGCGGTCGCGACGTCCTGATCGGTGGTAAGGGCGCCGATGTCCTGCGTGGAGGTTCAGGCAATGACATTTTCAGGTTCAAGAGCGCCAGTCATTCCAGCAAATCGAAATCAGACGTGATCCGTGCGGACGGCTCAACTGATGCGTTTGAAGGGGTCGGTAAAGCGGATGGTGATCTGATCGATCTGTCCTCAATCGACGCGAATACCGGCAGGAACGGCGACCAGGCGTTCAGCTTCGGTACGTCTAAGGGACGCGGCGATCTGTGGCTGCGAAACGTCGACGGCGACACGGTCGTTTATGGCAATACGGACAGGGACGATCAGCCCGAGTTCCGGCTCTATCTGGATGACGGACGTGTGAAGGCTTCGGACTACACCGCGGACGATTTCATACTCTAGCGCCGTAGCGGCCAATCCCAAAAACGGGTATCCTCCCGCCACCGTTTCACCGCATTTCGAAACGGAGGTTGTGAGGAGAGAGTAATTGGGTGCCGTCAGTAAGTCTTCCGTTCGACCAGTATCTTCAAGCCGTGATGACCGCATAGATGGAATTCTGCCCGCCTGGCGCTGGTCGAGCGACGAGTTGACCTACAGCGCGCCGACATCTTCGGATGACTACGCTGACGATTTTTTCTCCGATTGGGACGAAAATGACATCAGTGCCGAATTTCAGGACTTCTCGCCGCTATCAAATCGACAGCTCTTCTACTACAAATCCATCCTCGACAGTGACTTCGATGGCGCGGACGCCTATGCGGAAGCCTTTTCGGTGGAGAGCTTCACTGAACTCGAGTTCGAATTCAGCAATGCGGCCAATCCGAACGACGATATCGCTGCCGCCAACAGCGGCGACTATAGCGGGGCTTACGCCTATCTGCCGGGAACGACGAGCGAGGCGGGGAGGGTGTTCTTCGGCACTATCGGTGTGGAGCCGGAAGAGGGCAACGATGATCACCTGACAATGCTCCATGAAATCGGGCACGCGCTGGGCCTCCTTCATGGTCATGAGGAGTCCGAGTTCGGTGCGGTCCCCAACAAATACGACAGCAATGAATACACCGTCATGACCTACAGGAGCTATGTCGGCGAGGATCTCGGTGACGGCACGAGGGTGTCGCCGGAATTCTGGGGCAGGCCGCAAACTTACATGATGCTGGATATTGCTGCACTTCAGCATCTCTACGGCGCGAATTACGACACCAACTCCGGCGACACGGTCTATTCGTGGAAACCAGAGAGCGGAAAGACCAAAATCGACGGTGAGACCGCTATCGATCCCGGTGCCAACCGGATCTACGCCACGATCTGGGACGGTGGCGGGACCGATACCTACGACCTTTCGCGATATGAGCGGGGTGTTGATATCGATTTGCGTCCGGGAAAGCATTCGGTCTTCAGCAACAAACAGCTCGCCGACATTGGCGGCGATTTTGCGCAGCAGAGCGCCCGCGGCAACATCTTCAATGCTCTGAAATATGATGATGACCGCCGGTCGCTGATCGAAAACGCGCTGGGCGGGGAGGGGAACGACCGGATTGTCGGCAACGGCGCCAGGAACCGTCTTGAAGGCGGTAAGGGCCGGGATGAGCTGATTGGACGTAGCGGTTCGGACAGGCTTCTGGGCGGCAAAGGCAGCGACACGCTCACAGGCGATAACGGCCGGGACCGGCTCTATGGTGGAAACGCCCATGACGAAATCACGGGCGGCGCGGGTGCCGACATAATCAAGGGCGGGAAGGGAGATGATACGTTCGTCTTCCTGGACGTAAGCGATTCCACACCGGACGATTTCGACATTCTTCGGCCGGGAGGTTCGGTGGCGGCGTTTGAGAAAGCTGGCAGAGCTGATGGTGATGTGATCGATGTGTCGGAGATTGATGCCAACAACATCTCCGGCGGTGACCAGTCATTCTCCTTCAACCAGGGCACCGGGCGTGGTGATCTTTGGCTTGAGGATGACAGCAACACAACGAACACCCTGGTGTTTGGAAACATCGACGGCGACGCGCGCGCGGAGTTTTATTTCGTGATCCGTGACGGATCGGTGGAGGCCTCAGACTATCACCGGTCGGATTTCATTCTGTAGCTTGGGCGGGTACTGGTGCGGCCCCTCCGCAGTACTGAAAACGTATAAATAATCCGGTGAACCCCTTTGCCTTCCCCGGGCACCGGTTATACCCTCCGCCGCGACAGGGGAGGTATACATGTCTGAAAAAAACATGCGCTGGGGAATCCTGAGCGCCGCAAAAATCGCCCGCGAATGGGTATGTCCCGCCATCCACATGAGCGACCGCGGACACGTTGCCGCCGTTGCCAGCCGCGACGTGGACAGGGCCGCTGCAATGGCTGCGCCTTACGGGGCACGTGCAATCGAGGGCTATGACGCCCTTCTGGCTGATGATGACATTGATGCCATCTACATTCCGCTGCCCAACGGGGCGCATGTGGAATGGACTAAAAAATGTCTCGAAGCCGGAAAACACGTGCTGTGTGAGAAACCCATCGCCCTCAGTGCGGATGAGATCGACGGCCTGATTGCCGCACGCGATGCCAGCGGTAAATTTGCGGCCGAGGCATTCATGGTGACCCACCACCCGCAATGGGTACGCGCCCGGGAACTTGTCCAGTCGGGAGCGATCGGCAAACTCAATCACGTCCAGGCGGCCTTCAGCTTCTTTAATGATGACCCGGACAATATCCGCAACATGCCGGGGCAGGGCGGCGGTGCGCTGCGTGACATCGGGGTTTATCCCAGTGTGGTGACGCGGTTTGTGACCGGTGAGGAGCCTGACCGGATCGACGCCGAGATCGACTGGGACATGGGCATCGACGCGACCGCCCGGGTGAAGGCCGCATTTCCGGGCTTCAACATGGATTTCTATGTCTCAATGCGCATGGCGCCGCGCCAAAGCGTGACCTTCCACGGTGACAGGGGCTGGCTGACCGTTCATGCCCCGTTCAATGCCGGCGCCTATGGCGATGAGGTGCTTGAGCTGCGGGATGCGGATGGCGTCATCACGCTTGAGCGTTTCCCCCGCGCGGATCAGTACCGGTTCCAGATGGAAGCGTTCCACGCCACGGTATTCGATGGAGCCGACTACGCCTGTACCCTCGAATTCTCGAAGGGCAACCAGCGGATGATCGACATGATCTACGCGGCCGCTGGCACGGAGTAAAACTTCGGGCTTCGGCCTGTTGCGTTCAGCGCGACCGGCCGGCCCGCCTTAAGCCCGCAGGCTGTTTTTGATGTTGCGGTTGATCGTTGCAAGTCGCCCGCGGATGGCCAACAGGCTGTCATCCGCCGTGTTCTGGAACCCCTGAAGATCGTTGATGATCGAGGCGACGCTGTTGCCGCCGGTCTGGTTGATCTTCGCGTTTTCGATGGCACACATCACGCGCGTCGTGGACAGTCCACTGAGTTCGCGTTTGATGAGTTCCGTCTGCGTCATGAATTTCCGAAGGCGCGCGACGACTTCACGTAGATTGGAAAGGGATTTCTCCTCAAAAACCTTTTGCTGGTCCGCAATGATCTCCAGCTCCTGATCGTCGACGCCACCTTCCTCGCGCAGTGCTTCTTCGGTCTCGTGTAAAAGCCTGGTGACCCCCGACAGGAACAGGCTGTTGTAAATCGATCCTGTCACATGGTCGCCCGCAGCGGCAAACTCGCCCAGACCTTCGTTAATCTGATTGGCGATTTCGGCGAAGTTGGACGAGATGACGCTGAGGGCCACGCCCTTTTCCCGAAGCTGGGACGCCTGCACCCGCATGTTGGACGGCGTTGGCCCGAAGGTCTGGTAAACCTCGAAAACCCTGTCGCACTCCTGTCCCACGCCGCGCCAGTTGTCGACGACATCCAGCAGGTTCGTCACATTTCGGTCCGGTTGGATGTCCCGTGTCGTGTCCCGGGTGGCGAGTTCGGCTGCCAGCATCCTTGCCATAAAGGCTTCATAGTCCGGGAAGCCCATTTCTTTCAGGTTTTCCAGCAGAACTTCGGCGCTCTCTGCCGGTTCCATTTGGGAGGAGGCTTCCATTTCGCGGATTTTGGCGTAAAGCGGCTCGACAGTTCTGATCATCGCGGGAGACGGGGTGATCCGCATGGAGATAAAACCGTCGCGCAGCGGAGCCACGACTGCAAAAACCCAGTAATACCCGCCACTCTTCGTTTTGTTTTTGACGAAAGCGCCTATGGGCTTGTCCTGAAGCAGGTTGTGCCAAAGCAGCCAGAACACTCCGCGGGGCATGTCCTGGTGCCTAACGATCTTATGGGGGGCGTTGACAAGTTCCTCTGTCGTAAACCCGGCAATCCGCTGGAAAGTTGCATTTGCAAACTGGATGACACCGCGTCTGTCCGTCCGCGATACGAGCAGTTCCCCGCAATCCCAGGACGTGTCCGTTGCTGGTGCCATAAATCCCGTTCTTCCCGAAAATTGATCAAATGATCTCTCCGGCGTAGGGCTATCCCGTTTCGAAACCCTTAAAGCGCGTCTACCTGCTTTCTACCGCGGCATGCCAGGTGGGAAATTCAGGCCGATGTTCGTTTCGGCACCAGCCGGAACGTCATCAGCCTTGTTCCGGCCTCGTTCAGCGTCCGGTCGGATACCCGAACGAAACCACGTTTGAGAATTTCTTCCTCTGGCCCGTAGCGCGACTGTCCGGTGAACACTGGCAGGCCCTCACCAAACCGCACGGGCTCTATGGTCAGAAAAATCTTGCTGATGGCGTTGTGGTGCAAAAACCAGTCATGCACTGCCGTACCACCCAGGATTAGCCCAAACCGCAGGGGGTGATGGCCGTTGACCAGTTGCGGAAGATCAGAGGGGGTCAGTCCCTCCGGGTTGACCCAGATCTGGTTTGGCCGCCGCCACGTACCCTCGCCAGAAGACGAAAAGATGATCCTGCGCCTTTCGGGCCGGTCCACGGCCTCATGTGTGCCACGCCCCATGATTGACCAGTCCGCCGCGCTGACCCGGGAATGGAACAGCTGCTGCTCCTCAAAACTCGCCCAGTCTCCAGGCGTATGTCCCGGTTCGCGCGCGATGAAGCCATCTTCGGTACAGACAACGGCGAGTGTGAATTCCGGCATTGAGGTCATGCTATCTATTGGGAAGACGAAAACTGCATGGCGATCTCGCGACGGTGCGGCCTCGAACGGTGTTCCATCACGTAAATTCCCTGCCACGTTCCGAGTGCCAATTTGCCCCGGTCCACCGGTAAGCTCAAAGAGGTGGGCAGAAGTGCCGCCTTGATATGTGCCGGCATGTCGTCGGGCCCCTCATAGGTATGCGTCAGGTAGGCCATGGAGGGGTGGTTCGCGTCGGGAACCAGTCGATCAAAGAAATTCTTCAGGTCCGACTGAACCTCCGGGTCCGCGTTCTCTTGGATCACAAGCGATGCCGAGGTGTGGCGGATGAACAGCGTCAGCAGGCCGCTCCCGTTTTGGAGGTGCCGCTGAACCTTGCCGGTGATCTCATAAAGGCCGGGGCCGGCCGTTTCCTGCGTAATGATTTGCAATGTCAACTCGATGCTGAGCCACGATGGGACCAGTTGGTAAACAAAACCATCGGTTAATCAACGAAAATCAGGCTGGAAACTTTTCGAGGAATGCCAGCATCGCCTGTGATGGTCTCGGCCAACTGTACACGCCGCGTTCCTGCCAACTGACGGTGTTTAGCGCATTTATGTTTTTTTCGACCCATTCCACCAGCGTATCATGGGGCAGGATATATTCCTGCTCGTCGTATGTGATGTGAAGAACGACACCCTCCCCAACAAACTTCTTGTGGATGATGGGGCGATTGGATTTTCGTGTATGCCCGGTCATGGCGTCAGCTGAAAATGCCGACACCCTGCTGATCGATCAGCATTTTAGCCTTCGCCGTCGACATTTCGACGGCGGTATCGGCTGAGTCGAAAGTATCTGCACGGATCATCATGTGGGTTTTGGTATCCCCATCTATGTCTTTCTCGATCCGCGCGGACATGCGGTAGCTGCCCCCTTCCTTCGCCGGTTCGGCGTAAATCCGGAAATCCTTGTAGATTTCCGGTTCCGTCTCCTGGGCTTTGGGGCCGGAACCGCCGAACAGTCGTGAGAAAAGGGACATCAGTTCAGATCCTTGCAGTGGCCGTTTTTACTGGTCGAGGAAGGACCGAAGTTTGCGGGAGCGGCTGGGATGCTTCAGCTTGCGCAGCGCTTTCGCCTCAATCTGGCGGATACGCTCACGCGTAACGCTGAACTGCTGACCCACTTCCTCAAGCGTGTGGTCGGTATTCATTCCGATACCGAACCGCATTCGCAGAACACGCTCCTCACGGGCCGTCAGCGAAGCCAGAACCCGCGTCGTCGTTTCCTTCAGGTTCAGCTGAATAGCGCTGTCCAGAGGCAGAATCGCGTTTTTGTCCTCGATGAAGTCGCCAAGCTGGCTGTCCTCCTCGTCGCCAATTGGCGTCTCGAGGGAGATCGGTTCCTTGGCAATTTTCATTACCTTGCGAACCTTCTCAAGCGGCATCTGCAGCTTTTCAGCCAGTTCCTCCGGCGTCGGCTCGCGGCCGATTTCGTGAAGCATCTGACGCCCGGTGCGGACCAGCTTGTTGATCGTCTCGATCATGTGGACCGGGATACGGATCGTGCGGGCCTGGTCCGCGATGGACCGGGTGATCGCCTGCCGGATCCACCAGGTTGCGTAGGTCGAGAACTTGTAACCGCGACGGTATTCAAATTTATCCACGGCTTTCATCAGGCCGATGTTGCCTTCCTGAATCAGGTCGAGGAACTGCAGCCCGCGGTTGGTGTATTTCTTCGCAATCGAGATCACGAGGCGCAGGTTGGCCTCAACCATTTCCTTTTTGGCGAGACGGGCTTCCTTCTCACCCTTCTGGACCTGGTTCACGATGCGGCGGAATTCCGAGATGTCGAGGCCGACGAACTGACCGATTTCGGCCATTTCGTACCGTATATCCTCAGCCTTGTCGCGCAGTTCACCGGTCAGGCGGTCCCAGCCACGTGTTTTCAGTTCGCCAACCCGGTCGAGCCAGCCGGGCTCAAGCTCCGCACCGCGGTATTCCTTGATGAATTCCTGGCGGTTAATGCGGGCCTGATCCGACAGTTTGACCATGGCGCTGTCGAGCGACATGATCTTGCGGTTGATGCCGTAAAGCTGGTCGATCAGGGCGTCGATACGGTTGTTGTGCAGGTGCATGGAATTCACCAGCTCAACAATTTCCCCGCGCAGCCGCTGATATTCCCGCTCCTGGTTGAGAGAAAAGCTCTCGTCATGGTTCAGCGTGGCGGAAATACGGTCATCCTGCATTTCAGCCAGACGCACGTAATCTGCCGCAATCCGGTCGAGCGTTTCGAGAACCTGCGGTTTCAGCGCCTCTTCCATCGCGGCAAGCGACAGATTGCCCTGATCGTCGTCATCCTCATCGTCGTCGGATTCGCCACCTTCACCGGCGTCCTCGCCGCCTTCGGACTTGGCTTCCGGTTTTTCCGGGGCCGGGGCTCCGTTCATTTTCTGAGCGGGAGCCGCGCTGGCGTCGAGGCCGTTGACGGCGCCAAGAACGCTTTCGTCCGCGCCTTCCTCGTCGTCCGTGTCCATCTGGCCGGTGAACGTGGTTTCGAGGTCGATCACATCGCGCAGCATAATCGCTTCGTCGAGAAGCTCGTCGCGCCAGATCGTGATGGCCTGGAAGGTGAGGGGGCTCTCGCAGAGCCCGGCGATCATGGTGTTGCGACCGGCCTCGATCCGCTTGGCGATCGAAATCTCGCCCTCACGGGACAGAAGCTCAACCGACCCCATTTCGCGGAGGTACATGCGAACGGGGTCATCCGTCCGATCAAGGTTCTCGTTCGACGTCGACGATACGGTCAGCTCACGCGACCCACCGGTGTCGGCCTCGGTGCTCTGATCGTCCGGCTTGTCCTCGTCCTCGGCATCGTCGTTTTCGATGACGTTGATGCCCATCTCCGAGAGCATCGCCATGATGTCTTCGATCTGTTCGGAAGAGACCTGTTCGGGAGGAAGAACCTCGTTCAGTTCGTCATAGGTAATGTAGCCGCGGGACTTTGCCTGGGCGATCATCTTCTTGACGGCACCCTGACTCATGTCCAGCGCGGCGCTCGGGCTGTCCTGTGCTACGTCGGCTTTTTTGTCGACGTCGTCTTTGTCGGCCATGATCGACTCCGTAATGTCCCAATACGAATCACGAATCGGGTGTTTATTCCTTGTCTCTTACGAATCAGTGATTCGCAACGGGTCTAGCGATTTTTACGCTTTTTCCAGGTTTCACGGTCCAGGAGTTCCTGAATACTGGAAGACATCCTTTCCTCTTCCTGAGACCTCACGTCCATGTCCTCCGACAAGGGTGACCTGACTGACCGGTGATCCGCTTCGGTTGCCTGCTGAAGTCTCCAGGTGAGTTTCTCATCGGACGCCGACAGAATGTCCCGTTCCGCATCCCTGATCTCCGCAGCGCGACCGGTACGCGCTTCATGTTTCGTCAGTTCCTCGTCTATGGCCCGCATCGCGGTCCCAGGATCTGCCTTCGCGCTCAGGTGGCGGTTCGCCCCAACGATTCCGGGAGCCATCAGGCTGACCAAAGGCGGCCGACCGAGTGTTTGTCCCATGATTTCAACAAGTGCGGTAGCAGGATCAGGCTGAGATAGGGATTTTTCGTACCCTGACAAGAGTGCGTCACGGATTTCATTCAAATCATTTGACGAAAATTCGACGCTTTCCAGGCGGCTCTCAAACTCCGCGACGAGGTCCGGGTGATTGATGCACCCGATCAGGATGGCGCATTCACAGACCCGACCCGCGGAGGCCGCATCAACCGCTGCGCTCGCCAGAAACGAAGCCCGCAGTGCCGGGGTGGGGCCGGCCGGTGCTCTTCGGCCAAACCCGCGCGGCTGGAAAACGCCGCTCTTCCCGGTGGCTCCTTTCTTCTTCGGTGCAAACAGCTCCGCCCTTCGGTCGCGGAATTCCTGGCGGTAATGTTCCTTCAGGCCGCGGTCCTGAATTTTGTCGAGATGTGTCGCGAGTCGTTTGTCCAAAGCCCTGCGCCGCTCCGGGCTGTCGAGGACCTGGCCATCGGTTTCCCGGGCCCAAAGCAGACTGACCATCGGCCTTGAGCCTTCAATCAGATCCAGCATGGCCTGCGCGCCACCCGCGCGGATCACGTCATCAGGGTCCTGATTTGCCGGCATGATCGCGAATCGCAAAGCCTTGCCAGGTTCAAGCATTGGCAGGGCGAGGTCCGTCAGCCTGTGCGCCGCCGCCAGTCCGGCCTTGTCACCGTCGAGCGCCACGACCGGTTCCGGCGAAAGACGCCAGATCATCCGTAGCTGATGCTCCGTGATCGCCGTACCCAGGGGCGCTACGGCATGATCCAGCCCCGCACTCGCCAGCGCAATCACGTCCATATAGCCTTCGGTCACAATGAGCGTGCCCGCGCGATGCGCGGCACCACGCGCCGGTCCGACATTATATAGGCTGTGTCCCTTATCGAAGAGCGGCGTATCCGGTGAGTTCAGATATTTCGGCTCCTGACCGTCCCTCAGCGCTCTCGCTCCAAACGCAATCGCACGCTTCTGAGCGTCCCGAATTGGGAACATGACCCGCCCGCGAAACCGGTCGTATGGCGAGCCGCTGTCAGGAATTCCGATCAGACCGGCTTCAGCCATTCGGCTTTGGTCAAACCCCTTGTCCCGCAGGTGGTCCTGCAGGGCGCGCCGGTTGTCCGGGGCAAAGCCCAGCTCAAACCGGTCCACAATTTCGGGCTTTAGTCCGCGCCGCTCCAGATAGGCCCGGGCCTCTGACGCCCGTGCCGTGGAAAGCTGCATCCGGTAAAACTGGACCGCGGCCTCCATGATCTCAGCAAGTCCCTTGTTCTCCGCAGCTTTCTTCGCCGCCGCGGGGTCGCGCGCAGGCATGGGGATGCCGGCCTCAGTGGCGAGGGCCTCAACGGCTTCCATGAAGCCCATGTTCTCGCTGTCGCGCAGGAACGTCACGGCATCACCTTTGGCGTGACACCCGAAGCAGTAGAAAAATCCCTTGCTGTCCTGAACGTGGAACGAGGCCGTCTTTTCATGATGAAAAGGGCAGGGCGCCCAGAACTCGCCCTTGGACGGTTTCGACTTCTTGTTGTCCCAGATCACGCGCTGTCCAACGATCTGTGAGATCGGGACACGGTTGCGAAGTTCTTCCAGAAAACCAGGGGGCAGACTCATTGCGCAAATATCCGGTTTTGCCGGAGCCAACGCAAGAGGCATTGGTGGGAGCTTCCAGGTGGACGTTTGTGCCGAACTGAATGGTTGAGAGGTCGCCACATTTCTTTTTCTTTTGCATCAGTTTACATTTCAGTTGCCGGGGTTTGGGGTGTGGCGGCCCAGACCCAAGTGCATCGGAGCTGATTTTGAGGAAAAGAGCCAATTGAACCGGGACGCAATTCTCTCCGCTACATGCGCACTGCTCCTTTGCGTTCTTCCCGGCCGTCCCGCTGCGGATGCGTCGAGTGACGGCGGACTGTTTTTGACCATGGAGCGCGAGGTCGAACTGATTTCCCACGACTGGTTGCGTGATGTCCGTGAGAACCCCGCCAATCAACTGGCACCGTTCACGACCGATGGCTGTAGCGGTGGCATGTCGGATATCTGGAAACTCGTTGCAGGGGTTTCGGACCGGTTCGTTGAGGTCCATGACAGGCAGCCGCCGTGGGAAGCCTGTTGCGTGACCCACGACCGGGCCTATTACCTTGGTGGCGAAAACCCTGAGCCGGCGCAGAGCCATGCCGCCCGGCTCGCGGCCGATCGGGAGTTGAGGGTATGCGTCACGGAGGTTACTCAATCCGGCCGGGAAAAGGTGGCCGAGGAATATGGCCTGACCGTGGAGGAACTACACGCGATTTACGCCCGCATCGCGGATGGCATGTATCTGTCCGTGCGGCTTGGCGGGAAGCCCTGCTCCGGTTTGCCCTGGCGCTGGGGGTACGGCTGGCCGCAGTGCGGAATCGCCGCGCTGCCGTAACCGGGGAGTTCAGGGCTGAACAAGGAGTATGCCCCGGCTCTCACCGGTCTCCGCGTCAAACACGCGCACGCGCTCCTGGCCGTTCTCATCGACAGTAACGACCGCGACCCAGCCCGTTCCCATGGTCACGGCCCGGCCGCTTTCGCCCTCAGGGATCAGGATTTCCTGCGGAAGCTCAATGCCGGATCCGGTCGCGTTCAGTTTCACCACAAGTGTCACAACAATCACAACGAACCCGACGATCAGTGTGACCATCAGAGTATTGACCAGCCAGCGAAGCTGCCGCAGTCGCGGCGGCTCCGGAGGGTTGGGGTCCATGTTGTCGATGTCCTGGGTCATGGGGCGCTCCTGTGCGCGCACTGTTTATGCGATGGCGGCGGTCCGGGCCAGCCGTTTTGCGCAACTGGCCGATTGACGCGAGCGCGAGCCACTTCTACATCGGGCGCGCGTGGATGGCTGGATGGCCGCGGCCCTACGGGTCGAGGAAAGTCCGGACTCCGTGGAGAAATGGCGGCGGGTAATGCCCGCCCGGGGCAACCCGAGGGAAAGCGCCACAGAGAACAGACCGCCCGCGGCGTCAGCCACGGGTAAGGGTGAAACGGTGGGGTAAGAGCCCACCGCGCTGCCGGTAACGGGAGCGGCACGGCAAGCCCCGCCAGGAGCAAGGCCAAGTAGGGATCACGTGGGGGCTGGACCCCCGGGGCTTCTCCGGCCCCAGTGATCCGGGTGGCTGCCAGAGTGCGTCGGCAACGGCGGACCCAGATGAATGGTCATCGGCGGATCGGCAACGGTTCGCAACAAAATCCGGCTTACAGGCCATCCACGCGGATTCCCGGTGAATCTCATGGTACCTCAATGGTATTCCGGTGCACGCGGCCGGATCTGGCGGCAAATTCGGCTTCTGGTCGTGCATGGCTACAACTTTAGCTTCTTTTTTTGCCGGCCGCTGATCAGGCGGATTTACCTGGATATTGTGAGTGCAAATTTCGATTGGCCCAGATATGGATTTTTAGCTGGAATTTCGCCCTGAATTCATTTGATTCAATTTAATAATTTCCGAATTTCCATGGCGGGTACCACAAAAATCCATTGAAAACCATGTCCGGCCATGGTACCAAAATCCCCATGGAAGGCGGCGGTATAGCAACACGCCAAAAACATAAAAGAGCAGGTTCATACGGGCACGCCATCTTCCTTACGGGCAAAGATCCGGCTTGGTGGAAAATCGGGCAGACCACAGAAAGTGGCGCAGTTGGGTCGAGGGGCCTGAGACGGACTAAAGGGTGGGTCGTGCAAACAGGTAGCACGACTCACCTTTTGTTTTTTGAGAGAACGAAAGGCAGGAGTAACGCCTTTGACTGGGCACTTTAACGGGGCACACACCTTCAAGGTGGATCCGAAAGGCCGGGTATCGATTCCCGCGGACTTTCGGCGTGTGCTTGCTGAGGGTGATCCGGACTGCACCGATGGCGAATGCCCCCGTTTTGTCCTCGTTCTTGGCCTGTCGGACCAGCAGATGCTGGAGGGCATGACCGTAGAAAAGTCCCGCCAGATCGCCGCAGCTATCGCGCGGATGCCCAGAAAGGGCAAGGAAAAGCGCCTGGCGCAGCTCCGTTATCAGGCCAATTCCGTTACGCTCCAGGTGGACCCCAACGGTCGCCTGGTTCTGCCGCTGAACTGTCGGGAAAAGGCGGGCATTACCAATCAGGCCAAGTTTGTCGGCATGGGCGACGCCTTTGAGGTCTGGTCGGAGGAGCGCTTCAGCGCCGATTACGACGCGCTTGATGCCGAGGCCACCTCTGGCGAGGAGGGCGAGGCCCTTCAGGACAGCATGCATGATCTTCTCGATGCGGCGATGTACGGGGATGAGGCATGATGATGGCGGATGTCTCCCCCCACATCCCGGTGCTGCTGCAACCGATTCTCGACACGGCCTCTCCGATTCGCGGCACCTGGGTCGATGGAACTTTCGGGGCGGGGGGGTATTCCCGTGCGCTTTTGGAGGCCGGTGCCGACCAGGTGATCGCCATCGACCGTGACCCCGAAGTGTTTGAGCGGGCCGACGCTTGGATCGGAAGCTATTCCGGACGACTCACCACGGTTGAGGGCGTGTTCGGAAATCTCGACAAACTGGTGGCGGAAGCCGGGGTGCCGCACGCCGATGGTGTCGTGCTCGATATCGGGGTGTCGTCCATGCAGATCGACCAGGCCCATCGCGGTTTTTCTTTTCAGAAGGACGGCCCCCTCGACATGCGGATGTCCCGTGAGGGCCGCACCGCTGCGGACATCGTAAACGAGACACCCGAGGGCGAACTGGCCGACATCCTGTTTCAGCTCGGTGAGGAACGCGCCTCACGACGCATCGCCCGTGCCATTGTCGAGGCCCGCAAGGCAGAGCCCTTCACCTCGACGCTGCAGCTTGCATCGCTGATCGAACGCAAACTGCCCCGTCCAAAGCCGCGCCAGCCCCACGCCGCAACCCGCAGTTTTCAGGCGCTGCGTATAGCGGTGAATGATGAACTTGGCGAACTTGCCCGCGGTCTTGCGGCTGCCGAAGCCGCGCTCGCGCCGGGTGGCTATCTGGCCGTCGTCACGTTCCATTCGCTTGAGGACCGTATGGTCAAGCGGTTCATGCAGATGCGTTCCGGCGATGCGCCGCGCGGCAACCGTTATGCGCCGGTGCAGGAAGCAGATGAGCCCCGGTTTGAGCGTGTCACCCGCAAGGCAACCGGCCCCGATGACGCCGAGATCGCCGCCAATCCCCGGGCCAGGTCCGCACGTCTGCGGGTCGCCCGCCGTACCGATGCGCCCGCCGGAACCCTCGACCCGCGCGAACTTGGTCTGCCCCGTGTCGCCGCTAAAGGAACCGCGAAATGAGGCTGGTTCTTCAAATTTCAGCCGTCGTGCTCGTGGGCGTTTGTGCCACCTGGGCCTACAAGGTCAACTATGCGGCCCAGGACGGGCTGCGTCGCAACAACGCGCTGAAGCGTGAAATCCGCCATGAACAGCAGGCCCTCGAGGTTCTGCGGGCCGAGTGGGATTACCTCAACCGCCCGGAGCGCCTCCGCGCGATGGTGGAGGAGCACAACGAGCAGCTTCAGCTCGTCCCCCTTCAGCCAGATCATTTTGGCAACGTGGCCATGATTGCCTTCCCGCCGGTGGAAATTGACGTCACCGACCTGGTCGAGGCCGCCATGGAAGAAAGCAAAGACGGAGAAAACGAATGATCCGCCGCCCCCTGCGACCGCTCGCCCGAATTCTCCAGGCCCGTGATCAGGGCGTCGATCCCGATCGGATCGAGGCCCAGGAACGTGCTGCCCGTCTTGCCGCCTGTCAAAAGGCCGAACGCCGCAAGGCCGAACGCCGCCTCGTGCTTCTTGGTGGCGCGTTTGTGCTTGGCTTTGGTCTCGTGGCCGCTCAGATGGCCCGCGTGTCCGCGTCCGAGCCTGAACCGGAGCGGTCCGCCGGTCTTGCCAATCCCATTCTCAGCGACCGTGCGGACATCGTCGACCGCAACGGCCGTGTCCTTGCAACCAATGTCGCCACCACCTCCCTCTACGCCCATCCCAAATCGATGGTGGATCCCCGTGCTGCCGCCGATGGTCTGGCGCGGATATTCCCAGATCTCGATGCGGAGGAGCTTTTTGAGGATTTCACCGGATCTCAGAAATTTCTCTGGATTGAGCGTTCCATTTCCCCGGAACAGCACCAACTGGTCCATGACCTCGGGGAACCCGGCCTCCTGTTCGGTCGCCGTCAGTCGCGTCTCTATCCCAATGGCCGCATCCTCGCGCATACGCTCGGCGGTGCCAGGTACGGGCGTGAGGGTGTCCATTCCGCGGAGGTTCTTGGCCGTGCCGGCATTGAACTCGGTCTAAACAGCCGCTTGACCGACCCGAAAAAAACCGACGAGCCCCTGGTCCTGTCCATTGACCTCGCCGCGCAGACCGCGATGGAGGAGGTCCTGGCCGAGGGCATGGAAACCATGAACGCCAAGGGTGCGGTCGGTATTCTGATGGAAGCCGACACCGGTCAGATCCGCGCCATGGCGAGCCTGCCTGATTTCGACCCAAACAATCGCCCCACCGGACTGTTCGAGGGCGATCCCTCGGATAACCCGCTCTTCAACCGCGCATTGCAGGGGCGCTACGAACTTGGTTCCACGTTCAAGCCCTTTACGGTTGCCCTTGCGCTGGAAACCGGACTTGTCGCGCCGCAGACCATGGTCGACAGCAAAAGTCCGATGAAATGGGGCCGGTACCGCATCCGAGATTTCAAGGATTACGGCCCGCAGCTTTCCGTCGAGGATATCATCGTCAAATCTTCCAATGTCGGAACGGCGCGGATTGCGATTGAGCAGGGCGGAGCCGCGCAGCGTCGGTTTCTCGAAAACCTCGGCCTGATGACACCCCTGCGCGTGGAACTGGCCGAAAGCTCCAGTTCCGCCCCAATCCTGCCCCGTACGTGGTCGGAGCTGACAACCATGACCGTTTCCTACGGACACGGGATTTCCGTCACGCCTCTGCACCTGGCTGCCGCCTACGCAACCATTGCCAATGGCGGATACCGGGTCGAGCCGTCGTTCATTGAAAACCCCAATATCGACAAAACCGACAACCCCCAGGTCATCTCCGAGCGCACATCGCGGCAGGTCCGTGACATCATGCGCCAGGTCATGGTGCGTGGCACCGCCCGCGAGGCGGATGTCGAGGGGTATGCCCTTGCCGGTAAAACCGGTACGGCCGACAAGCCGCTCCCGGGCGGTGGATATGCCCGCGACAAGGTGATCTCGACGCTCGCATCCGTATTTCCGGCGGCGAACCCGAAATACGTTCTGATTGTGGCGCTTGATGAGCCAACAACGATTATCAACAAAACCTCGTTCCGCACGGCCGGTCTGACTGCCGCTCCGGTCGCTGCCGATATCGTGCGTCGCCTGGCGCCGATTCTGGGCATGCGGCCCGGTGATTTCGGCACCGAAGGGCCCGAGGTTCTTTACACGCTCGCGGGAAACAATTAGCCCCATTTCCCAAACAGGGTCTGAGGGGATCATGACCGGATCAGAACGAGCTGACACCCTGATGGGTTTTGAGGAACTGGGACTTTTGGCCGGGACACGTCGCGGTGGCGACTGGTCGGGAACCCTGCCGAGCATTTCCGGCATATCGGTCGACAGCCGCCGCACGGAGGAGGGCCACCTCTTCGCGGCCATGCCGGGCAGCAACGTTCATGGAGCCGAGTTCATATCCTACGCGCTCCGGATGAGAGCGGCCGTGGTTCTGACCGACGCGGCCGGCCTTGAGATCGCCGAGAAGGAACTCGGCCCTTTGCCGGTGCCGGTTGTGGTCTCGTCAGAACCAAGGCGCACCCTTGCCATTGCCGCGGCCCGCTGGTTCGGGGCGCAGCCCGAAACCATCGTTGCGGTAACGGGAACCAACGGAAAAACCTCCGTCGCCAGTTTCACGCGCCAAATCTGGGAAACCGCCGGCCAACGGGCCGTTAATTTCGGGACGGTCGGCGTAGAGGGCGCGGTCTCCGCTCCCCTGAGCCATACAACACCTGAGCCCGTAATCCTGCACGAACTGCTCAGTGATCTGGCCCGGAGCGGAGTGACCCACGCCGCCATGGAAGCCTCCAGCCATGGTCTGGACCAGCGTCGCCTTGATGGCGTGCGCCTCACCGCTGCAGGGTTTACCAATATTTCCCGCGACCATCTCGATTACCACGCCGGGTTCGAGGAATATTTTGACGCCAAAATGGGGCTTTTTGACCGCGTCCTGCCCCGGGGCGGAACGGCTGTCATCAACATGGACGACCGCCACGGCGAAAGCGTACTCGCGATTGTTCGCGCCCGAGGCCAGAACGCCATTACGGTTGGTCGCGGCGAGGATGCGGACCTTCGCCTGCTCGGCCAGCGGTTCGACGCGACCGGTCAGGAACTACTTTTCCAGTGGCGCGGCCGCAGTCACGGCACGCGGCTTGAACTGATCGGTGGCTTCCAGGGCCACAACGCCCTCGTCGCCGCGGGCCTCGCCATCGGTTCCGGTGCAAAGCCCGATGACGTCTTCGAGGCGTTGCGCGAGTTGCGCACGGTCCGTGGCCGTATGGAGCGTGCGGCGACCCGCGAAAACGGTGCGGCGGTTTTCGTCGACTATGCCCACACGCCCGAAGCTCTGCACACGGCGCTCGATGCCCTGCGTCCTCATGTCATGGGCCGTCTCGTCGTCGTGTTCGGCGCCGGTGGTGACCGGGACCGCGGCAAACGTTTGCTCATGGGGCAGGCTGCCGCGGAAAACGCCGATGTGGTCTATGTCACCGACGACAATCCGCGCAGCGAGGACCCGGCATCCATTCGCGCCGAAATCATGCCGGGCTGTCCGGAAGCAACGGAGATCGGCGATCGTGCGGAGGCCATTCTGGCCGCCGTTGACGCGCTTCAGCCCGGTGACGCGCTGCTGATTGCCGGCAAAGGCCACGAAACGGGCCAGATCGTGGGCGATGACGTGCTGCCCTTCAACGACCTTGAACAGGCCAGTGTCGCGGTATCCGCGCTGGACGGTCTCGGCTCGTGACCCCGCTCTGGACATCGGAGGAGGCAGCCCGCGCCACAGGCGGCAGGGCTCAGGGACATTGGAAAGCGCGTGGCGTGTCCATCGACACCCGTACGCTCATTCCGGGCGACCTCTTCGTTGCACTGAAGGCTGAACGGGATGGCCACGACTTCGTCGCCTCAGCACTTGAACGTGGGGCCGCCGCCGCGTTGGTATCCCGCATCCCGGACGGCGTCACTCCCGATGCACCGCTACTGCTCGTCGACGATGTTCTGCCCGCTCTTGAGGACATGGCCCGCGCCGCCCGAGCTAGGTTCTCAGGCAAAGTCGTAGCGGTCACCGGGTCTGCGGGGAAAACCGGCTCTAAGGAAATGCTCCGTACGGCGCTTGGTGCGCAGGCCCGCGTCCATGCGGCGGAGAAGAGCTACAACAACCATTGGGGCGTTCCCCTGACCCTGGCGCGGATGCCTGCGGATGCCGATTACGCCGTGATCGAAATTGGAATGAATGCGCCGGGCGAGATCGCCCCGCTGTCACGACTTGCGCGTCCAGATGTTTCGATCATCACGACGGTCGCGGCGGTCCATCTTGCGGCTTTCGCCAATGTGGAGGGTATTGCCCGCGAAAAGGCCTCAATCGTCCAGGGCATGGACCCGGGCGGCACGATCATTCTCAACCGCGACATCCCGACCTACCCAACCCTGTTGCGCGCCGCACGCAGGGCTGGGGTTCGTGTCGTCAGGTTTGGGGCCACCGGTCGGCCTGAGTATAGGTGCCTCGACGTTCGCGTGACCGGTAACGGCACGTCCGTCTCGGCCCGCAAAGGCTCCGAGAAATTCCTCTACCACGTCAGCGCCCCCGGAAAACATCTTGCGCTGAACGCCCTGGCGGTGCTGGCCGCCATTGACGCGCTGGGTGCGGATATGGGCCGCGCGGCTCTGTCCCTGTCCTCGTGGACCTCGCCCGAGGGCCGGGGGGCGCGCTGGAACGTGGTCATGGGGCCGGGCGGTTTGGACGGCAACATCCTGTTGATTGATGAAAGCTACAACGCCAATCCCGCCGCGATGGAAGCCGCGCTCGACGTGCTAGCGTCCGAGGAACCCGAGGACGGGGTTGGACGGGTCAGCCGCGGCCGCAGAATCGCCTTTCTCGGCGACATGCTTGAGCTCGGTGAGAGCGAAAAGGCGATTCACGCCGCACTGGCCGACATTCCGTCCATGGCGTCGGTTGCCACCGTTCACTGCGCGGGGCCACTCATGAAAGCCCTCCACGACGCGCTGCCGGTGGCAAGGCGTGGCGAATGGTTCAGCAGTTCGGAAAAAATGGCCGCGAAAACCGGAAAGCTTCTGGATGCGGGCGATATCGCGATGGTAAAAGGTTCACTCGGATCGCGCATGGGATGTGTCGTCGATGCGGTGAAACGCATGGGCGTCGCCGTGCCCGCGAACAAATCAGAGGAATGACATAGCCAAATGTTCTATTTTTTGGCCGAACTGTCCGAGAACGTAAGCTTTCTAAATGTTTTCAGATACATAACCTTTCGTTCCGGGGCTGCTTTCCTGACGGCCCTGCTGTTCGGCTTCATTTTTGGCCGCCCTCTCATCAACATGCTTCGGATCCGTCAGGGACGGGGTCAGCCCATCCGTACCGATGGACCCGAAGCCCACATCATCGCCAAGGCGGGAACGCCTACCATGGGCGGACTTTTGATCCTGTCAGCCATGGTGTTCTCGACGCTGCTCTGGGCGCGGTGGGACAATGGCTACATCTGGATGATCATGTTCGTGACCATCGGCTTCGGTCTGATCGGTTTCGCGGACGACTATGCCAAGGTCAGCAAACAGACCCACGCGGGCGTATCGGGCAAGGTCCGCCTCGCCATCGGTTTTCTAATTGCGCTCATCGCCGGTGGCTGGTCCATGTGGCTGCACCCGGAGCCCCTGAGCGGCCAGCTCGCCTTCCCGGTTTTCAAGGAATACCTGTTGGGCCTGGGTGTTCTCTTCGTGCCTTTCGCCATGCTGGTCATCGTCGGTTCCGCCAACGCGGTGAACCTGACCGACGGCCTTGATGGGCTCGCGATCATGCCGGTGATCATTGCCGCGTCGGCGTTGGGGTTCATCGCTTATGTCGTTGGCCGCGTGGACTACACCGAATATCTCGGCCTGCATTTCGTGCCGGGCACCGGTGAGATAGCTGTATTCGTCGCGGCCCTCATTGGCGGCGGTCTCGGCTTCCTGTGGTACAATGCGCCCCCCGCTGCCGTGTTCATGGGCGATACCGGCTCACTCGCGCTTGGCGGGGCTCTTGGGGCAATTGCCGTGGCCATCAAGCACGAAATCGTTCTGGCAATCGTCGGCGGCCTGTTCGTGGTCGAGGCCCTGTCCGTGATCATTCAGGTGCTTTACTACAAGCGCACGAAGAAGCGCGTGTTTCTTATGGCACCAATCCATCACCACTTCGAAAAGCTCGGCTGGGCCGAACCGCAGATCGTCATCCGGTTTTGGATCATTTCCCTGATACTGGCCATGATCGGTCTCGCAACCCTGAAAATCCGGTGACCGATATGGAGGTTTTGAGGCCTGGCGTGCTCCACGCTTGTCAGGATGCCGTGACGGGGCGGTAGAGCGCCCCCATGTTGAGCCAAGTGCATTTGCCTTACGAGCGGTAGAGATTAATTTCGAGTTATGTGATTTTTGAGGAGCCCGAAAAGCTCTGCTTGATCCTAGACCTCTTACAATAAAATTTCCAACGCTCGCTTGTCTTGTTTGGACAGTTTAATGTTTCTTAGCAACCATGTCGTCCCTTCGCGAGTCAATGTGTCGCCAGGATGTTTGGCCCGTAACCGTTGAAGCAACATATAAAGAGGGTTGTTCAGGAATGGGCCGAACGTTGGCAGGATATTTGATGGACATTCCGCGCCTGTTTTTGAATCTCCAAGGCCAAACGGGAAATTCCACGTACGCAGTACGTCATCGCGCGTTTTGGCCGGGAATTGTTGGCTAGGAAAGCAGATCAGTTTGTCCCACTCGCCAAATAGCTCCCTTGGCGTGTAGCTCGCATCGCTTTTTAAGACATCGCCATAAGTTCTGCCTCGGAAACCTTCATCTCGCAGGTCGATGTCAAAATCAATACCAATTACCCAGTTCAGGCCGACGGTGAGTCGCCGGATATCAAATGCGAGTTGATCCAGTTTAAAGAGTTCGTCGGGTTCCCGGTTCCAACTGACCAATCCATATCGACTTTCCGGGCTTCCTTTTCTTTCCATCTCACGTACGAAGTCTAACTTTGATCCGCCACGCCAGTGATCACTGTGCAATTGTTCGGGTTTACAAAATTCTGCAGCAACGTATCCGGGCATTTTTGTTGATAAAGTTTCGAACAGTTGGGTCAGATTGTGACCGAACCGGGAAACATCGGTTTCGTTCACAAGTAATGCTGCCTTTAGGTATTTCTCCAGACATTGGGCTGCCTGCCAAAAGAAATCGCCATGAAAGCCGTTGATCACCAGCCATCGCGCCAACAGGTAGTTCGTATCCGCTGGTTTCACGAAGAGTTGGTACGTCAGGACAGATTTAAAGTGGTTTAGGCTATGGTACATCGCGTCGGAGGCTGTGTCAGAGTGCAATACCTGTCGATACAACCCACGGTTCTTCAAATCGAGGATAATATCGTTATTTCCCGCCGGTGTATGGCATCTCTCCATTCCGCGCGATATTGCACTACAGAAATTGAAAGGTGATTGGTCCAATGTGTCCCGAAGCGAAAGGAAGCTGTCATGATCCCCGTTCGCGGCTATGACGGCCATAAAGTCGCGGTGCTCGGCCTTGGTCGGTCCGGTCTCCCGACCGTTCGTGCCCTTGAGGCGGGCGGGGCCGAGGTCATCGCGTGGGACGACACCGAAGCTGCCCGCATGACAGCGGATGGCGTCAACCTTCTGGATCTGAGCAAACCAGGCGCTTACGAGGGCGTTGCGGCCCTCATAGTGAGCCCAGGCATCCCACACCTGTACCCCGAACCGCATCCCGCAATCGCCGCCGCATGGGACGCGGGCGTCGCTGTGGATAACGACGTGGGCCTGTTCTTCCGCTCCTTCGCTGATGAGGAATGGGACTATTTCGACAGGATGCCCCAGGTGGTCTGCATCACCGGCTCGAACGGCAAATCCACAACCACCGCTCTGCTGACCCACATCCTGAAGGAGGCCCGACGACCGGCACAGATGGGCGGCAACATCGGCCGCGGTGTGCTCGATCTCGAACCCGCCGAGGACGGGATGGTGGTGGTCCTCGAACTGTCATCCTACCAGACCGAACTGGCCCGGGCGCTACAGCCTGACATTGCCGTTTTTCTCAACCTCTCGCCGGATCACCTTGACCGTCACGGAGGGGAGGGCGGCTATTTCGCAGCCAAGCGCCGCCTCTTCACCCAGGGTGGTCCGTCGCGCAGCATCATTGGGGTCGATGGCAAGGAGGGCCGCTTCCTCGCCAATACCATGCGCGAAATGGCCGGCACTGGCGATCCGGTCATTGAAATTGCCTCCAGCCGCAAACTTTCCGGCCCCGGCTGGAACATCTTTGCCCGCAAGGGTTTCCTCTCCGAGTGGCGGCACGGACGGCAAACCGGCTCGATTGACCTGCGCGACATGGAAAACCTGCCGGGCGCGCACAATCACCAAAACGCCTGCGCCGCCTACGCGGCCGCCCGCTCGCTTGGTCTTGGCCCCAAACCCATTGAGAAGGCCATGCGTTCCTATCCGGGCCTGCCGCACCGCTCCAAACTCGTCGCGATTCACAACGACATCCGCTACGTCAATGACAGCAAGGCCACCAATGCCGACGCCGCTGGCAAGGCGCTCAGCAGTTACAGGAACATCCGCTGGATCGCCGGTGGACAGCCCAAGGCCGGCGGCATCGAACCACTCCGCCCCCTGTTTGACCGCATCGCCGGGGCTTACCTGATCGGAGAAGCCGCTGGGGCGTTCGCGGACACTCTCGGCGATACGCCGAACCGTGTCTGCACCACGCTCGATGCGGCGGTGGAGGCGGCCATGGCTGACGCACAGCCCGGCGACACCGTTCTGTTAGCCCCGGCCTGCGCCAGCTTCGACCAGTTCAAAAGTTTCGAGGCCCGCGGCGATGCATTCGAGATGCTGGTGCGGGACGCGCTGAAAGGTGCCTGACGACCCCGCAGCCCGCAGCGAACTGCACCGCAGTGTCTACAACGAACACGCCCAGGCCTTTGACGCACATCGTGGCAAAACCCTGTTCGAGCGCGCCTGGCTCGATCGCTTCCTGTCAAGTCTGACCGATCAGGCTGAGATCCTCGATATGGGATGCGGCAGCGCCGAGCCCATTGCTGCGTACCTGATTGAAAGGGGGCATCGCGTTACAGGTGTGGATTTCGCTCCGGCCATGCTGGACCTCGCCCGAAACCGGTTCCCCGATTATGCCTGGATTGAAGCGGACATGACGGCTTTGTCCCTTAAGCAAAATTTCGACGGTATCATCGCCTGGAACAGTTTTTTCCATCTGACCATGGCTCAGCAGTCAGCCATGTTCCCCATCTTCGCACACCATCTGAAGCCGGGCGGCGCACTCATGTTCTCTTCCGGACCCAGTGCCGGGGAAAGTGTTCCCGGCACGGTCAACGGTCAAACCGTGCTGCACTCAAGCCACAGCCCCGCCGGCTACACTGAACTTATGGAGTCAAACGGCCTTGAACTGCGCCAGTTCAAGGCCGAGGACACGGAGTGTCGCGGTCACACGGTCTGGATCGCCCGCAAAGCGACCCAGGCCTGAATTATTTTGTTAAAGCCGCGAATTAACCACCCGACCGGACGGCGTCGGCTGCCCCACTGGCAAACGCCTTGACGATGGCATCGTAGTAGCCAGCGGTTGACGGATCGATATCCACGACATTTTCACTCTGGAGATAGGGCGTTGCATCCTGCGCAGTTGCCGTCACCGTGTAGGCCGGGTCCGGCCGTCCATCAGGCTCAATGTCACCAACCGTGACCACTCCGGCCAGTGCTGCGCTGTCAATCGTGGCATCCGCCGAGAACGTTTCGCTCAGCGAAAGTTCGTCAACATCGACCGTGAGCGGATGCCCGGACGGATCGACCGCGCCAATAAACTCGGCCGCGATTGCGGTTTCGAGGTCGCTGCTCAGGTTTTGCCAGTAATCGACCGCATCGCGGCTCTGAATGGCGGACAGATCGGTATTCACGGTCACGGACGAGATCGTAAACTGTTCCTCGGTTCCACCAGCACAGGCGGCAAGCGTCAGAACACCCATCACGGCTGCAGTACGTTTCAGCATCTCAAATTCCCCCGGTTTCAGGTTTGTCAGTATGACTTCAGATGCAGTCCAAACCCTGTATAGGCGCCAAAGTTCCCTGCGACAAACCTGCCCGGCACGCTCTTGGCGCGGTAAAATTCCCCAATTTAACGCTCTTTTCGACCCTCTGACACCGCATCCCGAAGCGTCGCGAAAGGCGAATTTCGCTCATGGCTAATCCTTCGTTAATGGATTGAGCCGAATTACTGGTAATGCCGCAGATTAATGGTAAACTGTCGCGCAAACGGTTCGCGCCGGGGATCAACCTTGGGTGAAACCGATAACAGGCAAGAGGGAAAGGGCAGTTCCCGATGACCGATATGGTCCATGGCCTCGTTCCGGACGAACCGGAAGAGGCGATTTTCTCCGCATGGTGGCGGACCGTCGATCGCTGGTCGCTGGCTGCGATTCTCGCGCTGTTTCTCATTGGTCTCCTGCTCGGCATGGCCGCGTCCCCGTCACTTGCTGCCCGCAATGGACTCGACGGTTTTCACTACGTCACCCGGCAGGTCATCTTCGGCATCGCCGCTCTCCTTGGCATGGTAACGCTGTCCATGATGTCGCCCACCAGACTGCGGCGGATCGCGGTGCTGGGCTTTGCCGTCGCGGTCGTGGCCGTCGTGCTGTTGCCGGTTTTCGGCACGGATTTCGGCAAGGGCGCCACCCGCTGGTACTCGCTCAAGGTCATCTCGGTTCAGCCCTCTGAGTTCCTTAAACCCACCTTTGCCGTCTTTGCCGCCTGGGTAATGGCCGCGAGTTTTGACATCAACGGACCACCAGGGCGCCTCATTTCCTTCGTTTTTGCCGTTGCCCTGATGCTGATCCTCGCCGCCCAGCCGGATTTCGGACAGGCGGGACTGATCATTTCCACCTGGATTCTGATGTATTTCGTGGCCGGCGCACCCATCAAAGTCCTCGGCACCGTCGGCGCCGGTATCATCGCGTTCGGGTGGTTTGCCTACAATAACTCAGCTCACGTCGCCTACCGCATCAACGGTTTCCTGACCGACGAGGTCGATCCGCGCAGCCAGATCGGCTATGCCACCAACGCCATCCATGAGGGCGGTTTTCTCGGTGTCGGTATCGGCAACGGCTCCGTCAAAAAGGTTCTGCCGGACGCCCATACCGATTTCATCATCGCCGTGGCGGCGGAAGAGTTCGGACTGATCCTGTGCGTGGTCATCCTTGGCCTCTACGGCGTTATTGTCGTCCGCTCGCTGTTCCGTCTCGTGGTCGAACGCGACATGTTCATCCGCCTCGCCGGAACCGGTCTCGCCGTGCTTCTTGGTATGCAGGCCCTGATAAATGTGGGCGTGGCCGTCCGCCTGCTCCCCGCAAAAGGCATGACGCTGCCACTTATTTCCTATGGCGGGTCGTCCCTCATCGCTGCAGGCTTCGGCCTCGGCATTCTCCTCGCCATGACACGCACACGGCCGCAAAACGAGTTTGATGAAATCCTGGCCCAGCATCCCCAGAACAGGACACTCCAGCCATGAGCACTCAACCCTATCTGCTCATCGCCGCAGGAGGCACCGGCGGGCACATGTTTCCCGCCCAGGCCCTGTCCGAGGCCATGCTGGCGCGGGGCTGGCGGGTCAGCCTGTCCACCGATGCCCGCGGCGCGCGCTATGCGGGCAATTTCCCCGAGGCCGTGACCCGTCAGGTCACCGCCGCCGCCACATTCGCCCAGGGCAGCAAACTGACCCGGGCGCTCACGCCGCTGACAATCGCCCGCGGCGTGGCAACCACGACATGGGAAATGTATCGCGACCGTCCCGATGTGGTGATCGGCTTCGGTGGATACCCGGCCCTCCCGGCCATGGCCGCAGCCGGGATCCTGCGCATCCCCCGCCTGATCCACGAACAGAACGGCGTCCTTGGTCGCGTGAACCGTCACTTTGCCTCCCGCGTTGACCTGGTGGCCTGTGGAACCTGGCCGACGCCGCTGCCCGAAGGGGCCGTTGGCGAGCATGTGGGCAATCCGGTACGCGCCACGATCCTCGAGGCTGCCGGTGCGCCATATCGCCTTTCTCCCGACGGAGGCATCGATATCCTCGTCATCGGCGGCAGCCAGGGAGCAGGGCTCTTTTCCTCCGTCGTCCCGGAAGCGATTTCCAAATTGCCCTGGGACATCCGCGACCGCCTGCGCCTGTCGCAGCAGGTCCGGCCCGAAGACATGGAAAGGGTTCAGCAGAAATACGCCGAACTTGAGGTTGAGGCTGAGTTGCGCCCGTTCTTCGACGACGTGCCCGAACGTCTGGCCTGGGCCTCGCTCGTCATCAGCCGTTCCGGCGCCAGCTCGGTCGCCGACATCACTGTTATGGGGCGTCCGGCCGTTCTCATCCCCTATGCCGCAGCCCTCGACGACCACCAGAACGCCAACGCCCAGGGCCTGGTGGAAGCGGGCGGGGCTTTTGTCATTCAGGAAAGCGAATTGACGCCGAAGCTCCTGGCAGGGCATATCACCGAAATTCTTTCCGACCCCGAGGGCGCCGCCGCCATGGCCCAGGCATGCCTCTCGCAGGGTAAACCCGACGCGACCGCCCACCTGGCCGAACTGGTGGAGGCGCTGCGCAAGACCAAAGGACGACCCGAATGAACGGACAGACCCGACTGCCCCATGATATCGGCCCCATCCATTTCACCGGTATCGGCGGCATAGGCATGTCCGGCATCGCCGAGGTTCTGCTCGACCATGGGTTCCAGGTCCAGGGATCGGATCTGCGCGGCTCGCCCATCACCAAACGTCTCGGAGAGATGGGCGCGAAAATCTTCATCGGTCAAAAGGCGGAAAACCTCGACGGCGCCGAGGTCGTGGTAATCTCCTCCGCCATCAAAAAGGGCAACCCGGAGCTCGACGCGGCCCGCGCCCGCAACCTGCCGGTTGTGCGTCGGGCGGAGATGCTCGCCGAACTGATGCGCCTGAAATCGAATGTGGCCATTGCCGGAACCCACGGAAAAACCACCACCACCTCCATGGTCGCGGCCCTGCTTGTAGGGGGTGCCATGGACCCGACCGTTATCAATGGAGGTATCATCCACGCCTACGGTTCCAACGCCCGCATCGGCGAGGGCGACTGGATGGTGGTTGAGGCTGACGAGAGTGACGGAACCTTCAACCGTTTGCCCGCGACCATAGCGGTCATCACCAATATCGACCCGGAACACCTGGACCACTATGGCGATTTCGAGGCCCTGAAAGAGGCGTTCCACACATTCGTCTCGAACATCCCTTTTTACGGCATCGCCGTTTGCTGCATCGACCACCCGGAGGTTCAGGCCCTTGTCGGTCGGATCACCGACCGCCGCGTCGCCACCTACGGCTTTAGCCCGCAGGCCGATGTCCAGTGCCGCAATCTCCGCTATGAAGACGGGAAGGCCGTTTTCGACGCCATGTTCCACGACAGCGACCGCCTGATCGAGGGCCTGATCCTGCCCATGACCGGCGACCACAACGTCTCGAACGCGCTCGCCGCCATCGCCGTCGCCCGCCATCTCGGAATTCCCGAAAGCGCCATCCGCGAGTCGCTGAAATCCTTTGGTGGCGTGAACCGGCGGTTTACCCGCGTGGGCGAATGGAACGGCGTCACGATCATCGACGACTACGCCCATCACCCGGTCGAGATCACCGCAGCCCTCAAGGCCGCCCGCCAGGCCACCAAGGGCCGGGTTATCGCCGTGCATCAGCCCCACCGCTATTCCCGTCTGCACGACCTCTTCACGGGGTTTTGCGGCTGCTTCAACGACGCCGATACCGTGGTCATCACTGATGTCTATGCCGCGGGCGAGGCGCCCATCGAGGGCATCAGCCGTGACACCCTCGTCGGCGGTCTCGTTGCCCACGGCCACCGCCGCGCCATCGCCGTTGCGGGGGAAGAGGGCCTTGTGGACCTCGCAAAGGCCGAGTGCCAGCCGGGTGACATTCTGATTTTCCTGGGCGCCGGTTCAATTTCCAACTGGGCCAACGCCTTGCCCGAGCGTCTGAACGAACCGGTTGAAGCATAAGGGGTCCGCACGGGTGGCTGATCAAATGACCAAAACCCTTCCGGAGGTCCGGGGCACTTTGGCGAAGGAACGCGCCCTCGACAGCCTGACCTGGCTCCGCGTCGGTGGTCCGGCCGAGTGGTTTTTCATGCCTGCCGACCCGGAGGACCTCGCCGCCTTTCTCAAAGGAACGCCCGAAGACATTCCCGTCATGCCAATGGGTGTCGGCTCCAACCTCATCGTGCGTGATGGCGGAATTGACGGCGTGGTCATCCGCATGGGACGCAATTTCAACCAGATCCATATCGAGGGCGACCGGGTCACGGCCGGTGCCGCAGCACTTGATGCCCAGGTCGCAAAAAAAGCCGCCGATGCGGGTATCGATTTGACGTTTCTCCGCACAATTCCTGGCTCAATCGGCGGCGCAGTCCGCATGAATGCGGGCTGTTACGGCGGGTACATGGCTGATGTGTTCGTAGGCGCGAAGGGTCTCACACGCCAGGGCGAGCCGGTAGAATTCACTGCCGCCGATCTCGGCTTCGCCTACCGGTCCAGCACCATTCCGGACGGCGTCATTATTACCGAGGTCACCATGACCGGGCCAACGGGCGATGCGGCAGGTCTCCATGCCAAAATGGAAAAACAGATCGCCAGCCGTGACGCGACCCAGCCCACAAAGGACCGCACCGCCGGTTCGACCTTTCGCAACCCGGCGGGCTTCTCCTCAACCGGACAGGACGACGACACCCATGATCTGAAGGCCTGGAAAGTCATTGATGACGCGGGCCTGCGCGGATTTTCGCTCGGCGGAGCGCAGATGTCGCCCAAGCATCCAAATTTCCTTGTAAATACAGGCACCGCTACGGCGGAGGATCTCGAAAATCTCGGACAATTTGTAATAAAAAAGGTTTTCGATCACAGCGGAATCAAGCTAGAGTGGGAAATAATGCGGGTCGGAAAAAAAATTGACCCGTAAATAAAGGTCCGAACAGCCGAAAACGGCGGCGGACAGAAATGAGGCCGGGCATGTCGAGCAGGACAGCAGCCCGCATTGCAGTGTTAAAAGGCGGCCTTTCGGTCGAGCGCGAAGTGTCGCTTGTATCGGGCCGTGAATGTGCCGCTGCGTTGCGGAATGAAGGATACGACGTCGTCGAAATAGACGCGGGCCGCGACCTTGCGCAGGTTCTCGACCGTGAAAAACCCGACGTGGTGTTCAATGCCCTGCATGGCCGCTGGGGCGAGGACGGATGCGTCCAGGGCCTCCTTGAATGGATGGCCATTCCCTATACCCATTCCGGCGTTTTGGCCTCCGCACTGGCCATAGACAAAATCCGCGCCAAGGATTTCTTCAGGGCCGCCGGACTTCCGGTCGCGACCAGTCTGCTCGAAACGAAAGAGCGGATCAGGACGTCCCACCCGATGGAGCCACCCTACGTGGTCAAACCCTACAATGAGGGGTCTTCCGTCGGCGTATATATAGTCAGCGAACATGCCAACGGCCCCGCCCGGATCGCAAATGACATGCCCGACCTGCTCATGGTCGAGGAATTTCTGCCCGGCCGCGAGCTGACTGTTGCCGTACGTGGGGACGAGCCGCTTGCAGTGACCGACATCTATGCGGATGGCTGGTACGACTATAATGCGAAATACTCCACGGGCGGCTCCCGCCACGTGATCCCCGCTGAGATCCCCAAAGACATCGAGACGGCCTGCCTCGACTACGCCCTGCGCGCCCACCAGTCGCTTGGATGCCGGGGGGTGAGCCGTACCGATTTTCGCTGGGACGAGACTAGGGGCCTCGAGGGTCTGTTTCTTCTCGAAACCAACACCCAGCCCGGCATGACGCCCACATCGCTTGCCCCTGAGCAGGCCGCCCATTGCGGTATGGATTTCGGCACCCTGTGTCGCTGGATGGTGGAGGACGCCTCATGCGACCGGTGAAAAACCGCCGGCGCGACCCGGCTCCTTCCCGTTTGCGCTATCGCGCGACCCGTCTGTGGCTCCGGCCAGGGTTCCGTCGGCTGGTGAATGTCGGCGTTCCCATGATCGCGGGCCTTGCCGCATCCTGGACCCTGATGGCGGAGTTTGATCTTGCGGGCAGCGTGAGCCGCATCTGGAACGACACCCGTGCGGCCATTGTTGAGCGCCCACAGTTCATCATTTCCAGCATGGACATCCCCGGCGTCAGTGAGGATCTGGCCGAACAGATCCGCGTGGCCGCCTTCGTCCGTCTTCCTGCCAACAGTCTTGAGGTCGATGTCAATCAGGTCCGCGAGCGGGTCGAGTCCCTCGATGCCGTGGAACGCGCCAGCGTGCGGGCCCATGCCAATGGTGTTCTTGAAATCCGCGCCATTGAGCGCCTGCCCGTGGTCGTCTGGCGGTCGATGACCGGGCTTCAACTTCTTGATCATAACGGGGTCCGCGTGGCGGAGGTCGACAGCCGCCTGCGCCGCCCCGACCTTCCGCTCATCGCCGGGGCAGGGGCCGCGGCCCATGTGCCCCAGGCCCTGCGCCTGCTGGACGGGGCGCAGCCGCTCCATGACCGCATCCGCGGCCTCGTCCGCGTGGGCGAGCGGCGCTGGGATCTGGTTCTGGACCGCGACCAGATCATCCAGCTGCCGGAAGAGGATCCCCTTTCCGCGCTGCGGCGGGTCATGGCGCTGCACGCCGCGGAAGACCTTCTGGACCGCGATGTGGTGGCAATAGATTTGCGCAATCCGGAAAGGCCGATGCTGCGTCTGTCCGAATTCGCGGAATCCGAACTGGTAAGATTGAGAATGATTGCGTTGGGAGAAGATGCATGAATCAGCAGATTTACGACCTGCAACGGGCGATGCGGGCCCGCCGTGAGGCCGCACTTAAACGGGGTGTGATCGCGGTTCTGGACATCGGTACGTCCAAGGTCGTCTGTCTGGTGCTTCAGTTCGTGCCCGAGGAGGTCGGCGAGGGCGCCGAAACCCGCACCGTGCTGCGCCAGGGCGCGTTTCGGGTCATCGGTGCCGCAATCACCCGATCCCGCGGTATCTCCTTTGGCGAGATTACCTCGATGGACGAATGCGAGCGCGCCGTGCGCACCGCGGTCCAGGGCGCCCAGAAGATGGCGAACCTGCGCCTCGACCATGTTCTCGTCAGCTTCTCCGGCGGCAAACCCCGATCCTATGGCGTGACGGGCGAGGTTGCCGTCGCCAATGGCGCGGTCGCGGAAACCGACATTGGTCACGTTCTCGCGGCCTGTGACTACCCCGACTACGGCGATGACCGCGACCCGATCCATGCCATGCCGGTCAATTTCTGCCTGGATCAGCGTTCGGGCCTGACCAACCCGCGCGGCCAGATCGGCAACCAGCTTGAGGTGGACATGCACCTCGTGACCGTCGGGTCCACGCCCATGCGCAACATTCTCCACTGCATCCGGCGCTGTGACCTCGAACTGGCCGGGCTGATCTCTACTCCCTATGCGAGTGCTCTCGCGAGCCTCGTGGAGGATGAGCAGGAACTCGGTGCCGCCTGTATCGACATCGGCGCGGGCATCTCCGGCATCAGCCTCTTCGTCCGCAAGCAGATGATCTACACCGACAGCATCCGCATGGGGGGCTCGCACATCACCAGCGACATCTCGCAGGGGCTTCAGATTTCCATGCAGGATGCCGAACGTCTCAAGACGATGCACGGCGGTCTGATCGCCACCGGCATCGACGACCGGGATATGATCGAACTGCCCTCTGCCCTCGGCGACTGGGACCACAACCGGCGCCAGATCAGCCGCTCGGAACTCATCGGAGTGATGCGTCCGAGGGTCGAGGAAATCCTCGAAGGCGTGCGCGCCAGACTCGACGCCTCGGGGTTCGAGCATCTTCCATCACAACAGATTGTGTTAACGGGTGGCACCGCACAGATCCCTGGAATGGACACCGTGGCCTCCCACATCCTCGGCCGCCAGTGCCGAATCGGTAAGCCGCTGAGGGTCCAGGGACTGCCCCAGTCGGCCTCCGGAACCGCGTTTTCGGCTCCTGTCGGACTCGCGATTCACGTCTCCGAACCCCATGACGAGTGCTGGGATTTCGAATTGCCAGCCGATCGGCAGGGGGCACGCAAAGTGGTCCGCGCTTTGCGGTGGTTTAAGGAGAACTGGTAACTTGCGGATACATAGCAAATTTCCTCTGCATCTAGTAGCAAAACACAATATATTGGGGCTAACCACATGATTTTGCGTGACCCCAGGGGTTGTTTGGGCTACGTTGGCGTCATGAAAACGGCGGGCTTCACCGCGCGGGGGCGCGGATGACGGAGCGAACAAAAGAGGCGGAGAACGAAGATATGGCGTTAACACTTAGCATTCCTGTGACCCAGGATCTCAGCCCCCGGATCACGGTGGTTGGGGTCGGCGGTGCTGGAGGCAACGCGGTCAACAACATGATCGAACAGGAGCTGGAGGGTTGTGAGTTTGTCGTGGCCAACACCGACGCTCAGGCCCTGAACCAGTCCAGCGCGGCCAACAAACTTCAGCTCGGCGCACGGGTGACCGAGGGACTTGGCGCGGGTGCGCGTCCCGAGGTTGGCGCGGCTGCGGCGGAAGAGTCCATCGAGGAAATTGTCGAGAAGCTGTCCGGCTGCCACATGTGCTTCATCACCGGTGGCATGGGCGGCGGTACCGGAACGGGTGCCGCTCCGATCATCGCCAAGGCCGCACGCGAGATGGGCATCCTGACGGTTGGTGTTGTCACCAAGCCGTTCCAGTTCGAGGGCTCGCGCCGCATGCGCCAGGCCGAACAGGGCGTTGAGGAACTGCAGAAGCACGTCGACACCCTGATCATCATTCCCAACCAGAACCTGTTCCGGCTGGCGAACGAGAAAACAACTTTCACCGAAGCCTTCACCCTGGCCGATGACGTACTCTACCAGGGCGTGAAAGGCGTGACCGACCTGATGGTTCGTCCTGGTATCATCAACCTCGACTTCGCGGACGTCCGCTCCGTGATGAACGAGATGGGCAAGGCCATGATGGGCACCGGCGAGTCCGAGGGCGAGGACCGCGCGGTTCAGGCAGCCGAGAAGGCGATAGCGAACCCGCTGCTCGACGAGATCAGCCTCAAGGGCGCCCGCGGCGTTCTAATCAATGTCACGGCTGGTCCGGACCTGACCCTGTTCGAACTGGACGAGGCCGCAAACCGGATCCGCACCGAGGTCGACCCGGAAGCCAACATCATGGTCGGCTCCACGCTGGACCCGGAAATGGCTGGCATGATGCGCGTATCGGTCGTTGCCACCGGCATCGACGCGGTCGCCAAAGCCGAGCCGGCACCGGCAACCGCTTCCTCGACCGTGAGCGAACCCGTAGCCGCACCGGCTCCGACGCCGGCACCTGCCGCTGAGGCAAAAACGGAACCGGTTGCCCAGCCTGAGGAAGCCCGCGTTGAGTATTCCGGTTACGCACCGGCCGCGGCAACCGTGGCGGATCAGCCCGCACCGGCCCCGAGCTTCGCCGATGCGCAGGTCCGTGAACCGGTCGCCGAGCCCGCACCGCAGGTTCAGCAGCGCACCGCGCCCTTCGGCCAGCCGAAGATCGACAACAAGCCCGAGCCGTCCCCGGAAGCGCTGTCGCGGCTTCAGGCCGCGGTTCACAACGTACCCCGCGCCGAGCCTATGGTTCGCTCCGTGCAGCAGCAGCCCAAGGCACAGCTTGGCCCCGCCGCCGCTCAGGGTCGTCTGACCATCAACAGCCTGATCCACAAAATGACGGGTCAGTCCAATCGCGAGCAGGCACCGGAGCGTCCGCGGGTAGCCGAGCAGCAGACCGCCGAGGCGCACGCCCACGCACCTGCCGAGTCCCGTTACGAGGACACCGAGCGCGAAAAAGTCGAGATCCCGGCTTTCCTGCGCCGCCAGGCAAACTGATTTAAACGCGAACCGGTCACGGTTCGTTCCATCGGTAACACAAAAAGGCGTCCGCATACCGCGGGCGCCTTTTTTGTGCGTGAAATCATTAACTTAAAACGTGTCATAACTCTGTTGCAATCGGTCACAAAGCTTGATTTGTCGCCAAACCGTCACACCCCTATATTGCGTTGCAACAGGTGGAAAACCACCGATCAGGTTTCAGGCAAGAGCAGTAATGCTGGGGGCTACAATGCAAACGACAGTCAGACGCGAGATATCGCTTGCGGGCATGGGCCTGCACTCCGGTCGTCCGGCGCGGCTTGTGCTGCGGCCGTCCGATGCCGGCGGGATTCGATTCCATCGTGTGGATATCACCGACCGCGACAACATGATTCCGGCCCGTTACGATCTGGTAAATGACACGACGCTCTGCACACGTCTTACGAACGAGGCTGGCGCATCCGTTTCCACCGTTGAGCATCTCATGGCCGCTCTTGCCGGTCTCGGCGTGACCCATGTCGATATCGACATCGATGGTCCCGAGGTTCCGATCATGGACGGCAGCTCGTACCGCTTCGTCAAGGCGATCCTCAAAACGGGTCTCCGCCCGATCGACCGCCCGGTCCGTGCGCTGCGTGTTCTGAAAACCGTGCGCTACGAGGACGGTCCGATCGTGGCTGAACTTTCGCCCGCCGAGTCCTTCTCGATCGATTTCGACATTGATTTCGAGGACGCGGCCATCGGTCACCAGAGCCGGCAGCTGTCCATGCACAATGGTACGTTCGTGCACGAGCTTTCCGACTGCCGGACCTTCGCCCGCCGCTCCGAGGTTGAGGCGCTGCAGGCCAATGGCCTGGGTCTTGGCGGCTCGCTTGACAACGCCGTGATCGTGGATGGCGACGAGGTGCTGAATCCGGGCGGCTTCCGTCGTGCGGACGAATGCGTGCGTCACAAAATGCTCGATGCGGTTGGCGACTTGGCGCTTGCCGGCGCTCCGATCATCGGTGCCTACAAGGGTGTGCGGGCCGGTCACGGACCGACCAACAAACTGCTGCGCAAGCTTTTCGCGACGCCCGGCGCCTGCGAGTTTGTCTATCTCGACCGCGATGCCGAGCACACGCTTCCTGGAGCGGGGGTCAACCCCGCCGATTTACCCCACGCCGTTTGAGGCGGGCTACAGGCCATGGCGCGGTCCACCCCGGTGGACTGCGCTTTTCGTTTCACCCCCCTGACAAGCTGTGCTAATCGGGTGCAGCCCTCACCATGCGTGAGGGGGTAGCGAAAGCAGGCAGGTTCGAAGGCAGTATGAGTATGATGAATGTTTCGGGACGCGGTACGGCCCTGGCCTGCCTTGTCGGCCTGACGTTGCTCATGTTGGGTGCCTGCAGCCGAAATCAGGAACCCCCGATTGAAACCCGCTCCGCCCAGGACATTTACCTCAGTGGCGAGGCCCTTCTGGCCGAAGGCGACCCGCGCGGGGCAGGGGAACGCTTCCTTGAGGTTGAAAGGCTCTATCCCTATTCCGAATGGGCAAAACGCTCGATGCTCATGTCGGCCTTCGCCTTCCACGAGGGCGCACTTTACGCCGAGAGCCGCGGCGCGGCGGAACGCTATCTTGAGTTTTTCCCCGCCGACGAGGATGCCGCCTACGCGCAGTTCCTTATTGCACTGTCCTACTACGATCAGATCGTCGATATTGGCCGCGACCAGGAAAACACCTTCCAGGCCCTCCAGGAAATGCGCGACATCATTGAGCGCTACCCGGACAGTGAATTTGCCAAATCGGCCGAACTGAAATTCGAACTCGCCCTCGACCATCTCGCCGGTAAGGAGATGGAGGTGGGCCGCTACTACCTCAACCGCGGCCATTACACCGCCGCGATCAACCGCTTCCGTGTCGTTGTCGAGGATTACCAAACCACGACCCACACCCCCGAGGCGCTTCACCGCATGGTGGAGGCGTATCTCTCTCTGGGCCTGGTGGAAGAGGCCAAGACGGCGGGTGCCATTCTCGGCCACAACTTCCAGGGAACCATCTGGTATGCCGAGAGTTATGAGCTTCTGACCGGCGCCGAGGTCGTGGCGACCGAAGACAACGCCGGATGGCTGGAACGCACGTACCGTCAGGTCGTCAAGGGAGACTGGCGCTGACACCGGCAACAAGGGTCTGAACAATGCTCACTTCCCTGAGTGTTCGCGACATGGTGCTGATCGAGACCGCTGAACTGGGGTTTCAGCCCGGCCTGAACGTGCTCACCGGCGAAACCGGCGCCGGTAAATCCATCCTTCTCGATTCACTCGGTTTCGTCCTCGGCTGGCGCGTCCGTTCCGGCCTTGTGCGCAGCGGAGCGGAGCAGGGCGAGGTCACGGCCGAATTCGATCTTCCTGCCGATCATCCCGCCCGATCCATCCTTGAGGAGGGCGGCTTCGATCCGGATGACGGCCTGATCATCCGCCGCACACTGTCGAAGGACGGTCGTCGCCAGGCCTGGGTCAATGATCGCCGCGCAACCGCCGAGACCCTGCGCAATCTCTCAGCCACTCTGGTCGAAATTCACGGTCAGCAGGATGACCGCGGCCTCCTGAACCCGACTGGCCACCGCCCGCTGCTCGACGACTACGCCGGGGCGGCACCCGCCCTGAAACGCGTGGCGGAGGCATGGGAAAAACGTCAGCATATCGCGCAACGCATCGCTGACGTGACCGCCGCCCATGAGGCCTCCAAAAAAGATGCCGAATACCTCGCCCATGCGGTTGAGGAAATCACCGCCATTGACCCGCAGCCGGAAGAGGAACCGCAACTCGACACCCGCCGGCGGCAGCTCCGCGCGGCCGAAAAAATCCGCGAGGATATCGCCAACGCGGTGCAGGCCACCGGATCCGAGGGGGCCGAAGGCGCGCTCATCCAGGCCATGCGCTGGCTTGAGGCCGCCGCGCCCGATGCGGATGGCCTGCTCGATCCCGTCATCGACAGCCTCTCCCGGGTCCTGAACGAGTTGGCCGAGGTCTCAACCGGTCTCGACGATGTTCAGTCCCAACTCGCGGGTGACCCTGGCGAACTTGAGGAGGTCGAGGAGCGGCTCTTCGCCATCCGCGGTCTCGCCCGCAAATACCAGGTCACACCGGAGGAACTGCCGGACCTCTCGGCTGAATTCGACGCGCGCCTGCAAAAAATCACCGGCGCCGAGGACGAACTGGCCGCACTCGCCAAAGACCTCAAAGCGGTCGAGGCCGACTACGCCACCGCCGCCGAAGCCCTGTCCAAAAAACGCCGCGCGGCGGCCAAAGACCTCGACCGGCGCATGAAGTCGGAACTGGTGCCGCTCAAACTCGACCGCGCAGTTTTCACGACCGAGATCAAACCTGCCGATCCCGGCCCCACCGGCACCGACCAGGTGCGCTTCACCGCGGCCACCAACCCCGGATCCCCGTCCGGACCCATCGACAAGGTGGCATCCGGCGGCGAGCTTTCCCGCTTCCTGCTGGCCCTGAAAGTCTGCCTCAGCGGCCGCTCGGACGGTCTCACGCTGATCTTTGACGAAATTGACCGCGGCGTCGGCGGAGCCACCGCAGACGCCGTGGGCCGACGTCTTCAGTCGCTCGGCCAAAACTCCCAGGTTCTCGTGGTCACCCATTCGCCCCAGGTCGCGTCATTCGGCGTGCAGCACTGGCGCATCGGCAAGGAGCCTGGCCCTAAAGGCACCGTCCGCACCATCGTTACGCCACTCTCCACCGAGGAACGGCGCGAGGAACTCGCCCGAATGCTGGCCGGCGACGTTGTCACCGCCGAAGCCCGCGCTGCCGCCAACGCCCTTCTGGTCGAGGCGGGGTAGGGCTCACACGGGTCGACAGGCCGCTTCGAGCCATGCCGCCGCATCCGCATCCAACAGAGGTGTCAGCTTCTCACGAACCTCCGCGTGATAGGCATTGAGCCAGTCACGGGCCTCGCGCCCCAGCAGGTGCACATCCACCAGCCGCGTATCAATCGGCGCAAAGGTGAGCGTCTCAAACTCCAGCATCGCCCGGTCCTCGCCCGCACGCCGTTTCGGGCCGCTCACCACCCCAAGGTTCTCGATCCGGATGCCAAACGCGCCCTCCCGGTAATATCCCGGCTCAATCGACAGGATCATTCCAGGCTCAAGTTTGGCCCCGGACCGCCGCGACAGCGAGGCCGGTCCCTCATGCACGCCCAGGTAGGCCCCAACGCCATGTCCCGTGCCGTGATCGTAATCCATGCCATGCCGCCACAGATCCGCCCGCGCTACCGCGTCGATCTCCCGCCCGGCCAGGCCTTCGGGCCAGCGCAGGTCCGACATCGCAATCATGCCTCGAAGAACCAGAGTATAGGGCACTTTCGCATCCTCCGGCACCGACCCGGTGGTCAGCGTCCGGGTGATGTCGGTGGTTCCGTCCTGATACTGCGCTCCACTGTCGAGCAGGAACAGTTCGCCGGGCACAATCTCCCGGTTGCTCGCCTCGCTCACGCGGTAGTGCACAATCGCCCCGTTGGGCCCGGCGGCGCTGATTGTCTCAAAGGAGATTTCTTTCAACACACCCGTCGCCGCACGTTCCTCCTCAAGGCGTTTGACCGCATCAATCTCGGTCAGCCCGCCCTCCGGCGCCCGTTTGTCAAACCAGGCGAGGAACCGCACCATCGCCGCCCCGTCACGCAAATGCGCCTCACGCGTCCCGGCGATCTCGGCCTCAGTCTTGCGCGTTTTCGGCAAAATGCAAGGATCCACCGCAGCCACGGTCTCAATCCCCGCCGCGCTCAGTCTGTCAGCCACCATGACCGGGGCCGTCGCCGGATCAACACCCACCGGTCCGGTGAGCCCGTCCAGCGCGGCCTCAAAATCCGCCACGTCACGAATGCTGACATCCGGCCCGAGATGGTCCCGTACCGTCGCGTCGATCTCACGCGGATTGATGAAAAACTCCACCGTCGCGTCAGCCTTCAGTACCGCAAACCCATGCACAACAGGCGTCCGGGCAATGTCCGATCCGCGAATGTTAAGGAGCCACGCAATTGAATCCGGCAGCGTCAGTATCTGCGCCGCCCGGCCTTTCTCCATCAGACCGGCGGCAATCTCCGCCCGTTTCTCCGCCGAAGATCGGCCCGCATACTCGACCGGATGCACCAGAACCGGGTTGGCCGGTGGCTCCGGCTGGTCCTCCCAAACGCGGTCGATCAGGTTGTCCGAACGGTGCAGGCCGATCTGACGCCCCTTGAGCGCTTTTTCCAGCCGGGAAATTGCGTCGCCCGTGTGCAGCCAGGGATCGAACGCAACCCGACCACCACCGGGCAGAACCTCGCGAAGATAGTCCTCGGCCCTGTCTCCCGGAATGTTGCGAATGTCGTAGATATCCGTATCCACCTCATCGCGCACCTGAATGGTATAGCGCCCGTCCACAAAAATCCCGGCCCGCTCCAGGGCGATCACCGCAAAGCCCGCCGAGCCCGTAAACCCGGTCAGCCAGGCCAGCCGCTCGTCCCGTTCGGCCACGTTCTCGCCCTGATGCGCGTCGGAGCGTGGCACCAGAAACGCGTCGACGCCCGCCTCCCGCATCGCCTCACGAAGAAGTGCCAGCCGGGCTGCGCCCGTTTCGGGTACGGTGCGTCTGCGGAAATCCTGCAACATACTGTTTTTCTCTCTTTTTGCGCGCCCCCGATCCTTACCGGCGGTTTGCGTAACGGGTCAATGAGCGATAGGAATCGAACAGTGGAATCGCGTTAGGGTTGAGGTCGCCATGCGTTTTATTTTCATGGTTCTTTTGCTGTTGGCCGCGCTGTGGCGGGCGTTTCTCGACTGGCAGGCCACCATCGGTGAGGGCTACGCCTTCCGCCCCAAATCCATTGGCGCTGTCCTGTCCGACAGTTTCCCCACCGTCCATGACGGCCTTGTGAAACTCCTGCAGTCCACAGGCATTTCGTGGCTCTGGGATCCGGTCGGCACCACCATTCTCTGGCTGCCCCTGAGCCTCGTTCTGGCCTTTCCCGCGCTCATCCTCTGGCTCACACGAAGCCGCGGACGAGGTCGTGGATAAAACACAGTTTGCGGATTGCCGCATTACTCAGTGCAAACGGGTATAAATCCCGCTGCCCCATGCTGCGGTTGAGACTGTTCATGGCCACCGTCATCGGAATCCAGGCCCTTATCAGATCGAAAAACCGTGCCGTGCCATAGGGATCAAACTCGATTTTCGCGTTGAATTTGATGTCGTTGCTCACCAGCGGATCAACAATCATCCCGAAGCTCGCTGCCGTGTCGAGCGTATCGACCATGTGCAGGTAATGGCTCCAGGTTTCCGCGAAATCCTCCCAGGGATGCATCGTGGCATAGGCGCTGACATACTCCTCCTGCCAGTTATCCGGCGGCCCCTTGGCATAATGGCGCTTCAGCGCGGCACCGTAACTCTGGCTCTCATCGCCAAAAACCGCGCGGCATTTCTCAATGCGGTCGCCATTGCGTACCAGCAGGTCCCAGTAATAGTGCCCGACCTCATGACGCATATGACCCAGCATGGTCCGGTACAGCTCTCCAAGCTCCTGGCGCCGCCTTTCCCGCTCCGCTGAGTCCGCTTCGGCAATATTGATGGTCACCAGACCGTTGAAATGACCGGTCGTCACCGGTTCGCCGGGCTCATCCGCGAGGAAATCGAACTGGAGACCTGGATTGTCATCCTCTCCCGGCGGCGGTCCGGTCTTCAAACCCAGCCGGCGCAGCGTATACACCACCCGGCGTTTTGCGGCCTCGATCTCGTTCCACTTTTTGAGGTTGCCCGAAATGTCCAGGTCGGGGATCGTCCGGTTCAGATCGCAGGCCAGACAGAAATCCGTCTCCGAATCCGCCGAAACCAGCCAGTTGCAGGCGATCTTCGAATAGTTGGCACAGCGCTTCATCGACCGGTCCCGCTGAACCGCCGCAGTCAGCGTGCCGTCATCGTTTTTGGCAAGGGTACTCAGTGTCAGCAGCCCGGGCACAAACCCCAGCTCGGAATGGCACTGCAGACATAACGTATTTTCAAAATGCAGCAGCTGCCCGCAATTTTGGCAGGAGAATACCCTCAATCACGTCACCCGTTTTTGGCCGCCCGCGGCCCAAAAAACAGCCATGCAATGAATCCGACCAGAGGCAGTAGCAAAATCACCATGATCCAGATGATTTTCTTTCCCATGCCCGAATTTGAGCCAACCACGGACACAATAGCCCAGATGGCGAGCGCGAGCAGTATGAGCCCGCCGATCCCAGTGACCTCAACCCTCATCTTCCATCCTCCAGTTCAAAATCTCAGGTGCCGGTGCGCCGTTTCCTCGCCGGACCTCCTGGATCATTGTCAAAGAGGCTGGCAAGCTGTTCCGTCATCGCACCGGCAAGCTGTTCCACATCCGTAATCGTCACCGCCCGCTGGTAGTAGCGGGTCACGTCATGGCCGATTCCAATGGCCACCAGTTCCACCGCACGCCGGCGTTCGACCATCTCGATCACGTCCCGCAGATGCTTTTCCAGATAGTTGGCCGGATTGACCGACAGAGTCGAGTCATCAACCGGCGCACCGTCGGAGATTACCATCAGCACCTTGCGTGCCTCCGGCCGGTTCAGCATCCGCCGGTGCGCCCACTCCAGCGCCTCACCGTCGATGTTTTCCTTCAGCAGGCCTTCCTTCATCATCAGACCAAGATTGGGCCGTGCCCGACGCCACGGCGCATCGGCCTTCTTGTAGACGATGTGGCGCAGATCATTCAGACGGCCGGGCAGGGGCTCCCGTCCGTCAGCCAGCCATTTTTCCCGCGACTGCCCGCCTTTCCAGGCCCGTGTGGTGAAGCCCAAAATCTCGACCTTCACCTGACAGCGTTCCAGCGTCCGCGCCATCACATCCGCGGAAATCGCCGCAATCGAAATCGGCCGTCCGCGCATCGACCCGGAATTGTCGAGCAGAAGCGTCACAACCGTATCCCGGAAATCCGTGTCCTGTTCCTGCTTGAACGACAGCGGCGTCAGCGGATTGGCCACAACCCGTGCCAGACGCCCCGCATCGAGCGTGCCTTCCTCCAGGTCGAAATCCCAGGCCCGGTTCTGTTGCGCCTGAAGCCGCCGTTGCAACTTGTTGGCGAGCCGCGACACTGCGCCCTTCAATGGCTCCAGCTGCTGGTCCAGATAGGTCCGCAGTCGTTCCAGTTCGGCCGGTTCCGCCAGATCCTCGGCGGCGATTTCCTCATCGAACTTCGTCTCAAAGACATTGTAGCCCGGATCCGCTTCCGAATGTGGCGGGGCGGGGCGCTCCTCGGGCATTTCCCCGTCCGGCATGTCCGCATCCTCGGCCATGTCCGCGTCATCGGAACTGTCCATTGAGGTCTGCATCTGCTGCGGATCGCTGCTCTGATCCTGCGGTGTATCCTGTTCGGACTGCTCCTGCTCGGCCTGATCGTCATCGCCGCCGCCGGTATCGTCCTCGTCCTGACCGTCCTCTGTCTGCTCTTCGTTTTCCTCGTCGTCCTCGCTCTCGTCGTCCGGATCATCGCCAAGCTGGTCGCCATAGCCCAGATCGTCGATCACCTGACGGGCAAATTTCGCGAAAGAGGCCTGATCCTCCAAAACACTGTCGAGGTCCGAGAGTGTCTCGCCGGTGTTCTTCTCCAGAAATCCGCGCCACAGATCGAGCACGTTCTGCGCACCCTCCGGAAGCTGCCGCCCCGTGGCCATCTGGCGCACAAGGTACCCCGCCGCCGCCGCCAAAGGCGCCTGCGAGGTCTCCGTAATGTCGGCATAGCCGCCCTTGCGGGCCTCATCCTCAATCTTCGCGTCAATATTTCCTGCGGTCCCGGGCATCGCCCGCGCGCCAACGGCTTCGCAACGGGCCGTTTCCATCGCCTCAAACAGGTCGTGGGCAATCTGCCCCTGCGGCGCGTAGCGTCTGTGCGTCGCATCGTCGTGGTAGCGCAGCCGCAGCGCATAGGCATCGGCCGTACCACGTGCCAGCATGACCTCCGATTTGGTCATGCGGCGCGTCACCTGTGGCAGACGCATCCCGTCGTTGCGCATCCCCGGGGGATCAACCGAGAACGCGACCTGCAGTTCCGCATCGCCCGACATCGCCCGCGTGGCTTCAGTCAGGGCTTTCTTGAACGGATCGGCCGGATTGTCCGATGGTTTGTTGCTCACGCGCGACCCGCCTAACCCAGGCTGACGCTGGCGGCACTCTCCGGCAGTTCCGCGTCAAAGCAGCGCTGATAAAACTCGGCAACGGTCTGGCGTTCCAGTTCGTCACATTTGTTGAGGAAGGTCACGCGGAACGCAAAGCCCACATCGCCGAAAATGCGCGTGTTTTCCGCCCAGGACAGAACCGTCCGCGGGCTCATCACCGTCGAAAGATCACCGTTCATGAACGCGGCCCGGCTCAGATCGGCGACCGTAACCATGCGGCTGATGGTCTTGCGGCCTTCCTCGGTGTCGTAGGTCGGGTTCTTCGCAAGAATAATGTCGGCCTCCGCGTCATGCTCAAGGTAGTTGAGCGTGACCACGAGGTTCCAGCGGTCCATCTGACCCTGGTTGATCTGCTGCGTGCCGTGATAGAGACCGGTCGTGTCTCCGAGGCCCACGGTGTTCGCCGTGGCAAACAGGCGAAAATACGGGTTCGGGTGAATCACTTTGTTCTGGTCGAGCAGCGTCAGCTTGCCGTCGACCTCCAGAACGCGCTGGATCACGAACATCACATCCGGACGGCCCGCATCGTACTCGTCAAACACAATCGCCACCGGATTGCGCAGCGCCCAGGGAAGAATACCTTCCTGAAATTCCGTGACCTGCATCCCGTCCACCAGCTTGATGGCGTCCTTGCCGATCAGGTCGATCCGGCTGATGTGGCTGTCCAGGTTGATACGCACGCAGGGCCAGTTCAGCCGCGCCGCAACCTGTTCAATATGCGTGGATTTACCCGTGCCGTGGTACCCCTGCACCATGACGCGGCGGTTATGGGCAAAACCGGCCAGAATGGCGAGCGTGGTGTCACGGTCAAACCGGTAGGTGCTGTCACGGTCCGGAACACGGTCGGAGTCGTCCGCGAAGCCGCGCACGGTCATGTCCAGGTCAATCCCAAACTCTTCCCGAACGCTAAAATCCTTTGTCGGTTCGACGCCTTGTTCCATACCGTATTCCGCCATTAATCAGATTAAGTCACCCGCCCGTACACCGGCGGCACCCACATGGGGCTTATGTGTCGTAAATGCCGACCTGATGCAAGCGCGGCAAACCGGCCGCGCCCGTCAGGTCTCAATCCGGAACGCCCCGTTCAGTCGAAGGTTCCGTTCAGCTTCGTCATCATCATGTAAGCCCGGCCCGACCGCGTATCCGCCAGTTCCAGAATACGCTCATCGCTCGCGTCTTTCGCAAACTCACTCAAAACCCGGTCAAACCGCCGCTGGAAAAACAGCGCCGTATCCCGGAAGATCGTGTCCGATTTCAAAAGCGACCGGGTCAGTTCCATGGCGTTGTCGTCGCGAATGCCAAAAACGCTGCCCACCGACGGCCCGCGCTGTCCGTTCATGAACCGCCGCCAGTCATCCGCGCTGCCCATCTCAATGGGCAGGTCATCCATGTAAACACCCTCCTGCGAGAGCAGGGTCAGAACGTCCTCCGCCGACTGCAGCATCTGCGCCAGCGGCCGGTATTTCAGCACTGTCTGCAGGGCGCGGAATCCCTCGAAATCCTGTGCATCCTTCGGGAAATCAAGCGCCCTTACCAGGTCCGGCCAGTCCGGCTTCTGCGGTTCCTCCTCATCCGGAAGAAGCGGCAAACCGGCCGGTTCCGGCTTCGGCTCACTGACCGGTTGCGGGGCCGGGGCCTCAACCTTGGGTGGCTCCACCGGTTCAGGCGCCTCGACCGGCTCGGGTGCCGGGGCAGGGGCCGCCTGCGGCTGTTCGGCCGGAACACTCCCCATCAGATCTTCCAGGGCGTCTCGCATCTGCTTCTGCCCCGCGGCCATGTCGGCCATCGCCACTGCAATCTCGTTGGGCAGACCGGCCTGCGGCCCGCGCGTGTCAAGCGCCCGGACCAGATCCTCCTGCGTCAGGAACGGGCCGGTCTCTATCGCCTTGCGCGTCTCTTCCAGCGCCCCCGCCAGCGGCTCGATCTGGCCGCTCAGCGCCGCAATCAGCTGCCGTTGCCGCTGCAACTCCTCGCCAATCCACGCCGCCAGCCAGATCAGCAGCAGCGGCAACACCAGAACCACGAGGAAAAACAGCACGTCGAGCACAACCGTCCCGCGCGGCTGGCTTCCGGAAACCACCGACACAAACCCGATCCCGTAGCCCGCCACAATGACAGCCCACACGATCGACGCGGCCACGGCCACAAAGCGTGACGTGTTTCCCGACCATCCGTTCACGAGCCCGGCACCCCGGGCAAACAGGGGGGCGCTCCGACTCAGCATGACGCGACCCCTCCTGGGATCCGGTCAGATAAACTCGACAGCCACAATTTCATAGGAACGGACCCCTCCAGGTGTTTTCACCTCGACGCTGTCCCCTTCCTCCTTGCCGATCAGGGCACGGGCAATGGGGGATTTCATGTTGAGCAGACCCTGTTCGATATTGGCCTCCTGCTCACCGACAATCTGGTATTTCTTTTCCTCGTCGGTGTCCTCATCGGCAATCGTCACGGTCGCCCCGAATTTCACGGTACCCGACAGCTTCGACGGGTCAATCACATCCGCACGGCCGAGAATGCCCTCAAGCTCACGCACACGACCCTCAATGAAACTCTGTTTCTCACGGGCAGCGTGGTATTCTGCGTTCTCACTCAGGTCGCCATGCTCGCGGGCCTCGGCGATCGCCTTGATCACGGCGGGCCGTTCCACGGATTTCAGCTGCTTCAGCTCCGAATCCAGCCTTGCAAAACCTTTCGAGGTAAGCGGAATTTTTTCCATTCTGTCTTTCCTGTCGCGCCTGTTTTCCCAGCGCCAAATACAACAACGGGCCGTTGGCTGCTGCCCCGGCCCTCATTGCGCGATCGTTCTGAGCGCTGAACACAATCTTATGAGGTGCATTCCGCCTTCGCAAGGACTCTAATTCATCAACCGGTCACATGGCTTTTCCGCAGGCCCCTGCGTCCGTTTCGTTTGACGGGATTGCAAAGCTTGGGATACCCAGAAAAAAGGGAATAAACGGTACCTAACCAGGAGAGTTGTCAGGCATGTCCGATATCGAACGCGAAGTCATGGAATACGATGTTGTGATCGTGGGGGCGGGACCTGCCGGGCTCTCGGCCGCGATCCGCATCAAACAGCTCGATGCGGACATGAATGTCGTCGTTCTCGAAAAAGGATCCGAGGTCGGCGCGCACATTCTCTCCGGTGCCGTACTCGACCCGGTTGGTCTCGACAAACTTCTGCCCGACTGGCGCAACATGGGCTCGCCCATCAAGACCGAAGTGACCTCCGACAGCTTCTACTACCTCAGCGAACACGGCCAGGTCCGCGTCCCGAATTTCCCCATGCCGAAGCTCATGAGCAACCACGGCAACTACATTGTTTCCATGGGCAATGTCTGCCGCTGGATGGCGGAACAGGCCGAGGAACTGGGCGTGGAAATCTTCCCCGGCATGGCCGCCAGCGAACTTGTGTACGGTGACCGGGGCGAGGTCAAAGGCGTGGTCGCCGGTGAGTTTGGCCTCGCGCCCGACCGCACCCCCGGGCCGAACTACGAGCCGGGCATGGAACTGCACGGCAAATACGTGTTCCTGTCTGAAGGCGTGCGCGGAAGTCTCTCAAAACAGGCCATTTCCCGCTACGATCTCTCCGCCAACAGCGACCCCCAGAAATACGGTCTGGGCATGAAGGAAATCTGGGAAATCGACCCGGCCAAACACCAGGAAGGCAAGGTCGTCCACACCATGGGCTGGCCGCTTGATGATCGCGCCGGTGGTGGCTCTTTCATGTACCACATTGAAAACAATCAGGTTTACGTGGGCTTTGTGGTTCACCTGAACTACAAAAACCCCTACCTTTTCCCTTACATGGAATTCCAGCGGTTCAAACACCACCCGCTGATCGAGGAAACCCTGCGCGGCGGCAAGCGTGTGGCTTACGGTGCACGCGCCATCTCCGAGGGTGGCTGGCAGTCTATCCCGAAACTCACATTCCCCGGCGGTGCTTTGCTCGGTTGTTCAGCCGGCTTCGTTAACGTCCCGAGAATCAAGGGAAATCACAACGCCATGCTTTCGGGCATAGCGGCGGCCGAAGCCGTGGTTCCGGCCATCGCCGCCGGTCGCGAGGGGGATGAGCTTATCGCCTATGGCGAGGATGTCCTGTCCGGCCCCATCGCCGAGGACCTCAAACCCGTGCGCAACGTCAAACCGCTCTGGAGCGAATACGGCCTCACCGCCTCGCTGGTATTCGGCGGATTCGACATGTGGTGGAACTCGGTCTTTGCCAACAAATCCCTGTTCGGCACCATGAAGCATGGCAAGTCCGACGCGAAGGCAACCCAGCGCGCCGATCACTACGAGCCGATCGACTACCCGAAACCCGACGGTGTCCTGTCCTTCGACCGCCTGACCAACGTGGCCTATTCCTTCACCAACCATGACGAGGACCAGCCCGCCCATCTCACGCTCGAAAACGACGACATCCCCGTGGGTTTCAACCTCCCGGCCTATGCCGAACCGGCGCAGCGCTACTGCCCGGCCGGGGTGTATGAGATCCTGCGCGACGATGACGGCTCAAACCCGCGGTTCCAGATCAACTTCCAGAACTGCGTCCACTGCAAGACTTGTGACATCAAGGATCCGGCGCAGAACATCAACTGGGTCACGCCGCAGGGCGGGGACGGGCCGAATTATCCCAACATGTGACCAATATGTGACCGGACGTGAGTGTCTGATTAACCACTCGCATTGCAACATTGGCGGGTGCGGCCTAAAGTCGCATCCGACCTGATCCGGGAGAAGTCCACATTGCCGAAAACATTGGCTAATCTGACGCGGGCCGCGTTCCTGGCCGTTGCACTCACTGCAGGCGCGGCACCGGCTTCGGCGCTCAATCTGTCCGGGGCATATCTCGCAGCAATGCAGGCCGACTTTCGCGACGACTACGCTCCGGCGGCGGAATACTACGAACGCGCCCTGCGCAAGGACCCCGAGAATGCGGGCCTTCTGCAGAACTCGGTGGTCATGCTCGCCGCAATGGGCCGAATCGGTGACGCCCGCGAACAGGCCGACCGTCTCTCGGAACTGATGCCCGAAAACCAGGTCGCCATTCTGGTGCGCCTGTCCGACGCAATCGCCAACAAGGACTTTGAGGGCGCGCTCGAAATTCTGAACGCTTCCGGCAACACGGTGAACCCCCTGCTGGAGGGACTGCTTGAGGGCTGGATCCACGCCGGCATGGGTGACTTCACCGCCGCGCAGGAACAGTTCGACAGCATGACCGCCAGCGATGCGCTGGAAGCCTATGGCCAGTACCACAAGGCCCTTGTCCTGGCCCTGGCCGGTGACTTCAATTCCGCCGACCGCATCATGGATGGCGATGCCAACGGCCCGCTGCACCTCAACCGCTCCTCCCTGCTGGCCCACGCCCAGGTCATGGCCCAGGTTGGCCAGACCGAAGAGGCCATCGCCGTCCTCGACGGCGCGCTCGCCAACGGTGTGCCCGATGCAGCTCTCGTGAGCCTGCGCGACCGTCTCGCGTCCGGCGAGGAGGTGGTCTTCACCCACATCACCAGCGCCGCCCGCGGGGCCGCCGAGGCTTATCTGACGCTCGCCGAGGCCATGGACGGCCGCGAATCCAGCCGCGTTTCGCTGATCCACGCCCAGCTTGCCGCCCATATCGATCCCGATCTGACAGAGGCGCGGATGCTCTCCGCCGAACTGTTGGAAGAGCAGGGCCAGTTCGAACTCGCGGGCGCGGCCCTCGCCGAAATTCCGGCCACCTCGCCGTGGTTTGTGACGTCACAGATCCGCCGCGCAACCATAGAAAACTCCGCCGGAAATATCGATCGGGGCATCGAGGTCCTCGAGGAATTGGCTGCCACGGAACCTGACCGCGTAGAGGTCCACTCCGCCCTCGGCGACGCCCTGCGCAGCGCCGAGCGCTATGAGGAGGCCGTCACCGCCTATACCGACGCCATTGACCTCGTGGAAAATCCGGTCCGCTCGCACTGGGTCATTTTCTACACCCGCGGCATCTCCAACGAACGGGCCGACGACTGGCCCGCCGCGAAGGCCGATTTCCGAAAGGCACTCGAACTTGAACCCAACCAGCCGCTGGTCCTGAACTACCTCGGCTATTCCATGGTTGAGGAGGGCGAGGAACTCGACGAGGCGCTCGAACTGATCGAGGCCGCCGTCGCCGCCCGTCCCGATGACGGTTACATCACCGACTCGCTCGGCTGGGTGCTTTACCGCCTTGGCCGCATCGAGGAGGCCGTGCCACACATGCTGAGGGCCGTGGAACTTACGCCCGACGACCCGATCATCAACGACCATCTCGGCGATGTTCTGTGGAAGGCCGGTCGCAAACGCGAGGCCGAATTTCAGTGGCGGCGTGCCCTGTCTTTTGGTCCGGCCGAGGATCTCGACATGGACCGCGTGCGCAAGAAAATCGAAATGGGCCTCGACAGGGTCATTGAGGAATACGGGTCCGGCACGGATCTCTGACGCCCTTGTCCGCCATCGAATTCGCTCCCGCCAAGGTCAACCTGACCCTGCACGTTACCGGACGCCGCGCCGACGGCTACCACCTGCTCGACAGCCTGGTGGTCTTCCCGCAGACCGGTGACAGCGTCAGCGCCACACCCGCATCCGAGCCTGCCCTCACCATCACCGGCCCGTTCGCGGAAGGTCTCGAAACCGGCCCGGACAACCTCGTCCTGCGCGCCGCCGCCCTGTGTGACGCACCACCCCACGCCCTCACACTGACCAAAAACCTGCCCGTCGCCAGCGGCATTGGTGGTGGCTCGGCCGACGCCGCCGCAACCCTGCGCCTCCTGACGCGCCTCACCGGCACCGCACTCCCCGACCGTACCAAAATCCTCGATCTGGGCGCTGACATCCCGGTCTGCCTTGATGGCCGTTCCTGCCGCATGAGCGGAATAGGGGAGGTCATCGACCCCGTCACGCTACCGGAATTCCACCTCGTGCTGGTCAACCCGCGTGTCGCCGTCATGACCGGAGCCGTCTTTCAAGGCCTCAGATCACGCGACAACCCGTCCATGAGCGACCCGCCGGAATTTACCGATCTCAACACCTTCGTGGAGTTCCTGCGCACCTGCCGAAACGAACTCGAACACCCCGCGATAGCGGTCCAGCCGGTCATAGCCGACGTCATCGCGGCCCTCGCCGACACAACCGGCTGCCGCCTCGCCCGCATGTCGGGCTCCGGCGCAACGTGTTATGGAGTGTTCAAAACCGCAGCCGAATCTGAAAGCGCCGTCAGCTCCCTGCGCTCCACCCACCCCAACTGGTGGGTCTCAACAGGCCGTGTCGCCTAAACCGTCAAACGATACGCTCGACCACAAAATCCGCCAGCGCGTGCAACTCGTCCCGAATGGGGTGTTCCGGCAGGATGCTCAGATACTCCCGCGCCCGCGCCGCATGATCCAAGGCCGCCGCCCGGGTGCTTTCCAGCGCTCCGTGCTTCGCCATCAGCTTCAGCGCATGTTCCAGATCCCCGTCCACCTGACGGTTCTTCCCGATCGTCCGCTGCCAGAACTCGCGCTCGGTCTCATCCGCACCGGCAATCGCCTTGATCACCGGCATGGACATCTTACCCTCACGGAAGTCATCCCCGACGTTCTTGCCCAACTCGGCCGTCAGCCCGCCATAATCGAGTAAATCGTCCGTAATCTGAAAGCTGATCCCCAGCGCGTCGCCATAGCCCCGCACCGCGTCCACATGCTCCTCCGGCGCCCCGGCCAGAACCGCACCCGCTTCCGTCGCGGCTGAGAACAGCGCGGCCGTCTTGCCCCGGATCACGTTCAGATACGTCTCTTCTCCGGTCGAAATGTCGCCCGCCACGGTCAGCTGCAACACCTCACCCTCGGCAATCACGGCCGATGCGTTCGACAGGATCTCCAGAACCCGGATCGACCCGGTATCCACCATCATCCGAAACGCCCGCGCGAACAGGTAATCGCCCACCAGAACGCTGGATTTGTTGTCCCAAAGCAGGTTGGCAGTCGGCCGCCCCCGCCGTTTCGAGCTTTCATCCACCACATCATCATGCAGCAGCGTCGCGGTATGGATAAACTCCACCGCCGCCGCCAGGTTCTGATGCAGCGTGCCCTCAAATCCGCTCATCCGCGCCGTCGCCAGGGTCAGCAGCGGCCGTATGCGTTTGCCCCCGGCTTCGACCAGGTGCGCCGTGACCTCCGGAATGCGCGGGGCCTGCTCGCTCGCCATCCGCTCACGGATTAGACCGTTCACGGCCTCCATGTCGTCTGTCAGAATGTCCTGAAGGTTCTGGACCGGTGTTTTGACCCGCGTCTGCGTATTCATGGCTCTTGGCTCTCGACCTTGTGGCGGGCGGATACTAGGCTCCCCGGAATGAAGGAAATAATCCGGACAACCGACCCGACGATAATCGCATTCTGTACCGCGCTTCTGCGCGCGGAGGATATAGACTGCTTTGTCCTGGACGTCCATATGAGCGTTCTGGAAGGCGGCATCGGGCTGTTCCCCAAACGGCTTGTTGTCGCGCAGCGTGATGCCTTTATGGCGCGTGCGGTGCTCAGGGACAATGATGTTCCGGATGTGCTGGACTGACAATGGGTTTTTCGCCGGATCAGCTCTCGCGCGACGGGTTTCTCGGCGGTGCTCTGCACATTTTTCAGCCCCTGAACGGCTACCGCGCCGCCACCGACCCGGTGTTCCTTGCTGCCTTCACACCGGCCCGGCCTGGCCAGTCCGTTCTTGACCTTGGCTGCGGCGTCGGCACCGCGGGCCTCTGCCTTGCAAGCCGCGTGGGCGGGATCGACCTCCATGGCCTCGAAATCCAGCGGGACTACGCGGACCTCGCCGCACGCAACGCCCGTGAAAACGGCATATCCCTGACGGTCCACCAGGGCGACATCCTCGCGCCCCCGTCCGACCTCCGCCAGCGCGTGTTCGACCACGTAATCATGAACCCGCCCTATTACCGCAAAACGGATGCCAGTGCCGCCACCGATGCCGGCCGCGACCGTGCCAACCGGGAAGGGGAGGCCGAACTCTCCGACTGGATCGCCGCAGGCCTGCGCCGCACCGCCCAGGGCGGCCGCGTGGTCATTGTCCACCGGGTTGAACGCCTGGGCGACATCCTGGCGGCGCTTCAGAACGGCGCGGGAGGGATCGAGGTGCTGCCCATCGCCTCCCGCCGCAACCGGCCCGCATCCCGTGTCCTGGTCCGCGCCGTCAAATCCGGCCGCGCCCCGCTGATTCTCCACGCGCCCCTTATTGTTCATGCCTCCGACACCCATCAGGAGGGAAAAAGTGGTGATTTTACAGACACGGTTAAGGCGATTTTGGCCTTTTCTGCCGAACTAAATCCCAATACCGGGTCCATTTGACTCAAAATTTAAGAAAACGTTTATTTTTTTAGAATCAATTTCCGTTAAACGACGATCAACAAAGGGAGTATCGCCGTGCAGTCCGGAATTTGTTTTCTCATCCTCGCAATGCTGTTCACACCTGCAGTTGATGGTGCGGCCAAAACACTTTCCGCCGACGTCTCCCCAATGATGATCGCCTTTATTCGCTACCTGATGGCGGGCCTGATCGCTCTGGCCATTGCCAACATGACGGGCCGCAAGATCAGCATCCCGCGCAATGACCGCATCGGCCAGGTCGCCCGCACCGCCCTGATCATGAGCGCCATGACCGCCCTGATCGCAGCCCTTGGCATGGTCCCCATGGCCAAGGCCGTTGGCGGCTTCCTGATCGCCCCCATCGTCTCGGGCCTGCTCGGCGTCATCGTCTGGCGCGAACAGCTCACCGCCCCGCGTCTCGTTGGCTCGCTCATCAGCTTCGCCGGAGCCGCACTTCTGCTGCGCCCCGAGGCCGGTCTCGAGGCCGGTTGTCTCTTCTCGCTTCTGGGCGGGGCGCTGCTCGGCACCTACCTCGCCGCCACCCGTGGCGCCACCACCCAGACCGACGCCTTGTCCACCCTCGCGGTCCAGTCGCTGCTTGGCTCAATGATGCTTCTGCCCTTCGCCATCTCGGGTGGTCTGCCCGCTCTGTCCATGGGTCTGCTCTTTGGTGCGCTCACCCTTGGCGGCGTCTCCGCAATCTGCCATTTTCTGACCGTCGCCGCCTACCAGCGGGCCGACGCCTCGGCTCTCGCGCCCTTCCTGTATTTCAATCTTCTGACTGCCGTGGCGGTGGGATATTTCTGGTTCGGTGAGACACTCGCCCCGTCCGCGCTGCTCGGGGTGACGGCCATCGCGCTCGGCGGGATGACGACACTGATCACTCCAGGGATGACTCTACCGGCAATTGTTCGCAAATGGTCACCAAGAGTTGCGTGACAAGTCAAAAAATCCGTGCTTAACTCCATGTGTCGTAAAAGTGCTACATGGAGGAACCATATGACTATGACTTCTCACCTGTCCGAGCTTCGCAAGAAGCACAGGGTTCTTTCCGAAACCATTGAACGCGAACAGAGGCATCCGGCCTCAGACGACCTCACCATCAAACGAATGAAACTCCAGAAACTTCAGCTGAAACAGGAAATCGAAAAGCTGGCGGAAGCCACGGCCTGACACTGACTCCCTTCTGAAGAAAACAGGACCGGCCCGCGCGCCTTGCGGAGCCGGTCCATTTATTTTTGCGACTGGCTTTCCCGCGATGTCCGTTCCCGCCGACATCGACGCCAGATCGAACATTTCCCAGACATATCAGCCCGATAGCGCGCTAATCTCGGCCACTTTCTCCAGTATCATGGCGAGGCAGGCATCGGTACTGAACCGGTGATCCGCACCCTTCACCAAGGTCAGTTGCAGGTCCTCGCACGCCGCGTGATCCACGATCCGAAGCGCAACCGACAGGTCCACATCCGTGTCATCCGTCCCGTGCAGAAGCCGAACCGGATACGCCAGGGGCAGGGGCTCCCGCAGCACCAGGTTGTTCCGCCCCTCCTCGATGAAGTGCTTCGTGATGACATAGGGCTCGTCGGAATAGTCCGATGGAACCTCCACCCGACCGGCGTCAATGAGCTGTTTTTTCTGTTCCGGGCTGAACCACGCCCACATGGAATCCTCCGTGAAATCCGGCGCAGCCGCGATTCCGACAATACCCGCTATACGTGTGGAAAGGCGCTTCGACATCAGGAGCGACATCCACCCGCCCATGCTGGACCCCACCAGGATCTGCGGCCCCTCGGTCAGCGTCGAGATCGCCTGAAACGCGTCCTCGGCCCATTCCCCGATGCAGCCTTCCTCGAACGTGCCCGACGACGCGCCATGCCCGCTGTAGTCAAAGCGCAAAAACGCCTGGCCCCGCGCGGTGATCTCCCGCTCCAGGAACTCCGCTTTCGTGCCGGTCATGTCCGACCGCAGCCCGCCAAGAAACACTACGCCTGGCCCGCTTCCGGGGCTCCGGCGATACGCAATCCGCCGACCCTGCGGCGTGTCAAAATAACTGTTTTCCATACCCGTTCGATACCAGCGGGAAACCGGCGCGGCAACGTGCTTGACACATGCGCAAACGGGTATAAACGGGGGGCATCCAGGAACCGGGCGTTTGGTGGGCGCCAAAGCATGGGAGATATGCGATGAACGACATGAGTGCAGCCGCGAATGAGGTTGTGATAACGCTGCCCGACGGGGCACAGCGAAACTACCCCCAGGGCGTCACCGGAGCGGACATCGCCGCAGGCATTTCCAAATCCCTCGCAAAATCCGCACTTGCCGTGAAAATCGACGGCAAACTCTCCGACCTTTCCCAGCCCATCGAGGCCGACGCCTCACTCGCCATAGTCACCTCAAAGGACGACGAGGCGCTTGAGCTGTTCCGCCACGACTGCGCCCATATCATGGCCCGCGCCGTGCAGGAGCTCTGGCCCGACGTGCAGGTCACCATCGGGCCGGTCATCGACAACGGCTGGTACTACGATTTCGACCGCAAGGACCCCTTCACGCCCGAGGATCTCGAGAAAATCGAGGCCCGCATGAAGCAGATTATCGCGGCCAAGGACGGCGTCCGCACCGAAATCTGGCCCCGTGAGAAGGCCATCGCCCATTACGAGGCGCTGAACGAGCCTTACAAGGTTGAACTCGTGGGCATGATCCCCGAGGGCGAACCGGTGCGCATGTACTGGCATGGCGACTGGCAGGATCTCTGCCGCGGCCCGCATCTAGCCCATACCGGCCAGGTCCCCGGCGACGCATTCAAGCTCATGTCCATCGCCGGTGCCTACTGGCGCGGTGACTCGTCCCGTCCAATGCTCCAGCGCATCTACGGCGTCGGCTTCCGCAACCGCCAGGATCTCAAGGCCCACCTGACGATGCTGGAGGAGGCCGCGAAACGCGACCACCGCAAACTCGCCCGCGAAATGGACCTCTTCCACATGCAGGAGGAAGCTCCGGGCCAGATCTTCTGGCACCCCAACGGCTGGAACATCTACACCATCCTTCAAGACTACATGCGCCGCAAACAGCGCGCCGACGGCTATGTGGAGGTCAACACCCCCCAGGTCGTGAACCGCAAACTGTGGGAGGCCTCCGGCCACTGGGACAACTACCAGGAGCACATGTTCATCGTCGAGGTCGACGAGGAGCACGCGCGGGAAAAGGCGATCAACGCACTCAAGCCCATGAACTGCCCCTGCCACGTCCAGGTGTTCAACCACGGTTTGAAATCCTACCGCGACCTGCCGCTGCGCATGGCCGAATTCGGCTCCTGCAACCGCTACGAGCCCTCCGGCGCCCTGCACGGCATCATGCGCGTGCGCGGCTTCACCCAGGACGACGCGCACATCTTCTGCACCGAGGACCAGATCGAGGAGGAAACCGCGAAGTTCATTTCCTTCCTCGCGGGCATCTACGCAGACCTGGAATTCAACGACTGGACCATCAAGCTCTCCACCCGGCCGGAAAAACGCATCGGCTCCGAGGAAAGCTGGGACCGGGTCGAGGCCGCACTCGGCAACGCCTGCCGCGCCGCCGGGTATGACTACGAAATCCAGGAAGGCGAGGGCGCGTTCTACGGCCCCAAATTGGAGTTCACCCTGACCGACGCCATCGGCCGTGAGTGGCAGTGCGGCACCTTACAGGTGGACCCCAACCTGCCGGAGCGTCTTGACGCCACCTATATCGGTCAGGACGGTGAAAAACACCGCCCCATCATGCTCCACCGAGCCGTGCTGGGCAGCTTTGAGCGTTTCATCGGCATCTTGATCGAACAGCACGCCGGTAAATTCCCGCTCTGGCTCGCCCCGCGCCAGGTCGTGGTCGCACCCATCGTGTCCGACGCCAATGAGTATGCCGAGGAAATTCTCGCCAAACTCACCGCCGCAGGCCTCCGCGCCGAGGCCGACCTGCGCAACGAGAAGATCAACTACAAGGTCCGTGAGCACTCCATGGCCAAGGTGCCGGTCATCCTCGCCGTCGGCATGCGCGAGGTTGAGGAAAAAACCGTCTCCGTGCGCCGCCTCGGTGAAAAACAGTCGAAGGTGGTCTCCCTGGACGAGATCCTGGAAAGCCTTGGCGATGAGGCCACGCCACCCGATCTGGCCGCGGCGAAACAGGCCTGACAGGACCCTGATGACGGCGGGAGCGGCACCGGTCCGCTCCCAATAATACGAAAATCGTACACATTTTGCCGGTCTCAAAAATGCGCTAAATCGCCGCCGTTAACACTTTGGGCGGAATTGCCCCCTAACGCTGCTCCCTGCATTTGGGGCGGCTGAAGTGGGGGCCAGAAACATGCTGCGACTGGTTTCGTGTATTGCGTACGACCATGATCTGACACTGGTCGGGCTGGCGGCTCTGATCTGTTCGCTCGGCGCGCTGGTCTCCACGCATCTGCTGGGCAAGACCATGACCATCCGCTCCAACGCGCGCTTTGCCTGGGGATTCATCGGTGCCATTGCCGGCGGCTCGACCATCTGGTGTACGCATTTCGTGGCCATGCTCGCCTATCAGCCCGGCATCCCCATCACCTACGAATTCGGCCCCACCTTCGCCTCGCTCATGGTCGGCATCGTCGGCTGCGGCATTTCCTTTGCGGTGGTTGGCGAGAACATCCGCCACGCGGCCAAAATCGGTGGCGCCATCTTCGGCCTCAGCGTCTCGGCCATGCACTACACCGGCATGATGGCCTTCGCGACCCACGCCATTTTCACCTGGGAAGTTCCATATCTCATCGCTTCCGTCATTCTCGCGATCTCCATCAGTATCTGCGCTTTCGAGAGCATCCGGCTGTGGTCGGGTACCAAAGCCCTGATCGGCGGCACCGGTTTTCTCGTGCTCGCAATCGTCATGCTGCATTTCACCGGCATGACCGCAATCGCCATCAACCCCTACGCCTATTTCCCCGCCGACTACACCGACGACGCCGCCCGCAGCATGATCGCTGTCGCCGTGGCGGGTGTTGCCCTCCTGGTGCTCGGTACCGGCGCGGTCAGCTATTTCCTCGACGGTCAGGCCCGCTCCTATGCCGCCATCCGCCTGCGCCACCTGGCCGAAAGCGCGGTGGACGGCATGGTCGTCGTCCGCGACGAAACCGTGGTGGAGGCCAACACCGAATTCCTGCGCATGACCGGTGCTGCCTCGCGGGACGTCGTCGGCAAACACGTCTCGAAGTTCCTTAGGGAACATGACAGCCACCCACGAAACAAACTCGTCCGCGCCGAGGTCCGCACACTGGAGGGTGCACTGATCCAGGTGGAACTGACCATCCGCACTGAAACGGTCACGGATGACGACCACCCGCTGACAATCTACGCCCTCCGCGACATCAGCCAGCGACTGGAACACGAAAAACGCATCTCGTTTCTCGCCCAGTTCGACAGCCTCACCGGCCTGCGCAACCGCACGTCATTTCTCGAGCAGACCGCGAACATCCTCGACTGGAACCGGGGCAGGGCGCAGTACGCCGTGATGGCCATCGACCTCAACCGCTTCAAGGAGGTCAACGACACCCACGGCCACGCCGCCGGCGACCGCGTGCTGTCCGAGACCGGAGACCGCCTCAAGACCCTGCTGAACGGCAGCCAGATGGCCGCCCGTATCGGCGGCGACGAGTTCGTCATCTTCTCCGAGATCCAAAACCGGGAAGACGCGGTTCAGTTCGCCGAACGCCTCGAGGAAATGTTCTCCCGCGAAATCGACCACGAGGGCATCGCACTTCAGTGTGGCGCCAGCATCGGCGTGGCCCTGGCCCCGGCGGATGGCAACGACATCACCACGCTTCTGAACAACGCCGATCTTGCCATGTACCGCGCCAAATCCTCGGAAACCGCCCATATCTGTCTCTACGACAAATCCATGGACGACACCGTTCGCGCTCACCGTCGAATGATTGAGGAACTCCGCCACGCCATTGAAAACGATGAACTGGAACTGCACTACCAGGTTCAGATGAACGTGACCCACGAGGAAATCGCGGGCTACGAGGCGCTGGTGCGCTGGAACCACCCCGAGCGCGGCCTCATCCCCCCAACCAGTTCATTCCGCTGGCTGAGCAGACCGGTTTAATCGTTAAACTTGGCGAATGGGTCCTCCGTACCGCCTGTCAGGAAGCCGCCAGCTGGACCACCGGAACACCCGTCTCGGTCAACGTCTCCCCGGCCCAGCTCGTCGATCCGAACTTCAGCGAGATGCTGCTCGACATTCTCTGGATGTCCCGGCTCGAACCCGGCCGTCTCGAGCTTGAGGTCACGGAAACCTGCTTCATTGCCGACCAGGCCAAAGCCATCGCCGTGCTCCAAAAGATCAGGAACGTGGGCGTGTCGGTCTCCATCGACGATTTCGGCACCGGCTATTCCTCACTCGCCATGCTCCAGGCCTTCCCGTTCGACAAGATCAAACTGGACAAGTCGCTGGTGGACACCATCGCGGAGAGCCAGACATCCAAGGGCGTGTTCCGCGCGGTTCTCTCCCTTGGCGACGCCCTGTCCGTGCCCATTCTGGCCGAGGGCGTGGAAAGCGCGGAACAGCTCGCATACCTGCGCTCGCAGGGCTGCAACCTGGTCCAGGGCTACTACTACGGCAAACCCGAACCCATTTGCGTCACCCGCGGCACCGGCCGGGGCCCCACGGAAACACCCGCATCCCCCGGCCTCAACAGGGCGGGCTGATCATAAAACATTCGAGTTGGCGACGCCCGGAAAACCCGGGCAGACGGCAGGGGAGAACCCCCTCCGTCCAAATAGAATACGGGTGACCTAAAGCCCCACAAAAAACCGAATGACAAACGCGTTCGCCAGGTCCACGAAAAACGCAGACACCAGCGGCAAAACCACAAACGCCAGCGGCGCCGCGCCATAGCGTTTGGTCACCGCCGACATGTTCGCAATCGCAGTTGGCGTCGCGCCCAGGGCAAACCCGGCGAACCCCGAACTCAGCACCGCCGCCTGGTAATCCCGCCCCGCCGTGCGGAACACCACAAACAGCGCGAAACACACGGTCATCGCCACCTGCATCGCCAGCACGCCGAGAATGGGTCCGCCCAGTTCCGCCAGCGTCCAGAGCTGCATGCTCATCAGCGACATCGCCAGAAAGATCGACAGGCTGAAATCCGAGATCACGGCCAGCGCCCGGCTGCCGGTCGGCCAGGAAATATGCGGGAAGACATACGGAACCGTATTCGACATCACGATCCCCACCAGCAGACACGGCACAAACAGAGGCAGCATAAGCCCCATCTGCGCGATCGCCTGATGGGCAAACCAGCCCAGCAAAATCGCCACATGCGCCGCCAGCGTCGCCCGCATCAGGCTGATATGGTTCACAACCTCCGCAGGCTCGCCCTTCTCCGGGAATTCCAGACCCACCACAGGCGGCGCGTCCCGGTCCCCTTCGAGCCCGTTCCGGTCGATCAGCGACTTCCCAATCGGCCCGCCAATCAGCGCCGCCAGCACTAGCCCCAGTGTCGCGGAGGCAATCCCAACCTCTTCCGCCGCCGCAAACCCGGTGATCGCCTCGATCTGCGGCCCCCAGGCAATCGCGGTCCCATGCCCCCCGATCAGCGCGGCCGACCCCAGAAGCACCGCAAGCGGCCGGTCCAGCCCAAACAGAAGCGTGCCCACCAAGCCAACTAGGTTCTGCAAAATCATGAAACCAATGGTCAGACACAACAGCACAACCAGCAGCCTGCCACCCTTAAAGAGGTCGGCAATCCGCGCATTGAGCCCAATCGTCGAGAAAAACAGCACCAGCAGGTAATCCCGCACCGAAAGGTCAAACACGATCCGCCGGTCGGTCAGCACATAGAAACCCCAGGTCACAAGGGCGACGGCAATGCCCCCGGAAACCGGTTCGGGAATGTTGTAATCCTTGAGAAACGCGACCTCGCGGGTCAGCAGGGCGCCGATGAAAAACACGACCATGCCAAGCGTGACCGCAATAAAGGCCGGAACCGTCATTTCCATTTCATGGCACCCCTGTCGTGACCGGGGCTGACGCCATGCGGCGTCACCCCAAATACGGTGCGTATTCCGTCATGGCCACGTCCGGGCCTTCAGGGTGCGACCACAGCTCCTCACCCAGAGCGATGAAGTCACAGATCGACGCCAGGTCCTGGGCCTGCTGCACCGAAATGCCGCCCTCGGCGACAACCGGCACCTCAATCATTTCCGACCACCAGGAAAACAGATCCATCGGCGCCAGTGTGCCATCCCCGAGGCTCGACGGCGACACGGGGCCGAAGCTCACGTAATCCGCGCCAATCTCGCCCGCGTTCATCCCGTCATGACGCGAGGCCTGGGCATAGGCGCCCACGATACTGTCCGAGGGCAGGGCCTTGCGCGCCGCCCGAACCTGTTTCGCCCCGTCCGGCAGATGCACCCCGTCCAGTCCCAGAGGCGTGACCATGCGGAAATGCCCCGTGATCACCAGCGGCACATCCCGCTCATGACAGATCGGGCGAAGCGTGTCGGCCATGCGCGACAGCTCGTCCTCCGTCTCGCCGGTATGGCCCATCCGCACGCAGGCAATGTCGTGATCGTCAAGGAGCCGCGCCAGAATATCGGGAAACTGCGCCAGCCGCGGATGGGTCGGCGCAATCAGATAGGGGCGCGGAGCGGCAGCGTCCGTCATGCAGTCAAATCAGCTCCGAAGAATCGAACGTCCGGCATAGATCGCGCTCTCGCCCAGATCCTCCTCAAGCCGGATCAGCTGGTTGTATTTCGCCAGACGGTCCGACCGAGACAGGGACCCCGTCTTGATCTGACCACAGTTCGTCGCAACCGCCAGGTCGGCAATTGTGGAGTCCTCAGTCTCGCCGGAGCGGTGCGACATGACGGCGGTGTAGCGCGCGTGATGCGCCATTTCCACGGCGGCCATGGTCTCGGTCAGGCTGCCGATCTGGTTGACCTTCACGAGGATGGAGTTGGCGATACCCTCCTCGATACCACGGACCAGACGCTCGGTATTGGTCACGAACAGATCGTCACCCACCAGCTGGCACCGGTCACCGATCTTGTCGGTCAGGGCCTTCCACCCCTCCCAGTCGTCCTCACCCATGCCGTCCTCAATCGAGATGATGGGGTAAGTGTCGACGAGCTTCGCCAGGTAATCCGCGTTTTCCCCGGACGACAGCTTCACGCCTTCGCCCTTCATGTCGTAAACGCCGTCTTTGTAATACTCGGTCGCCGCACAATCGAGCGCCAGGAACACATCGGAACCCGGCTTGTATCCGGCCTTCTCGATGCTCTTCATGATGAAGTCGAGTGCGGCATTGGTCGAGCTCAGGTTCGGCGCAAAGCCACCCTCATCACCCACGGCGGTGTTGTGACCGGCGGCGGACAGTTCCTTCTTGAGAGAGTGGAAAATTTCCGCGCCAATCCGGATCGCCTCGGACACGCTCTCCGCGCCGACGGGCATGACCATAAATTCCTGAATGTCGATGGGGTTGTCCGCGTGCTCGCCACCATTGATGATGTTCATCATCGGAACCGGCAGAACCCTGGCCGAAGTACCACCCACATAACGGTAGAGCGGCGTGCCGAGGCTCTGCGCCGCGGCCTTCGCCGCTGCCAGGCTCACGCCCAGGATCGCGTTCGCGCCAAGGTTGCCCTTGTTCTTGGTCCCGTCGAGCTCAATCATGGTGCGGTCGATCAGCGCCTGATCCATCGCGTCCACACCGTTCAGCGCGTCACAGATCGTTCCGTTCACGGCCTTCACCGCTTTCAGAACACCCTTGCCGCCAAACCGTTTTTTGTCTCCGTCGCGAAGCTCAACAGCCTCATGCGCACCCGTCGATGCCCCGGAGGGAACAGCCGCGCGGCCCATTGCGCCATCCTCGAGCAGAACATCAACCTCAACGGTTGGATTGCCCCGGCTGTCGAGAATTTCGCGCCCTACGATGTCAATGATTACCGACATGGATATACTTCCCCCGCGTTTCGGTCCGTCAACGTTATGCGCGAGGCTTAGAACAATAACTCTGCGGGGGGAAACGGAATCTGTCGCCCGAACGAAAACCGGGTACTCCGTTGTGGCAGGAAAATGACGGGTTTAGCCCCTAAACGGCGGCTTTTCGCCGTTTAACGCCTGTTCTCCCGCTCAACACACGCAGGAGGCGATCACGGCATCGCCCGTCGCTGCCGCAGCCCGGCAAGTCCATCCACCACGCGTTCCTCCTCGTCGAGGATCGCCTGCAGCTTCTCGGTTGTGATGGGTTTTTTGATGTTGGCGCCGACATTCATGTTTTTGGCCGTGGCGATCAGATTGGCCGCCCTGATCTGCGCCTCAACCCCGCCCGACATAAACCGCACGCGCAGCGGCCGGTCCTGATGGTGGATCCGGTCAATCACCTCAATCCCATCAAGTTCCGGCATCATGATATCAATCAGCAGCAGTGCCGGAGCGGTCCCGGCCATCACCGCATCCACAAGTTCATTGCCGTCCACGCAGGTCTCCACGGACCAGCCCTGTTCACGGCAAAACTCACCCATCATGGTCAGAAGCCCACGCTCGTCATCCGCGATAATAACGTGCGGCGTACTAAAAAAATCTCGCGCCATAATGCTGTCCGCTCCAAAAATCGATTTTCGCCGCACAGAATAAATGGCGCTGCTAAACAAAATCCTACGTTTTTGAAATAAATGTCGCGTTATTTGCTCCGGCCCTTTCGGACCATCCCGCAAACAAAAAGGCCCGAACCCCGCAGGGTCCGGACCACTCCGTCCTCACAAAAAAAAGGCGACCCGGCGGGGGGACAGCCAGGCCGCCCTGACAGGTCCCTCAGCTCTCGTCCGCAAGACAGCCGGCCAGGCCATCCGCAATACCGTTGAGCAGTTGCCCGTAAAGCTCCGGCCCCGGTTCCAGGTCAAATCCCACCGGATCCAGAACACCGGTCCGCAGCCCGCTGCCCTCACGCACGGTCTCAACCAGTTTGGCGTCAAACTGGGGCTCCGCGAAAATGCAGGTAACCTCACCGCTCTGCACCATTTCGCGCACCTCGGTCAGGCGCCCGGCACCGGGTTTCGACGCATCCGACGCGCTGAGCCAGCCCGCACTGTCGATGCCGAACCGGTCCTCAAAATAGCCATAGGCATCGTGGAACACGAGATATCCCGCGCCCCTGACCGGCTCGATTTTCGCCTCAATCTCCTGCGACAGGTCACTGATTTCAGACGTAAAAGCCTCAAGGTTGGCCGCATAGGCATCCGCATTGTCCGGGTCAATCTCCGACAGCGCATCCGCGACGGCCCGTCCGATTTCCAGACCGTTATCCGGGTTCAGCCAGATATGCGGGTCAACCGGTCCATGATCATGCCCGTGGTCGTCATGGCCATGATCATCATGCTCCGCCTCGGCATGTTCCTCATGATCATGGTCGTGATGCTCCTCCTCATGCTCATGGCCGTGGTCATGGTCGTGATCTTCATGCCCATGCTCCTCATGGTCATGATCGTGGTCGTCATCATGCCCGTGATCATGCGCCTCCTCATCGAACTCCAGCACCTCCATGTCCGGAACCGCCGTCAGAACAACAACTTTCGCGTCCTGGTTCAGGGATGAAATCGTATCGGCGAACCACGGAAACAGTTCCGGACCCACCTCAAATACCAGATCCGCATCCTGCAACGCGCCAGCGGTCGACGGCCTCAGGCTGTAGTCATGGGGGGAAACGCCCGGCGGCACCATCAGGTCCGGCTCGCCCACACCCTCCATGATGCGGGCCACAATGGAATGCACCGGAGCAATATCCGTCACCACCTTGGGAGCGGCCGCCGCCAGAGCGGGCAGGGAGGAAAACAACAGGGCGGAGAACAGTTTTACCGGTTTCATCAAAAATCCAGACAGACTTGTGTTTAGAACGGGAAGTTGCTAGGTACTTCCGGAGTCGAACTGTTATAACATTACAATTATGCCCGCAAGCCAAAAACCCGTCGCCCCAAAGGTCGACGCATTCCAGCCGCATGACCACCGCCGGTGCCGCGCCACCGCCATGGCCGAGGTGCGCGCGCGCTGCGAGCAGGAAAAGCTGCGCCTGACTCCAGCCCGGGAATCCGTCCTGAACGCCCTTCTGGAGACGCACCGCGCCATGACCGCCTACGAACTGCTGGACCGCCTGCGCGACGATGGCTTGCCCCATCAGCCCCCCGTGGCCTACCGCGCGCTCGACTTCCTCGTGGAACACGGCTTTGCCCACCGCATCGAAAGGCTGTCCGCCTTCGTGGCCTGCACCCACGGGTCGGACCACCACGCCGCGGCCTTCCTCGTCTGCCGCGGCTGCCGCACGGTCGCGGAGAGCAAACTGCCCGCGCCCATCCGCGGTATCGAGGAAACCATGTCCAGGGAATCCTTCACCGTCGAACGTCTGGTCGTCGAAGCCGAGGGTCTCTGCGCCGCCTGTGCCGAAGCCGGAACCGAAACCCCATGAACGCACCGCTTCTGAAAACCGACCGGATGGGCGTCACGCTCACCGGGAACCGCATCCTGTCCGACATCAATATCGACCTGCAACCCAATGAGATCGTGACGATTGTTGGGCCAAACGGCTCGGGAAAAACCACACTGCTGCGCCTGCTGATCGGCGCGCGCAAACCGACCGAGGGCACGATCACACGCGCCTCCAACCTGCGCATCGGATACGTGCCGCAGAAACTCACCATCGACCGCACCCTGCCGCTCTCCGTCGACCGCTTCCTGTCACTCGCCGACACCTCCAGGAAAGCCCGGTCGCACGCCCTCGAGCGCGTCAATCTGCCCGGACTGGAAAAACGCCAGATGTCGAGCCTCTCCGGCGGCCAGTTCCAGCGGGCGCTGCTTGCCCAGGCCCTCCTGCGCAAACCAAACCTTCTCGTCCTCGACGAAGCCGCCCAGGGCCTCGACCAGCCCGGAGAGGCCCGGTTCTACCAGTTGATCGGGGAACTCCGCGACGAGCTTGGCTGCTGCGTCCTGATGGTCAGCCACGACCTCCACGTGGTCATGGCCTCCAGCGACCGTGTGATCTGCCTCAATGGCCATGTCTGCTGCGAGGGTACGCCAACGGTTGTCTCCGCAACCCCCGAATACCGCGCACTTTTCGGCTACGGAACCGAGGGCGCCCTGGCGCTCTACCGTCACGACCACGACCATTCCCACCACCACGACCATGCCGGGGACCACCACCATTGAGCTTTCTGGATGACTTTCTTATCCGCGCCGTGATCGCGGGCATCGGTGTTGCCATGGCCGCAGGTCCCCTGGGGTGCTTCGTCGTCTGGCGCCGCATGGCCTATTTCGGGGACGCCACCTCCCACGCGGCCCTGCTGGGCGTGGTTCTGGCCCTCGCCGTCGAAATGCCCATCCTGCCCGGCGTCGCCATCGCGGCCGTGGCCATGGCCCTGACCGTGTCACTGGCCTCCGGCGAACGCTACGGCGCTGACACCATGCTCGGCGTCGCCGCCCACGCGGCCCTCGCCCTCGGCCTCGTGGCCCTCTCGCTCATGCCCAACGTGCGCGTCGACCTCTCCGGCTACCTCTTCGGCGATATCCTCTCCGTCAGCCGGGCGGACCTCGTCACCATCTGGGTCGGCGCAGCCATAATCGTGGGCATCCTGCTCTGGCGCTGGTCGCGCCTTCTGCTTGCGACATTGAACGAGGACCTGGCTGTATCCACCGGAGTTAACACGGATTTTGAGAAGATCGTCCTGACGGTTGCGCTGGCCCTTCTTGTTGCCGTGGCGCTCCAGGTCGTGGGCGCGCTGCTCATCACCGCCATGCTCATCATCCCGGCCGCCGCCGCCCGCGCGGTCACAGGCAGCCCCGAGGCCATGGCCCGTCTCGCCGTTCTCATCGGGATCCTCTCCGTCCTCGCGGGCCTTGAGGCGTCATACCACCTCGACACGCCCGCCGGCCCGTCCATCGTCACCGCGTCGGTCGTGGCTCTCGTGCTGACGTCGATGATTGGCGCAATCCGTGGCCGGAAAGCCTGACGCCGTCCGGCCCGGCGAATTTACTTCGGTTCCGGCACCACGCCATCGCGGATAAACCGCTCGTCGAGATACTTCTCCAGCCCCACCAGATCATCGGGCAGGGGCAGGCCCAGAGCCTGCATCTCCGCCAGCTTCTCACGCAGGCTTTCCTGCGCCTCGTGCATGTCCTCGGGCTGGTTCGTAATCTGGTCCAGCAGCATCGCCAGCTGGATCCTGAACTCCTCCATCGCCATCCCCACACCTCCTGGTCAAACATGGAAAGATTGCAGCAAGTTTAGGTCCATAGCACGCTTGCGGGCAAGGGGTGGTTGATATGGAACAAGGACATCCCGTTAAAATCATGTTAGATTCGGGTAAACGAACAAGGAGCAGCAACATGGGATTCAAAACCGTATTTTATCTCACGGGGATCGGGACCGGCAATGACGACGCGCTGCACGTCGCCCGCATCTGCCGTGACCTGGACGCCCACCTCATGGTCCTCGTGGCCGGCCTCTCCGTGCCGCCGCCGACGTCGCCCTATGGCGTGATCGGAAACGAACACTGGGCCGAGGAAATCAGCCAGGGCCAGCAGGAGGTCAAGGCTCGCGCCGACGAACTCAAGGCCGAGCTGTCCGACAAGGTCCCCGGCCTCGTGGTGGAGGCGCAGTTCGTCGACCGTGCAACCCTGCCCACGCTCGCAGCCCGTTTTGCCCGCTACGCCGACCTCACGCTCATTCCGCCCGCCCGCGACGAGACCTCCGTTTTCCACGGCTGCACCGTCGATGGCGCGCTGTTTGAATCCGGCCGTCCGGTCCTGCTGTTGCCCGGGGATGACACCGTCTTCCCCAACATCAAAAAGGTCATGGTCGCCTGGGACGCCAGCGTGGAGGCCTCCAAGGCCGTGCGCGACGGTATAGGCATCATGAAACGCGCGGAGGCAACCGACATCGTGCTGATCGACCCTGTACCCTCCTTCGACGGCCACGGCCCGGAACCCGGCTCGGATCTCGCCCGCTATCTCAACCGGCATGGCATCTCGGCCACCGTTCACTGCATCCCGCGACAGGGACGCGAAACCGGTGACGCGCTTCTCGCCACGGCCAGGGATCTCGGTTCGGAACTGATCATAATGGGCGGCTTCGGCCATTCCCGCCTGCGTCAGCGCATCTTCGGCGGCACCACAACCAACATGCTGAAAAACGCCGACCTGCCGATCTTCATGGCGCACTGACCGCCATCAAAAAGCGCCGTCCGGCTTCAGGCCGGGCGCCGCCGTCCGCGCAAAAACGCCACGGCCGCGCCAATCCCGGCCAGCGCACCGAACCCCGCGCCCGCATCAATTTCCGGCACTGCGCTCTCACGCAGTTCCATGCGCATCGCAGCACCCGCATCCGCCGCACTGGCATAGTCGAAATACGCCTCGTTGAAATACCCGTCATTGAGGTACACCCGGTACGTCTCCGGCGGGCTCAGAAACCCAGGCGTCGTGCCCGCGCCACACCCGGCCAGGTCACAGCCGAAAAAGCCCACGCCATCCGCTGAAAACGGCCCCGACAGCCCGTCGAACACCGCGCTTCGGCCATCCGCGCTGATCCAGCCGCTCACACCCGCATTCCATTCGGTAAAGGTGAAGGGCTCGAACCAGGCGGACCCGTCCACCTCAATCCGGCTCGCGGAAATATCCGCCGCCCCAAAACTCCCGCCCGGCGCAACACCGTCAATCTCGACACTGCCCGTGGCCCAGTAGGAGTGGTCCAGGTAATCTCCCGACCAGTCGAAATCGAACACCGCCGTCACTGCAGCCACCGGCCCCGCGGCAAACAGACCAAACCCCGCCAGGGCGGACACACGGACAAAACACGACAGAGAGGAAATACACACGGCAGAAAATCCCAATGATGGAGCCTCCCGCCGTTAAACCGGGTTTCCTTGAAGTGAGCGTTAACGGCCTACGACGCCTGCCGGCCACCGCTCACGGCCAGCGTCCCCGGATCAACCAGATACCGGTCAAAGAGGGGCAGGCTCGCCCCGCCAATCGCCCGCGCATCCGGCCCGACCGTACCGGTCCGCACCTCCGGCCGTTCGAACCCGCGCATGTCATACAGCTCAAGCTCGTCCCGGACCCGCGCCACCAGCCGGTCGCGCACCGGATCGGGCAGGGCACCATCCACCACAACCGTCCCAAGTTCCAGCACCGAGGCCGCCGCCACCACCGCCTGCGCAATCGCCGGTCCCGCCCCGTCAAGCCAGGCTTCCAGAACATCGCCCAGGCTCTCCCAGTCCCCCGACAGATCGTGCAGAAGCTCCACCGGCAGCCCCGCCGCCAGAACACGCCGCTCCAGCAAAATCAGCGACGCCCGGTCCAGTAGAGGCACCGTCCCGCCTTTCCCGTCACTCACCGGCAACGGCCAAAGCGCCGCCGCCTTGCCCGTCCGCCCGGTATGCAGCGCCCCGTTCAGAACAATCCCGCCGCCAATGAACGCCCCCACATGCACATGCAGAAAATCCATCAGCCCCTCAGGATTGCCAAAGGCCAGCTCCGCACCACAGGCCGCCGTCGCGTCATCCTGCACGTAAACGGGCAGGGCGGGAACGAGCGCCAGTTCCGCAGCAATATCTATATCCGCCCACCGCGCCAACTCCGCCTGATCCGCGCCAATCTCATCGGCCCATTCCCAGATGCGCGACGGCATCGCGAGCCCCAGCCCCGCCAGACGGTCCGCCTTCGGCCCCAGCATCGCGGCATATTCCGCCACCTGCGACCGCACGCGCCCGAAGCACTCCAGCGTTTTCGGGAAGTCATACCCGTGCGTCACCGAATGCCGCACGCCCCCCTCAAAATCCACCAGCATGATCTGAAGACTGCGCCGCCCGATCTTCACGCCCACGAAAAACGCGCCTTCGGGATTAATCGACATCGGCACCCGCGGCTGCCCGACCTTGCCTCGCTGCGGTTCACCGCGCAGCAGAAGGTCATCCGCTTCCAGCTGCCGCATGATCACCGACACCGTCTGCACCGACAGCCCGGTCATGCCCGCAATCGCGGACTTCGCCAGCGCCCGGTGCCGCCGCACCAGGGACAGAACGAGCCGTTCGTTAAACGCCCGCATGCCCGCCTGGTTGGTGCCGCGCTGCACTGGTGCCGTCGCCGTGGCGCCCGGTTCGTCTTCCGCCATACCGATTTCGTACTCCGGAGTTGTCCGTCACAGCGGCTTACCGTCAATCGCCCCTCCAGGACAAACGGTAATTCACACCACCTGACCAATTCCCCCGGCCTGACAGCCCCGCTCCGTTGACATCGTCGTCGCGATGGAAATGATCCTCAGCCTGCGCATCGGAGGAGGAACATGGCATGACCGGCGACGTGACCGCACTGGCAAGAGACGTGCTGGAAAAGGCCGGGGGCCGTGACCGGTTCATGGTCGCCATCGCCGGACCGCCCGCGGGCGGCAAATCAACCCTCTCCGAACAACTCTGGGCTGAACTGGAGCGTCTTGATCCCGGCTCTTCCACCCTCGTGCCCATGGACGGCTACCACTACGACGACGCGGTGCTCACCGCCTCCGGTGATCTGCCGCGCAAGGGCGCGCCCTGGACCTTTGATGCGCTCGGCTTCCTCGCCACGCTTGAACGCATCCGCGCCGCGCGGGACCCCGTCGCCGTGCCCGTTTTCGACCGGTCGCTGGAACTTGCGCGTGCCGGAGCCCGCATTGTTGCGCCCGATACGCGAATCATTCTCGTCGAAGGCAATTATCTGCTTTTGACAACCCCACCCTGGCACCGGCTTCGGCCGCTTTTCGACCACACCATCATGGTCTCCGCCCCGATGGAGGTGCTGGAGGCCCGGCTCATGGAGCGCTGGCTCGGTTTCGGTTTTGACCGCGAATCGGCCAAAACGAAAGCGGGCGATAACGATCTGCCAAATGCCGAAACCGTGCTGAGGGATTCGGCAAAAGCCGACGTGATCTGGACCAATTCGTGAATACCTGCGGCAAACGGCTTGGGCGGATTTTCGCCCATCCCGAAAAAATCGTTATTTTTCGGTAATCCTGTTGCAATTGTAACACAATGTGAGCGCCTGAATCATTGACCGACCCGGATTCCGGGTTGATCCGGCGCAATTCATCAACGATTAACCATACTGATCAGTGTTGAACCGCGTTTATCCAGGGGTGGGTAACGAGTACCGGCAAACAGTATTGCCGACCGTTCAGCGAGTGGGTTCAACAGGGATCACGTTCGCCCTTACCCGGGGGCGGAAGGAGCGGGCGGGTGTTCAGATTTTCTGAAACACCCGCCTCACAATTGGTGACCGTGACAACCGAATGTTGAGGGGTGGGGTGGTCATCAGGGCCCCGTGATCTAAGATCATGGGGCTATTAACCTTATTCCGGACGCGCCCTGCAATAGTCTTATTGGCTGTATTCCGCCAATGCCCGCGGCCCAAGCCCGGCGTTTTCCACCTCAAATGGTACGCATTTTCCATTTCTGACCAATTGGTTCGCGAAAAGGTTAACGATTTCATATGCCTACAGGGTCAAAATTTTTGAGCCATTTTTGGTTCCGCCGGAACGGACGCATAGGCAAATTTCCGCCGATACTCGCGCGACGATATCCAGCCCCCGTTTATCCACAGCAAACTGGTCAATTCGCAGGCAGAATCCCGCCTGGACTCGCCTGCATCCGAACTCCGCCTGCCGCATACGTCCAATGCGCCCGGACCACCCGAATCGTGATCCGTCCCAGGCGCGGGTAGCGGGATCCTTCGTCTCAAAACCACGGTCGCCCCGCCCGCGTCAGTACGTCGCGCGCCCGCCGGAGATATCAAACGTCGCGCCCGTGCTGAACGAGTTCTCCTCGCAGGCCAGCCACGCGACCAGCGACGCGATCTCCTCGACCTTCACAAACCGGCCCCGCGGGATTTTCGAGCGCATGTACTCAATAAACTCCTGGCTCAACTGATCCAGAATGCGCGTGTTCGCCGTCACCGGTGTGATGCAGTTCACCGCAATATCATTATCGGCCAGTTCCTTGCCCAACGATTTCGTCAGCGTGATCACCGCAGCCTTGGACGCCGAATAGGCGCTCGCCATCGGGTTGCCTTCCTTCCCGGCAATCGAGGCAATATTCACGATCCGCCCGTAATCCCGCTCGATCATGCCCGGCACAACCGTTCGAATGGTGTGCAGCGTGCCTTCCACATTCACCGCCTGAACCTGCTTCCAGGCGTCGAGCGGATATTCCCAGGTCTTCGCATTCGGCCCCGCGATCCCCGCACTGTTCACCAGCACGTCGATGGAGCGGAATTTCTCCTCCGTCGCTTTGGCCGCCGCCTCCACGCTGGCAATATCGGCGACATCCACAACCTCATGGGCCAGCATCGCCTGGTCCAGGTCCGCCACCCGCGGCTCCGGCGCATCCGGCTCAATGTCCCAGATAGACACCCGCGCCCCGGACCGGACCAGCAGTTCCACCACCGCGGCCCCGATCCCGTTCGCTCCGCCGGTCACCACCGCGTTCCGGCCACTAAAATCGTATTTGTTCATGCGTCGTTTTCCCGCTCCCTGAGTACCGGCGGGCATCAAAGCATGGCGGAGCGCGGCGCGGCAAGCGCAACCCGTCCGCGCCCGACCGCCCCCAAATGACGGGTTGATTTTCAATCCCCGAGCCTGTCCTTATGCGGTCTGTGCCCCGGGCCGCACCGGGTCGCGGGCATACGGAGGAGGGGACATGACCGAACTGCCACAATCCATAGACGCCACCGCCAAAATGCTGGCCGATGTGGGATACGTTGCCGGACGCGGCCTCTCGACCGTGGTTTTCCTCTCCCTCAAACTCGGAAGGCCCCTGTTCCTGGAAGGCGAGGCCGGAGTGGGCAAAACCGAGATCGCCAAGGCGCTCTCCCGTGCCCTCGGCCGTCGCCTGATCCGGCTCCAGTGCTACGAGGGTCTCGACGTCTCCGGCGCGGTCTACGAGTGGAACTTCCCCGCCCAGATGGTCGCCATCCGCACCGCCGAGGCCGCGGGCCAGACCGACCGGTCGCAGCTGAACTCCGAGCTTTTCTCAGAGGAATTCCTCATCCGCCGCCCCCTGCTGGAAGCCATGCAGGACCAGGACGGCGGCCCGCCCGTGCTGCTGATCGACGAGCTTGACCGCACCGACGAGCCCTTCGAGGCGTTCCTGCTCGAGGCCCTGTCCGACTTCCAGGTCACCATCCCCGAGCTCGGCACCGTCGCGGCGAAGGAGCCGCCCATTGTCATCATCACCTCCAACCGCACACGTGAGGTCCATGACGCGCTCAAACGCCGCTGTCTCTACCACTGGGTCGACTATCCCGGCTTCGACCGGGAACTGGCCATTCTCCTGGCCCGCGCCCCGGAAGCCACGGAAACCCTCAGCCGCGAGGTGGTGGCCTTCGTTCAGCGCCTGCGCGACGAGGATCTCTTCAAGCATCCCGGCGTGGCCGAGACCATCGACTGGGCCAAATGTCTCGTCGCCCTCGACGCGGTGCAGCTCTCGCCGCAGGTCATCGCCGACACGCTTGGCGCGGTGCTGAAATACCAGGACGACATCGCCAAAATGCAGTCGTCGGAGGTCAAACGCATCCTCGACGGCGTCCAGGCCGACCCGGCCGTGGCGTGATGCACGGTTTCGCAATTCCACACTTCGACGGTTGGACCCTTACATTTCAACCCTCCCGCCCGGCGGTAACGCCGGGCAGCGCCGACCCTCCCCCAGGAGGCGCTATCGCGCCACCAGGGTCAGCGCTGCCCTCCGGTTATGGGCGGAAGCGTTTCTCATGGCTGGACACCCGACCCCATGCCTGACCCCATCCCCATCCTCGAAAACGGTCACCTCGCCCAAAACATCACCCATTTCGCCCGCGCCCTGCGCCGCGCCGGCCTGCCCGTGGGCACCGGCCGCGTGGTGGACGCCATTCGCGCCGTGGAAACCGCGGGCTTCACCAACCGCACCGATTTCTACCACACGCTCCAGGCCTGTTTCGTCAGCCGCCCCGAGCACCGCGAGGTCTTCTCCCGCATCTTCCAGCTCTACTGGCGCGACCCGCAGTTCCTCGAGCACATGATGTCCATGCTCCTGCCCATGGTGCGCGGCGTCAACGAGCCCGAGGACCCCAAAGCCGCCGACCGCCGCGCGGCGGAAGCCCTGCTCGACGGCGCCGATGAGCCACCCCCGCCGCCCAAAGCGGAGGAGGGCGAGGAAATCCAGATCGACGCGAGCCTCACAGCCTCCACCGACGAGACCCTCAAAAACATGGATTTCGAGCAGATGTCCGTTGCGGAAACCGCCGATGCCAAACGCGCCATCGCACGGCTCGACCTCGCCATCAAACCCCTGACCAGCCGCCGCACCGCGCCCGATCCGCGCGGCCACGTCCCCGACTGGCAGGGCACCATGCGCGCCACCCTGCGCGCGGGCGGAGAAATGCGCCAGCCCCGCTTCCGCGCCCGCCGCACCCGCCCGCCCAATCTCGTGGCCCTCTGCGACATTTCCGGCTCCATGTCCTCCTATTCCCGAATGCTGCTCCATTTCCTGCACGCCGTCTCGAACGCGAAGGGCGCGGGCTGGGCCCAGGTGCACGCCTTCACCTTCGGCACCAGGCTCACCAACATCACCCGCCACCTGCGCCGCCGCGATGTGGACATGGCCCTGGAGGCCGCCGGGCGCGAGGCCCGCGACTGGGAGGGCGGCACCCGCATCGGCGCCTGCCTGCACGAGTTCAACCGCGACTGGTCCCGCCGCGTGCTGGGGCAGGGCGCGGTGATCCTGCTCATCACCGACGGCCTCGACCGCGACGACCCTGACCGCCTGGCCGCCGAGATGGAACGTCTCCACCTCTCCGCCCGCCGCGTCATCTGGCTCAACCCGCTGCTGCGCTGGGACGGCTTCTCCGCCCGCGCCCGCGGCGTCCGCGCCATGCTGCCCCATGTGGACAGCTTCCGGGCCTGCCACAGCCTCGCCTCGCTCTCGGACCTCACCAACGTCCTGACCGCACCTGAAAACGCCGTCGAACGGCACCGCCTGAAACGGATGCTCGACGCCCCCTCAACCGCTGCCTGACCCGGCATCGCGGCGCCGCGGGTGCAATAGAATATCTACACGCAGGCAACAGCCCATCTGGCTGGCCCGTCACTCCCCTGGCCCCTATCTTCTCAACAACAGACCGAAAACCACATTCCGGCCAGTGAGGAGACACCATCATGACAGCAGAAAAAACAGCCCTGATCACAGCAGGCGGCAGCGGCATGGGCGCGGGCGCCGCAAAACGCCTCGCCGCGGACGGCTTCAAGGTCGGCGTCCTGTCCTCCTCCGGCAAGGGCGAGGCGCTCGGCGAAAGCCTCGGCGGCTTCGGCGTCACCGGATCAAACCGGTCGGTCGATGATCTCGCCCGCCTCGTCGACGGCGCGATGGAGAGATGGGGCCGCGTGGACGTTCTGGTCAACTCCGCCGGCCACGGCCCCAAGGGCGACATTCTCGACATGACGGACGATGACTGGCACGCGGGCCTCGATGTCTACCTGATGAACGTCATCCGCCCGACCCGCCTCGTGACCCCGGTCATGGCCGGGCAGGGCGGCGGCGCGATCATCAACATCTCAACCTTCGCCGCCTTCGAGCCCGACCCGCTTTTCCCGACCTCGGGCGTCTTCCGCGCAGGTCTCGCAGGCTTCACCAAGCTCTACGCCGACAAATACGCCGCGCAAAACATCCGCATGAACAACGTGCTGCCCGGCTTCATCGACAGCCTGCCTGAAACGGAGGTCCGCCGCGCCCGCATCCCCATGGGCCGCTACGGACGGGAAGAGGAGGTGTCGTCGCTGATCGGCTGGCTCGCCTCGGACGATGGTGGCTACGTCACCGGCCAGAACTGGCGCATCGACGGCGGCCTCACCCGCTCCGTCTGAGCACGCAAAAACAGGCGGAAGCGGTCAACCCGCTTCCGGTCTGGCTTCCAAAAATACTGTCAGGTTAAACCCGGCGACGGCCCCGCAGAAACGCCAGCATACCGCCCAAAGCGGCCAAAGCACCCAGCCCCGCCGATGCGTCAATCTCCGGCACGGCCGTGCCGTAATCCGGGTCGGTCGTAATCACGCCACTCACCAGCGTGCGCTCAATCGGTCCAATCACCGAACAGGCCGCATTGCCGCAGGTCGTTTCGTATTTCAGCCCGCCAACCGCGTCGATCGTGCCTTCCGCATACATCACGCCCCAGAGCTGCGACCACATGGTCCCGGTGCCGGTCAGATCCGCCGCAGGCTCCTCGATCATGTAAAGCAGGCTCGCGCCCGAGCGCGGCGTCATCGCGGTATAAACCCGGTTGACCGAGCCCGTGTCGCTGAAGGTCGTCACGTCCACATTGCTGAACTGGCGGGAGGTGAAATCATAGTCGAACAGCCCTTCGGCCGTGCCACCATCGTCAAACACCCATTCCCGCAAATGCCAGGTCAGTGCATCGGCGGGTGCGGTCCAGACCGGAAGAACCAAAGCGGCGGCGGCCAACAGCCTGACTGAGTTCAAACGCAATTCCTGTCACTCCCGGGCAAACCATTTAAAGCCACCGAAGCCCGCCTCCAGGCGCAGCTCCACGGTCCGAACGGGTTCTCCGTCCAGCATCCGGCAATAGACACGGCGAAGGTGAACAAAAACTTAACCGCCAGTTTACCGTGTTTTGCCCGCCATCCGCGCGCAACTCCGATGGAAATTGCTCCGCGTCATGCCTATATTTCGCCACGGAGATACACCTTACGGGCAACCGGAGCAGCGAGATGGTGGGGCACGACGATATTCCCGAAACGGCGCTCGCCTGGGCGGATGAGGGCCAGGGCGTGGCGATTGCAACCGTGGTGGAAACCTGGGGTTCCGCCCCGCGCCCCCGTGGCTCCCAGTTGGCCATTAGCGCGGGCGGCACCATGGCCGGCTCGGTCTCCGGCGGCTGCGTCGAGGGCGCCGTGGTGGCCGAGGCGCTCGACGCGATTGAAAACGGCGAACCCACCATCCTTGAATTCGGCGTCAGCGACGACGAGGCCTTCGCCGTCGGTCTTGCCTGTGGCGGCCGCATCCGCGTACTCGTGGAACCGGTTGGCGTGGGGCAGGGGCCCGACCGTCAGCTTCTCGCGGATCTCGTCGCCGCCCGCGCCGCCCGCCGCCCCGCCGTCTACTGCGTGAACACCGAAACCTGGGAACGCCGGCTGGCCGACGCCACCGACCCCGATCTTGGCGAGGCGGTCGAATCCGCACTTCTGCGCGACCGCTCCGGTTTCGAGGGCGACTGGTTCCTCGGCACCCACAACCCGCCCCTGCGGATGGCAATTGTGGGCGCGGTCCACATCGCCCAGGCCCTCGTCCCCATGGCCCGCATCGCCGGTTACGATGTGGTTGTCATCGACCCCCGCGGTGCCTTCGCCAGCGAGGAGCGTTTCCCCGACACCAACCTGCTTGAGGACTGGCCCGACGAGGCGCTCCAGGCCTGGGGGCTCGACACCCGCACCGCCGTGGTCACGCTCACCCACGACCCCAAGCTCGACGACCCGGCCATCATCGCCGCCCTGAAATCCGACATATTCTACCTGGGCTGCCTCGGCTCCACCCGCACCCATGCCAAACGCGTCGACCGTCTGCTGGAAGCCGGTTTCACCCGCGACGACATCGCCCGCATCCACGCCCCCATCGGCGCAGATATCGGTTCCTCCTCCACCGCGGAAATCGCCGTCTCCATCCTCGCCCAGATCACCGAGCGTCTGCGCCGCCCGGACACGAGGCCCTGACATGCGCTTCGGTCCGGTCCCCGTCGCCGAGGCGGAGGGCGCCATCCTCGCCCATTCGATGCAGGCAGGCTCCACCAAACTCAAAAAGGGCCACATCCTCAGCGGTGACGACCTCAAAACCCTGACCGACCAGGGCACCACCACCGTCTGGATCGCCCGCCCCGACGCCGAGGACGTCATCGAGAACGCCGCCGCTGAAACCCTCGGCCACGGCCTCTTCCCCGACCCGCAGGCGCATGGCCTGACCATGACCGACGCCTTCGCGGGTCGCGTCAATTTCAAGTCGAACACCTCCGGCCTCTTCACGGTGGACCCCGCCGCCATCCAGGCCTTCAACACCGTCGATCCCGCCATCACCATCGCCACGCTGCCCAACCACACCCGCGTCCGCGAAGGCCAGATGACCGCGACCATCAAGATCATCCCCTACGCCGTGAACCGCGCCGGCATCGACACGGTTCTCGCCCGCACGGCCCCCGCGCCGTTTTCCGTCCGCGCCTTCAAACCCGGTACGGCCACGCTCATCCTGACCCGTACGCCGGACACCCCCGACAAAATACTCGACAAGTCCATCCGCACCCTCGAAACCCGCCTCTCGGCCCTGGATGCCAGCCTCATCGAGACCGTCACCGTCCCTCACGAAACCGACGACGTGGCCAGGGCGGTCGCGGAGGCCAAAGGCGACATGATCCTGATCCTCGGGGCTTCCGCCACATCCGACGCCGCCGACACCTGTCCGGCGGGCCTTGTCGCGGCGGGCGGCACGCTCACCCGGTTCGGCATGCCTGTCGACCCCGGCAACCTGCTCTTCCTGGGCTGGTACAACACCCGTCCCGTCATCGGCCTGCCCGGCTGCGCCCGCTCACCGGCGCTCAACGGGGCCGACTGGGTGCTCGAACGCCTGGCGGCGGGCATGGAGGTCGGCTTCGATGACATCGCCGCCATGGGCGTGGGCGGTCTGCTCAAGGAAATCCCGGCCCGCCCGCAGCCCCGCGCCGCCCGCGAGGCCCGACCCGCAAAAACACCCCAAACCACCGCCATTATCCTCGCCGCCGGGGCCAGCCGCCGGATGCGCGGCACCGACAAGCTGCTGGAGCAGGTCGACGGCAGCTCCATCCTGCGCCGCACGGTTGAGACCGCCTGCGCCTCCCGCGCCGATCAGGTCCTGGTCGTCCTGCCCCCCGATCCCGGAAAACGTCTCGCGGAGGTCGAGGGCGCGGACACCGGCGCCAAACCCGTCCGGACCATCACCGCCACCAACGCCACTGAGGGCATGTCCGCCTCGCTTGCCACTGCCGCCGCCCGGCTCGGCCCCGACACCGACGCCGCCATTGTGCTTCTGGCCGACATGCCCGAACTGGACCACGACGCCATCGACAGCCTCATCGCCGCCTACGACCCTGCCAAATCCCGCGAGATCTGCCGCGCCGTCACTGCCGACGGCACCCCCGGCCACCCGGTCCTGTTCGGCTCCCGCTTCTTTGAGGCTCTCGGCGCCGTGACCGGCGACATCGGCGCCCGCGAGGTCCTGCGCGCCTCACCCGGTTTCGTCCACGACGTCCCAACCCCCGGCCGCTCCGCCACCATCGACCTGGACACCCCCGAAGCCTGGGCCGCCTGGCGCGCCGGGGAGGGCGGCTGACGACTTACGGCTTATTACAGGGAGGCATCGCAGACCGCTTCGTCGCCGGGTATTAGGAACAGGTCCTGTGACCATCCCCGGCGTGTCGGCACGACACGCCATGCCCGACTTTCCCCCCGGGAGGGCATCCTGACGTCGGCAACCGCTCAATGGCTTCAGTAGCTTAACCGACCCGCGCTGAACACCCGGGTCGAAGCCCTCCCAAAGTCGGTCATGGCGCGTCGCGCCTCGGGTCAGGGTAAAGGGCTTCCGCTCATTTCAACACGGCACCGCTGTTCAATTGGACCAAGAGGCTCCAACCGTCCCGCCCGGCGGCCACGCCGGGCTGCGCCGGCCCTCCCCCAGGAGGCGCATTCGCGCCCCCAGGGTCAGCGCTGCCCTCCGGCAACTTTCCCGAGGGAGGGGAACCCCCTCCACAACTCCTACTGCCTCCATTACAATCGCACCGCAAAACTCACACGGTCCCGCCCGCACCCAGTCGTCCCCTACCGGTACTTCGTCGCCTCAAGCTCCAGGTTGAACAGGGACCGCGACACCTGCGCGCCCTCGGTCATGCTCTCAACCTCGATCTTCGTGCGCTGGCCGTTTTTCATCTGCACGACCCACTGCCGCAACTCCACCGGCCCCGTGCCAAAGGTCATGACCAGCCGCCCCTCATCGGGCGCGCGCGGATCGACCACCGTGATATGCGTCCCCGCCGCATCCTCCGTGGCCCCCAGCACCAAACCCGGTTCCGCGAGGCTCACGTCATCGCGCAGCAGCATGTAAAGCGGCGTGCGCTTGAGCGGATAGCGCGTGGGGTTGCGGTTCGATTTGGGGTCAAACACCCCCACCCAGGACCCGTCCGACACCACCATCGCGCCTTTCGGGCTGTCATACTCAAACCGGATGCGCCCCGGTTTCGCCAGCATGAACTGCCCGGTCTGCACCGAGCCATTGGGGTTGGTCTGCGTGAACCGCCCCGTCGCCGTGCGCAGGTTTCGCAGATAGGCGTCAATGTCCGCCACATTAACGGCAGCCCATGCCGGCACCGCCGCCACACCCGCCAGGGCGCCCGCGCCCAGAATGAAATCACGTCTTTTCATGGTCACTACCTAATCCCAATCCCCATGCCGCGCACCACATTTCCGATCACGCTTTGGGGAACGGAGCAGGGGAGGGGGCGGTTCCATTCAGCCTGATATGACGCGTGGCAAATCGGGCCGCGACTGCCCTGCCGGGGGCGGTCGCGATCCCGCGACCACCAGGGCAGTCCCGTCCTGATCCAGTCGACCGGGCTGAACCCAACCCCCCTTGACCTCCGCGCCAGCGCTCCGGTCAAACCGATCGCGCGGCGCTCCCCCGGAGCCCCGCCCGTTGCGATCGTTACAGCGAAATGCTCACCGCTCCGGGATCAGAACCTCGCGCTTGCCCACGTGGTTGGCCTGGCTGACGACGCCCTCGTCCTCCATCTGCTCGACGAGCTTGGCGGCCTTGTTGTAGCCGATGGACAGCTTGCGCTGAATGTAGGACGTCGAGCACTTCCGGTCCTGGGCCACAATCGCCACGGCCTGGTCGTAAAGCGCGTCCTCGCCATTGGTGTTGCCACCGAGCCCCAGAACCGCGTCGATCTCCGACTGCTGGTCCGCTTCCGGCCCGTCAACCACGCCGCTGTCATATTCCGGCGGGCCGAGTTCCTTCAGATGCCGCACCACGTCCTCGACCTCCTCGTCGGAGACAAACGGCCCGTGAACGCGGGTGATCCGGCCACCACCGGCCATGTAAAGCATGTCACCCATGCCCAGAAGCTGCTCGGCCCCCATTTCGCCCAGAATGGTGCGGCTGTCGATTTTCGACGTCACCTGGAACGAGATACGCGTGGGGAAGTTCGCCTTGATCGTACCGGTGATCACATCCACCGAAGGCCGCTGCGTCGCCATGATCAGGTGAATACCCGACGCACGCGCCATCTGCGCCAGACGCTGGATGCAGGCCTCGATCTCCTTGCCCGCCACCATCATCAGGTCGGCCATCTCATCGACGATCACCACGATGAACGGCATCGTCTCGGGGGTGAACTCCTCGGTCTCGAAGATCGGCTCGCCCGTGTCCTCGTCAAAGCCGGTCTGCACCGTGCGGGTGAAATCCTCACCCTTGGCCAGGGCATCGCGCACGCGGGCATTGTAGCCGTCGATGTTGCGCACACCCATCTTGGACATCTTGCGGTAGCGTTCCTCCATCTCCGCAACCGTCCATTTCAGCGCCACCACGGCCTTCTTCGGATCGGTCACCACGGGCGAGAGAAGATGCGGAATGCCGTCATACACACTCAGTTCGAGCATCTTCGGGTCGATCATGATCAACCGGCAGTCCTTCGGCCCCAGCTTGTAGAGCAGGCTCAGGATCATGGTGTTCACGGCCACCGACTTGCCCGAACCGGTCGTACCCGCGATCAGAAGATGCGGCATCCGCGCCAGGTTCGCCACCACCGGCTCACCACCAATATCCTTGCCCAGAGCCAGCGGCAGGGAATGCGGGCTGTCGCCATACTGTTTCGCAGACAAAATCTCGCGCAGCAGAACCTTCTCGCGCTTCTCATTGGGCAGTTCGATACCGATCACCGAGCGGCCCGGAATGGTCGACACGCGACAGGCCAGCGCCGACATCGACCGCGCAATATCGTCCGACAGACCCATGACCCGGCTTGCCTTCAGCCCGGCCGCGGGCTCCAGCTCATACATGGTCACGACCGGACCAGGCCGGATCGAGACGATATCCCCGCGCACGCCATAGTCATCCAGAACGGTCTCCAGCATCCGCGCGTTCTCTTCCAGCGCCTCATCCGAGAGCAGATGCCGCTCAATCGCATCGGGGCTTTCCAGCAGCGACAGGCCAGGCTCCTCATATTCCGCCGCATCGCCCTTGCCGAACAGCTCCGGCTGCTCCTCGGACCGCGCCTTCGCACTTTTGCGCAGCTTCGTCGTGCGGCTTTTCTGCACCCGTGGCTCCGCCGCCGGGGCAGGGGGGGTGGCCCGCATCACCGGCTCCGCATGTTCGATCACGTCGTCATCATCATCGGCCTGGTCGGAGGTCAGCGGCGGAATGGTCCGCGAGCGCGCCACGCGGCCCGCCGCATCGGCCTCGGCGCGGGCTTTCACCGCCGCCGTGATCTTGGCCATGATGCTGTCCTCGGCCTCATCCTCATCCCGCGTCTCAGGCTCCGGTGTCGGCTCCGCCCGGCGTGGTTTCGCGACCACTTCCGGCTCACTCTCCGCCGCCTCAAGCCGCCGCGCCCGGCGTTCGGCCGCATAGGACTGGGCCGACCGTGCGCCCTTTGCCGCACCATCCACCGCATGACCCGTCAGCTTCAGCGCCGTCATCCAGACCATGCGCAGGAACGACCGCACGGCTACGGAAACAACAATCGCGCCCTGACGCAGGTAATCCATCAGCACAAGCGTCTCGAACCGGTTGATCCCCAGCGCAAAACCGCCCGTCAATACCAGCAGCACCGCCAGAACCAGCGACGCCACCAGCAGGGCATGTTCCACCGGCAACGGAATGGCCGCCACCAGTTCACTCGACACCGCATCGCCCAGCAGCCCGCCAAGCCCGTAATCATGGGGCCAGGCCGCGCCCGGCACATGGGTCGAGGCAAAGGCCGCGCCGACCAGAATGGCAATGGGTGTGGCGATATTCCGCGTCAACACCCGGTTGTCCCCGGCATGGAGCAGCATCCGCACACCCCAGACACCCAGCGCCAGCGGCACGCCAAACGCGGCCCAGCCAATCGCCCGGTGCAGCGGGTCGGCAATAAACGCCCCGATCAGGCCAAGCGCGTTTTGCGGCGGCGCATCCGTGGCGCTGAACAGGCTCGGATCATCCGGCGAATAGGTCCAGATCAGCGTGAAGGACAGAACCGACAGAAGCAGAAGGATCAGACCGATCAGCTCCGCACCACGTTTTCGCAGAGCCTCTTCCGTATCGCTTTCAATCAGGGGGGCGCGGCGTTTCGCCTTGGTACGGGATGCCATGTTCTTACTCAACCTTGCTCGTTTATGCCTTCGTCCAGAACGGACCGGATTTTTTCAAGGCCCTGCTCGACCTCGTCTGCCCCGGAAACCAGGGCTACTCGGATGAAACCCTCTCCGGGGTCACTGCCATCCCAGCTTTGCCGCGAAAGATAGGCCCCAGGCAGAACCTGGATCCCCGTTTTGCGGTAAATCTCCAGCGTCGCGACCTCGCTGTCCCACACGGGCAGCCACAGGAAGAAGCCGGCCTGGGGCGGCTGATAGCCCTCAAAGCCTGCGAAAACCCTGTCCGCGATCTCGAATTTTTCCCGATAAAGCCTGCGGTTTTCCTCCACATGGGCCTCATCGTTCCAGAGAGCCGCCGCCGCATATTGCAGCGGCTTCGGCTGGGGCGCGCAGAAATAGGAGCGCACCCGTTTGAATTCCTTAATGGTCTTTTCGCCACCCGCGACAAACCCCGACCGCAGCCCCGCCGCGTTCGACCGTTTCGAGAGCGAATGAAAAACCAGCAGACGCTCCGGATCGAACCCGCACACGCTGGCCGCTTCCAACGCGCCCATGGGCGGCGTGTCGCGATAGATCTCCGCATAGCACTCGTCGGCCAGCACCATGAAGTCATGCTTTTCGGCCAGCGCAAACAGCCTGCGCCAGTAAGCCTCATCCGCCACGCCCCCCTGCGGGTTCGAAGGCGAGCAAACGTATGCCAGCGTCGTCCGGTCCAGGATCTCCCGGTCCAGCGTCTCAAAATCCGGCAGGAAACCCGTCTCCGGCATGGCCGAAACGGGCACGGGTTCCGCGCCACTGGCCAGCGCCGCCGCGCCGTAACAGGGGTAATAGGGGTTGGGTATGATAATTGCCGGACGCCTCGAGTTTTTGTTTTCCGGCGACACTGCGAGCGCTGCGTTAAAAAGTCCTTCACGGGTGCCATTAAGCGTGATCACCTGCGTCTCCGGCGACACACTCACGCCGTACCGCCGCTCAAGCCAGCCCGCGATCGCCTCACGCAGTTCCGGGATGCCCTCATTGGGCGGATACCCGCGAAACCCCTCCGCATGTTCCGCCACCACCGGCCCTACAAAATCGGGCAGGGCGTGCTTCGGCTCACCGATGGTCATCAGAAATTCAGGGCCACCCGGCGTCTGCCCGGTCAGAAGCGCGCGCAGGCGCGGAAACGGGTATTCTGCCAGATCGGCAAACCTGTCTGGAAACTGCATAACATTGGCCTCGTTACCGGGATCATTCACGCCCCGTTGCGCCCAAGTCTACATGCCCGAACGCCCCCGGTCCAGATAATTGACCGGATGAGGACCGGAGCAGGGCGCTCCCCTCTTGACCCTTCCGCCCGGCGGCACCGCCGGGCAGCGCCTGACCCTCCCCCAGGAGGGCGCTCCGCCCCCCCCAGGGTCAGGCGCTGCCCTCAGGGGAAGTGCACCCGCCGACTTAGCCCGCTTAGCCCAAACCACTCCCAATTTCGGCCATTTTCGGCAAAACCCCGTGCAATCTGTGCCATTTGACTCACAATCTGTGCCAAATCCCTGCAGATCTGTGCCACTTCGGGACCGGTTTGTGCCACTTCCCGCACCAGTCAGGACAGTATCCGCTCCAACACCCGCGCCTGGCGCAGCAGCTTGCGATCCTGCCCCGCGGCGCCCATCGCCATGAGCCCAAAGCCAGGCATTTCCCGCACGGGCAGAGAAATTGCACATAATCCCAACAGGTTAGCGATCCTGGTGTTCCTCAGAACCTGAAGATTCACCTCCCGGAAGTAATCCCCATCCTCCAAAAGCCGCTCCACATTCGGTGGAGCCACCGGCGCGGTCGGCAAAATCACCAAGTCATACCCCGCCACATCCATCGCATACCGCGCGCGATACCCGTTAAGTCGTTGCCATGCCTTGATAAAATCGGATGCCGACCACACCCGGCCAATCTCAAACCGCGTCCGGACCTGGTCCGACATCGCACCCGGATTGGCGTCAATCTCATCCCCCCAGGTCGCCCAGGCCTCACTGGTGAAAACGCAGGAACTCAGGTCCAGAACATCCTTCAGATAATCCGGCCCGCCATAGGTCAGCCGAACGCCCGCATCCTCCAACATATTGACCGCATTGCCAAAATTCTCGGTCACCTCCATCTCCGTAGGCCCAATATCCTCCGTCCCGAGCACCAGAACCCGCAAATCCCGCGCCGGTATTTCCGCAAGGTCCGCCACCTTCCCATCGGTCAGTGCCGCCAGGATCAGCCCCGCATCCTCCACCGACCGGCACAGCGGCCCGATGGTGTCAAACCGCGGGCAGAGCGGCACAACCCCCTCCAAAGAAACAACTTTTTCCGTGGTCTTCAGCCCCACCAGCCCGTTCCACGCCGACGGAACCCGCACCGATCCCCCGGTATCCGACCCGATCCCGGCCACCGACAGCCCAAAGGCCACGGACGTCGCGGCCCCCGAGGACGACCCGCCCGGAGCCAGTTTTGCGTCGTAAACATTTGGCGGCGTTTGTGTTTTTGGATTCACGCCCAGCCCCGAAAACGCCAGTTCCGTCTGATGCGTCTTGCCCAGACACACCATTCCAGCCCGCGCCGCTCGCGCCACGACCGCCCCGTCCCGTTCCGGCACGCGCCCCTTGAGCAGCAGGCTTCCGCTCTCCGTCGGCACGCCCGCCGTGTCGAAAAGATCCTTCCAACTCAACGGGATACCGTCCAATGGCCCCCGCCGGACACCTTTCTGCGCCCGCTCCTGCGCCGCCGCCGCCTCCGCCCGCGCCCGATCCGCCGTGACATGCGTGAAGATCCGCCCAGTCTCCGGATGCTCCGAAATCGCGGTCAGATAGGTCTCCGTCAGATCCCGCGCATCAATCGCCCCATCCCCGAGCCCCCGGCCCAGTTCCGCCGCCGTCATCCATAACCAGTCCGTATTCATGTGGGCTCCTGTCGAGACATTTTTCCCGCAGCCTAATCCGCCCGGCCGGGATGGACAATTGCCGCGATCAGGGGATAATCGGATCCATGAAATTTGACTGTGACGTTCTGATCGTGGGCGGCGGCCTCAACGGCCCCGCATTGGCCCTGGCCCTCGCGGGTGGGGGGCTGTCGAGCATCGTTCTGGATGCCGCGCCCGAACCGGAAAGACGGGACGCGGACTTCGATGGCCGTGGCTATGCCCTGTCGCTTACGTCCCTGAAAATGCTGGGTGTTTTGGGTCTGCGCGACCGTATCGAGGACACGGCGCAGCCCATTGAGGCGATCACGATTTCCGATGGACGCGCCGGTGAGGGTGCGGCGCCTTGGCCGCTCCATTTCGATCAGGCCGAGATCGACGAGGCCCCGATGGGCGCTATTGTCGAGGACCGGCACCTGCGCCCCGCGCTCCTCGACGCGCTGGCGGAAACCGATCCGGTTCAGACCCGGTCGCGCGTGCGCGTCACTGACCAAAACGTGACCCCCGTCGGCGTCACCGTCACCCTGGACACCGGAGAGACCCTGTCAGCCCGTCTGCTGGTCGGCTGCGACGGCCGCAACAGCAGCGTGGCTGACCGTGCGGGTATTTCGCGGCTGGGCTGGGACTACGGCCAGACCTCGCTCGTGTGCGCCATTGAACACGATCTGCCGCACGAGGGCCGCGCCCACCAGTTCTTCATGCCGCCTGGCCCGCTCGCGATCCTGCCCCTGAAGGGAAACCGGTCCTCGATCGTCTGGACCGAGAGCAAAGAAAATGCACGCCAGATTAACGGGATGGACGAGGCCGCGTATATCGAGGTGCTGCGCCCCAGGTTCGGTGATTTCCTTGGGGAAATCCGTCTCGCGGGCAAACGCTATTCCTATCCGCTGGCCCTGTCGGTGGCCGATGCCTTCGTCGCAGACCGCGTTGCCCTCGCCGGTGACGCCGCCCACGGCATTCATCCTCTTGCCGGGCAGGGCCTGAACCTCGGCCTGCGCGACGTGGCGTCGCTCGCCGAAACGGTGGTGTCCGCCTCGCGTCTTGGCCGGGATATCGGGGCTCTGGATGTGCTGCAGGAATACCAGCGCTGGCGCCGGTTCGACACGGCCATGCTGGTCGCGGCGACGGATGGACTGAACCGGCTGTTTTCGAACGACAATCCGCTGATCCGTGCCGCCCGCGATGTGGGACTTGGGGTGGTCAACCGGATGCCGTCGCTCCGCCGTGGCCTGATCCGTGAGGCCGCCGGCCTGTCGGGAGATCTGCCACTGCTGCTGCGGGGCAGGGCCCTGTAAACCTTTCGTCACATTTGCGGGCGAATTTTGCGATTTTCCACTGGACAGCCCGCGCCGCCTGGACTAGTCAGTCCGCCGACGCAACGGCAAGCCGTAGCGGGCCCGGGTAGCTCAGGGGTAGAGCAGCGGATTGAAAATCCGCGTGTCGGTGGTTCAAATCCGCCCCCGGGCACCATCTCCATAAATTCCAAATAGTTGGCCGCTTGGCTGTTAAGTAAGGTTGCTTTTTGGTAGGCGCGGAAGCTTTTGCGTGCACGCCCGATGCCGTGCTCGTCTGTTCCCCGTATTCAGTCTGTATCTGGCGTTTCCGGTACCTGAGCCGCCGGAAATGCTGCGCACGTCACTCACAAAATTGACATGACACCGATGACATGACACGGATGTCATAAACGGGGATTCGCAGGATCCCTGGAATGGGAGGGGGTCTTGGCCACGATCTACGACGTCGCAAGACGCGCCGGGGTTTCGACGAAGACGGTGAGCCGGGTGCTCAACCGTGATGCCCCAGTAGCGGACAAAACGCGCGCGGCGGTCGAGCGTGCGATGGTCGAGCTCGAATACATCCCCTCGCTGGCCGCACGGTCGATGAAGTCGCAGAAATCGGGGCTTATTGGCCTGATCACGGGCGCTATCAGCACCGCCGCCGACACGCCCGCCGAGGCTGGGCTTCCGGAAATTCATATCGTTCAGGGCGCGCAGCGGGTCTTTGAGAACTCCGGCAAGACGCTGCTTATTTCCGACACCGGCGGCAATTCGGAGCGGGTGCCGCACCTGATCCGCACCTTTCGTCAACATCGGGTCGAGGGCCTGGTCTATGTGGCCGATCACTTCAAGCGGATCGATCTCGATCTTGCCGAAGGGTCGATGAAACTCGTTCTGGTGAACTGCATTGATGAGCGTGGAACGCCCGCGGTGGTGCCGGACGACGAAGACGGCCAACTTGCACTGACGCGTAGGGTCATCAAGGCCGGACATCGCCGGATCGCCTATCTGACGCTGGCACGCGCCGTACTGGCGACCGAGCGCCGCGTGGCGGGATACAGAACGGCGCTGGAAGAAGCGGGTATTGCTTTTGACGCCGATATGGTGGCCGCGTCGGAGCTTTTTGGAGCCATGGGCGAGCATCAGATGATCTGGGATGCGCTGGATAAGTTTCTGACCCATGCCAACCCGCCGACGGCGATCTGTTGCGGCAATGACCGGCTGGCGATGGCGGTTTACGGTATCCTGCGCGACCGCGGGGTCAGCGTGCCTGACCAGATTTCGGTGGTGGGCTACGATGATCACAGGCTGGTCTCGGAAACGCTGTACCCGGCTCTGACCACGGCCGAGCTGCCCTACAATGCCATGGGGGCCCGCGCCGCGGATCTGCTTCTGAATATGATCGCACAGCCCGGGAACGTGACGGCCACACAGCCGATCCACGTTCGGGGGCAGGTTGTCGAGCGGGCGTCGCTGAAGGCGCCGCCTGCTGAAGGAAATGTCTATCAACTGAGAGGGAGGAACCAACCTTGAAACACCTGAGAAACGCAACCGCGCTTGCGGTGATTGCCTGTGCCGGAACGGCCCAGGCCCAGACCGAGCTGAGCCTGTGGTATCACGGGGCCGGCAGCGCCAACGCCGAGGAAGCGCTGGTCAACCAGGTGGTGGATGAATTCAACGCAAGCCAGTCGGACTGGACAGTAGTGCTCGAGACCTTCCCGCAGCTTGCCTATAACGACGCGGTCGGCGCGGCGGCGCTGGCCGGCGAACTGCCCGATATCCTCGACGTCGATGGCCCGGTGATGCCAAACTGGGCCTGGGCGGAGTACATGCAGCCGCTTGGCATTGATGAGGCGAAGCTCGACGGCTTCCTGCCCGGTGCAATCGGTCGCTGGAATGGTGAGGTCTATTCGGTGGGTCTGTGGGATGCCGCCGTGGCGATGATGGCCCGTAAATCGGTGCTTGAGGAGAACGGCATTCGCATTCCGACGCTCGAGGAGCCCTGGACGCGCGAGGAATTTGACGGGGCGCTGCAGACGCTCAAGGATACCGGAAATTTCGAGTATCCGCTCGATCTTGGTATGGCCTGGACCGGGGAGTGGTATCCCTATGCCTTCTCGCCGTTCCTGCAGAGTTTCGGGGGCGATATTGTCGACCGGGATGGCTACCAAACCGCCGAAGGCGCGCTGAACGGGGATGCGGCCATTGAGTTTGGTGAATGGTGGCAGGGCCTGTTTGAGAATGACATGGCGCCCGGTACCAGCCAGGACGCCGCTGACCGGGAAACCGGGTTTGTCGAAGGCAAATATGCGCTGTCGTGGAATGGCAACTGGGCGGCGCTACCGGTTGTCGAGAAATTCGGCGACGACGCCCTGTTCCTCCCGGCACCCGATTTCGGCAATGGCCCGGTGATCGGGGGCGCGTCCTGGCAGTTTGGGGTTTCGGCCACCTCGGAGCATCCTGATGGCGCCCGGCAGTTCATAGAATTTGCCATCCAGCCCAAGTACCTCTCGGCATTTTCCGATGGCACGGGGCTGATCCCGTCCACGGCCGATGCGGCATCGGACACCAAAAACTACAATGAGGGCGGTGCTCTGGAAGTGTTTTATGAGCTCTCGGCAAACCAGGCGAAGCTGCGCCCCGTGACACCGGGCTACATCGTTCAGGCCAAGGTGTTTGAGAAAGCGCTGGCCGATATCGCCAATGGTGCCGATGTGGTCGATACCCTCGATGCGGCGGTGGATGAGATCAACGAGGACATCGAGAACAACCAGGGCTACGGCCACAACTGAACCTGAGGTCCGGCGCGGCGGCCGGTCCGCCGCGCCCGTCTGACCGTAGCATTGCAGGGGGAGGGGACAATGGCGTCGAAATTGACCCGGGCAAACCGCACCGGCTGGCTGATGGCGTTTCCGGGAGTGGCATTGATGACGCTTTTCATCATCGTGCCGTTCTTTCTGGCCTTCGCTTTTTCGCTGACCAATCAGCGGCTTGCGTCACCAAATGCCGCCGAATACGTGGGGTTCGAAAACTATTCCGACCTTCTTGGGGTGGCGGTGTTCACTCTTGAACCGGAACGTGATGACAGTGGCGCGGTGGTGCGCGACGGGGATGGCGAAATCGAGTACCCCCGCCTGCGAAACTTCACCCGCAACAATCCCGACTATCCCAACCTCGCCGGCAAGCGCGAATGGTTTTCATGGCAGAGCGGTGAGAACCGTGTTGTGGTTCTGGCGTCCGACGTGGTGTTCATGAAGGCTCTGGTCAATACCTTTACCTTCGTGCTGTTCGTGGCGCCGATTCAGGCGGGTCTCGCGCTTTGTCTGGCGCTGCTGATCAATCAAAAACTCTACGGGATCAACATCTTCCGGACGATCTACTTCATGCCGGTGGTGGTTTCGATCGTGGTTGTCTCGCTCCTGTGGCGGTTCATCTACTCGCCCGGGGACGGGCTTTTGAACAACGTGCTCGGCTGGCTGACCTTCGGTGCCTTTGAGGGCATCGACTGGCTCGGCCGTACCGATACCGCGCTGCCGTCGATCATGGCGATGTCGATCTGGCAGGGCGTCGGGTTTCAGATGGTGATCTGGCTTGCCGGGCTTCAGAATATTTCGCCCACGCTCTATGAGGCGGGCGAAATTGAGGGTGCGTCTAAATGGCAGACCTTCCGCTACATCACCTGGCCTGGCCTTCGAAACACGGCGGTTCTGATCCTGATCGTCATAACCATGCAGGCTTTCGCACTGTTTGCCCAAATCGACGTGATGACCCAGGGCGGGCCGCTCGACAGCACGCAGGTTCTGGTCTTCCAGGCCGTGGAGCGCGGCTATGGCAAGCAGGACATCTCGGGCGGATCGACCATCAGTGTGATCCTCTTTGTGATCGTGCTCTCGATCTCGCTGGTTCAGCGCTATCTGACGAGGGAGAAGTAACATGGCCGTCGTCAAAGCCGACAATCGCGGGTTGCGACTGGCATCGCGCTATGCCGTCCTGATCCTCGTTGCGATCATCTTCATCTTTCCGCTGCTGTTCATGGTGATGTCGTCGCTCAAGCCGTCGTCGCAACTTCTTTTGGACACCAAGAGCCTGCGCGCCTTCCTGCCGGTGGGCGAGCTGTCACTGCAGAACTACACCGACGCCTTTGTGCGCGCGCCGATCGCGGTGTTTGTGCTTAACTCGGTGCTAATCACCGGGGTTACCGTGCTGCTCTGCCTTTTCGTCTGCTCGCTGGCGGCGTTCGCTTTTGTTTTCGTCGACTGGAGTGGCAAGGCGGTGATCTTCTCGATCCTGCTGGCGACGCTGATCATCCCCTATGAGACGATCTTCATTCCGCTGTTGCTGATGGTCTCGCAACTGCCCTGGGTTGGCCTGGAAGGCTTTGAGCTTGGCTGGCTTAACACCTACCGCGTGCAGATCGCGCCGTTTATCGCCGACGCGCTGTCGATCTTCCTCTTCGTGCAGTTCTTCAAGGACCTGCCCAAGGAGCTGATCGAGGCGAGCCGGGTTGAGGGGGCGTCCTGGTGGACGATCTACCGCCGGGTGGTCATGCCGCTTTCGGGGCCGGTCATTGCCACCGCCGCCATTCTGAAATTTCTGTTCATGTACAACCAGTACCTCTGGCCGCTGATGGTGGTGCAGGAAGAGGCGATCCGCCCGGTGATGGTGGGGCTGGGATATTTTACTGATCAGCTCAACGTGCCCTGGGGGGAAGTCATGGCCTATCTGACCGTGATCACTGTCCCGGTCCTCGCGTTCTACCTGTCGCTGCAGCGGGTGTTCATCTCATCCGTCGCGTCAACGGGGGTCAAAGGCTGATGGGGTTCGCTCTTGAGGATAAATGGCTCTGGGACAGCTGGTACGTTCAGGATGGAGACCTGTGGCACGGTTTCTTCCTGGAGGCGCCGAAATCCATTGGCGACCCGGAGCAGCGGCACTGGAACGTGAGCTATCACCATGCAACCAGCCGCGATCTGACGGTTTGGGACAGTCTGGGCACATGTTTTGCCCCGGCGCCCACTCCGGCCTGGGATGACCTTGCCACCTGGACCGGATCGGTCGTTCGCGGCGATGACGGAAAATGGCACCTGTTCTACACCGGCGTCGCGAGAGCGGACAACGCGCGGCGGCAGCATCTGGGCCACGCGGTCAGCGCCGACCTGCACAACTGGGAGCGGGTCGGCGACGGGCGGATGTTTGATCTCGCTCCGCCGTACGAAGATTATGTCGAAGGCAGATGGCATGAGCGGGCCTGCCGTGATCCCCATGTAATTCGCGACCCGGACGGCGATGGCTGGTTGATGTTTTTCACGGCCCGTGATGGCCGGGTCGATGATGGCATGGAGGCGGGCGCGATTGGATTTGCCACCTCGCCGGATCTTTATGAATGGACCCTGCAGGAACCCGTTTTCACGGGCGGTTTTGCGGAACTTGAGGTTCCGCAGGTCTTTGAGGCCGGGGGACGCTGGTACTGTCTGTTCTGCGTCGTGGCACGGTACTGGTCGCCAGGCACGATAAACATGGCGGGACCAGCAATGACCGGAACCCATTGCCTGATTGGCGAGAGCCCGCGCGGTCCATGGCGTGTTGCGCCGGCGCCGTTGCTGGACTGCGCGCCGTTCCCGAAGCGCTATGCCGCGCGCATTGTCCAAACGGACGCCGGCATGAAACTGCTCGGTTTCAACTGGTTTGCGGAAGAGGGCGGGCCGTTCCTGGGGGAGATCAGCGACCCGGTCGTGGTTGAAAATTCGGAAGACGGGCTGCTGCGCCTGGCGCTGCTTGCCGCGGAGGAGAAATGAAATGGCAGACGTAAAGCTGAAAGGCATCAAGAAAAGCTACGGCCCGGTCGATGTCATCAAGGGGGTCGACATCGACGTGAACGACGGCGAGTTCGTTGTCTTCGTTGGTCCCTCCGGCTGTGGCAAATCCACGCTTCTGCGGATGATTGCGGGCCTGGAGGACATCACCGGCGGTACGCTGGAAATCGGCACAAGGGTCGTCAATGAGGTGCCGGCTTCGGAGCGCGGTATTGCCATGGTGTTTCAGTCATATGCCATCTTTCCGCATATGACGGTGCGTGAGAACATCGCGTTTGGCCTGACCATCGCAAAGACGCCGAAAGCTGAAAAAGACGAGAAGGTGATGGAGGCCGCGCGCATTTTGCAGATGGAGAACCTGCTCGACCGGCGGCCCAGCCAGCTTTCTGGAGGTCAGCGCCAGCGGGTTGCCATCGGTCGCGCCATCACCCGCAACCCCGAGGTGTTCCTGTTCGATGAGCCGCTGTCGAACCTCGATGCGGCACTGCGGCTCGACATGCGTATGGAGATAGGCAAGCTCCACAAGTCTCTGGGTGCCACGATGATATACGTCACCCACGACCAGGTCGAGGCGATGACGCTGGCCGACAAAATCGTGGTTCTGAAGGACGGATATGTGCAGCAGATGGGAGCGCCGATGGACCTCTATCACCGGCCCAACAATCTGTTTGTTGCGGGCTTTATCGGTGCGCCGTCGATGAATTTTCTCGACGTCGACATCGTGTCGCAGGACGGTACGTCCGCGAAGGTCAATTCGCCCGTCGTGGCTGAATTTGCCGCGCCGGTTTGGCGGGACGGTGTGGGGCAGACGCCGAAAGCCACGCTTGGTATCCGGCCGCAGGACCTGCGCCCGGTGGCTGAGGGCGGGATACTGGAAGGGACGGTCACATTGGCTGAACGGCTGGGGACGGAGACCGTCGTTGATATCCGGCTGTCGCACGGGCACAGGGTTTTGGCCTCGCTGGGCGAAGACCGGGTGTTTGAGCCGGGTGAGCATATCCGGCTCGATTTTGACCATGAGAAAGCGCATCTCTTTGCGCCCGCAACCGACCAGGAAAAGCAGGCGGCCCAGTCGGCGGCATGACGGAAAAACCACTGATGATCCTGGATCAGCACTTCCGCCAGCTGGAAGAGCTGTTTGGGCCTGAGACTTTTGATGCGCTGTCCGGACTGTGCCGCATTGAGGGCGGACGCAACTGGCCGATGGACCCGGCGCGGGTGGATGGACTGATTGATGAGGCGGCATTTTATGTGGCGGCTTTTCCGGAGCTTTCGGCCGGGCAGATTGGGCGCGCAAAAAAACTGCGGGCGGTGATGGAGGTTGCCGGAGCGATCAATGAGGGGCTGGCCTATGACGCCTGTTTCGACAGGGGGGTTGAGGTGCTGTCCTGCGCTCCGGGGTTCCGGCAGTCCGTGGCCGAGATGACGCTTGCCATGGCGCTGGCCGGTGGGCGCGGACTGGTGCGCGAGCATGAGGCGTTTCGCAGTGGGGCCGAGCGTTGGCTGGACGACCGGCCAGAGACCGATTTCACGCTTTATGGCGCCACGGTCGGATATATCGGTTTTGGCCAGATCGCGCGCGAATGCGCGCGGCTGATGGCACCGTTCGCGCCGGAGGTGCTCGTTTTTGATCCGTTCCTGAGAGAGGCGGGGCCGGGCGTCGAGTTGTGCGATCTTGAAACTCTGGTCGCGCGGGCCAGGGTTGTCGTTATGGCTGCGGTGCCGTCGGAAGAGACCCGCAACCTGCTGAACGCGGACCTTGTCGGGAAACTTCGGGAGGGTGCGCTTGTCATTGTCATCAGCCGCGCCTGGTGTGTCGACTTCCCGGCGCTTGTCGCAGCCGCCGAGGCAGGACGCATCACGCTGGCCACGGATGTCTTTCCCGGGGAACCGCTGCGCCGCGACGATCCGCTTCGGAAGGCGTCGAATGTTATCCTTTCACCGCATCGTGCCGCCGCCGTTCCTGGTGGGCGGCAGTTGATTGGGGAGATGGTGCTGCATGACGTTCAGGCGATTCTTGACGGACGCACGGAGCGGCAGATGAAACTGGCAAACCGGGAGCAGGTAGCAAGCCTTGTGGCGGCGCAGAAGAGTATCCGGTCGTGACGCTGGACGTCTGAGGCGCCACTTATCTGGAAGGCTGGGCCGGTCGGCAATCGCGTGCGCAATTGCAAAAAACTTGCATAATTTTTGCAAACGTTGGACAACACGGATCGGCGGAGATTTTGTGAAAGCGTGGCATGAGGCAACCAAAAGTACGGCAGGAGGATATCGCGCGAGCGGTTGGCGTTTCCGTGTCGACCGTATCGCGGGTATTATCCGGGGCGCCTGGGATCAGTCGCGCGACGACGCAAAAGGTTTTGCAGGCCGCGTCAGATTTGGGCACGCCACTGGCGGTGCCGGGGGGAATTGCTGAACCGGCAAAGGGCCGGATCAAGCGGGCGCTTCTGGTTCAGATGCAAAGGGATCTGAATTCCGGGTCGGGATCGATCTATCATTTCGTCATGACCGGTTTGCAGAAGGCGGCCGCGGAGGCGGGGCTGAAAATTGAACTGGCGCTGCTGGGTGACGATGGTGCAATCCCGCAACAGATACTCGGAGAGCCGGAAACCGGTGTGCTTTTTGCCGGTGTCGATCCGGGGCTTGATGTGATGAAAAGTCTGCGGGATCAGGGGCATCCGACCGTCCTGGTCAATGGACTTGATCCGACGATGATCCATGATCAGGTTGCTCCGAACAATTATTTCGGCGGTTGGCTGGCGGCGCAGTATCTCATGGATATGGGGCATCGCCGCATCCTACAGCTTGGCACGCGTCGGCGGCCGACGCTTGCGGCGCGGACGGCTGGTTTCCTTGCGGCTGTCAAGCAACCCGGGTTCGAAGACGTCTCCTGCGACAACATTGATATGGAAAACGTGAACGAGCTGTCGGCGCATGAGACAATGAAGGATCTGCTGTCCCAGGGGCCGTTTCCGTATTCCGCCGTGTTCTGTGCTGCGGATGTGGTTGCACTGAGCGTGATGCAGGATTTGAGAACGAGTGGATATGACGTTCCCGGTGATGTGTCGCTGCTCGGCTTCAACGGTCTTCCGCTTGCGGAATTCTCGTCTCCGCTGCTGAGTACGCTTTATGTGGACTGGCAACATCTGGGGACAGAAGCGATTCGTTTGTTGATCTCGCGCAGCCTGGAGCCGGCATCTCCAACCCATCAAATTCTTACACAGGTGACGCTTAAGCCGGGCGACTCCGTGCGGCGTTCGAAAAATTAGTTTCCTTTCAGTGGCTTGACCGTTTCGCCGAGCGTTATGCAAATAAATTGCGTAATTAGGAAAAAACTTGCATTACAGTGCAAGTGATGCAAGCATTTGTGCAAGACAGGCCGTTGCGGGGAGGCACAGGTGCGGTATTCATCACTCATTCAACTGGAACGGCCCCAGTTTGAAATTCATTTTCCGCTGGCCTGTCGTGACCATGCTCTGTCGCGTCTCTCGGATGTGACCAACCTTCTGCATCCCGAGCCGGTCGCTGACTTACGTGGGCCGGAAGCGGCGCCTCATCTTTCGGAAGTTGAGATCCTTTTCACCGGCTGGCGCTCAAATGCCATTGATGCCGAGATACGCCGCCGTATGCCACGGCTGAAACTGGTCGCGCATCTGGCAGGGACAGTGAAGGGCGTGCTGAACCCCAGTTTTGATGGCACGGGCCTGACGGTGATCAGTGCGGCAGATGCGAACGCCAAGCCGGTTGCGGAATTCACCATCGCCCATGTCCTGTTGCACCTGAAGCGGGTGCTGGAATGGCGGAAGCTCTATCGCAGGGAGCGCTCAGGCATCGCCACACGGAGTGCGGTGCTTGCCGGTCCCGTGGGGAACACCGGACGGACCGTGGGTATTATCGGAGCGTCGCGGATCGGGCGTAGAGTGATTGCGGATCTGCAGCAGCGCGGGATTACGATCCTACTTCACGACCCTTTCGTCAGCGGTCAGGATGCGGATGCCATGGGCGTGCGTCTGGTTCCGCTGGATGAACTGTTGCGCGAAAGCGATGTCGTGAGCCTGCATCAGCCGCTGTTGCCGGAGACCGAGCGCAGCTTTGGCGCAAAGCAGTTTGCGAAGATGCGGGACGGCGCGCTTCTGATCAACACCGCGCGGGGACGCATCATTGACGGTTCCGCTCTTGAGAACGCGATGGCGGACGGGCGTCTGTTCGCGGTGCTGGATGTGACCGACCCGGAACCACTGCCTGATGACTCGCGGCTTTGGGAGATGCCGAACGTCACCATTACACCGCATGTCGCGGGGTCATTTGGCTGCGAGGTCTGTGACATGACCGGAATGGTGCTGGACGATGTTGAGCGGTTCACGCGTGGTGAGGCGCTGAGACACGAGGTTCTGTTTGCCGACTGGGAGCGCGTGGCATGATCCGGACCGGGCTGTGTTCCGTCACGTTTCGCGAACTGTCTCCGGTCGCGCTGATTGACCTGGCTGCGCATACAGGCGTGCGGGTTATCGAATGGGGCGGGGACCGGCATGTGCCGCCTGGTGACTTTGAACTCGCGGCCCAGGTTCGTGAGATGTGTGAGGCGCGGGGTCTGGCTCCGGTTTCATACGGGTCCTACGCGCGGGCGGGAACGCCGGGGTGCGTGGAAGCGTTTGGGACCGTTCTGGATACGGCGGCGAAACTGGGCGCGGGTAACATCAGGGTCTGGGCGGGAGAGCAAACCCGTGATCAGGCCGGGGAGGCGGGCTTTGCGCAGACCGCTGCGGATCTCGGCCGGATGGCCCGCATGGCCGCGGATCAGGAGATCACGGTCAGTGTCGAATACCACCGCAATACCCTGACGGAGGAGGCGGAAGACGCACGTGATCTGATGCGCGCCGCCGATGATCCCAATCTGTTCAGCTACTGGCAGCCGGTCCCAGGGAGGGGGCGGGCGCGCTGGCTTGAGGAGATGCGGATGTTGCAGCCCTGGCTGGGGGATCTGCATGTATTTTACTGGATCATGACCGATCAGGGCCAGCAGCGCCGACCGATGTCCGAGGGGATGGAGGACTGGCGCGCCCTGTTTGAAGCCTGGACACCAGCCGGTCACTGGCCGCATCAGCGCAGCGCGTTTCTGGAATTCGTGCGGGACGATGCGGAGAAAAACTACCGCGCAGACATTCAGGACCTGCACGCGCTTTGTGGCGCCGACGGGGCCTGACGCAAATAATACAGCAATCCACGGGAGGAACGACGAATGCTGAGAACCCATTTCACGACCATATCGCTGACAGCGCTTGCGGCGCTGGCCGGCCCGGCCCTGGGGCAGGACTATACCCAGGCACCGGCCCTGCAGGCTGAGGTCGATGCGGGCAACCTGCCGCCGCTTGCGGAGCGTCTGCCGGACAACCCGGTGGTCCTGACCCCGATGGAGTCTGTGGGGACCTATGGTGGTGTCTGGCGCTCGGCTCTCAAGGGGACCTATGACACGGGATGGATCCGCCGCACGGTGGGTTATCAGCCGCTGGTGGCCTACGACTACGAGTGGACCAAGGTCGTTCCGAATGTGGCAGAAAAGTTTGAGGTGAATGAGGATGCGACCGAGTTCACATTCCACCTGCGCGAGGGGCACAGATGGTCGGACGGGGAGCCGTTTACCGCCGAGGACCTGAAATTCGCACTCGATATCATGACAAGCCCGGCCTATGCCGGCCGCAAGCCGGGCGGTTTCGAATGGGAGAAGATCAGCGGCGAGGTCATTGATCCACTGACGTTTAAGATTACCCTGACCGATCCCAACGGGCTTTTCCTGGAGCGTCTCGCCACGGTTGAGGGGCAGTTCATTGTCAACGCGGCGAAGCACTATTGCGGAAAATACTTCCCTGATGTGAACCCGGATGCCAACCAGGCCGCGCAGGATGCGGGTTTCGACGGCTGGTCGCAGGCGATTGAGCAGAGCTGTTTCTTCAACTTCGTGGATGAGGACCGACCGCTGCTCTTTGCCTGGAGGCAGGTCACGCCTTATGACGGCCTGAACCAGCTGATCGAATTTGAGCGGAACCCGTATTTCTTCAAGGTCGACACCGAGGGTCAGCAGCTGCCGTATATCGACAAGGTGCAGATGGTTCAGACCGAAAATGTCGAGGACATCGTTCTGAAGGTCGTGAATGGCGAGGTTGATTTTTCCAACCGGCATTTTGCGACGGTGACGAACAAACCCGTCATCTATGACGGGCAGGACAGCGGTGGCTATACGCTTAAAGCGACTACTGACGCGCGAATGAACCACGCGATTTTCCAGCTGAACCTGACCCACGACGATCCGGAAAAACGCAAGCTTTACAATGAAAAGGATTTCCGCGTCGCATTGTCGCTGGCGATGGATCGCGAGGAGATTATTGACGTTGTCTTCGCGGGTCAGGGAGAGCCGTATCAGGCGGCGCCGCGTCCCAGCTCACGCTTCTACAATGAGGAACTGGCGACCCAGTTCACGGAATACGACCCGGACAGGGCCAACGAGCTGCTTGACGGACTTGGACTCACGGAGCGCAACTCTGACGGCATTCGCCTAGGCTTCGATGGGGAACCGATCCGCATTCAGCTGTTTTCGCCATCCGATCAGGTTGAGTTCAATGACATTGCCCAGTTGATCGTGGAACACTGGAAAGAGATTGGGATCGATCTGGACGCCCGTAACGCCGAGCGCAGCCTCGTGTATGAGCGGATTCAGAACAACACCCACGACATGCACGTCTGGTGGGGTGACGGTGGGCTTGCCGATGCGTTGCTCGATCCGCGGTACTATTTCCCCTTTAACCTTGAATCCGCCTTTGCCGAGAAATGGGCGCAGTGGTTCATGAAAGGTGGCAGCACGCTTGCCGAGGAGCCGCCGGCGGAGGTCAGGGAACAGATGGACCTCTATGTCGAACTGATCGCGACGCCCGACCGGGAGAAACAGGAAGAGCTGTTTGGTGAGATTCTCGATATTGCGGCAGAGCAGTTCTACGTGATGGGTACGGTTCTTCCGGCGGATGGCTACATCGTTGCCAATGAGAATCTGGGCAACGTGCCGGACGGCCAGATCTACACCTGGATGTACCCGCAGCCCGGACCGATGGAAACCGCGCAACTCTACTACAAAAAGTAGGGCGTGTTCAGGGCGCGCCAGTCGGGCGTGCCCAATCCCGCGTCTTCCGCAGGGGGAGGAAAAATCATGCTGAGCTATCTGAGCCGCAGGCTGATGACGATGATTCTGACACTGCTCGCGTTGTCGGTTGTGGTCTTCATCGTGATCCAGCTGCCACCTGGAGATTTTGTCACGTCCTACATCGCCAGCCTTTCGGCGGCGGGGGAGAGCGTGGATCAGGAAACGATCAACGCGCTGCGGGACCGCTACAAGCTGGATTCACCGGTGCTGGTTCAGTACTGGGCATGGATCTCTGAAATTCTGAGGGGCAACTTCGGATACAGTTTCGAGATGCAGCTTCCGGTTTCCGAGATTTTCTCGCAACGGATCGGGATTTCCCTCGCCGTCGAACTGACCGCAGTGGTGGTGATGTGGGCGGTTTCCATACCCATCGGCATCTATTCCGCAGTCAATCAGTATTCGATGGGGGATTATTTCGCGACGATATTCGGGTTCCTGGGACTTGCCCTGCCGAATTTTCTGTTTGCGCTGGTTCTGATGTATATCTGCTACAACTGGTTCGGCGTGACGATCACGGGCCTGTTTTCGCCGGAATACATGAATGCGCGCTGGTCGATTGACCGGTTCCTCGATTTTGCCAGTCATGTCTGGGCCCCGATCCTTGTGATCTCAACGGCCGGTGCGGCGCAGCTGGTTCGTGTTTTGCGGGCCAACCTGCTGGACGAGCTGAACAAGCCTTATGTTCTGACCGCGCGGGCCAAGGGTCTTCCGAGGCGGCGGCTTATCTGGCGGTACCCGGTGCGCGTGGCGATGAACCCTCTCGTTTCAACCATCGGATGGGTGCTGCCCACGGTGATTTCATCGTCCTTTGTGACCGCTATCGTTCTCAATCTGCCAACCCTGTCGCCGATCCTGCTCCGCGCGCTTCTGAGTCAGGACATGTACCTGGCGGGCGCGCTCATCATGTTCATGGGACTGCTGACACTCGTTGGTACCCTGATTTCAGATCTTCTGCTGGCCTGGATTGATCCGCGTATCCGGCTCGGCATGGTGGGAGCCACGTGATGCCCCTGACGACCCCCGCAAATTCACCGGACGGCCGGATCGGTGACGTTCAGGATACTCCCGACGTGCCGGCTTTCGAGGCCGATCCCCGGATAGACCACAGTCACGGCACGGAAAGCCAATGGCAGCTTATTCGCCGCCGGTTCGCGCGGCACCGCCTCGCGGTTGTCAGCCTCTGGGTGCTCGGCGCCTTTGTTCTGGTGGCGCTCTTCGCCGGGTTTGTTGCTCCAAATGATCCCGGCGACGTCAAGGCGCGCTACACTTACGCGCCGCCACAGGCGTTACACTTCATTGACCGCAGCGAGGACGGGTGGTCTTTCCGGCCATATGTCTACGGGTATTCAGTCGAAATTGAGCCCGAAGCGCTGCGCCGGACCTTTGTGATCGACGAGCAAAAGAAGATCTATCTGAGCTTCTTCAAACGGGGCTGGGAATACAAACTGTTCGGGTTGATCCCGACGGACATTCATCTGCTCGCACCGGAACGGTCCCGTGATCCGTTTTATCTGTTTGGCGCGGACCGTCTGGGCCGGGATATGTTCTCGCGGTTGGTTTATGGCACGCAGATTTCCCTATCGGTGGGCCTTGTCGGTGTGGTCATGAGCCTGGTGCTGGGCGTCATTATTGGCGGCGCGGCGGGGTATTTCGGCGGCTGGTTTGATGCGGCAACGCAGAGGGCGATTGAATTTCTGCGATCCCTTCCCACAATACCCCTCTGGATGGGTTTGGCTGCGGCCATGCCGTCGGACTGGTCACCGCTCCAGACGTATTTTGCCATCACCCTGATCCTGTCATTCCTGGGATGGACCGAGCTTGCCCGCGTGGTGCGGGGTCGTTTTCTGGCGCTCAATGGTGAGGATTATGTCGCTGCGGCGCGCTACGACGGTTGCTCGCATTTTCGGGTGATTGTCCGCCACATGGTCCCGGCCTTTACGAGCCACATCATTACGGCTGCCTCCCTCGCGGTGCCGGCGATGATCCTCGCGGAAACGGCGCTGTCCTTCCTCGGGCTGGGGCTTCAGGCTCCGGTGATTTCCTGGGGTGTGCTGCTTCAGGAAGCACAGAACATCCGGACGCTGGCTACCGCGCCCTGGCTGCTGTTGCCCGGGGCTGCGATTGTGATCTCGGTACTGGCGATGAATTTCATCGGTGACGGGCTGCGCGATGCCGCCGATCCCTACGCGAAGTGAGGAGACTGCCATGAGTGATACGGTACTCGAAGTTCGCGGCCTGACGGCGGCGTTTCCGCATCGCAAGGGTGAGACCACGGCCATTTCGGATGTCGGTTTCGATCTGAAGCTGGGGGAAACCACCTGTTTCGTGGGCGAATCCGGCTCGGGTAAGTCGGTGACGGCGCGGGCGGTTCTGAACATTGTCGAGCCGGCGGTGATCAAGTCGGGGGCCATCAACCTGGTGGATGTTGCCGCCGGGCAGAGGGTGGAGTTGTCCGGTCTCGATCCGGATGGGGCGGAGATCCGTGCCGTGCGCGGTGCGCGCATCGCGATGATCTTTCAGGAGCCTATGTCGTCGCTCAGTCCGGTGCACACCATTGGGCAGCAGATTATTGAGGCGATCCTGCTGCACCAGGATGTGACTGCGGCGGAGGCCCGGGAGAAGGCCATCGACGCGCTGCGGGCCGTGCACATTGCCAACCCCGAGGAGGCCATCGACCGGTATCCGTTTGAGTATTCGGGCGGCATGCGGCAGCGTGCGATGATTGCGATGGCGCTTGGCTGTGAGCCGGACATTCTGATTGCGGATGAGCCGACCACTGCCCTTGATGTGACGACCCAAGCCGAGATCCTCAAACTTCTGAAAGGCCTTCAGGAAAGCCGCGATATGGCGGTGATGTTCATCACCCACGACATGGGCGTGGTGGCGGAGATTGCCGACCAGGTTGTTGTGATGCTCCACGGTGCCGTGGTCGAGACCGGTCCGGTGGATGCGGTGTTTCACGCGCCTCAACATGCTTACACGAAGAAACTTTTGAAGGCCTCGATGGGCCTCGATGAGGCGCCGCATGGCCGGAACGGAGCCGGGTCGAATGAGGTGTTGATCGAGACAAGCGGTCTTTCCCTGACCTTTCCGACGCAGAAAAAGATCCGAAAAGGGGCAACAGGCGGAGTGCGTGCCCTGAACGATGTTTCGATCGAACTGCGCCGGGGCGAGATCCTTGGCATTGTTGGGGAATCCGGATCGGGCAAGACCACGTTGGCGCGGGTGCTCATGGGGCGGTTTCAGCCCCAGGAAGGCAACGCGGTCTACCATACCCGTGACGGCGCGGTTAAGGACCTGACCCATAAGTCGGGCTTCCGGGACGGTCAGGTGTATCGTGAGATGCGCATGATTTTCCAGGATCCCTATGGCTCGCTAAATCCACGCATGACCGTGGAACAGATCATTGGTGAACCGCTATTGGTGAACGGTCTGCTCAAGGGTGCGGAACTGAAGAAGCGGGTTGGTGCGCTGTTGGAACGTGTGGGACTGCCGGCCTCAGCCATGGAGCGGTATCCGCATGCCTTCTCCGGCGGGCAGCGTCAGCGGATCGGTATTGCACGCGCCATTGCTCTCGATCCCCGCGTGATTATTGCCGATGAGGCGACCTCTGCGCTGGATGGTTCAATTCGGGCGCAGATCCTCGATCTGCTTCTCACGCTTCGGGATGAACTTGATCTCGCGATCCTGTTTATCGCCCATGACATTGGGGTCGTTCGATATTTTTGTGACCGGGTGGCCGTGATGCACAAGGGCAGCGTGGTCGAGACCGGCACCGCAATCCAGATCTGCGACAGCCCGCAGGAGCCCTATACCCAACGGCTGATCTCCGCAGTTCCCATTCCCGATCCACGCAAACGACATCTGGTGGCCTGATGCAGCATCTTCCCGTTTCGAAAACAAACAATCCTCTGGCCGGAAACCCGTTTGCGACCCGGGCTGACGCTCAAAGGGCGGTGAGTGATCTGTGCCGTCCTTTGCTCGGTGCCATGTCTACGGGCTGTGCCCGCGTCACACTCGCTGCAACCGGTGCGCATTTTCATATTTCAGCGGCCGATCTCGAGGGCCTGGTTCGGCCTTTTTGGGGGCTTGCGCCGCTGTTGGCCGGTGGCGGGAGCTTTGAGGGCATCGGGAAGTTTGTTGAGGGGTTACAACACGGGTCCGATCCGGACCATCCGGAATACTGGGGGCCAGTGACCAACCGGGATCAACGGATGGTCGAGAGCGCGGCTATCGGCTACGCGCTGGCTCTGGCGCCGGAAGTTTTTTGGGACGGTATGACGGACCGTGGGCGCGACTGCCTCCGCGACTGGCTGCTGAACTCACTGCAACAGACGCCTGCGCCGAATAACTGGAATTTCTTTCATGTGCTTGTATCCCTTGGGCTGACCCGGGTCGGTGTTGAGCACGACCTGTCGATTATTGAGGGCAATCTCGACCGGCTTGAGAGCTGGGCCATGGGCAACGGCTGGTACCGCGATGGCAGTCAGCGTCAGGCGGATCACTACATCCCCTTCGCGATGCATTTTTATGGTCTGATCTATGCGCAATACGGGCCGGAGGCTGATGCGGCCCGACGGGACCGGTTTCGGGAGCGCGCCCGCTTTTTCGCGCCGCAGATCGCACACTGGTACGGGGCGGACGGGTCAGCGTTGCCTTACGGGCGTTCGCTGACGTACCGGTTTGCCCATGCCGGTTTCTGGGGGACGCTGGCCCTTGCGGGGGAGGAGGCACTGCCCTGGGGCGAGATACGGGGGCTTTGGGCGCGGAATTTGCGATGGTGGTCGGAGCGGCCCATTGTTGATCCGCGCGGAGTGCTCACCATCGGATATGGCTATCCGCAACTGAACATGGCCGAGCGCTACAATTCGCCGGGGTCGCCATACTGGGCGATGAAGGCATTTGCGCCGCTCGCGCTGCCCGAGGATCACCCGTTCTGGGCGGCGGATGAGGCGGCTCCGCAACCGCGTCCGCGGGTGGTGAGCCTGCCTGAGCCTGGAATGGTGAAGTACGAGACCCAGGGCGATGTTACGGTTCTGGCAGGCGGTCAGCAGTCACCGACCTTTGGCCGAACGGCGGAAAAGTACAACAAGTTTGCCTATTCCACCCGGTATGGATTCAGCGTGGAAACGGAAGGTCGCGCTTTCGGAAACGGTCCCTTCGACAACATGCTGGCTTTCTCGGAAGATGGTGAACTGGCCATGGTGCGCTGTCGGGAGAGTATGGCCCGGATCGGGGAGGACTGGATCTATTCGGCCTGGTCCCCCATGTCGGAGGTCGAGGTGGAAACCTGGCTCCTCGCCCGGCCGCCCTGGCACCTGCGGTTGCACCGTATTCGCACCGCGCGGCGTGTCCAGACGGTTGAGGGTGGCTTTGCGGTTTGCCGCGATGATCCGACCCCTGGGCCTGCTTTGGAGCCTGAGGTTACCGACAGGCTGGCGCGGATCGTGACCGCGCGTGACACGAGTTGCGTCGTTGACGTGGCGGCGCCTTTGCCCGGCCAAACGCATCGTTTGCCGCGGGTTGTGAGCCCCGAGCCCAATACGAATGTTATGCATCCCCGGACCTGGGTGCCTCAGTTGACGGTCGATTTGGAGCCGGGAAAGTGGAGCCTGGGCGCATGGGTTTATGCGGGTCGAAACGGGGGAGACCCGGTGTCCGAACCCGTCGGCGGAATGCCGTCCATGGATGACCTGGACGCCATGCGGAACGGTGGTGTCGTGATCAGGGTTTGGGATCTGGACCAGTCCTGACCCGGTCCCACAGGTTGATAAAGCAAAGGGGTCGGCGTTAACGCGCCGGCCCCTTTGCCTCTTTAGATGATTGCGGATTTCAGCCCTGTCGAACGGCCTGGTGCTGTTCACCCAATCCCTGGATGGACAGGCGCATTTCGTCGCCGGATTTGAGGAATTGTGGTGGTGACATGCCAAGGCCGACCCCCGGGGGGGTGCCGGTGGAAATAACGTCACCGGGTTGAAGGGACATGTACCGGGACAGATAGGACACCACATGGGCCACACCGAAAATCATCGTCCGGGTTGATCCGTCCTGAACCCGGCGGCCGTTCAGTTCGAGCCACATGTCGAGGTCGGCGGGATACTTGACCTCGTCACGGGTCACGAGCCACGGGCCAATTGGACCGAAAGTGTCGGCGGATTTTCCCTTAACCCACTGTCCACCATGTTCCAGTTGGAAGGCGCGTTCGGAGACATCGTTGACGACGCAGTATCCCGCAACATGCTCAAGCGCGTCGGCCTCTGCGACGTTTTTGGCCGGTTTGCCGATCACGACGCCCAGTTCAACTTCCCAGTCACCCTTGTCGGCCCCTTCGGGCAGAACGACATCGTCATTTGGGCCGCAGATCGACGACGTTGCTTTCATGAAGATTACCGGCTCCTTCGGAACCTCCATGCCGCTTTCCTCGGCGTGGTCCGCATAGTTCAGTCCGATGCAGATGAATTTTCCGACCGAGCCGACGCAGGGGCCAATTCTGGGGGAACCGGTAATCTTCGGCAGGCTGGTAGGGTCCACGGCGCGCAGCCGGTCGATCCCTTCAGGCGTCAGAGTGTCACCGGCAATGTCCGGCACGACGGATGACAGGTCGCGCAACGTTTCATTTTCGTCCAGCAGGGCGGGGCGTTCCTGGCCTTCGGGGCCGACGCGGAGAAGTTTCATGCGGTTGTTTTTTCCTTCGTCGATTTCGGTTTGGTCCGGTCGAGCAGGCGTGTCAGCTCAAGTTCCGTGATCTCATCCGGTATGGCGGTCGGAGGGCGCACGCTCGTACTGGTGAAGATACCTGCCTGGTGCAGCAGCGCCTTGTGGACGTGATAGAACATGTCGCCCGACTGGAAGCCCAGGCGACTGACCGGCAGTATTTCGGTCTCGATTATTTCGGCGGCCTCTTCATCCTGGCCCGCCTCAAGTGCCCGCCAGGCCCGCATGAATTCATCGGCTTGACTGGCGAAGGGCATGGTGCCACGGGCGCCGCGCCGGTATTCCTCCACCAGCGTGCCGCCGCCGGCACCACCCAGAACGGCCAGCTTGTCCCGGACCGCGCTGACCATTGCGCCGACCTGGGCTACGGTTGGGTTGGTTTCGACCTTGATCGTGTCGACCAGCGGCACGGCCTCCGCAATGCGAAGAGCCAGGGCGGGTGAAATGGGCGCCTGCGGGACATCCTGGAGAATGATCGGCAGCTGCGAGGCATCGGCAATGCGCGACAGATGCGCGATGACCGGGCCGGGGCCGAGAGCGAAGAAATCCGGCGGCCAGATCATCAACCGGGATGCACCGGCGGCAGCGGCGTCACGGGCCAGCTCCACGGCCGGTGCGGTTCCCGGAGCGGAGGTGTTCATGATCACCGGTACGCGGCCCTGAACATGCTCGACGGTAAGGCGCAGCATCTCGCGCCGTTCGTCGCGGGTCAGTTTGAATATCTCACTGCCGATCGCGATACCAATGCCGTGCACACCGGTTGCAAGCGTGGCGTCGATTTCACGCTTCAGGCTGTCGTGGTCAATCGTCAGGTCCGGGCGAAACGGAGTCAGCAGGATGGGAACGATACCCGTGATGCCAGTCATGTCGTTGTCTCCGTGGTAACATCCAACGCGAAGACTTCGCGCAGATCGTGGTGGACTGGGCGCGCTTCCGGTCCTTCGGTGCACATCAGCGGAGCCATTTTGCGCCACCATCTGGCGGTCAGGCCCGAGGGCGGGGAATGGTTTGATGCAGGGAAGGGGCGGTTGCGTTCCTGGAAGGCAAAGACGGTGGTTCCGGCGCGATAGAGGAAAAACCGGACGATGCCGTTTTGGGTCATCTGGGCGGTCAGGTCGGGCCAGATGTTAGCGTGGGCCGCGTCATATTCGGCCTCGGCACCCTCCCGCAGTTCCATCGTCCAGACACGACGGTAAAGCGTCATGCCGCGATCCTGTTTTCGTCGATATAGTCCCAGATGGGCTCGTATCCGAGACCCGGTGCCTTGGGCAGGGCGACGTACCCTTCGGCGTCCATCGGGTCGCAATTGTGCTTCAGGTAGGGGTGTGGCGCGTCGTAATTGACACCAGGGGCGAGTAGGCCTTTTTCGTACCATTCGCTGGTGTCCTCCGAGGTCGCGCCCATCACCTGAAGGTTGCCCCAGCCCGCCATGTGGATCTCGCACCGCTGGCCGAAGGCTTCGCAGACCACGGCTGTTTTTCTGCATCCGGTGACGCCGCCGCGACGGATATCCATGCGGCTCATGTCGGAGGCGCCCTGAAGGATCCACTCCGCGCGGGTGAAGACGCCGCCCGCGGCGATTTCGGGTGCAAGAACGGGGATCGAAAGTTCGCGGCACAGGCGTCGGTAGCTTTCGACCCGGTATTCCGGCATGGGGTGCTCAAACCAGTAGAAGTCGAGTTTTTCGAGTTCCCGTCCGACCTTTATGGTTTCCTCGATGGTGTGGTACGTGCCCCAGACGTCGTACATCAGCACCATGTCCGGCCCGACGGCCTCGCGCACCAGATTGACGGTTTCGATATCGGCACGGATGTTCGACGGGCGGCCGTTCGTGGGCAGGCCGGTCTCCGGATTCCAGAAGTAGTGTGGGTGGATCTTGTAGGCCCTGTAGCCTTCCGCCTTACAGGCGAGCGCGTGTTCCGCATAGACCTCAGGCTGGCCGATATTGGGGTAGGTTGAGGCGTAGGCCGGTACTTTGTCGCGGGCGCCGCCCATCAGTTTGTAAACCGGAAGACCGGCTGAGCGTCCGGCCAGATCCCATAGCGCGCAGTCGATGATGCTCTGCGCCACCTCGGGTATGTTACGGACCCACATCCACTTCCAGATCAGTTCCCGGTCAAACGGGTCAGCGCCGAGGATCATGTTGCGCACCTGGCCCTCGATGAGACGCTGCTCATCGGGGGTCATGCCGTCCTGGTCCCCGTGTTTGCCGCCGCCGAAGAAATACCCGGTCAGCCCCTCGTCAGTGTCGATGCATGTCACCGTCTGGTGGATTTCGGCGTCGGGTTTGAGACGGGCATGGCCGATTTCCCAACGGTCGGCATGGGTCCGGAAGCGGATTACCCTGACATTCGTTATCTTCATTGCACGGACCCGGTCAGGCTAAGTTCGGTTTCCGTGTCAAAGCAGTGCAGCTTGCCTGGTGTGACGGCCACACGCACGGTATCCCCGACGGAGTGTGCGATGCGTTCACGGGTGGTCATGATCACCGCCTTGCCGTCGGTCGTGCGCAGGGTCAGTTGGGTTTCCGCTCCGGTCGGTTCAATCAGTGCAACCTTGGCGGGGAGGCCGCTGTCGGAGAGCCTGATATCCTCGGGACGGAAGCCCGCGATGACCTCTCTTTCGTTCTGAAGGCTGACGGGAGACGGTCCCACGATTTCGCCTTTGCCGACCTGAAGGCTGCCATCACTGTTCCGTGCGGGCAGGAAGTTCATGGCCGGTGAGCCAATGAAGCCGGCCACGAAGACGCTTGCGGGGTTGTCGTAGAGTTCGAGGGGTGTGCCGATCTGCTCAACATGTCCGCCGCGCATGACCACGATCCTGTCCGCCATCGTCATGGCCTCAATCTGATCGTGGGTGACATAGATCGTGGTGGTCCTGAGCCGTTGATGCAGTTCCTTGATCTCCGAACGCATCTGTACGCGCAGCTTTGCGTCGAGGTTGGACAGTGGCTCGTCAAACAGGAACACCTTGGGGTCGCGCACGATGGCGCGGCCCATGGCCACGCGCTGGCGCTGACCGCCGGAAAGCTGGCGCGGGTAGCGGTCGAGCAGGGCGGTCAGGTCAAGGATTTCCGCGGCGGCGCGGACCTTGCTGTCTATCCGGTCCTGCGGTTCCTTTGCGAGGCGCAGGGAGAAGCCCATGTTTTTGGCCACGCTCATGTGCGGGTAGAGGGCATAGTTCTGGAACACCATGGCGATGTCCCTGTCCTTGGGGACCAGTGAATTGATCACGGTGCCATCGATGGCGATGTCGCCATTGCTGATGGTCTCCAGGCCCGCAATCGAGCGCAGCAGCGTTGACTTTCCACAGCCGGAGGGACCGACGAGAACGGTAAATTCGCCGTCCTGAATGTCGAGATCAATTCCGTGCAGGACCTCTACGGCGCCATAGGATTTGCGGATGTTTTTGAGTGCGACAGATCCCATGGTCTATCCTTTCCTGTTGTTGAAGGCATCGGCGGTGAACCTCTCCAGCACGTATTCCGGCGGCTGGTTGCCGATTGAGTCTCGCGGCACGGCTGCGTGGCCCTCGGTAAACACGGGGCGCGCGCCCATCAGCGAGTAGAGCGGTGAGGTTTCGCCGCGGTCGACGCATTCGACGAGCGCATCGGTTTGCCGTACGGCGGCCAGAGCCAGTGCCCAGGGTTGTTCGCAGGTGTTATGCAGGATCACCGGGACATCGGCGGCTTTTGCGAGATCGAGGATGCGCAGCGTTTCCGATATGCCGCCCGCCCAGGCCACGTCCGGTTGCAGGTATCCTACCAGACCGGACCGGAGCAGATCCTTACAATCGGCGTAAGAGAACGCAAAGTTGCCAAGCGCCAGTGCGATTTCCGGGTCCATGCCCTGCCGGATTTTTTCCAGCCCTTCGATATCCTGGGGTGGGATGGGATCCTCAATCCATGCGAGTGGCATGTCCGCGCAGGCCTCGGCGAAGCGCAGAGTGTAATCCGCGTCCCATGCGAGGAACGCGTCGATCATGATGGGCACGTCCGGGCCTGCAGCCTTGGCAAACCGGCGCATCAGGGCGACGTTTTCTTTCAGCCCCTCTTTGCCGGATTCCGGGCCGTAGGGGGCGGCGGCTTTCAGGCCGCGCCAGGGGCCGGCGACAAAGGCCTCGGGACGCGGGGTGGTCATGTAGACCGGGAGGCTGTCTACCCCCGCGCCACCGAGAAGGTCGACCAGGGGCACGTTCCGCGCCCTGGCCGTTAAGTCCCAAAGGGCAATATCGACACCCGCAACGGCCATCATGGCAAAGCCGGAGCGGTCGTTGGGGAGAAGCGAGGCAGCCATCATCTCATTCAGGGATGCCAGATCATCGAGGCTCTCACCCTCCGCCAGCCGTGCCAGGTGGGAATTGATGATCATCTCGACGATCTCGCCACCGTTGGTGCAGCCCCAGCCGGTGCTCCCGTCCTCGCCGGTCACCCGAACGAAGACCTTTTTGGTGGGCCACATCCAGCTTGCCCGCTGTTCAGCGAAACGGGGGAAGCGGGACATGGGGGAGGCGACGCGACTGGTTTGCAGCTTTTGACTGTCGAAGCCGCAATCGACGGCGCGTGCGGTAATGGATGTAATCTTCATCCCTTCACCGCCCCGGCCAGGAGGCCGCGTGTGAAGTAGCGTTGACCGAAGAAGAACACCAGCATGATCGGCAGGGCGACGATGGTTGCGGCCGCTCCAACATACTGGAATTCCAGTGTGAAAAGTTCGACGAAGCTGGCGAGGCCGATGGTCACGGTCTTGTTCTCGTTCGACTCCAGAAGGATTGAGGCGAAGGCGAATTCCGACCATGCACCGACGAAGTGCCACATCGCGGCGGTGATCAGCGCAGGAGTGGCCAGGGGAAGCACCACCAGGACCATACTCTGCAGCCGGCTTGCGCCGTCGATCATCGCGCTTTCCTCAAGTTCTTTGGGAATTTCCCGCAGGGACGATGCTATGATCCAGGTGGCGAATGGCAGGCCGAAGGCGGAGTAGAGGAGCACCAGACCGATCAGGCTGTCCTGAAGTCCGATCATCGACATCAGTCTGTATGTCGGCAGTAACAGCGCCGCGCCCTGGAACATGCGGCTTATCAGAAGGCCACCCAGTATGAGGTCGCGGCCGGGGAAGTTCAGCCGTGCGAAGGAATAGCCGGCAAGAGTGCCGAAGAACAGAACGATCACAGTGGAGCTGATCGCGATGAAGAAGCTGTTTCCAATCAGCTGCGGCCAGTCGAGAAGCTGTCCCTTCTGATGGGTGGGAGAGAACAGCGCCTTGTAGGCATCGAGCGTCGGGGATGCCGGCCAGAAGGAGATCGGCAGCTGCGCGAGTTCAGCCTGTGTCTTGAAAGACGCAAGGAAAAGCCAGAACACCGGGAACAGGACGTAGATCGAGATTACAATGCCGATCAGGCTCAGCATGATCCAGTAGAGGGTACGGGGCTGTTCGTTCATTTCGAGCCCTCCGATGACCAGGAACGGCGGTTGATGTAGAGGTAAAGGGCGACAATCGAAGCCAGCATGACCAGGTTGATGACCGACATGGCCGACGCGACACCCCAGTTGAAGAACTCAAAACTCTGCTGGTAGATGTAGGTCGCCATGATCTGGCTGGCATTGGCTGGACCGCCGCCTGTCATGATCCAGGGAAGGGCGAATTCGGCCGTGATCCAGATCATCGAGATCACGGTGACGGCGGTCAGCGAGAACGCGATATTGGGCAGGGTGACGAAACGGAACCGCTCAAAGGCGTTTGCTCCATCCATACGCGCGGCCTCGATCTGGTCATCGGGGACGGACCGGATTGCGGCACAGAGGATGAGTGCTACCAGCGGCATTTTCCGCCAGATCAGCACAACCACGAGCGTCCACATGACGAGGTTCGGATCGCCCATGAAGGATATCGCACCCTCGCTGAAACCCCAGGATTGCAGGGTTTGTCCGATGATGCCGACCTGTCCGTGCAGCATCCATTTCCATGCCATGGCCGTGACCACATCGGGCAGAACCCATGGCAGAAGTATCAGCGCACGCAGCCAGCCGGTCATGCGGGAGTCGATTGCGAGGAAAGTGCCTACGCCAAGACCGACGGTAACGCACAGGAATGTGCCCCCGAGTATCCAGATGGCCGTGTTCTTCAGAACCAGACCGAACACCGGATCGGCGGCGAGAGCCTCGAAGTTTGAGAGCGTGCCAAAGCCACGCTCCATTCCCATGACCACCTGGGTGAGGCTGAGGGTGGCCACGTTGTAGGTGGGCCCGACGACAAACGCCAGGACGGCGGCCACCACGGGCAAAATCAGGGCGTACGCCAGAATACGATCGCTTTTCAGCATCGTCAGGCCCTCCTTGTTTTCAGTCGTTGAATTTGCCGGGGCTTAACCGCGGATCAGATCAATCTGGCCCTGTGCGGCAGCGGTTGCCTCATCCAGTGCGGCCTGCGGCGTTTTCTGTCCCAGAACCGCCTGCTGGATCGCTGTACCAAGGGCGGATTCGATGGCGGATACGCCGATGAAGCGCGGCATTGGAGCGCCACCCTCAAACAGGGTTCCGGCGTCATAGGCATTTACCCAGTTGGGCCACGCCTCTTTCAACTCGGCATTGTCCCAGGCCGCCTTACCAGCCGGGATGCGGGCAATTTCAGGCTGACCACCCCAAATTTCGAGTTGTTCGTTCTGTGACCAGAAATCGAGGTACTCAATGGCGGCTTCCGGATTGGACGAACGCGACGAAACCATGAGCATCGCTGTCCCGTCCATGATGGCATTCACAGGTTCAAAACTGCCGGAGGGTGCCGTCGGTCGTGGCATGGGCACGCCGGTCCAGCGGATGCCCTCGTTCACGCCCCAGGGTGTATTGAGCCAGGACAGGCCGATCCACATGGCCGAACGCCCCTGGCCAAAAAGCTGTGCCGTGTCGCGGAAGAAGGTTTCGGTCAGGGATGTTGCTGCGGGGGTGGAGCCGTCTTCGATAAGGTTGACGTAGAACTGTAGCGCGTCGACGACGCCGGGGTCGTTCAGGGTGACCTTGCCGGACTCCTCATCGAAAATGCGACCGCCATTGGCATAGGCAATGCCTTCGAAGATGTTGATGTCAACAGGTGCGGTCGTGGCCGGGAAGGCGATGCCGGGACGGTCCGGTTTGGTCATCGCTTTTGCATATTCGCGAACCTCCTCCCACGTCTCGGGCGGCCGGTCAAAGCTCGCTTCCTCGAGAGCGTCGAGATTGATGGCAAGGAAACTCGCCATGTCGACATAGGTCGGCAGGGCGTAGAGTTTCCCGTCATGCATACCGGATTCAAAAACTTCCGGGACCATGCGGTCCTTCCACCCGGCCATCCGGTCGCCGGCAATATCGTCGAGCGGCTGGATCATGCCAAAACCGGCGAATTCCGGGATGTCCTGACCGAAGGCGATCACGACGTCGGCGAGGCGGTTGGTCTGGAATCCCGCGAGGATTTTCTGTCGGCGGATCTGACCATTGAAGTAGGAGTAGTTCAGGCTGACGTCGCCATTCGCGGCGGAAAACGCGTCATTGCGCTGGGCCCAGACCTCAACCTCCTGAGGTGTTCCACCGAATTTCCAGACAGAGATTTCTCCGCTGGCGGCGAGAGCCTGTCCAGCCGGTAGAAGTGAGGCTGCGCCCATTGCGCTTGTGGTTTTTAGAAAGCTGCGGCGGTTGATGGAATTCGACATTGTATCCTCCCGGTTTTGTTGTCGTCGATGATCTGCGTTTTGCGCAGATCTACGATGACATTCGAATATCATTCGATATTGACGGACGTTATTGGCAATGATACTCGTATGTCAACGGTAATTTTACCACATTGCCTTTGTCGAAATTCTCACGCAGTTTCGACCGGATGATGCTGGGCGAAATGCCGATAGGGAGGCCGTGAATGGCGCAAGTTGACAGGAAAAAGGTGACGCTCAAGGACGTCTCAAAAGCCTCCGGGCTTTCGTTGATTACCGTGTCGCGTGCCCTGCGTCAGCCGGAGACCGTCCACGCGGATACGCGCGCAAGGATCCAAAGCACGATCGAGGAAATCGGCTACATTCCGAATCTGACGGCCCGTTCCCTAGTGTCGCAGCGATCCGACATGATCGGGGTGGTCGTGCCCATTCTTGCCAGCTCACTGTTTGCGGATTTTGCGCAGGGGGTCAGCCATGTACTGGAGCCAAGGAAGCAGCAGATGCTCCTCGCCGTCAGCGACTGGTGTCCGAAAAAGGAGGAAGAGGCGATACGGACCTTCATCGCCCGCCAGGCCGACGCGATAATCGTGACGGGCTTCTCGCACACACAGACCGCCCGCAAACTGCTCGACAGTTTTTCCGGGCCGGTGGTTGAGGCCTGGAACCTTCGGGACAACGCGATCGACAGCGCGGTGGGTTTTGACAACTACGGTGCCGCTGTTGAGATGACCCGCTACCTGATTGAGCGTGGCTACAGGGAAATTGTTATGGTCGGCGGCTCGTCAGCCAACAACGACCAGGCGGAGGATCGACGGCGCGGCTTTGTGGACGCCATGCGTGGGGCAGGCCGCAGCGTCGACGAGGATACGATCGTTGAGTTTGACAACCCGGCAACCATAGAGGGTGGGCTTTCCCTTGTTGAGAGTCTGTTTGCACGCAAACGCAGGCCGGACGCTCTCTTTTTTCTCGCGGAACTGCCTGCCCATGGAGCAATGCTGTGGTGCATTTCCAACGGGGTCAGGGTGCCCGATGAACTGGCCATTGCCGGCTTCGGGGATCTCAGCCTTTCCGCGCTTCTTCCGGTGCCTATGACAACCGTTCAGATCAGGGGGCGGGCCATTGGTGAGTGCTCGGCAAACCTCGTGATGGAGCGGCTTGAGGGTGGCGCAAATGACCCCGTCACCCAGGACATCGGCTATCACCTGCAAATCAGGGAAAGTACATGACTTCAAACATTGGACCCGTGCGGGCCGCAATCATCGGTGCCGGTCATTTCGCCTACCGCATGCACATCCCGGTTCTTGCGGCCCGGGACGACGTTGCCCTGGACTCGGTTTGTCGCCTCGGGCGCGATGAGCTTGATCTCATTGCCGACGAGTTCGGATTTGCATTTGCGACCGAGAACTGGCGCGAGATTTTGGACAGGGACATCGATGTGGCGGTTATCTCATCGCCGCACAATCTCCACTACGAACAGGCCCGCGCTTTCCTTCAGAAAGGCTGTCACGTCCTCGTGGAAAAACCGATGTGCCTCGACCCCGGTGAAGCCTGGGATCTGGTGGAGATGGCGAAAGCATGCGGCCGCGAACTGCTGGTTGCTTACGGTTGGAACTACAAGCCGGGCCTCGATGAAATGCGGGAAATGATCGCAGAGATCGGTGATATTGAGCACGTCGTCTGTCACATGGCGTCCTTCACCCGCAGCATTTTCTCTGGCGGTACGCTTTCCAATTGGGGGCACATCGCCATTCAGCCGGAACGCAGCACATGGGAAGCGCCTGACCAGGGGGGAGGTTATGCCTATGGGCAGCTGTCGCATGCGCTGGGCATTCTTTACTGGCTCACGGATCTACGCTGTGCCTCCGTTCGGGCGATGTTGTTTGACGCGCCGAGTTCCATTGATCTGCACGACGCAGCTGCGGTCCGTTTTGAGGGTGGGGCAACCGGGGTGTTTTCCGGCAGTTGCGGTGTCCCCAACGGCCATGGCTTTGAGGTCGATCTGCGCATCTACGGCAGCCGGGGTTCGGTGCTTCTCGATATTGAGACGGAGCGCCTGGTGCTCAAACTCCCCGATGGCGAAACGCGGGTGGCCGATGTCCCGGAAGGGGCCTGGAAATACAGTTGCGAGGCACCTGCAGCTCGGTTGGTTGATCTCGCGCTGGGTCACGGCTGCAATGAAAGCCCGGGGGAGGTTGGGGCCAGGGCGGTGGAAACGCTTCACGCCATTGTCGCCTCAGGCAAAGCGAACGGACAGGAACAGTTGATTAATTTAAAGCAGAAAGCAGCCGCAGAATGACAGACTTCAGCAATCAGACCGCAATTGTAACAGGCGGTGCCCAGGGTATTGGCCGTGCCGTCGCAAATCGGCTCGCGGAGGCTGGAGCAAGGCTCGCCATCTGGGATCGTGACGCGGAACTGGCGAGGGAGGCCGCAACGGAGATCGATGGGAGTGCTTTTGCGTGCGAGGTCGACATTTCGGATTACGACAGCGTCGAGAAGGCAATGGCGTACACGCTTGAGCAGACCGGACGCGCCGATATCCTCGTGAATTCCGCGGGCATTGCAGGCTCCAACATGCCGTTGGCCGATTATCCGGTGGAGGAATTCCGGACGATCACGGAGATCAATCTTCTCGGCACATTCCACGTCAACCGTGCCGTGGTGCCGGCAATGACCAGTCAGGGTTATGGGCGTATCGTCAACATTGCGTCCGTTGCCGGCAAGGAGGGCAATCCCAACGCCAGCGCGTATTCCGCGTCGAAAGCGGGCGTGATCGGATTGACCAAATCCCTGGGCAAGGAACTCGCGGGTCAGGACATAGCCGTGAACTGTGTGACGCCCGCCGCGGCCCGGACGCGCATATTCGACCAGATGAAACAGGAACACATAGACTACATGCTTTCCAAAATTCCGCGGGGCCGTTTTCTGGAGCTTGATGAGGCGGCGGCAATGATCGTCTGGCTGTGTTCGATAGAAAACAGCTTTACGACAGGTTCGGTGTTCGATCTCTCAGGTGGACGCGCGACGTACTGAGCATGGTGGAGTGGCTTGACGGAATTGATCTGGTTGATGGACACCATCACTTCTGGGATCTGAGCCGCTTTCCATATCGCTGGCTTGCGCCAGATGCTCCACCGGCGCGGTTTGGCGATAAGGCGTCGATCAGCCGGGATTTCCTGCCGGCTGATTACCTTGCAACATTTCGGGACCTGCCCCTGGCGGCAAGTGTCCACGTTCAGGCCAATTGCGGCGCTGCTGACCCGGTGGAGGAAACGCTTTGGCTGCAGGAACTGGCGGAGAGGGACGGGTGGCCATCGGCAATTGTTGCGGAGGTTGATCTCTGCTGCACGGATGCCAGAGCCCAAATCGCACGTCATCTGCGCGTTCCGGCCCTGCGCGGCGTCCGGACACCGGTTGCGTGGGATGCCGAGGGCCGGTGGCGCGTGGCGGACCGGCCTGAAGTCCTTTCCGATCCCGGGTTTCGCAGTGTGCTGAAAACCCTGGAGGACAACCAACTCTGTCTGGAATTTGTTGTCGTTCCTGAACAGCTTTCCGAGGTGCGGGCTCTGGCAATCGACCATCCCGCCTTGAAACTTGTGATCAACCATTTCGCGACGCTGGAGCCGGGTCGGCCCGGAAACGCCCGCAATTGGCTGGACGGTATCAAGGCCTTGGCAGATGTGGAGAATGTCTACGTCAAGCTCTCGGGGCTCTGGACCGTGGACCGGAAGTGGCGTTCTTCCGTCATTGCTCCTTACATCGCACATTTGCTGAACTTTATCGGCCCTGACCGGGTGCTCTATGGATCGAACCTGCCGGTTGAGACTGTAAATTGCCCCGTGGGTGAACAGTTCAAACAGCTGACTTCTGTTTTCTCCGGGCAAACGAGGGCTGTGGTTCGGTCGGTGTTCTCCGATACGGCACGGCGGCTGTACCGAATTCAGTAATTTTTCCTGCGGCACATATGCTGCCCGAAGCTTGGGCCGGGCGCGGTGACGGTTGCCGTATAAACGGCTCATGCGGCTGCTGGTGCGAGCGAACTCGCGGTCCCCGGCTGACATGTTCCAAAATTACCACGACATTTCAGATACTTGGTTCGATACTATCGATGGTCGGGCCAGATTGACTGTGAAAAATTTTAATTAAGACGATCAAAACAAAAAAATAGTCGACTATTTTTTTCCTTTGATCTAACAATTGAGAAAGAATCAAATGAAGGGAGGAGAAATGCTCGGCATTTCAGCGGCTTCGGCCGCACGGAAGAGGTTTGTCTGCTGCCGGGTGCAGGCGTGAGCGGTGCACCGGATATCCTTCTGATCACCACGGATCAGCAGCGCGGAGACTGTATTGGCGGTGCGGGACGATTGGTGAGGACGCCGAACATTGACCGGATCGCCTCCCGCGGTGCCCGTTTCGACACCTGTATAACCCCCCATCCCATGTGCCAGGCCGCGAGGGCCTCAATTCTCACAGGCAAGCTCCCTTACAGTCATGGCGTACGCGACAACGGTCGCAATCTGGACCCGGATCTGGCGGAGGAGGGGCTGGGCGGGCTTTTTTCCCGTGCGGGATACGACACGGGTTTCATCGGCAAGGCGCATTTCTCGACGCACGAGACCTTTTCCCCGACCGGTTTTCCCGAATGCTACGGCTCCGTGGCGCGGTTCGACGAAAGCTGGACCGGTCCCTATATGGGGTTTGAGAACGTGGCGCTGACGTTGCGGCCACATCATCACTGCGGGTGGAAAGATCGGCCGAACACACTCCACTACGAGCATTTTCTCGATCAGGATGGTCAGGGCGGAGCGCGGTGGGCGCGCGCCAAAGAGGCCGTCCCGCCGCTGACCAGCCACAAACAGGTCTGGCGCTCGGCGCTGGAGGACGAGTGGATGTCCACCTCCTGGGTTGGCGACCGTGCGGTTGAAATGCTGGAGACCCGCGGCGACAGGCCGCTGATGTCCTGGATTTCGTTCCCGGATCCACATCCGCCGTTCCTTGCCGCCTCGCCCTGGGCCTCAATGTACGACCCGGCCGAGGTCGATCTGCCGCTGCACCGGGAGATGGATCTGGACAGGCGGCCCTGGTGGCATCGGGCATTCCTCGAAAGCCCGGTCCGCCGCACGCAGAAACGCAACCATGCGGAAGATCAGCCTTACTGGGGTAATGACGATGCGCTGGGCGACGCGGATCTGCGCGATGCGATTGCGGTTTATTATGGGATGATCGCTGCAATCGATCATCAGATTGGACGCATCCTTGACCACCTGGAGGCATCCGGTCGGCTGGAAAACACAATCGTCATCTTCACGTCCGACCATGGCGAGTGGCTGGGGGATCACGGTCTGCTTCTTAAGGGACCGATGCTCTACGACGGGTTGTTGCGCGTGCCGCTTGTCATGGCCGGGCCCGGCATTGCCCAGGGACGGTTTGACGCGCCGGTATCGACGCTCGATTTGCGCGCGACGGTCGCGGAGCTTTGCGGGATTAACGCATCTGATGACGACGGTTTGTCGCTTCTCGACGTCCTGGGCGGTGCGGAACGTGATGTGGCCCATAACGAATGGGAGGTCGACGCAGAGCGCAGCGGCGTTGATCTCGACCTGCGAACCGTCAGGTCGCGTACCCACCGTCTGTCCGTTGATCTGACGAGCGGTGCGGGTGAACTGTACGACCTCATCAACGATCCCTTCGAGATGAAAAACCTTTGGGACACCGTCGGTGCCGCATCCGTGCGGGATCGTCTGATCTCCACAATTGCGGTGGAGCGTCCCGGAATGATCCCGGCGGCGCCCCGCGTCGGCTGGCACTGAAAGGCCCTATTACATGACGAAAATTGCATCCATCGAACCGCTTCTGGCCCGGGTTGGCATTCGCAATCAGCTTCTGGTCAAGGTCACGACCGAGGACGGACTCATTGGCTGGGGTGAATCCGGGCTGTCCGCGCGCGAGGAGTCCGTTGCCGCAACCATTCGGCATTTCGCGGCCTTCCTGGTCGGCAGGGATTCCAACCAGATTGGACGCATCTGGCAGGAAAGCTACCGCAGCCAGTATTTTGAGGGTGGCCGTGTTCTGACCGCCGCCATGTCGGCAATCGATATTGCGCTCTACGACATTCTCGGCAAACGCCTCGGCGTGCCGGTCTATCAGTTGTTGGGGGGCAAGCACCGGGATGAGATTCCGACATTTCCAAGCGCACAGTCCAATGATCTGGATGAGTTGCTTGCCAAGGCGCGGGTCCTGGTCGGCCACGGATGGGATTGCCTTCGCATTTACACCGGCGATTTCAAAGGCGACGGTGCGTTTGACCCGCGGAAAAACCTCAATCAGGCCGCCAGGGAGCTGATCGCTCTGCGCGAGGAGTTCGGACCCGATCTTTGTCTCGGCATTGATCTGCACCATCGACTGTCGCTGGCCGAGGCCGCGGATTTCTGTAACCGGCTGCCCGCGGGAACCCTCGACTTTCTGGAGGAGCCGATCCGCTGCGAAACGCCCGAGGCCTACCGTACACTGCGCTCGATGACCAACATTCCCTTCGCGGTCGGTGAGGAGTTTGCCTCGAAGTGGCAGGCGGCGCCCTATATTGAGCAGGGTCTGACGCAGTACATGCGCGTCGATATCTGCAACATCGGCGGTTTTACCGAGGCGATGAAAGTCGCCGGGTGGTGTGAGCGCCATTACATCGACCTGATGCCCCACAACCCGCTTGGCCCGGTCTGTACCGCGGCCACCATCCACATGGCTGCTGCGGTCCCGAATTTCAGCTGGGCGGAGACCCGGCAGGGGCCGACAGAAGATCTGGGTTTCCATGACCCCGAACTGTTTCCGGTTCAGATCCCGCTCGATGGCATCACCTACAGGGTGCCGGACCGGCCGGGTCTCGGAGTTGAGGTCGACGAGGAAAAAATACGGGCCAGCCAGCCCACCCATGTCGAACCGCCACATCTGTGGCGGCCGGACGGCTCTGTCACCAACTGGTGACCAATTTTAACGGAGGAGGAAAACGCAAATGAATAAATGGCTGACAGGAACGGCGCTCGCGGGAGCGCTGGCCATAATGGCGGCGGGGCAGGCCCTGGCCTATGAGGAGGCTCCGGAACTGGCGGAGAAGGTTGCGGCCGGAGACCTGCCGCCGGTTGACGAGCGACTGCCGTCGGAGCCGCTGGTGATGGACGTGATTGAGGGGCCCGGTGAATACGGCGGAACCCTGCGCCGGGCCATTCTTGGTGGCGGCGATCAGCACAACATGGTGCGGACCATTGGCAGTGACAACATGGTTCGCTGGTCCCCGGACTGGTCGGAGATCCGGCCGAACATCGCCAAATCATGGGATGTTTCCGAGGACGCATCGAAGTTCACGTTCCATCTACGTGAAGGGATGAAGTGGTCCGACGGCGCACCGTTTGGTGCCGATGACATCATCTTCTGGTACGAGGATATTTTCTCGGATCCACAGCTGACACCGAACAAGGATTCCACGTTCATCGGCCCGGCCGGACCCGTGAAAATCACGAAGATCGATGACGTAACGGTGGAGTTCGATTTCGGAGCACCCAACGGCCTGTTCCTTCAGGCGCTGGCATATGGTTTTGGCTACCACGCCACGGCCTATCCGAAACACTACCTCAGCCAGTTCATGCCCAGATACAACGATGATGTTCAGGCGCTGGTGGAAGCCGAGCCGGCTGCGGGTGACTGGGTCCAGCTGTTTAACCTGAAGGCCGGGCCGATGGACACGCCTTTGTTCTGGCAGAACCCGGACCGCCCGACGCTCCATGCGTGGCACCTGACCAATGCCTATGGTGCGACCGATCGTGTCGTCGCGGAGCGCAACCCGTACTACTACAAAGTCGACAGCGAGGGCCAGCAGCTGCCCTATATGGACCGCATTACCTATGATCAGGTCGAGGATGTGGAGACCATCCTCCTCAAGGCCTTTAATGGTGAGATCGACTATATGCTGCGCCACCTTGGCCGTCCGTCGAACAAGGCTTCGCTGACGGACAACATGGAACGCGGGCAATACCGTTTCTTCGATGTGGGCGATCTTCCCGCGAATATCATGATTCTGATGATGAACCTCAATCACACCGATCCCATGAAGCGGGAGGTCATCAACAACAAGGATTTCCGCATCGGTGTCAGCCATGCCATGAACCGTCAGGAAGTCATTGACCTGCTGTATTTTGGCGCAGGCACCGCGGCGCAGACGGCCCCCCGTGAGGGAACGGAACTCTACAAGGAAGAGCACGCCAAGCAGTACACGGAATACGATGTTGATCTGGCCAATGAGTATCTCGACAAGGTGCTGCCGGAGAAGGACGCCGAAGGGTTCCGGATTGGTCCGGATGGTGAGCGGTTCTCGCTGATCTTCCTGGTCGCTGACGTTTTTGGGCTGCAGTATCCTGACGCGATGGAACTGATCGCGGGTTACGCGCGCGATGTTGGCCTCGATTTCCAGATCCGCGCGACCGACCGTTCGCGTCTGATTGAGCTCCACACGTCGAACGACTTCGATGCCTATCTGTGGAACTGTTCCGGTGGTCAGGCGGACGCCTACACCACGCCGATCTGCTACGTTCCGACCATCTCGAATTCGGTTTCCTGGGCGCGTGAGTGGGCGGCCTGGGGTGTTGATCCCTCAACCGGTGAAGAACCGCCGCAGGGTGTGAAGGACATCTTTGAGACCTACAAACAGGTCCGTGCCGCGGCCACTCCGGAAGAGCAGCGTGATCTGATGATCGAGGTTCTCGACATGGCGGCGGACGAGTTCTTTACAATCGGAATGGTGCAGAACGACCCTGTGTTCGGCATCGCCCGCAACAACGTAAGAAACGTGCCCGATCCTCTGCCGATTGCGGGACAACTGTGGTTCCCTGCGCCCTACACCGCGCAGATGTACTTCGAGGGCGGCGCCAACCTGCCGTGATCTGAAGTACGCCACCGGGTCGGCCGGTTTCCTCCCGCCGGTCGACCCATCTTTTTGACGACATTGGAAAGGAGCGGCCATGGGTGGCTTCATCTTCCGAAGGGTTCTCTACATGATCCCGACGGTCTTCCTGGTCTCCATCGTGACCTTCATCATTATCCAGCTTCCGCCTGGGGACTATCTAGACAGTCTTGCGGCTGAGATGGGTGAGGCGGGCGTCGACAACACAGCCGTTGTTGAACAGTTGCGCGAACAGTACGGACTGGGTCAGCCAATGTACCTGCAGTACTGGAAATGGATGACGGGGATCCTGCTGGAAGGTGACTTTGGCATCTCCTTTGAGAAAAACCTTCCGGTCACGGATGTCATCTGGGACCGGCTTGGATGGACCTTCGCAATCTCGCTGCTTACCTTAGGCTTCATCTGGGCCGTGGCCCTTCCCATCGGAATCTACTCGGCGGTCCGCAAGTATTCCGTAGGGGATTACGTCGCCACGTTTTTTGGCTTCGTTGGTCTTGCGGTGCCGAATTTTCTTCTGGCGCTGGTGATGATGTACGTGGCCTTCAAGTATTTCGGTCAGTCGGTCGGAGGCCTCGTAAGTCCCGAATATCTTGAGCAGCCCTGGTCGTGGGGTAAATTCGTCAATCTGCTGCAACACATATGGATGCCGGTTTTTGTGGTCGGAACATCCGGCGCGGCGGCGCTGATCCGCATCATGCGTGCCAACCTTCTGGATGAACTGTATCGGCCTTACGTTGTCACGGCGCGCGCCAAGGGCATGTCGGAGTTCCAGCTTCTGATGCGGTATCCGGTACGTGTCGCGCTCAACCCCTTCATTTCCACAATCGGATGGATTTTGCCAACGCTGGTGTCGGGCGAGATCATCGTGGCCGTGGTCATGAACCTGCCGACCACCGGGCCGCTTCTGCTGCGGGCCCTGCTGGTTCAGGACATGTACCTGGCCGGTTCGCTCATTCTGATTGTCAGCCTGCTCACGGTAATCGGTACGCTTCTGTCGGACGTGCTGCTGGCCTGGGTCGACCCGAGGATACGTTACCAATGACCGCCATCGATTCAGCAATCGAAGTACAGGCCGCCGAGTCGGTGAAAACACCGGCCCTGCTGGGCCCCTGGGCGCTGATGTGGCGCCAGTTCCGCCGGCACGGTGTCGCCTATTTCAGCCTCTTCATCGTGGGGTTCGTTTACCTCGTCGCGCTGTTCGGTGAATTCCTTGCACCGGCGGATTATCTGAAAACCAACACGCGGGCACCCTTCGCGCCGCCGCAGGGCATTCACTTCTTCACTCAGGATGAGGACGGCAACAGCCGGTTTCAGCTGCATTCCTACGGGCTGAAGATGGAGGTCGACCGGGAGGCGATGCGTCGGCATTTTGTGCCGGACCCTGAAAAGACCATTCCGCTGGGTTTCTTTGTAAAGGGGTATGAGTACAGACTGCTCTGGCTGATCCCGACCGACCGGCATTTCTTCGGTCCAAAGGATCCGGACCAGACGGTGTATTTCTTTGGGGCCGACCGGTTGGGACGGGACATCCTGAGCCGGATCATCATGGGAACCCGCATCTCCATGTCGATTGGTCTGGTCGGCGTGGCGGTGTCCCTGATTGTCGGGGTCAGTCTTGGCGGGCTGTCCGGCTACTATGGGGGATGGGTGGACAATGCGATCCAACGTCTGATCGAGTTTCTTCGGTCGATCCCGACGATCCCGCTTTGGATGGGTCTGGCCGCGGCGATCCCGCTCGACTGGCCGCCTCTGCGAACCTATTTCGTGGTGACGCTGATTGTGTCGATGATCGGTTGGACGACGCTTGCCCGTGAGGTTCGCGGCAAGTTCCTGTCGCTACGGCACGAGGATTTTGTAGTGGCGGCGCGGCTTGACGGTCTGTCCGACTGGGAAGTAATCCGCAAACATTTGGTGCCCAGTTTTGCCAGTCACATAATTGCGTCGCTCACGCTGGCGGTGCCTTTGATGATCCTTGCAGAAACATCGCTCTCGTTTCTCGGCATAGGTCTGCAGCCGCCGATCGTGTCCTGGGGCACGCTGCTGAAGGAAGCGCAGAACATTCGCACAATTATTGAGGCGCCCTGGCTTCTTATCGCTCCGGGCTCGGTCATCGTGATCACCGTGCTTGCCCTCAACTTTCTAGGAGACGGCCTACGCGATGCCGCAGATCCCTATGCCCACTGATACGCAGACCAAACCTCTTGTCGAAATCCAGGGGCTCAGGACCCACTTCTTCACCGATGACGGTCTGGTCCGGGCGGTCGAGGGTGTTGATCTGGATGTCCTGCCCAACCGGACGCTGTGTCTGCTTGGCGAGTCGGGCTGTGGCAAGTCGATCATGGCACGCTCGATCCTGCGGATCGTTGACGCCCCGGGGCGGATTACCGGCGGCTCCATCCTCTACCACGCGGCCGATGGGCGGACGGTTGACCTTGCCAAGGCAAGGCCTGGGTCCCGCGAGTTGCGGTCGATCCGGGGCAGCGACATCGCCATGATCTTTCAGGAACCGATGTCCTCGCTCGGTCCGATCCAAAAGATCGGACGCCAGATCACGGAAACCATCCGGTTGCACCGGGACGTGACCAAGGCGGAGGCGCGCGAGGAGGCCATCGACATGCTGGCGCGGGTTGGCATTCCGCGTCCAGCGGAGCGGTTTGAGTCCTATCCGTTTGAACTGTCCGGTGGAATGCGGCAGCGGGCGATGATTGCCATGGCGCTCAGTTGCCAGCCACGACTGCTGATTGCCGATGAACCGACCACAGCGCTCGACGTGACCACGCAGGCGCAGATCCTCGACCTGATTGCTGAACTGAAGGACGAGTTCAAAATGGCGGTCATGCTCATTACTCACGATCTGGGGGTTGTTGCGGAAGTGGCTGACGATGTGGCGGTCATGTACATGGGCAAGATTGTCGAAAAATCCGATGTCTATGGACTGTTCGAAAACCCGCGCCACCCCTACACGCGGGCTCTGCTCGATTCCGTTCCGCGTATTGGCGTAACGGGCCGGAACCGGCTGCCCGCCATCCGTGGCATGGTGCCCCATCCTCTGGCGCGTCCGTCTGGCTGCACCTTCCGGACACGGTGTGACCATTTCATGCCGGGCATCTGCGACCTGCGCGAACCGCAACTGAAACCGCAGGGTGACGGGCAGGTTGCCTGTTTCCTGCACGAAAAGGAGGTGACCGCGGATGTCTGAAGCCATTCTCGAGGTCCGTGACCTGACCATGACGTTTGGCGGTAGCGACGGCGGCTGGTTTTCCAGGCCCCAAAAGGGGTTTGTCGCGGTGGATGCGGTGTCTTTCGATGTGAAACGTGGCGAGACGTTTGGCATCGTCGGTGAATCCGGCAGTGGCAAGACCACGCTTGGCCGGTGCATTCTGCGGGTGGTGGACCCGAGTGAGGGGTCCATCAAATTCCTGCCGAGGGACGGTAGCGACGTCGAACTTGCGACGGCACCGATTGATCAGATGCGGCAGATCTGGCGCAAGGTGCGTATGATCTTTCAGGATCCGCAGGCTTCGCTCAATCCGCGTTTGCGGGTGATCGATGTTGTGGGACAGGCGTTGCAGAAGACTGAAGGTCTAAAGGGTCGTGCATTGAGCGAACGTGTCGGTGCCCTGCTGGAGAGTGTAGGGTTGCGCCGCGAATTCATGCACCGTTACCCCAACGCCTTCTCTGGCGGTCAGCGGCAAAGGCTTGGCATCGCGCGGGCGCTGTCGACCCAACCGGAACTGGTGGTGGCGGATGAGGCCGTTTCGGCGCTCGACGTGTCGATCCAGGCGCAGACGCTCAATCTGTTGCAGGATCTCCAGGAAGAGTTTGCGTTGACCTTTCTGTTCATCGCCCACGATCTGGCGGTTGTCGAGCATATCTGCGACCGGGTGGCGGTGATGTACCGGGGTCAGTTTGTTGAGGTGGCCGATACCGCCACACTCTTCAACGCGCCGCAGCATCCCTACACGCGCGCTCTGCTTGAGGCGGTGCCGGTCGCGGATCTGCGTCGGCGGGGGCGCAAGACCGGGAAAGCGGAGCCGGTCGATGTGGGTGTGCCGCCCAAAGGTTGCCGTTTCTCGACACGCTGTCCCCATGCCACGGATCTTTGCCGGGCTTCACGGCCGCCGGTGAGAAATATCAATGGTGCTGATGTGCTGTGTCATTTTGCCGGGGAGATCTGACCCCGGTTCCGTCGCGCACTGGCGGATGCCGGTATGCGGCGTTACTGTGACGGGAAAATTTCGGGTAGATTGTTGATGAAAACTGGTGACGACCCTGCGGAGGTTCCGCTGTATGACGCGATTCTGGATGAGATCTATGACGGTCGTCTGGCCGGTGGGCAGAGGCTGAAGGTCTCGGAAATTGCGGAGCGCTATGGCACGAGCACTAGTCCGGTGCGCGAGGTGCTGCGGCGGATGCAGGGCGAGGGGTTTGTCGAAATACACCCAAACCGTGGTGCCACGATCCGTCCCACGGATGCCGGCTCGATACAGAACATCTTTGAGGTTCTGCAGATGCTGGAACCCTATTTCGTGAACTGGTTTGCGGATTACGCGCCGCCCGAACTGCTCGATGAACTGGAACAGGTACAGGCGAGAATACGCGAACTGCCGCATGGCGAACAGCGCACCTTCCGAAAGCTTGATTTTCAGTTCCACGAGATTTTCTGCAGGGGACACTACAACCAGACCGCTGCGGAGATTTGGCGCAATTTGCGAACCGCTCTAAATGTTCAGGCTGCGCGGCTGCGTATTTCTCCGGCCCGTTATGAGGCCATCATGGACGAACATGATCAGTTGGTCGCCGCGCTTAAGGCCAACGATGCAGCCAAGGCGGATACCGTCATCCGCAAGCATGTTGACGGATCGTTCGTGCAGATGTCGCAGCAGATCCGGGCGCTGGGCGTGTCGAACGCCAGCAGGCCGTAATCCCCACGCTTCAAAGGCCATCGCCAAAGGTTTCGCAGACCTGCTCCCAGGCCTGGTCAAGATGGCAGCGCAGCGCGGTTTCGGCCGCGTCCGGGTCGCGCATCAAAATGCCATCGAAAATTGCCACATGCGCCTCATAGTTCGCCCGGTTGCGTTCCGGCAGTCGCGGCATCCGTGACCATTGGGGCGCGAGCCACGTCACGTAGGCCCGATGCAATGCGGGCAGGACGGGGTTCTGCGGGATTTCATAGAGCAGGGCGTGAAACGCCCGGTCGGTGAGATAGAACCGTTCGCTGTCATCAACCGCGGCCTTGTTCGCTTCGAGGGCCGATTTAAGGGCCGCTATGTCGTCGCGCTGTGCCTGTTGTGCCGCCTGGCGGACAAGCGCGGATTCGACCAGGATGCGGGTATCGAACAGGTTTTTGACCCCGCCGGAATTGTTCAGCAGGTGACTGACCACGGATTCCATTGCTGAGATTGCAGCGTCATATCCGGGTTTGCGTACGATAGGGCGGTGGCGCGGGCGGGCCTCAAGGAGGCCCTGCTTGGACAGGCTCTGGACAGCTTCACGCACCACGGTACGGCTGATGCCGAATTCCTCCATCAACAGGCGTTCGGGGGGCAGCGGCGTTCCATCCGAATATTCCCCGGACTGGATTTTCTGTGAAAGCTGGCGCACAACGGTGTCTGCGGCGCGTCCCGATCGGCTTTCGTTGATGTCCTGCATTAAGGTCTCCGTTTGCGGCTGGGCCTTACAGTATATTCATAACAAAGTCAGCGCACCTGTCTCCGAGCATCATCGCCGGGGCCTGTGTGTTTCCGGCGTTTATGTCGGGCATCGCCGACAGGTCACACACACGCAACCCCTCTATTCCGCGCACCCGCATTCGGGGATCCAGAACGGCCATGGGATCGCCGTCACGCCCCATTCGGGCGGTGCCGGCCGGGTGGTAGTTGGTTTTCACAAACCGTCTGCAATACGCCCGCAGAGCCTCGTCATCGCGCTGATCGGGCGCTGGTAGCATCACTCGGTCGATTTTGTCAGCCAGCGGCGACTGATCGAACGCACGCAGGAAATAGCGTTGTCCCGCGATCATGGCGTCCATGTCCGCCGGGTCCCGCAGCAGGTTGGGGGAGACAAGTGGCATGTCGGCAGGGTCAGCGGAGGCAAGACGCACCTCGCCGCGTGACCGGGGTTTCACCACGACCGTTGTGACGGTCAGGCCATGGCCGTCCTCCACGAGGTCACGGGTGTCGCGGTCAACATAAACGATAGGCACGCAAAACGCCTGGATCGTCGGCTCACCGTCCGGATCGGATGGATTGACAAATGCGCCCGCCTCGACACCTGCCGATGTCACAGGGCCCGACCCAAACAGTTTGAACTGAAGTCCGTTGCGCAGCATGCGCCAGCCATCTCCCTGTCCGTAGTACCCGAGGCGTCCATTGACCCGCGCGGTGATCGGCACCTCCGGGTGGTCAACGAGGTTCTGGCCCACGCCGGGAAGGTCGGCAATACATTCCAGTCCGTTTTTACGAAGGTAATCCGCAGGGCCGATGCCGGACAGCATCAGAAGTTTCGGTGTAATCAGGGAGCCGGCAGACAGGATAATTTCACCAGCGCATCGCACATGATGTTCGCCCGATTTGTCGCGATATGTGACGCCCACTGCGCGACCGTTTTCGATGTCTATCCGTGAAACCTCGGACTGAAGGCGGACCGTCAGGTTGGAGTTGTTTTCCTGCGGCGTTACATAGGCATAAGCTGCGGAGGACCGGCGCCCGTTGCGGTTCATGAACTGGTAAAAACCAACTCCGTTTTGCCTCTGACCGTTGAAGTCGTGCGTGTAGGGCAGGCCGAGGCCCTGTACCGCCTGAACGAACAGCCGGGACAGGCCGTCTATGTGGCCGGGGTCGGAGACGAGCAGGGGGCCGTCCGCACCGTGGCGTTCGTCCAGAAGGCGGTTGTTGCCCTCCATCCTTCGGAAATGGGGCAGTACCGCGTTCCAGCTCCAGTCCACCGGATCGTTGGAACCGTAGAGTATTTCATTCCAGGTGTCGTAATCCGAGGGCCGCCCCCGCATGTACACCTGGGCGTTCACGGAGGAGCCGCCCCCAAGCACGTGTCCCTGCGGAATGTCATGCACGCGCCCATCCAGATGAGGCTGCGGCACTGTCCGGTGATACCGCATGAAACGGGTGCCGTTGATCATTTTGAAGATACCAGGCGGCATGTCGAGCAGGGGGTGCCGGTTGGAATAACCCGCCTCCAGCAACAACACACGCGCGTTTCCGTCGGATGCGAGCCGCCCGGCGGCCACGCAGCCGGCAGCTCCGCCGCCGATGACAATGTGGTCGAATTCCTCCACGGCAAACTCCTTTTTGAGCATACCAAAAATTTCAGAGATTAGGGCATGCGCAGGAAAATTTCGCAATACCTGAAATTTTCAGTTGACGTATTCGATTTTTAAGATGATCTTCTGCCATGTTTAGTCGTACCAAAATGACGCGGAAGCATTGTTCGTGTGACTAAGGATGTTTAAACGGGTTTCCGCTCAGGCGGGCCCTTACACCAGCCGGGCCCCGCCCGGTCCCTGCGGTCGGTGAAGAAAGGCCGCGCACCTTGGGAGGGAAATACATGAGAAGACGTTTCGTACTGGGCACCGCCCTGTCAGGACTGGTCGCGCTCAGCGCGGGCATCGCTGTGGCGGACACGCCACCACTGGCCCAGAAAGACCGCTACAAGGTCGGCTTCGCCCAGATGGAATCCAACAACCCCTGGCGCATTGCCGAGACCAAGTCGTTCCATGACACCGCGGAATCCTGCAACTGGGATCTGATCGCCACGGATGCAGCCGGTTCGGCCGCAAAGCAGGTGGCGGACGTGGATTCCATGATTGCGCAGGGCATCGATGTCCTGTTCCTGCCCCCGCGTGAGGAGAAGCCGCTCATCCCGGCCGTGATGAAAGCCAAGGCCGCCGGTATCCCCACCTTCCTGGTCGACCGTTCGGTTGATCCGAATGTCGCCAAAGCGGGCGAACATTTTGTCGCCTTCCTGGGGTCTGATTTCATTGATCAGGGCAAACGCGCGGCGGAATGGCTGATCGAGAATTTCGAGGGCGAAAAAGGCGTAATCGTTGAGCTTGAGGGCACTACGGGATCGTCGCCGGCCAATGACCGCAAGAAAGGCTTCGACGACCGTATTGCCGAGGATGATCGCTTCGAAATCGTGGCCAGCCAGACCGGCGATTTCGCCCGCGATCTTGGCCGTCAGGTCATGGAGACCCTGCTGCAGGCGCATCCTGACGTGAACGTCGTTTACGCCCACAATGACGAGATGGCGATTGGTGCCATCCAGGCGCTTGAACTTGCCGGTCGCAAGCCGGGCGAGGACGTGACGATTGTGTCAATCGACGGCACGCGGGACGCGCTTCAGGCCATTATCGACGGCAAGATGGGCGTCACGGTCGACAGCTCGCCGTTCTTTGGTCCGCTCGCCTGTGAGGTGATGAACAAATATGCCGCCGGTGAGGAAATTCCCGGCTGGGTACAGGTCGAGGACCGCATTTTCACCCAGGAAAATGCCGCTGACCACATCGACGAAGCCTACTGAGGCTTCCGGCCGGAGGGTGCGCGGCGCATCTTCCGGCACACCTCACGATCGGATACCACATGACTGACTTCATCCAGATGACGGGCATCGGGAAGTCCTTTGCCGGGATCATCGCCCTTAAGGACGCAAGCCTCGCGATCCGGCCGGGAGAGGTCCACGCGATCATCGGACAGAATGGTGCGGGCAAATCCACGCTAATCAAAATCCTGACCGGTGTGTATCGGCGTGACGCGGGTGACGTCCGGAAAGACGGAAAGCCGTTGGCGGTCAGCACTCCCCGCGAGGCGCAGGATGCCGGCATCGCGACAATCTACCAGGAGTTGAGCCTCGTTCCCCTGCGCAGCGTGACGGAAAATGTTGTCATGGGATACGAGCCGCGCACTCGATTTGGGCTGATCGACTGGAAGGCCGCCCACGCCCGGACGCGCGAGATCCTCGCCCGGTTTGGGGTCGATGTGGATGTTACCCGTCAGCTGGGCAGCTATTCCACCGCCATCCAACAGCTTGTCGCCATCGCCCGGGCGGTTTCGCTCGACGCGAAACTGGTCATCATGGACGAAGCCACGTCTTCCTTGGACGATCAGGAGATCGAAACGCTGTTTTCAGTGGTCAGAAACCTTCGGGATTCCGGCGTTGCGGTGCTCTACATTTCCCACTTCCTCGATGAACTCTATCAAATCTGCGACCGCGTCACGATCATGCGGGACGGCCAAACCGTGGCGACACATGTGGTTGCGGAAACCACCAAGCTGGGGCTGGTCTCTGAAATGCTGGGCCGCGATGCCAGTGAAATTCAGGCTGCTGGCCTGACTGCTTTGTCCGGAGGGCACGGCAATCCGGGTGAGGTTCTGCTTGAGGCCGAAGGGCTGCGTAGCAAAACCGGTCTGCGCGGGACTTCGTTCAACATCCGCAAACGCGAGATCGTCGGGCTTGGTGGACTGCTCGGTTCAGGCCGGACCGAAGCAGCCCGTGCCGTATTCGGCCTCGACGCGGTCAGCGAGGGGCGGGTGCGTCACCATTCGGGTGCCGCGCTCGACACACCGGCGCAGGCCATCGCGCTGGGTATGGGTTTTCTGACCGAGGACCGGAAAGCCGACGGGATCATTCCCCACATGTCCGTACGCGAGAACATCACTCTCGCCATGCTGCCACGACTGAAGCGGATGGGTGCGGTCGACCGGGAGAGGGAGCGCGAGCTTGTCGCGCATTACATCGACGCGCTGCAAATCAAGACCTCCGGAATGGAACAGCCCATTCGGGAACTCTCAGGCGGCAATCAGCAGAAGGTTCTGCTGGCCCGCTGGCTTGCGCTTGAACCGGAGATACTGATCCTCGATGAGCCGACGCGTGGTGTCGATGTTGGCGCAAAATTCGAGATCCAGTCGATCATCCACAAACAGGTCGCTGATGGTCTGGCTGTCCTGCTCATCAGTTCCGAGTTTGAGGAACTTGTGGAGGGTGCCGACAGGATCGTGGTGCTGCAGGAAGGCCGCTCCGTGAGCGAGTTGCAAAACCCCGGCATCACCGAGGGCGCGTTGATCAACGCTATTGCACACCATCATGAGAGGAGCGTCGCGTGAGCGCAACGGTTGCAATAATGCGCGAACGGTTCGATCCGTCGCGCCACGGCGCGTTGCTGGCGCTTGCGGTAATCCTGCTGTTCAATCTGCTGGTGACGCCGAATTTTCTTCAGGCACAGACACTGTTTGTGAACATCAGCCAGGTCGCAACAATCGCCATTGTGGCCATGGGCATGACACTGGTAATTGCGACGGGCGGTATCGACCTCAGTGTGGGGGCGATCATGGCCCTGTCCGGGGCCCTCGCGCCGCTGATTTTCCTGTCGGACTTTGCTGCGGCCAATCCGACACTTGGGCTGACCGCGTCAATTGTCGTGCCCGTATTCGTGGCCCTGTGCTGCGGGATATTCAATGGTGTGCTGGTCAGTTTTCTGAATGTTCAGCCCATCGTCGCGACGTTGATTTTCTTTATTTCCGGTCGCGGTCTGGCGCAGGTTTTGACCAACGGAAACCTCCAGACCTTCACCAACCCGTCCTTCAGCTACCTGGGAACCGGGCGCGTGCTCGGTCTTCCGTTTCAGGGGTGGCTGGTTCTGCTCATTGCGCTCATCCTCTACTGGGTCGTGACGCGCTCCATTTTTGGCCGTCAGCTGTTGGCTGTGGGCGGCAATGAACGCGCTGCGCGTCTGTCCGGTATCCCGGTTCACCGGGTCAAGATCGGCGCTTACGTCATCTGTGCAGGACTGTCGGGCCTCGCCGGGCTTATTGTTGTCGCGATCAACTCGGCCTCGGACGCGGCCCGTATCGGCAATCTGATGGAACTCGACGCCATTGCGGCCGCGTTTGTCGGTGGAACCCTGCTTCAGGGCGGACGGGCGCCAATTTTTGGCGCCATCCTCGGCGCGGTGATCATCCAGCTGGTCAAATACACCCTGCTGGCAAACGGTATCGCCGATGAGGTCGCGCTCATCGCCAAGGCCGGGATCATCATTGCCGCCGTCTATCTGCAGCAGGCGCGCAAGGAGTAAGCCATGCTTGATACCAACTCATTCGATTTGCGCCGGTTTCTTCAGGGCGGCGGCCATTCCTTCGGCGTCTGGGTGGCTCTCGTCGCGATGATCCTTTTCGGATTGCTGCGCTATGAGAACTTCGGAAGCGCCTACAACATCTCGTCATTCCTGAACTACAACGCGATGTTCATCGTGATTTCCGTTGGCATGTGTTTTGTAATTCTGACCGGTGGCATTGACCTCTCGGTCGGTTCGGTTGCGGCATTCACATCCGTGATTGCGGCCTATCTGTCACCCTTTGGCATTGAGGTGGCATTGCCCGGAGCGGTTCTGGCGGGGCTTGCGATTGGCTGTCTCAACGCGATTTTTGTCGTGGCCATGCGCATTCCGCCTTTCATAGCAACCCTCGCGACAATGCTGGGGGCGAAGGGCGGCGCACTCGTGATTTCCGGCGCACAGACGATTTCCATCGACTGGACGTCGAACTTCACAAAACTGGGCATGGAGAATGCGTTTGGCCTATTGCCCTGGACCATCGTGATCACGGCCTTCGTTGTCATCGCCCTGTGGGTTGTTCTTGAACGCACGTCGCTCGGCCGAACGGTTCTTGCCGTTGGCGGCGGAGAGGACGCATCCACAATGATGGGACTGAACGTCAACCGCGCGAAGGTATTTGTGTATGCCCTGAGCGGCGGTTGCGGCGGCCTGGCTGGCGTATTCCTGGCCTCCGGTTTCGGCGCGGGTCAGCCCCTTGAAGGGGTCGGCTGGGAACTGTCCGCGATTGCCTCGGTCGTCGTCGGTGGCACGCTGCTGACCGGTGGCATGGGAACCGTCGGCGCGACGGTGGCGGGCGCACTGCTGCTTGGTCTGGTATTTAACATTCTTAATTTCGAAAACGGCCGGGGCGTGATCAGCCTGAGTGCCTATTGGCAGATGGTGATAAGGGGCGGTTTCCTGTTCGTCGTGATCCTGCTGCAAAGTCAACTGGCCAGCCGGGCCAAGGGAGTAACCCAATGACACGGATTACAAATGTCGAGGTGCGACTGTTTGACGTGCCGCTCGCCGAGGTTCTGAGCGATGCAAAGCACGGTGACCACACCCATTTCGAACTGATCACCGCAACCGTCACGCTGGAGGACGGGAGCGAAGGCACGGGGTACACCTATACCGGTGGGCGCGGGGGGCGCGCTGTGGTGGCAATGATCGAACATGATCTGGCCCCGTTTCTGACGGGGCGCGATACCGAGGATGTCGAGGCGCTCTACGACGCCATGCAGTGGCATGTTCATTACGTGGCAAGGGGAGGGATCGCGTCCTTTGCCATTTCCGCCGTGGACATTGCGCTTTGGGACCTGCGCGGAAAACGCACCGGCCAGCCGCTTTGGAAAATGGCAGGGGGCGCCTCATCCAGATGCCGGGCCTATGCCGGCGGCATTGACCTGAACTTCACCCTGCCCAAGCTGCTCGACAATGTTCGGGGATATTTAGCGCGTGGGTTCAATGGCGTGAAAATCAAGGTGGGACAGCCCACGCTTGCGGAAGACGTTGAACGCGCCCGGGCGGTCCGAGATCTGATCGGACCGGATATCGCTTTTATGGTCGATGCCAACTACTCCATGAGCGTCGACGGGGCGATTGAGGCGGCGAAGGCGTTCCAGGAGTTTGACATTACCTGGTTCGAGGAGCCCACAATTCCGGATGATTACCGGGGATATGGTCGCATAGCACAGGCGACCGGCGTGCCTCTGGCGATGGGTGAGAACCTGCACACGATCCACGAGTTCGAATACGCGTTCGCCGACTCCCGCCTTGCTTTCGTCCAGCCGGATGCAAGCAACTGCGGCGGCATCACTGGTTGGCTTCAGGTCGCGGAACTGAGCCATAAACACGGTATTCCGGTCTGCAGTCATGGGATGCAGGAGCTGCATGTCAGTCTTGTGTCCGCACAGAGCAACCCGGGTTGGATCGAGGTCCATTCCTTCCCAATCGATGAATACACGCGGCGCCCACTGGTGATCGAGGATCACATGGCGGTCGCGCCGGATACGCCCGGGGTTGGCGTCGAATTCGACTGGGACAAACTGAAAACAGCACATGAGGGAATGCACGGATGAGCACCATCACCGCCGCATATTATCGCGGAAACAAAACGTTTGAGGTCAAAGAGACGGAGGTCCGTCCACCTGCTGCAGGCGAAGTGCAGATCAGGGTGGCCTATTGCGGCATCTGCGGTACGGACCTGCATGCCTACCACGGCAATATGGATGCACGGGTCGGTTTTGAGCGCATTCTCGGTCACGAAATGTCCGGCAAGGTCGCCGCCGTTGGTGAAGGTGTCGAAGGCTGGTCAGAGGGCGACGCCGTCGTGGTTCGTCCTCTTGATCCCGGTGCTCCCAATCCGGCGACCGAGGCAGGTTATCACCATATCAGCCACAACCTGAAATTCATTGGCCTGGATACCGACGGCGCATTTCAGGAACTTTGGAACGTGCCTGCCTTTACACTGCACGCGTTGCCCGAAGGCCTCCGTCTCGACCATGCCGCCCTGATCGAACCGGTGGCGGTTGCCTGTCACGATGTTCGCATGTCGGAGCTTGCCGAAGGTGAGGATGTCGTCGTCATCGGAGGCGGTCCGATCGGTATTCTCGTGGCGATGGTTGCGCTCGATACGGGCGGCAAGGTTGTGATTTCCGAGGTAAACCCGCACCGTCTGAAAATTGCGAAGGCGCTGGGCTTCGACACGGTCAACCCGATGGAACAGGATCTGAAGGCGGAAATCGATGGGCGCACCGGTGGGAAGGGTGCGGATGTCGTGTTTGAGGTCTCGGGCACGCAGCCAGGTGTTGACGCAATGACCGCCGTAGCCGCTACACGGGGGCGCATCTGCATGGTGGCAATCCACGCGACTAAACCGACAGTGGACATGTTCCAGTTCTTCTGGCGCGAGCTGAAGCTGATCGGCGCGCGCGTGTACGAGCCCGAGGATTATGAAAAAGCCATAGCCCTCGTCGCCAACGGCGCGATTGATGCGGAGACCGTCATCACGGATGTCAGCCCGCTTGGGAATATTCAGGCCGCTTTCGAGGCACTGGATGCCAGTCCCACCGCGCTCAAAAGCCTGATCAAGGTCGGGGAACCGGCATGAACGTCCTCCAGTCTTTCGATCTGACAGGTCAAACCGCGGTCGTGACGGGGGCTAAACGGGGTATTGGCCGGGGAATGGCCGAAGCGCTCGCACAGGCCGGTGCCGATATCGTCGGGGTCAGTGTCACACTTGAACCGAACTCGGAGGTGGAGCAGGCCGTGACCGCACTGGGGCGTACGTTCACCCCTTATCAGTGCGACTTCTCGGATCGTGAAGCGGTAAAAAACTTTGCGGCCCAACTGGAAGCCGATGGTGTCGCCCCGGATATTCTCATCAACAATGCGGGCACAATCAAACGCAAGCCGGCTGCCGAACATCCGGAGGACTGGTGGGACGAGGTCATTGAGGTCAACCTCTCCGCACAGTTCATTCTCTCACGCGAGATCGGCCGCGGCATGGTTGAGAGGGGGCGCGGAAAGATCATCTTCACCGCGTCGCTGCTGACGTTTCAGGGCGGCATCACCGTGCCGGGATACGCCGCTTCAAAAGGGGGTATCGGGCAACTGACCAAGGCCCTGGCAAATGAGTGGGCCGGAAAGGGTGTCAACGTTAACGCGATCGCACCCGGTTACATCGCCACGGACAACACCCAGGCATTGCGGGAGGATCCTGACCGGTCGAAATCCATCCTGGAACGGATCCCGGCCGGGCGATGGGGCAGGCCTGAAGACTTTGCCGGTCCGGCCGTGTTCCTGGCCTCATCCGCGTCCGACTATGTTAATGGCGAAATCCTCGTGGTCGATGGCGGCTGGATGGGACGTTAGAAAAGTCGACAGATCCGCGTGATGGTCAGTCCCAAAGCGCGGAAGCGGTCATGGTCTTTTTCGCATTGCGGAGGTGGCCACGAAAGGCTTCCTCCGCCAGTTCGCCGTCGCCGGCCTCAAGCGCACGAATGACCGCCAGGTGTTCGAGCGTTGCGGCCAGGTTGCGCTCTTTTTCGTCAATCCGGTTCCAGCTGTAGTGGTAGTGAAAGACCATCGCGACAACCTCAAAAAAATCGGTCATGAACCGGTTGTCACAGGTCTCGATCAGTGTCCGGTGGAAACGTTCGTCGAGCCGGGGAAAGGCAAGGTAATCCCGGTCAATATTGGCCAAAATACTTTCATGCTGGGGGGCAAGTGCGGTTAATGCGTTTTGCGCGGGCGACTCATTCCCCTGTCGCAGCAGGTTCCGAAAGGCCCGGAGTTCAAACATTTCCCGAACCTCAAAAAGTTCCTCGGCGAAATCGCGCGTGAATCCACGCAGAACCCAGGATCGGTTGCGTTCCTTGGTGATCAGGCCAAAGCGGGAAAACCTGATGAGAAATTCCCGGACGACCGAGGAGCTGACATCAAACTTCTTTTTAAGGTCCGACTCGTGGAGCGCGGTCCCAGGGGCAAGATCGCTGTTCAGAACGTATTCCATGAACTGCGTTGAAACCTTTTCCGTCGCGGAAGCCGTCTCTGACTTGCCGTAGTAATCCGCTTGGGTCGGCCAGCGCAGCACCTGTTTTTGACGGCCTTCCCACCGGATGATTCCGGCGTCGTCAAGACCGGTGAGAATGGCCCTTACGGTTGTTCGGCTTACCCCAAGGCTTTCGGACAGAGAGTTCTCGGTCGGGAGTGTTTCCGAAATACCCGTATCGCGAACAACGTCCAGCACCTGGTTGTAGCTTTCCTTGAATGTGCTGTTGTCGCGGGACATGGGGTGTTTCCTGGTGCTACCGGGCGGGTATTCCGCCCGGATCACATGACGCCGAAGGTCGCGAACGCTTCCTGACTGCTCATTCCATTGCGGATGGCTTCGGCTACTTTGTTCTCCGTTGCCGCTTTTTTGAAAGCGGCGGTAATGGCCTCCTCCTCCGCCTCGCGTGGAATGACCAGCACGCCCTCATCATCGGCCACGATCAGGTCGCCGTCGTTGATCCGGACATCGCCAATCGTAATGGGCGTACGGAAATCGACCACCTTGCCGCGCACTCCCTGGTCCTGCGCGTAGACGCCCCGGGAGAAGACCGGGAAGCCAAGCTCCCGGATCTCGGCGGTGTCACGAACAAAGCCATCGAGAATGGCCCCCGCCGCATTCAGGTGCCGGGCCCGCGTTGACATCAGACCGCCCCACAGAGCGAAATTCAGGGATGAACCTGATGCGACATAGATTTCGTTGCGCTTCAAATCATCCAGCGCCTGAAACATGATGCCGAACGGCTGATTGGTCAGCGGCCCGTCACCCGTGCCTTCCGGCCATGCCACCTCGTGAACCGGCATGGCCCGTCCGACGATACGGATCTCCGGCTGGAGGGGGACAACACCCGGCGGAAGAAACTGCAGCCGGTGCCCCATAACGTCGAGCACGTCGCCGATCACGGCAGTGAAGAGTTCCTCGCGAATACGTTTGAACAGGTCCGTTTCATCCATATCTCAAAATCCTGTTGCGCCACCGCCATCAACGAGGATGACCTGGCCGTTGATGTACTTTGCCGCGGGCGACGACAGAAACGCGCAGGCCCAGCCGATGTCCTCGGGCTCGCCAAGTTTTTGCATCGGAATGCGGTTCAGGATTTTCTGCTGACGCGGAACATCACCCTTCGTTGCCTTGCGGTAGAGATCCGTGTCGATCCAGCCTGGCGCCACGCCATTGACCCGGATGCCGCGCGCTGCAAATTCCGCGGACAGGCCGCGCACAACCCCGTTTATGGCGGTTTTTGAGATGGTGTAGCCATGAACCATGGGCTGGCCGATATAGGCGGTCATCGACGAAATAAAGGAAATCGACCCCGGTCGCTCCTCCGTCAGCATGCGTTTGATGACATGGCGGGTCAGCTCCAGCGCGCCACGGACATGCACGTCGAAAACCTGATCAAAATCCGCCATGTCGGAGTCCTCAAAAGGTTTTTTCAGCGTGTTGCCGGCATTGTTGACCAAAATGTCGATGGGTCCGAATTTGTCAGCAATGTCGGCCTCCACACTGGCGATCGCGGGCAGGTCAGTGATGTCCATGACGGTGGTCGCGCAGCCATGGCCGATCTCCGCGGCGGCAGCTTCCAAAACGTCCGCGCGCCGTCCCGCAATGATGACCTCGGCTCCGCTTTCCGCGAGGCATTTCGCGATGGCTTTTCCGAGGCCGGTTCCGCCGCCGGTGACGAGGGCGGTCTGTCCTGACAGCCCATAGATTTTCGACAAAAGGTCGGGAGACATTCAGGTGTCCTTTCCAAAGTCAATAATGATCTTGAAGGTCTCGTCCCGGTGCGCGACCCAGTAGTCGAGTGCGGAGGTGGCCTCTTCCCACGGAAACATCTTTGAGATCAGTGGATCGGCCATGTCCGGGTGCTTTTCCAGAAAATCAATGACGGCGTCGAAATCCTCGCGGACGGCGTTGCGGGACCCCCGGATATCAAGTTCCTTGAGGTTGAAGAAACGGGTTTCGTAAGCAACCTCGCCCTTGGCATATCCGATATAGACGATCCGGCCGGTGAAAGGGGCCAGGTCCACGGCAAGACGGAAGGTCTGCGCGACACCGGCGGCCTCAATGATCACGTCGGCACCGCGACCATCCGTCAATTCTGCCACCGCTTTTTCCAGCTCCGTCTCAAGCGGATTGATGATCGCCTCGGCCCCCAGTTTGCGGAGGGTTTCTGTTTTGGCAGTTGAGATTTCGCTGACAATGACCCGCGCGCCACGGGCCTGTGCACCAAGTATTGCGCCAACACCGATCATTCCGCCACCAAGCACCAGGACCGTATCATCGGAACTCACCTGGCCACGGGACACCGCATGAAATCCGACCGAAAGGGGCTCCACAAGGGCAAGGTGGTGGACAGGCAGGGTGTCATTCACGATCAGCCGGTCCGCTGGCAGGACAATACGGTCGCACAGCCCGCCATCGCGCTGCACGCCCAGCGTTTGGTTGAACTGGCAGGCATTTGCCCGACCGCGCCGACAAGCAGGGCAGGTGCCGCAGGTGGTGTATGGCACCACGACGACGCGGGAACCGGGTGAAAGATGACCGGGCACATTCGGCCCGGTCTCAAGAATAACGCCGCCGATCTCATGTCCGGGAATGCGGGGTAGTTCCACCAGCGGGTTCGCGCCATTGAACGTGCTCAGATCGCTGCCGCAAAGGCCGACGTGGTGAACGCTGACCAAAACCTCACCCGACCCGGGTTCCGGGGTAGGGACGTCGCAAAAGGCTGTGTGACCGATCTTGTCAATGACGAGTGATTTCATTTCTGGGCTTTCCTCGGGGCGGGGAGGTGGGCGCAGAGGCGCGCCCACCAGATGATTGGCCGGAGCATCGGCTGGTTACTGGAACTCAGCCACGTTTTCGGACGTGATGAGAATGCCGTCGATCGGAACCATGGCGGGTGCGTCCTCGCCATTGATGATGTTCACGAGGTTCTGGACGGATTCAATTCCCATGCGGGTGTTGTCCTGCTTGATCGTGGCGGTCTGCTCGCCCTCCGCGATTGCAACGAGGTTGGCGGGGTTGCCGTCGAAGCCGACAATGACGAGGTCATCGAGCTTTCCAAGAGCCTTGGCCGCGGAAACCGCAGCAAGCGCACCCGGATCCCAGGCGGAGAAGATCGCCTTAATTTCCGGATCGGACTGAAGGAAATTTGTCGTGGTCTCGAAAGCGCAGGCGTCCTGCCAGTCGCAAATCTGGAAAATCACCTCATGCCCGGCTTGCTCGGCTGCATTGAGAACCCCGTCGCGGCGGGCGTTGCCGGTCTGATGCCCGGCCGAGCCGCCGAGAATGAGGACTTTGCCCTCATCAATCTGTTCGACAATGAACTCACCGGCGATGCCCGCAGCCGCCAGGTTGTCGGTCTGAACGAGGCTCGACACGTGCTCATGATCGATGCCGGTATCCACGGCCACCACCGGGATCCCCTTTTCCGCTGCCGCATCGAGCGAGGCGTCAAAGGCACGGTTGTCGACGGAGCCGATTATGATGCCGTCAACGCCCATATCCACCGCCCGGTCAACGGCGTCCTTTTGTGCGGCCGAGTCCGGGGAGGAGGCGGTCATGTCGATGAACTCAACCCCCTGACGTTCTGCCTCCGCCGCAGCCGCTTCCGCCACGCCGATCCAAAACGTGTTATCCGTGGAAAAGCCTGTATAGGCGATTTGCAGATCCTGCGCGAAGCTTGCGGTAGTCGCGGCCAGCGTCATGGCCGTCGCCGTCAGCATGGTTTTAATTTTTGTGAGTGTCATTTTCAAAGTCTCCCTTGGATTTGTGCCCTTTGACAGGGCTTGTCCTTCGCGGCGGAATTACCGCGTGGATCTGCGCCAGACGTCCCAGTAGACGGCGACAATAATGATTATTCCGATCGCTATGCGCTGATAGGAGGTGCCCACACCCATGTAGGACAGGCCGACCGTGATGGTCTGCATAATGAGCATCCCGATCAGGGTTTTGCCCACACCGCCGCGCCCACCAAACAGGCTGGTGCCACCAATCACGACCGCAGCGATGGCAAACAGCTCATAGCTCTGACCGCGCGCCGGCATCGCGAAGTTCAGCTTCGCGACCTCCATGATGGCCGCCAGGGCCGCGAGAGCACCGCCGACCATGTAGTAGTAAATCCGGCTGCGTTTGACCGGGACACCGGCGAGACGTGCCACGTCCTCGTTGCCACCGATTGCAAAAGCCCGGATACCGAGGCGCGTTTTGGTCAGGAAGAGGCCGGTCAGGATAGCGGCAGCGAACATGATCGCCATTGGTACGATGTAGCCGGAACCAATGACCTGAAAGGCATCGGGAAACCGCGAGAGATCCCGCCCGCTGGCCAGAATTTCCGCAAGTCCCTTGTAGGCCGTCAGCCCACCGAGCGTGACGATAAACGCGGGCACCCCGGTGGCCACCTGCACAATGCCGTTGAGTGCACCAAGACCCGCACCGATCCCGAGCCCACCAAGCACGGCAAGCCAGACGGGCAGATCAGCCTCGGACAGCAGGATGCCGACGGAAACCCCAACCACGGCAAAGATTGAACCAACGGAGAGATCCAGTCCGCCCGAGATCAATACGACCGTGGTGCCACAGGCCAGCACCGCAAGTATGGACGCCTGACCGAAGATTGACAGCATCGTGTCAAAACTGCGGAAGGGCGGGGAGAGCACGAAAAATACGAGGTATATCAGCACCAGCGCCGCAATGACCTGCCAGATAGGCATGAACTCATGTGTGATCCGCTCAAATGTCCGGGACGTCGCGCCGGGATTTGACACCGCGGTGGAACTGTTTTGCATGTCACTCATCCCTGACGTCTCCTTCAATCGTGCCGGTGATCAGGCCGACAAGAGTGTCGCCGTCCACGTCGCTGACCTTGCGCACGGCGGTAAGTTTCCCGAGGCGGAGAACCATCACACGGTCGCAGTAGTTCAGCACGTGCTGCATGTTGTGGGTGATCATGATGACCGACAGCCCGTGATCCTTGAGCGAACGGACAAGATCCATCGCCATCTGGCTCTCACGCACGCCGAGTGCTGCGGTTGGCTCGTCGAGAATGGCAACCCGTTTGCCAAACATCACGGTTTTGGAAAGAGCCACCGCCTGACGCTGTCCACCGGAAAAGGCCTGTGCATCCCGATAGATGTCAGTGATGCGGATATCCAGTTTGGCGAACAGATCGCGGATTTCGCGGTCCATCTTTTTAAAGTCCAGCACGCCAAAATAACGTCCCAGCCAGTCATCCCGCACAATCTCCCGGCCCAGAAAGACGTTCTGGGTGATGGGGATCTCATTTACGAGCGCGAGGTCCTGGTAAACCGTCTCGATACCCGCGGCCTTGGCATCCGTGGGGGTTTCAATATGGGCCTCTTTGCCATCAAACCGAATGGATCCGCTGGTGCGGGGAATGGCACCGGTGAGCGCCTTGATCAGGGTGGACTTTCCCGCGCCATTGTCGCCGACAACCGCTAGAATCTCACCTTCCTCAAGCGTCAGGTCCACATTTTCGAGCGCAACAATGCCCCCGTAATGTTTCGATATCCCACGCGCCTCCAATACCGGCTGTGCCGCCATTTCGGGTCGTCCTCCCCATGTGCTGTACCCGGGTTTCGCGGGTATCGTTGTTTGTTTTAAATGCTTAAAGAACAAATTCCTCGGTTGTCAAAGGTTTTTTGTGCATTTAACACATTAGGATGGGGAGATAATCATGACAGTTCAATCCGCGGGGGAGGTGTACGGTCTGCTGCACCTGCATCCGTCCGACAACATCGTTGTAGCGATCCGCCCGCTGGCTCAGGGCGAGATAATAGACGTAGGCGGTCGGTCCATAACGGTGCCGCGGGTTATGAGCCTGGGTCACAAGCTGGCTTTGGTGGACATAGCGGAAGGCTGTGACGTCCTGAAATATGGCGCACCCATTGGCTTCGCATCCAGTGCCATTTCTGCCGGGGATCACGTGCATCTGCACAACCTGACCAGCCGGTATACTGTCATTGAGGATATTGAGGGGACGAACGCATGACTGCTATGACCGGTTGGCTCCGCGCCGACGGGCGCAAGGGCATCCGCAACGTCGTACTTGTGGCCTATCTGGTGGAATGCGCGCATCACGTCTGCTCCAAAATCGCAAAGCCCTTTGACGAGAGCGACGTGCAGGTGATCGGGTTCTCCGGCTGTTTTCCGTCGGATTACGGCCAGGAGATGATGGAGGCGCTCTGCACCCATCCAAACGTGGGGGCGGTTCAGTTGGTGTCGCTGGGGTGCGAAAACTTCCGCAAACAGCAGTTGGAAGACGTTATACGCGCCTCGGGGCGCCCCGTGAACCTCATTATCATACAGGCAATCGGTGGCACGCTTGCCGCCCTTGAGGAGGGCCGTGCGTGGGTGGAGGATCACGTGGATACCCTCCGCGCCGCACCGAAGGTCCCGATGGATGTGTCGGAGCTTGTCATCGGCACGATCTGCGGTGGGTCCGATGCTACCTCCGGTCTGACGGGAAACCCGGCAGCAGGCCGCGCGTTTGACAGGCTCGTGGCCGAGGGCGCGACCTGCATGTTCGAGGAAACGGGTGAGTTGATCGGCTGCGAACACGTCATGGCCGACCGGGTCAGCGACCCGGCACTGCGGCCCGCAATCATCGCTACCGTAGAAAAGGCGGCGCGGTATTATGCGAAGATGGGCTACGGCTCTTTTTCCAATGGCAATGCGCTTGGTGGGCTGTCGACCATCGAGGAGAAGTCGCTGGGTGCCTATGCCAAGTCCGGCTCCAGCCCGATATCCGGCATTGTCAGACCGGCGCAGCGGCCGCCAGGTAAGGGGCTCTATCTGTTGGATGTGGTCCCGGATGGAGAACCGAAATTTGGGTTTCCGAACATCAACGATACTGCCGAGATCATTGAGCTGATTGCCTGCGGCGCACATGCCGTCATATTCGTCACCGGGCGCGGTTCGGTTGTGGGGTCGGCCATCTCGCCAGTGATCAAGGTCTGCGCCAATCCCGAAACCCATGACCGGATGGCTGATGACATGGATGTCAATGCCGGGCGCATCCTGCGGGGAGGCGCAACGCTCGAAGAGGTGGGCGACGAAATTTACGGCAGTATCGTCGCTTTGGGTCGGGGCGAGCGGACCAGGTCCGAAGCGCTCGGACATGTCGAGTTCGTTTTGACATATAAAACAGCTCGACCTTCTGAGCCTTCCTGTCACGCATGACGTGAATTTAGTGAGCCGAGTAGGGTTCCTCCGCGGAAATCAAGTTCTGTCGGAACCTTTAGTCCCGCACGTCGTTTCCGGTACAGCCACTAATTTGCAGGGAGCCGTTTCCATGACGCACGACAAATCCGTTCCACCCACCACAACCGATGCAGGTATCCGGGTCAGCAGCGACGAGCATTCGTTGACGGTAGGCCGCGACGGGCCGATTGTGCTGCACGATCATTATCTGCTCGAACAGATGGCGAACTTCAACCGCGAGCGGATCCCCGAGCGTCAGCCGCATGCCAAAGGTGGCGGGGCTTTCGGACATTTCGAAGTCACGGCAGACGTGAGCAAATACACCAAGGCCAAGGTTTTCCAACCGGGCGCGAAGACGGACACTGTGGTCCGGTTTTCTACGGTAGCCGGAGAGCGCGGCAGCCCGGACACATGGCGCGACCCGCGCGGATTTTCGGTGAAAATGTATACTGAAGACGGCAATTTCGACATGGTCGGAAACAACACGCCCGTCTTTTTCATCCGCGACCCGATGAAATTCCAGAATTTCATTCGCAGTCAGAAACGTCGCGCCGATAATGACATGCGCGACCATGACATGCAGTGGGATTTCTGGACCCTCAGCCCGGAAAGCGCGCATCAGGTGGCCTACCTGATGGGGGACCGGGGCATTCCGCGGACATGGCGCGAAATGAATGGCTACTCCAGCCACACCTATTCCCTGGTTAACGCCAATGACGAGATGTTTTGGGTCAAGTTTCACTTCCACACGGATCAGGGCGACGGCAACGCCTATCTGAGCCAGGATGAGGCGGACAGGCTGGCCGGCGCTGATGGTGATTATCACCGCCGCGATCTGTTTTCGTCGATTGCGGACGGCAATTTCCCGAGCTGGACCCTTAAATGGCAGATCATGCCCTACGAGGATGCCAAAACATACCGGATCAATCCGTTTGATTTGACCAAGGTATGGCCGCATGATGACTACCCCCTGATGGAGGTCGGCAAGCTCGTGCTGGACCGTAACCCCACCGATTTCCATACGGAGATCGAGCAGGCGGCGTTTGAGCCGAACAACATGGTTCCGGGCATCGGTCTTTCGCCGGACAAAATGCTGCTGGCCCGCGGCTTTTCCTACTCGGATGCCCATCGTGCGCGGCTGGGCGTGAACTACAAACAGATCCCGGTGAACAAGCCCAAGGCCCCGGTCCATTCCTACAGCAAGGATGGCGCAATGCGGGTGGAGAAGGTGTCGGACCCGGTCTACACCCCCAACTCCTACGGCGGCCCGTCGCCGCAACCCGATCCAGGTCGCGAGGCGGGTCTTTGGCACGCGGACGGCGACATGGTACGCGCGGCCTACGAACTGCGCCAGGATGATGACGACTGGACTCAGGCGGGTATCCTTGTGCGCGACGTGATGGATGATGCCGCGCGTGAGCGCCTCGTCAACAATGTTGTTGGACATTTGACCGATGGCGTCAGCGAGCGGGTGCTTCAGCGCGCTTTCGAATACTGGCGCAACATTGACAGCGACACTGGCGACCGCATCGAGCGGGGGGTGCGTGACAAGCTGGGTGGAAAATCCGATCAGCCCGGCATGGCGTCTGCTGAGAAAACGAGAGTCGAGGAACCCGCGGAATGACCGTGATACTGAACGAGTGCGACGGAGGCAATCAGCCTCCGCCGTGCTCCTTTCGAAACTGGAAACTGTTGAACATCCCGCGGGGTCCCATTGATCGCCAGCGGGATTTTGTAATGGTGCGCCGACGGCGCACATTATTTTAAAGGTTGACCGATGCGCGTCTATCACTGCCCCAAATGTCGGAACCGGGTTTGGTTCAACAACTGTACCTGCACCTGTGGCCTGATGGTTGGTTACGACCCGGATGCCGACGCGATGGTCGCCGAATTTGCCCCCTGCGCGAACCGGGATGCCATCGGCTGCAACTGGATCGCGGACGGCGACAGTGGGTTTTGCCGGTCCTGCTCCATGACGCGCACCCATCCTGACATGGCTGTTGACGGCAACGCCGAGCTCTGGACGCGCGCGGAGGCCGCCAAACGCTGGGTTATCGCAAACCTGATTGCGTTTGGCTGGTTCGGCAGGAATGATGCCGGGCCGAGGCCGGTTTTTAAACTCCTTTCAGAGACTACGCGGGATGGCCCGGCCAGAACCGTCATGGGACATGCGGACGGGCTGATTACGATCAACGTGTCCGAAGCTGATCCAGCCGAAATCGTCGCGCGTCGCGAGCGGATGGAAGAACCGTACCGCACGATGATCGGCCATTTTCGCCACGAGATCGCGCATTTTCTCTTCCTGCGGCTTGCTGCAGAAAATGCGGGCTTCGAGGTCGCCTTCCGCGTCATGTTTGGAGACGAGCGGGAGGATTACGGCGAGGCGCTCAAACAGCACTACGCTGCGGAGGATGATGGAAGCTGGCGAGACGCACATATCAGCCACTACGCATCCGCGCATCCCCATGAGGACTGGGCCGAAACGGCCGCCCATGTCATGCACCTGACCGATCTTTTGGACAGCGCGCAGGCGCTGGGCTTCGCGGACGAAACGCCACCCGATAATCTGGCCGCCGCGATGGATATCGGCCTTGCCGTGAACCACCTGAACCGTTCCATGGGTATGGAGGATGTATATCCTTTTGTGGTGACGGAGCTCGTGCGGCAGAAACTCGATTTCGCGGCGGAGGCCCTCGACCGTTCCGGGCGGCAAGCCCAATCCTGAGGATCAGGCCGCCGCGGCCTCAATCAGGGATCTGGCCCGCTCAAGATCGGCCTGAAGGTCCGCACGTGCGCGGGCTTTGGCCAAATCGTCCGGCAGCCGAAGTATGTGGGACGGGTGCAGTGTTACGAGAACCGGAGTGCCCTCCGGTCCGGGTTCCACACTTCCGCGTCGTTTGAGGATACCGGTACCAGAGCCCGTGAACGACGCGCAGGCGGAGGCCCCCATCGCGACGATGAGTTGCGGCTGGATCAACCTCCGCTCAAGGTTCAGCCACCACCGGCAGTGCTCAATTTCGCCCACGTTTGGCCGCTGGTGGATACGTCGTTTGCCTCGTGGTATAAACTTGAAGTGTTTGACCGCGTTGGTGACGTAGATGCGGGACCGGTCAAGACCGGCCGCCTGCGCCGCCATGTCAAACTCCTGACCTGCCGGCCCCACAAACGGCCGCCCGGCCAGGTCCTCCTGATCGCCAGGCTGCTCGCCCACAATCATCAATGGCGCATCAACCGGCCCTTCGCCAAAAACAGTCTGCGTGGCGGGTCCGTGCAGGGGGCAGCCTGTACAGCCCGCTGCCGCCTCGCGGAGTTCGTCCAGGGAACCGGCCTCGGGCGCAGAGACCTCGCGCTCCAGCATTGAACGGGCGACCGCCGCACGACGTGCCGGTGGGTCGGTCGGCATGGCGTCCCGCATTTCCACCGCCCTGCGCGGCGCCTTACGGATCAGGTCTGGGATCAGGCGGGCCTCCGGCAGGTTCTTCCAGTATTTTTTCGGCATCTCCGACTGCATCGCGGACACCATCAGCCGGGCTGGATTGAAGATGCTCGCATAATATGTCCGCCAGAGATCTTCGGTCGCGTCTTCCGGAGGACGGTCGTGGGCACGTGTTTGGCTGAAGCTCAGTTTGCCGTCCAGAAATGTCGCGGTGACCGTCGGGGTGGTGATGACCCAGTCCATATCGCCAAAGCGTTTTGCAAAAAATGGCGTCGCTGCCTCCACTATGGGATGTTCGGGTTCAAACCAGGCGGCAAAGGCACGCCTGGGTCCATCGGCTGGCAGTTCCCGAAACCGGACAAACGCATGCATTTTGTGGATGTCACGACCAACCGCCTTGGCATCGGCGAGAATTCTGCGGATCGCCTGATCACTTCGGTCGCCCCACCGCACGTTACCATTCGACAGACGCAGGACTGTCGCATATGCCCGTGCAAAGCGTTCCGGATCGGAATGACACAGCGCGCTGTCGATGGTTTGCAACGCGGCTTTTGACAGCCGAATTTCGCGGGGAATCCCGGTTGAAACCGGGTTTTGGGCAAAGAGATCGTGTTCCCCCTCACCGACGCACCACGCAACCTGTTCCGGAGAAACTCCGGCGGCGGCAAGGGCTCGGGCCTCGCGCCGCCATGCCGCAACCGTTCCAATCACGGGCAGCACGACCTGTCGCATCAGAAAAGGCTCAACTGTTGCGGTGGCGGTGCAAACCGGTCGCGCAGCGAAGCGGCATCGGTCAGGCCCCGCGGTGACCATCCTCCGGCCGTGATAAACGGTGCGGCATGCTTCATCACCGCGCCCATGGCCTTGAGGTCCTCGTAGCGCAGCGTCCGGTGTCGCCGCGCGGCGATCAAACGCTGCACGCTTTTGGTCCCAAACCCCGGCACGCGCAGAAGCATTTCCTTCGGCGCGCGGTTCACATCGACCGGAAACTGCGCCCGATTTGCCAGCGCCCAGGCCAGCTTGGGGTTAATATCGAGATCAAGCATGCCGTCGGATGCGATCTCACCCACCTCAAACCCGTAAAACCGCAAAAGCCAGTCCGCCTGATACAGCCGATGTTCACGCATGAGCGGCGGACGGATCAGGGGCAGGGCCTTCGATGAGTCCGGGATCGGTGAAAACGCTGAGTAATACACCCGCGACAGCGCATAATTGGCGTAGAGGTTCGACGACTGCGACAGGATTGCCCGGTCGTCGGCGCCATCGGCCCCGACTATGACCTGCGTGGATTGGCCTGCGGGCGCGAACCTGGCCTTTCGCTTGCCGCGGTAGGTCTTTTCGCGCGACGCTTCCCGGCGCAGGCGCACCTCGGCCATGGTCTTTCGTATTCCCTTTGCGTCCTTCTCTGGTGCCAGCTTCGCGAGGGCCGTTTCCGTCGGCATCTCCACATTGATCGAGAGCCGGTCCGCCCATTTCCCCGCCTCGTCGATCAGTTCCGGCGCGGCATCGGGAATGGTTTTCAGATGGATGTATCCGCGGAAGTTCTCCTGTTCACGCAGGGTTCGGGCAATGCGGACCATATCGGCCATCGTGTCATCCGGGGACCGGATAATCCCCGACGACAGAAACAGGCCCTCAATGTAATTGCGGCGATAAAACTCCACCGTGAGTGACACGACCTCCTCAACTGAAAACCGGGCACGCTCAACCTGGCTCGACACCCGGTTTACGCAATAGGCGCAGTCATAGATGCAGAAATTCGTCATCAGGATTTTCAGCAGACTGATGCAGCGGCCATCCGGCGCATAGGCGTGACAGATACCTGAGCCACCGGACGACCCGAGCCCCTTCCCATCGCGCGAGTCCCTCCGTTCCCCGCCCGAAGAGGCGCAGGAGGCGTCATACTTGGCCGCGTCAGACAGGATCGCGAGTTTTTCCTTTAGCGAGCGTGGAGCCATCCGGGAAATCCTTTTTGTTCCTGTTATGTTCTTGATGCTTTGCTGGCAAGCCAAATGACCCCGGAAAGAGCAGGCTGCGCGAAAAAGTGATCGTATAGAGCGCGATTAGAAAATCGAGGCGGGACAGTCCGATCAGCCCGCGGCGGGGCCGGGGGCTGGTAGGTCATTGAAGAAGAGTTTGGTCATCCCGGCAATCGTGGACCACCGGATATCAATCCGCGTAAAACCCGACCTCCAGGCCCTTGACCGGTATATCCGCTACAAAAAGCCCTCCCGCAGTTGGACAGGCATCGAGCGCCTCGTCGGACATGCCGGCGCGGGCGGTGGTGATGAACAGCCGGTTCATGTTCCGGCCACCAATGGCGCAACAGGTGATATTCGGCACCGTCAGGTCTACGCGAATGTCCGGTGTTCCATCGGGCAGGTAGCGCTGCACAGCGCTGCCGCCGAACCGGGCATTCCAAAGCCCGCCTTTCGCATCGACTGTCGATCCATCCGGGCCGCCGTCTCCTTCGGAAAGCCTGGTGAAAAGGCGGGGCTCCGATGGCGTGCCGGTTTCCGTATCATAGCTGTAGGCGAAGATTTTTTTGGTCGGTGTATCGGTGAAATACATCGTTTTGCCATCGGGCGAAAACGCGAGTGAGTTCGAGATTGCAATACCCTGCAGAATTTCGCGCACGCCCTTCGGCGTTACGGACAGCATGGGCGCAATTGCCGTCGTGTCGACCTCGTCCATTCCCCCAACAAGAAAACGGCCCTGACGGTCCAGTCCTCCATCATTCAGACGGGTTTTGGGATTGTCGGGCTGGAATGGATACAGCATCTCGCGTTCGCCTGTCTCCATGTCGAGCCAGCAGACCCCGTCCACGAACGACGCAATTGCCCGTCCGGTTCGGGTGAAGCCAAAAGCCGTCAGTCCGGTCTCGAGTTCCAGGCGTTCAATCGCCCCGCCATTCTCGTCGCAGGACTGCAGCACATTGCCGAAGATATCCGGCCAGTAGACCCGCTGCCGCTCCACGCTCCATTGAATGCCTTCGCCGAGATGGTTTTTGCAGTCGACGAGAAGTTTCGCCTCGATCCGTTCGCTCATTTTGGTGTCCGCCCTGGTTGTTTTGTTTGCGGAATCTTTAGCGGTGGGGCAACCTGGGCCGCAACCGCTAAGAAGGTTGGAAGCCGCGATATCCCACGAAGTCCAACGCCGGGCTTGCGCTTGCCCGCATGCCCTGAAACAAATCGGCAAAGGCATATTTTCAGGGGCGGGCAAATGACGTCGAAGCAGGCAGCGGCCGACACTTCCAGTTGGGCAGGCAGCACGAAACCGGAATTTCTTAAGTTGGTTCCCCATCGGCTCTGGCTGCTCGGGCAGGCGGGGGACCTGTTCGGTTTTTTCCAGTACACGTCCATAAATCCCCGCGGCGGTTTTTACGATCTCGATACCGTTGGGCGTCCGCTCGCGGAAACCCAGGGACATGAGGACGTGCGGCAGCTGCACGTGACCACGCGTATGGTTCACTGTTTTGCCATTGCGCATCTATTGGGCCGGCCGGGGGCTGACCGCCTGATTGATCAGGGTATGGATTTTCTCTGGAAGGGACACCGCGACAGCGACAATGGCGGCTATGTTTGGGGCATTTCCGAGGACGGGATCAGCAACAGCACCAAGCAGGCCTACGGGCATGCTTTTGTTCTTCTGGCCGGCGCGTCGGCAAAGGTTGTCGGGCATCCCGACGCGGATCGCCTTCTGGAGGATGTCAGCACCGTACTGGATGACCGTTTTTGGGATGATGGTGTTGGAGCGACCACCGAGGAATACGCCCAGGACTGGGCGCCGATCAGCGACTATCGCGGGCAGAACTCCAACATGCACCTGACCGAGGCGTTGATGGCCGCATACGAGGCAACGGGGGATGGGGAGTACCTGAACCGCGCGGGCCGCATTGCCGACCTCATCATCAACCGCAATGCCCGGGCGGTGGACTGGCGGGTGGCTGAACATTTCGATGCGAACTGGAACGTGGATCTGCACTATGCGGGCGACCCTGTGTTCCGTCCCTCCGGCACCACGCCGGGCCACGCGCTCGAATGGAGCCGCCTTCTGATCCAGCTGTGGGAACTTGAGGGCCGAAAATCCGACTGGATGCCGGAGGCCGCGCGCAACCTGTTCCACAATGCCTGCGTTCAGGGATGGGACCCTCAAACGGGCGGATTCTACTACACGCTTGACTGGAACAATGCACCCGACCAGAGCGACCGCTTCTGGTGGCCTTGCTGCGAGGGCATTGCCGCCGCAGCCGTTTTGGGACAGGTGTTCCCGGACGAGGGGTTCGAGACCTGGTACCGGCGCATCTGGAGTTTTACCGACACCCACCTGATCGACCGAAAAAACGGCGGCTGGTTCCCGGCGCTCGATGACAACCTGCTACCGACCGAGCGTGTTTTCGTAGGAAAGCCGGACATCTACCATGCGGTGCAGGCCTGTCTGATCCCGCTCTGTCCGACCAGTGGCAGCATCACGCGTGGGCTGGCCCAGGCAGGCGATGGCCTTGTTACGGGCTAGGTTTCGGCGTTCGGTTGGTGGGCCATTGTGGCCCCTTGGGCGCCAATGCGAATAAAAACGGCAAAAATACGAACAATTACGAAAATTCGTTTGACTCAAACCCCTCCGCGATGTTCGTAGAAGCAGTGGATGGAAACGCAAAGAACAACGGGTCAACGCGCTCATGGAGAACGGAACGGTCGTCGACGTCTTTGTCATAGGCGGTGGGATCAATGGCTGCGGCATTGCCCGCGACGCTGCGGGACGCGGGCTGTCCGTAAAGCTCGCTGAGATGAACGATCTTGCGTCGGCCACGTCTTCCGCCTCGACCAAGCTTTTTCACGGTGGGCTACGGTACCTGGAGTTCTTTGAGATAGGCCTTGTGCGCAAGGCGCTTGTCGAACGCGAAACCCTGCTGCGTGCCATGCCGCATATCAGCTGGCCCATGCGTTTCGTTCTGCCCTATCACAAGGACATGCGGTTCGAGGGCGATACGCCGACCTCGAAGCTTCTCAACCTGTTTATGCCGTGGATGAAGGGGCGGCGGCCTGGCTGGCTGATCCGGTTTGGTCTGTTTCTCTATGACAACCTGGGCCGTCGCGACATTCTGCCTGGAACGTCCACAGTTGATCTGACGAAAGATCCGGTGGGCAAGCCGCTTCAGGACCGGTTTGCGAAGGCCTTTGAATACTCTGACTGCTGGGTCGAGGACTCGCGGCTTGTGGTTCTGAACGCGCGTGATGCGGAGAACCGGGGCGCGGAGATCCTGACCCGTACCAAAGTGACCAGCGCCAGGCGCGAGGGTGGCGTTTGGCAGATCACGACGCAGGACGCCTCCGGTGCGGAAACATCGCATCAGGCCCGCGCACTGGTGAACGCCGGTGGTCCGTGGGTGATGGATGTGATCGAGCATGTGGAGGACACAAGCACTTCCGCCAATATCCGGCTGGTCCGGGGCAGTCACATCGTGACGAAACGCCTGTTCGATCACGACAAGAGCTATTTCTTTCAGGGGACGGACGGGCGCATCATCTTCGCCATTCCATACGAAACCGATTTCACCCTGATCGGCACCACCGACGCGGATCATCCCGACCCTTCGGCCAAACCGGTCTGCACCGATGAGGAAGCGGAATACCTCTGCAACTTCGCCTCCGGATATTTCGAGAAACCGGTGCGGATGGAGGATGTGGTTTGGAAATACTCCGGGGTGCGCCCTCTCTACGATGATGGCGCGGCTTCGGCCACGGCGGCGACGCGGGAATACGTTCTGAAGGTCCATGACGAGGGTGGGGCGATGCCGCTGCTCAACGTATTTGGCGGCAAAATTACAACGTATCGGAAACTCGCGGAAAACTCACTCGCGAAACTCGAATCTTATTTCTCCGGCATGAAAGGCGACTGGACCGCCGGCGTTGCCCTGCCCGGTGGTGATTTTCCGGTGGATGGCGTCGCGCAGTTGATCGCTGATCTCATGGGCCGGTATCCGTTCCTCAGTGACCGCTGGGCCAAACGGCTGGTACGGGCCTACGGGACCGAAACCCGGGACATTCTGGGTGACGCGCAAACGGTTGACGATCTTGGCCCCAAATTTGAGGCCGATCTGACCGGCGCCGAAATCCGTTGGCTGATGGAGCGTGAATATGCGCGGACGGCTGAGGACGTCGTATGGCGGCGTTCACGCCTCGGCCTGCGCATGACGCCCGAAGGCATTGCCGCACTCGACGCCTGGATGAAAGCCAGCTGACCGAAACAGTCGCCAAAGCGCGAAAGCACTTTGCTTTTGCGTCTGTACTGCCGAGAATGACTGCTGAAAATAAAAAAAGCCCCCGGCGCAATGCGGGGGCTTCTTCGTAAGTCGGAACGGCGAAGATCAGTTCTTCGCGTAGAATTCCACGACCAGGTTCGGTTCCATCATGACCGGGTAGGGCACGTCGCTCAGCGCGGGGGTGCGAACCAGTTCGGCGGTCATTTTGGAGTGGTCGACATTCAGGTACTCAGGCAGGTCGCGCTCGGCGCTTGCCGTTGCTTCCATGACGATGGCCAGCTGACGGGATTTTTCCCGGACCTGAACAACGTCGCCTTCCTTCACGCGGTAGGAGGGGATGTTGACGCGCTTGCCGTTTACCAGAACGTGACCATGGTTCACGAACTGACGGGCGGCGAAAACGGTCGGTACGAATTTCGAGCGGTAAACAACCGCATCGAGACGGCGCTCAAGCAGGCCGATCAGAAGCTCGGAGGTGTCACCGCGCATACGGACGGCGTCGCCATAGATGCGGCGGAACTGTTTTTCGGTCAGGTCGCCGTAGTAGCCTTTCAGCTTCTGCTTGGCGCGCAGCTGGATACCGAAGTCGGACAGTTTGCCCTTGCGGCGCTGTCCGTGCTGGCCAGGGCCGTACTCACGGCGGTTTACGGGGCTTTTCGGGCGACCCCAGATGTTTTCGCCCATACGGCGATCAAGTTTGTATTTCGAGGACGTACGCTTGGTCACGGGTCCATTCCTTTAACAACAGTACGGTGTTTTCCTTTGCCGGGCTCATTCCCGACCGACAGGCTCCCTCTTTCGAAGGCCACAAACACCACAGAAAACCGCCGCCCTAATGGGACGGCGGAGACGCGGCTTATAGTGGGATTGTTCGGGGTGTCAATGCCCCGAGGGATCACGAGGGGCGGGTTTTCGCCTTTTTGATATCAGTCGTCCGCGACGGTGATGTCCCGCCCGTCGGCTGATACCTCGATATCCATCGGGCTGTCGCCGATTTTTCCGGCGAACTCATAGCCAATGACCTGCAGGCTGTCGGAATGGCTGGCCTCAATGAACTCCGGCACGAAGTCCGGCATTTTCGCCCCCACCGATTTCAGTACGGCCCCAGGCACATCCTTCTCAAAAAACTCGATTTCGATTTCAACCACGTTGGCGTCGGGATCAATATCAATTTCAATCCTGCGACCACTGTCGACGGTGCCCTGAATTTCGTAGACGACACTGCCATCATCCTCGGTCTCGGTATTCGCACCAGTGATTTTGACATCGCCGAGCGCCTCATAGGTGACGGAAAGATTGTCATCCATCAGGCTCTCGTCCTCCAGAGGCACCGGCGCGTCGCTGACAACCCGCAACCCGACCAGATTGGCTTTGGCCGCTTCCATCACACTTGCCGGAACATCCGTAAGCGCAACTGTTTCCTCAACGCCCGCGAAACCGGACGTGGCGGAGACGAGGAGCAGGGCAGGGACCAGACCTGTTTTCACGTACCGGTTCATTGGTTTTTCCCCCTGTCTCCGGAGAGGCCGAAAAGCTCCCCGATGTCGCTCCGGAGCAACTTCCAGAAGTCCTGAAGATTGGAGTTCTTCTTGTCGAGATCGCCCAGGTACATCTCAAGGCGGTCAATGGCTTCGTGCTGTTCGCGTTCCGACTCCGCCCGCAACTGCGCTTTCAGGCCGGCAAGCGTCTGCTCAAGGTCCTCAATCTTTTCCTCGAGGGCTTCCCTGCGGTTTTTCACTTCATCCATGTTTATGATCCTTTCGCTTCACCAGCCCATGATCTGACTGATGCCAATCAGAACCAGGGGGAGGATAAAGAATACCGTTCCAATGTAGGCCGCGACGTAGACCTTGTTCTTCACGGCCAGGTCGGCGAGCCATTCCGCGGCGCGGATGGGTATGTTCCGTGTAAAGGGCAGCCCGTAGATAAAAAGAACACCAATGACGTTGTAGCTGAGGTGCACCAACGCGATCTGCAGCGCAAAGACCGCGTTTCCCCCATCGACTGCCGTTGCCGCGAGGAGCGCCGTGATACAGGTGCCGATATTGGCGCCCAGCGTGAAGGGATAAATCTGCTTCAGACTGAACACACCGCTACCGGCCAGCGGTACGACAAGGCTGGTTGTGGTCGAGGAGGACTGAACCAGCACGGTTATTGCGGTACCGGAAAAAATCCCGGAGACCGGCCCACGCCCAACCGCCGCGTGCAAAATCGCCTTGGCGCGTCCGACCATCAGTACCTTGAGCAGTTTCCCAATATAGGTGATCACCACAAAAATCAGCGCGATCCCCAGAATGATGAAGAGAACGCCCGTCACCACGTCATTGGCGCCCATACCGTGGAACACGTCCTTCAGAAGATTGACCGGAGGTTTGACCAACGGTTTGATGAAGTTGAATCCTCCGACGGCCATTGAGTCGCCGCCAACCAGAATTCCAGCCAGGGTCTGCCCGATCTTCTCCAGGAATCCGAACATGATTTCGAGCGGGAGGAAGATGAAAATGCTGAACAGATTAAAGAAGTCATGCACCGTTGCGGCGGCGAATGCCCGGCGGAATTCCTCACCCTGACGAACGTGGCCCAGGCTGACGATGGTGTTGGTGATCGTCGTGCCCATATTGGCCCCCATCACCATTGGAATGGCAATCTCGACCGGCAGGCCACCCGCGACCAGACCCACAATGATCGAGGTCACCGTGCTTGATGACTGGATCAGAGCGGTGGCAACGGTGCCCACAATCACGCCGGTCACCGGGTTGCTGGCAAAGGCGAAGAGGTCTTTCGCCTGATCTCCGGCAGCGGCCTTGAAGCCGGTGCCGATCATGCCCACCGCAACGAGCAGCAGGTAAACGAGCCCGAGTACGACAAACCATTGCGCGCCGTTTGAGGAGGCCGTCGGGCTCTCCGGTTCGGTAACTGTATATGTCATGAAAATATCCCCGCCGATACAACGCCGATCCTCGGAACGTGGGCCGCATGCCCTGTCCTGCGGACGCGGGGAGTACGGTAACGGTCCGGTGTATCGTTCCCGTGACGGCGCCATGACAGCCGTGCGGCTTGTCAGGCTGCCCGACAGGCCGTATAGGCTGCGCAAACGGCACATCAGAGATGGATTGATTACCCCGATGGCAAAAATAAACGGCAACGAAATTCGTCCGGGCAACATTCTGGAACATGACGGCGGCCTGTGGGCGGCCGTGAAGGTCAATCACGTGAAACCCGGCAAAGGTGGCGCTTTCGCCCAGGTCGAGATGAAGAACCTGCGCAACGGCTCCAAACTCAACGAGCGGTTCCGTTCCGCGGACAAGGTCGAGAAGGTTCGTCTTGAGCAGAAGGACCAGCAGTTCCTCTATGAAAGCGACGGAATGCTCGTCTTCATGGACGCCGAGACATTCGAGCAGATCGAACTGCCCGCAGACATCCTTGGTGACCGCCGCCCGTTCCTGCAGGACGGTATGACCATCAAAATCGAATACCATGAGGACGAGGCCCTGAACGCGCAGCTTCCCGACAAGGTGACCGTAACCGTGGCCGAAACCGAACCGGCCGTGAAAGGTCAGACTGCCGCCAACAGCTTCAAACCCGCTGTTCTCGACAACGGCGTGCGCGTCATGATCCCGCCCTTCGTGTCCGAAGGTGAGGCCATCATCGTCTCCACCGAGACCATGGAATACGTGGAACGTGCCTGAAACAACGGGGGTGACCTGTGAAAATCATTGATGCGGATCACCCCGCCTACCGCCCGCTTTGGGTGCGGATTGTTATTGTCGGGTTTAGCGCCCTCTGGGCCCTGTTTGAATTCTGGCATGGCAATGCGGTCTGGGGCGCGGTTTTCCTGGGCATCGCCGCTCTGGCCACCTGGAAACTCTTCATCACCTGGCGGCCCAAAGATCCCGACTGATCCGGTCGCTACATGCGGTTGAAGAAGTCGAGATCCTCGATGGTGATGCCGCCCCACTGAATGACCGAGAAGATCACCGCCCACAAAACGGCAGCGATCCCGGTCACCCAGATCATCTTTTTCGCAATGCGGGGATTAACCGGCGCTGAGGCGGGCGTTCCCGGTACCACGTCGTTGCTTTCACCCTGCGTCCGTACTCCGATGGGCAGTGCCACGAGCAGCCCAAGAAACCAGAGCACGGAATAGAGTACGATGGCAGATGTGATGGTCATGCCTGTTCCAGTTCAATCAGGGTTCCGTTGAAGTCCGCCGGATGCAGGAACAGAACCGGTTTGCCGTGAGCGCCGATTTTCGGCTCTCCAGTGCCGAGAATGCGGGCGCCGGTTGAGACGAGATGATCCCGCGAGGCAATGATGTCATCGACCTCGTAACAGACGTGATGAATGCCGCCGTTTTTGTTTTTATCCAAAAACTTCCCGATCGGGGAGTTCTCACCAAGCGGGTACAGCAGTTCGATTTTGGTGTTCGGCAGTTCAATGAACACCACCGTTACCCCGTGATCCGGTTCATCCTGTGGTGCGCCGACATTTGCGCCAAGCATTGAACTGTAGGACTGCATGGCAGCCTCGAGATCGGGGACTGCGATGGCAACATGGTTTAGACGGCCGATCATGTTTGCTGTTCCATATCTGCTGCGTTTCAGCGGCTATATGTCCGTTTGGTGACGGAGGCAACTTTACACATGCCGAACCGGGTCAATTCACCTTCACAAAAAAGCGGCCCGCAAAGGGGCCGCAGGAAAGTGCCGGGGAGTCGGTCGTGAACCCCCGGCAGGCGTTAAACCTTGTGTTATTCGGCGTTCGCCGACCGGACGAGGGCCTGAAGCCGGGCCGCATCCACGGCCGCAGCCGCCACGTCCTGGGATCTGCCCGACAGCCACAGTTCCAGCGTGCCCTGGGAGGGACGCGCCTCAAGATGGGTGAAATCCCGCGAGACGGCGGATGGATCAACCTGACCCGTCAGCGCACCAATCAGCGAATTCGCCACCGCGCCGTCCGCTTCGTGGAAAAACCGCGCATTGGTCGTGTCGATGGTGAAAGACGTCTCGATGGGCCCAATCGCGTCGTATCCCGCCTCGGTCAGCGATGCGACCAGCGCCTCGCCGTCGATGCTGGAGCCGCCATCGGGGATGTGAACCCTGATTTTTGTGCCGGAGGGTGGGGCAGGGATTGCGGTCGTTGTCGGCGTCACCTCGGCAGGTGCGGCCGCGGCTTCGATGACCTCCTGATCCGGCAGGGGCTGCGGCGCCGGAACGGCAAGGGACAGGGGCTCCGTCCTGGGAAGAAGCGGTTTCGGCTGCACATCCGGCGTGAGCGAGGTCATCGCCGCATCGAATGGCGTTGTTGAGCCCGTGGCATCGGAGAACACAACCGGTGTCGTCTCAAGCGCAGCCACCAGAACCGGTTCGGTCGTCGCTTCCGTGACCGCCGGTTCCTCTGACGACAGCGCCGCCGTCACCGGATCACCGGTAATCCCGGAGGTTCCCGTGTCGGCAATCCAGAGTGCTGCCGCAATACCCGCCGTGGCACCGGTCGCGAACATCATCCAGAAACCGGCCGGAGAGACCTGAAGGCGGGTCGGCCGTGGTCCGGACAGTTCCGCCTGGGCAGGGGCCGCTTTGGCCGATTTCGGGAACACTGCCCCGAATTTTGCCAGCGGAAACGGGCCCGGCATCGGGATGGAGATCTTCCGGGTGGTCTGTTTGCGGGTCGTGGCCGGTTCCTTCTCGGCGGCTTCCGCCATTGCCTTTGCCACCATAGCGGCGCGTTCGATCACTGCATTGGCATCGTCCGAACCGCCGCGGATCCTGCTCGACACGTGCAGCCGCTCATGCGGTGGTGTCTTGCGGGTGATCCGTGCTTTGGCTTCCTCAACAACGGGATTGGGTGCCACGTCCTGGGGGACATCTTTGGCGTGTTCCTGACTTCTGCGCGCCTCAATCGCTGCCAGACGCCTTTTCCTGGCGTCCGCCACACGGACTTCCCACGCTACCGGATCCATTAACTGCTCGACCGACCGTTCCGACAGCCGTGCTGCTGGTTGTTTGTTCACTGTACCTGCCTCCGCACCGTCATGCGATGCTGTTTATAAGCGCCAGATTTTTCTGACTTGCATCGATAGTGGCACAATCTTCATGTAAATCTACCTCGCTGTTGCGTTTCCGGCGTCGACAACCGCGAATCGGCGGAAAATCGCCTATCGAGGCTTTTCGCCGACTCCCGGCGATATCAGTAGGTTGGCGGTTTTCGGGGCGCATTCGCCCTCCGAATTCAACGCTCGCTTGCAGTTCTCGCGCGCAGACGTTGCGTTAGGGTTAATTCCGAATGTTGCATCCGCGCGAGTGGAGGTATTTCGCGTGTGTTTGCAATGCCTTAACATTCCCGCGCTTCACATTGTCCAAAAGCCTGTCAAAAAACTGTTCAAGTGTTTGTGTTTTCGGATACTTTCGATATTAATCCGCGAAATTCGGAAAGTGGCTTGGGAGGGCCCGGATCTTAGATGTGTTTTGAGCGCCGTGCCGTGGCCGTCTCCGCTGTTTTTTCCCGACAGGATTATCTCAACGACCGGTTCGCCGGTTTATGGACGGGTGGCCTGACCGCCCGCAAAGGCGGGTGTGTCTCTTGACCCGCCCGACGAACCTGACCGGCGCATGCCGGTCGAACTGCTGACGTTATTCATGGGAGGTTTAATCTTGGATCGTCGCTCTTTTCTGAAAAATTCCACCTTGGGCGCTGGTGCCGCAGGTGCGGCAACACTGGCGGCCCCTGCCATCGCGCAGGACAAACAGGTCGTGAAGATGGTCACCACCTGGCCGAAGAACTTCCCCGGTCTGGGAACCGGTGCGCAGCGCGTCGCCGACCGCATCACGGCCGTGTCGGGTGGCCGGATCGAGGTGCAGCTTTTCGCCGCCGGCGAACTCGTTCCCGCTTTTGAAAGCTTTGATGCCGTATCCTCGGGCGCAGCCGAGATGTATCACGGTGCCGAGTACTACTGGCAGGGCAAGCACAAGGGCTACAACTTCTTCACCGCCGTGCCGCTTGGTTTCACCGCGCAGGAACTCCAGGCCTGGATGCATTTCGGTGGCGGTCAGGAACTGTGGGACGAGCTTGGCGCCGACTTCAACGTAAAAGGCTTCCTCGCAGGCAACACCGGTGTTCAGATGGGCGGCTGGTTCCGCGATCCGATCACGTCGCTCGACGACATGAAGGGCCTCAAGATGCGTATGCCGGGTCTCGGCGGCGAGGTTCTGCGTCAGCTCGGCGCCAATGCCATCGCGCTTCCCGGTGGTGAGATTTTCCCCGCCCTTCAGGCCGGCACGATCGACGCGACCGAGTGGGTTGGCCCCTACAACGACATGGCTTTCGGTTTCCAGAAGATTCTTAAAAACTACATGTATCCGGGCTTCCACGAGCCTGGCTCCGGTCTCGCCGTGGGCATGAACCGCGGCTGGTGGGAAGGTCTGTCAGAGGCCGACCAGGCCCTGATCCATGCCTGCTGTACCGCGGAAAACGATGTCATGATGGCCGAGTTCAACGCGCGCTCCGGCTCCAGCCTCGACACGCTTCTGAGCGACCATGGTGTTTCGCTTCACGAGTTCCCCGAGGACGTCTGGAACGAGATTGCCAACCTGTCCGAACAGGTGGTGGCGGATGTGGGTGCTGAGGACGACATCGGCAAGCGCATCTATGAGAGCTACGCGTCGTTCCGTAAATCGGTGGCCGGTTGGACGAAAATCTCTGATCAAAGCTACACGGACGCTCGGGCAAGGGCGCTGAGCCTCTAGGAGACAATCTCCATACATCCGGACGGTGCGGTTCTTTTGCCGCGCCGTCCACTTGTTTTCTCATGCACCCCACGGGGGGGCGGCAGTTACAGGGTAAAGAACATGCATGAGGTCTACCGGTACATAGATGCCATCAATGAGGGCATAGGCCGCGTGGTTGCGTGGTTTACCCTCCTGATGGTCGTGGTCCAGTTCATCGTCGTGGTGATGCGGTATGTCTATTCCGCACCTGATTTTCTCGGGATTTCATCCCTTTGGTGGCAGGAGTTCATCGTGTACCTTCACGGTACGCTCATCATGCTCGGTGCCGGTTACACGTTCCTTCACAACGGTCACGTGCGGGTCGACATCTTCTATTCCGACGCATCCGAGACAGTGAAAAACTGGACGGACCTTCTCGGCTCGTTGCTGTTTCTTCTGCCGGTCTGCTACATTATCTGGTGGTCGGCGCAGCCCAACGTGGCGATGTCCTGGAAAAACCTCGAAGGCTCCACTGAGGCGTCGGGCATTCCGTACAAATATGTCCTGAAATCCACCGTGATGGTGGCCGCGGTTCTGCTCGCGCTTCAGGGTATCTCAACCGCGCTGAAATGCGCACTCAGGCTGCGGGGGGAGTGGGTCGATGACCCGTACCGTGGCGAAGAGAGCCTGGACTAGGGGCGCGGCACATGGAATTTATCACCAACTATCTCGACCTCATCATGTTCGCGGCAGCGGTTGTTCTGCTGCTGCGCGGATTTCCGGTCGCTTTCACCCTGGCGGCGGTGGGTCTCATCTTTGCGCTTCTGGGAGCGTGGCTTCACGTCGGCTATTTCGCTTCCGGCGATCTCGGCTTCCTCAAACCGTTCTACAACCGCATCTTCGGCCTCATGGACGAGACCAACGAAGTTCTCGTCGCGGTCCCGCTGTTCATTTTTATGGGCGTCATGCTCGAACGCAGTCAGGTCGCCGGCGAACTGCTGGAAACCATGGGGCGTCTGTTTGGCACCCTGCCTGGCGGGTTGGGTTTTGCGGTGACCTTTGTGGGAATGCTTCTCGCCGCCTCAACCGGCATTGTCGGAGCGACGGTTGTGACAATGGGAATGATATCTCTGCCCTCCATGCTGCGCTACGGCTACTCGAAAAGCCTGGCCTGCGGGTCCATTGCCGCGTCGGGGACCCTGGGCCAAATTATTCCGCCGTCGATTGTGCTCGTCATTCTGGGCGATACAATCTCCAATGAATACATTGAGGCCCGCCGCAATGCCGGCGATTGGGCGCCGGATCCGGTGTCCGTGGGAGACATTTTTGCCGGTGCAATGCTGCCCGGCCTGGTGCTGGTTGGCCTTTACTTCATTTATCAGATTGGCATGGCGATCTTCGCGCCCGCGACGTCTCCGGCCATGGAAACAGCCGAGGAGGACCGGGTCAGCGCCTGGCAGATCGTACGCGTTCTTGTGCCGCCCATCACCCTGATTATCGCTGTTCTGGGCTCCATCCTTGCGGGCATCGCCACACCCACCGAGGCCGCAGCGGTCGGCGCAATTGGTGCCCTTCTTCTCGCTGGCGAGCGGTTTAAGGAGGAAAACCCCTGGCCACAGCTCGCCGCGTTTGTGGGTGTTGTGGGTGCTTTGGCATGTACCACGATGTTCGATCTCCGTACGACCCGCGACGTGATCGAGCCTCGTGATCAGATCGGCATGTATATTGCCGGCGCGTTCTGTCTGCTTATCGCCTGGGGCGTGATTTCCAGCATTCTGCGCGCCATGTCGAAACGTGACCCCGACACGAACCGCGAGGTTCTGGTCGATGTCATGCAGTCCACCACCAAGGTGACCTGTATGGTTTTCGTCATCCTCATCGGTGCGCAGCTCTTCAACCTGACCTTCCGCGGTCTCGGTGGTGAGGAAACCGTTCACAACATGCTGGACGCGCTGCCTGGCGGCCCATGGGGTGCAATGGTTGCGGTCATGCTGGTGATGTTTGTGCTTGGCTTCTTCCTCGACTTTCTCGAAATCGTCTTCGTGGTCGTGCCGATCATGGCCCCGGTCCTGTTCAGCTACAACACACCTGACGGTGCCGTGCTGTTCCATCCGGTCTGGGTAGCCGTGATGATCGGGATAAACCTGCAAACCTCGTTCCTGACGCCTCCGTTCGGGTTTGCCCTCTTCTATCTGCGCGGTGTGGCTCCGCCGGAAGTGCGAACGATCGACATCTACAAGGGCGTTATTCCCTTCGTCATCATCCAGCTGATCATGCTTGGTATCCTCGCGGCCTTCCCGGCAATGGCGACCTGGCTGCCCGGTGTCGTGTTCGGTTAGACGCCGACCGACCTGAACAAAAGAAAAGGCCCACCGGACTGGCGGGCCTTTTTTTGGTGCTGCGGGACCGGTCGGGATCAGCCGTACCAGTTCCCCATTTTGACTTCAGACACCTCACCCACCAGACCGGCAAATTCCGCCGGGTCCTGGGTGCCGCCATCCCGGCCATGATAATGATACGGATAGACATAGGTCGGCTGAAACTCGAGCACCGCTGAGGCCGCTGCGGTCGCATCCATGGTGAAGGGCAGGTTCATGCAAACGAACGCAAGGTCGATATTCTCCAACGCGCGCATTTCCGGAATGTCCTCGGTATCGCCCGAAATGTAGACGCGGAATCCGTTGAAATCGAGCACATAGCCGTTGTCCCGACCCGGCGGATGGAACTGCATTCGGTCCTCCGTGGTGTTATGCGCCGGGATGGCCGATATGCCCAGATCGCCCCAGGAAGCGTTTTCACCATTGCCAATCGCCGTGGTCTTCTCCTGCAACTCCGGCGGCATCATGTCATGCACGGCCGGGTTGGAGATGATCCGCGTGTTTTCTCCGGCGAGCGCCGTCAGGGTGTCGACATTGTAGTGGTCACCATGCTCGTGAGTAATCAGGATCAGCTCCGGCGCGGGCAGGTCGGCATAGGCCGAGGCCTCGCCAACCGGATCGACATGAATGGTCCCGAGCGGCGTTTCCATGACGAATGACGCATGTTCAATCGGATGGATCGTGATGTCACCCGCATCGCTGCTGAACGTGTCGGCCGCCTGCGCCATGTAGGGCAGGAAGGTCACGCCTCCGACCGTTGCTGCGGATGTGGCGAGAAACCTGCGTCTCGACTGGATCATGTTTGTGGTCCTTCCTGTTGCGATGGTCGTGAGACACGACACTCCATCCCCTGAGCCGCAACATCAAAGGGTTTTGCTTCACAGTTGGGTGAGACACCGGTAATCAGGTCAGAATATGATAGCGCACTTCCAGCGGCGGCGGCGGCGTCCGGCCCAGCTGTTCCGCCAGGCTGATATCCACCGACCGGCACAGCGCATCGAGCGGCAGACCGTTCTTTGACGCACTGAACGGATGTTCAAGTTCGTCCGTCACAGCCGCCAGACCAAAAAACACGTAGCCCGCAATCCCCTCAAAGGCCGGTGCCAGTATCCCGGCCGAATCCAGTAAACCCATCGGCAGCAGCATGCAGTAGAGCAGGGCCGTCTGCCAAACGAGCAGCGAGTAAACGAACGGCATCGGCGTGTTGGAAATGCCCTCATTGCTGGTCCGCGACAGTTCCAGATCGCTCATCCGTTGCGTGAAGGTCAACTGGCCATAACCCGACAGCCGGCCCTCACGGGCGTAATCCGCGAGGCGTGTGCCAATCTCCTGCAGTGCGGCGCTGGCCGGATTGTTGGAATGCTGAAACCGGTCGAGCGTTTCATCGTCGACATACTGAAGCGCGGGCTGCGCGGCCTTGCTGTCCTTGCGCAGACCCGCCCGGTGCAGGTGGATGAACGCACCGGTCAGGCAAAGAATTTCCTTTCGGTCCTCGTCGTTGAGGTAAATCCGGCTGTCATGGCCCATGGCCCTGATGCACCCGGTCAGTTGCCCCCACTGCATCCGCCCCTGCCACCAGCGGTCATAGGCCGCCACGTTGCGAAACCCCAGGAAGAGCGACAGGGCAACCCCAAGCGCCAGGAAGGGCTGCATCGTGGTGTGCGGCATCTCGAAAAGGTAGCGGTCCGCCAGCATGATGACGACTGTCAGACCCACCAGAAACAGGATATGTTTGTAAATCCGCGGGATCACCGAGCCCTGAAGCACCAGAAAAAGTCTCAGGACATTCGGGTATTCGCGAACGATCATTGGGTACCAGGGGCGTTGCTGGAGGTCACGGCTGGTCGCGGGGAAAACCACATTTTTCGGGCGGTTTCAATCGGATGATTCCGCCCCGGACCCGCCACGCTCAGCCCGCAGCCTTGGGATGGGCCGCGGCATAGGCCTCCATCAGCCGCACCTGATCAACGCCGGTATAGACCTGCGTTGTGGACAGCGACGCATGTCCCAGCAGTTCCTGGATCGTGCGCAAATCGCCACCGGCCTCCAATAGATGCGTCGCGAATGAATGCCGCAGCGCATGCGGTGTCGCGGTCTCCGGCAGGCCAAGCTGCATACGCGCGGTCTGCATCGCCTTCTGGATCGGGCGCGGGGTCAGCGCACCGCCGCGAACGCCGAGGAACAGCGGTGCCTCCGGTCCGGGTTTATGGGGGCAGAGGTCGCGATAGTGCTCCACGGCCTCCGAGGCCACGGTCAGCACGGGCACGACCCGTTCCTTGCCGCCCTTACCGGAAATCCGCACCGATCCGGCAAGCGGCGCATCCTTCTGTTTCAGGCTCAAGGCCTCTGAAATGCGCAGACCGCAGCCATAGAGCAGCGTCACCACCGCCAAGTCCCGTGCCGCCACCCAGGGCGTCAGGTTCTGCATCTCCACGGTTTCCAGCAGGCGCTTTGCGGCATCCGGTGCAACCGGGCGGGGCAGGCGGTCTTTCGACTTCGGACCCCGCGTGGCCGTTACCGCCGCAGCCTCAATGCCCTTGGTTTCCGCCAGCCAGGCGTGGAAGTTCTTTACGGCCGACAGCGCACGGGACACCGACCGGGCCGCAAGTCCGCGTTTACGCTCGCTGGCAAGCCAGGCGCGCATGTCCTGAATGGAAACCTTCGCAAGTGTTGCCGATCCGGCCGGGCCGCCCCAGTGCCGGTTGAGAAAACCAAGGTAGCTTAGGACGTCGCTCTCGTAAGCCTCAAGGGTTCGGCGGCTCAACCCCCGAACCCCCTCAAGCTGTTCCAGCCATTCCCGCATCAGGGCAACCGCCCCTTCGGATGGCCGGGTTTCGCTCACGCCAGCCATCTCCGCAGGGCGCGCTCGAATATGCCGGTGAAGAAAACCAGAAGATCAGTCCCCTGATCCGCATGGAACCGGTCCGGCTCCTCGGCTCCGACGGCAAGCAGACCGGGACGTTTGCCGGGGCCGAGGTCCAGCATCATCACCGCCTCCGACCTCACGGTCGGCGCGTATTCCCCGTAGAGATCAGGCGAGGCCTGGGCGAGCTGGCGCAACGTGATCTTCCGCGCCCCCATGCCCCGGCCCTGGGTCACGTAAGCCGTCGCCCCGCCATCGGGCAGGGCGATAACCACGTTCCGCGACGGGCCTTCCGGACCAAGACCGCTGCCGGCCTCCGCACCTGGAGCCTCAAGGCCCAGCCGCACCACGTCCACCGCCAGTGTTGTAGCGAGGTCGTGGGTCATCACATCAAGAAAGGACGCGAAGCTTTCCGGCTCCAGAACAGAAAGACAGGCCCGGTGGATCTGATTTGTGCCGGCCACGTTCTCATAGGCCGCGGCAAGCACCTCGCGATGCGTGTCCTCGAGCTTGTCGAGACGTTCCTCCAGCCGTTCCACCAGCACCGCGCGCAGGTCAACGACATTGCGCCCCGCGGTGCTGCGGTCCGCCTGAAGCAGCGCGCGCATCAGATCGGCATCCCGCAGGATCAGTTCCGGGTTCTCCAGAATAAGATCCTTGAGGTTCTGTTCCGCCGTTTTGTCAATCACGTCCATATGTTGATCCGATCTAGATTTTTTGTCCGGTGGCTTCCCAATCCTTCAGGAAGCCCTCAAGCCCCTTGTCCGTCAGCACATGCGAGGAAAGCGAACGCAGAACACCCGGCGGGCAGGTCGCGACATCGGCACCGGCCAGCGCACATTCGCTGACGTGGTTTGCCGTACGGATCGAGGCCGCAAGGATTTCGGTCTCAAACATGTAGTTGTCATAGATCTGCCGGATGTCCTGGATCAGCTGCATTCCATCGAGGTTGAGGTCATCCATCCGACCAATGAAAGGTGAAATAAACGTTGCACCCGCCTTCGCCGCAAGCAGGGCCTGGTTGGCGGAGAAGCACAGCGTCACGTTGACCATCTTGCCCTGGTCCGAGAAGGTCCGGCAGGCCTTCAGCCCGTCCCAGGTCAGGGGCACCTTGATCGCAATGTTGTCCGCAAGCTCGGACAGTTTTGTGCCTTCCGCGATCATCGAGTCGTAGTCGAGCGACACGACCTCGGCACTGACCGGGCCTTCGACCTCGTCGCAGATTTCCCGTACCACCTCGGCAAAATCGCGGCCTGATTTCTTGATCAGGCTTGGATTCGTGGTTACGCCATCAAGCAGACCAAGTGCGTTAAGTTCGCGAATGTCGTTGACTTCCGCCGTATCGACAAAGAATTTCATGACCGTTGTACTCCCGGGATAATTGTCCACCCTTGTGGTTCGTCGCGATACTATCCCAAGGTCTGGTGTAATGGAACAGCTCAATCTCATTCCCGACGAACCCTGCACAAGGGATTTTTCACCCGGCGACACGGTCAGTGTTCTGACCGCCGAGGGCCTTGACCGAATGCTCGACTACCGCGCGCCGGAGGGCGGCGTGGATCTCGGTGCGTTCGTCGAGGCGCCGCTGGGTCCGCGCCGTGTAATGGGCTGTGTCTGGGGGCCGGGTACGGGCGAGTTCCCGGTTGAAAAACTGCGCGCCATTTCCCGTGTTCTCGAGCTTGAGCCAATGCGGGCCGAGATGCGGTCCTTCCTTGAGCGGGCTGCCGATTACACCATCACGCCGCTGACCGCGATGCTGCGTCTTGCCACGCGGGTTCCGGCGCTTGCCGCCCCGCCATCCGCCCGCCCGGTTTTGCGCCTGACCGACGTGCAGCCCGACCGCATGACGGACGCACGATCGCGGGTTCTGGCGGTGTTCGAGGAATACGGCAATCTGGGCTTCGCGCCGGGTGAGCTTGCGCATCTGGCCGGAACATCCTCGAGCGTTATCAGGGGGCTCGAGACCCAGGGTGTGATCGTCCGCGAGGATGCGCCACGGGATGCGCCATATCCGGTTCTGGACCCGGCGGTCGGCACCAAAGAACTGTCTAAAGGTCAGCGCGAGGCGGCGGACATCCTGCGCGCCCGCGTCGCGTCCGGCGAGTATTCCACTACGCTTCTCAAGGGCGTAACCGGTTCCGGTAAGACCGAGGTTTACCTGGAGGCCGTGGCCGAAGCGCTCGAACAGGGCCGTCAGGCGCTGGTGCTGCTGCCCGAAATTGCCCTCTCCGTGGAGTTCCTCGACCGGGTCGAAGCCCGCTTCGGCGCGCGCCCGGCGGAGTGGCATTCCGGCGTCACCCAGACCGCCCGCCGCCGCGCCTGGCACGCGGTTGCCTCGGGCGATGCGAGGCTGGTTGTCGGCGCTCGCTCGGCCCTGTTTTTGCCCTACAAAAACCTTGGCCTTATCATCGTCGATGAGGAACATGACGGCTCCTACAAGCAGGAGGACGGCGCGCGCTATCATGCCCGCGACATGGCAGTTCTGCGGGCCTCCATCGAGAAGGCCACGGTGGTGCTTGCCTCCGCCACACCGGCGCTCGAGACCTGGGCCAATGCCGAGGCCGGCAAGTACAACCGCCTGGTTTTGCCGGAGCGCTACGGTGTTGCGGAACTGCCCAACATGGAGGCCATCGACCTGCGGCTTGATCAGCCCGAACCTGGCCGCTGGATCTCCGGTGCCCTGGAGACTGCCGTCAACGCCCGGGTCGGATCGGGGGAGCAGTCGCTCCTGTTCCTCAACCGCCGTGGCTATGCGCCCCTGACCATCTGCCGCGCCTGTGGCCACCAGGTCGGGTGCCCGAATTGTGACGCGCGGATGGTCGAACACCGCTTCCGCAAGCGTCTCGTCTGTCACCAGTGCGGCACGACCGAACCCATCCCTACGGTCTGTCCCTCCTGCAAAACCGAAGGCAAGATGAACGCCATCGGGCCGGGCGTTGAGCGCATCGCGGAAGAGGCCGAAACCCTTTGGCCTGACGCCCGCATCGCCATCCTGTCATCGGATCTGGCCGAGAGCCACCAGGCGCTGAAGGCCCGTATCGACCTGATCGCGCAGGGCGAAGCGGATATCATCATTGGCACGCAGCTGGTGGCCAAGGGGCACAACTTCCCCCTGCTGACGCTCGTCGGCGTGATTGACGCCGATCTGGGCCTGCAGGGCGGAGATTTGCGCGCCGCGGAAAAGACCTTTCAACTCGTGCGCCAGGTCGCGGGTCGGGCCGGGCGGCACGAACACCCGGGCCAGGCCCTGATCCAGACGCACCAGCCCGAACACCCCGCCATCCAGGCCATTCTGTCAGGCGATGATGAGGGCTTCTGGCGGGCGGAAGCCGAGATGCGGCGGATGGTGGGAATGCCGCCCTATGGCCGTCTCGCCGGTGTGATCCTGACCGGGCCGGACGAGCCGCGCACCTGGGAGGTCGCCCGCGAACTTGCCCGAAACGGAGGCATTCTGCACGAGGTCGGCGCGGATCTGTTTGGTCCCGCTCCGGCCCCCGTGGCCCGCGTGCGTGGACGCCACCGGGTGCGGTTTCTGGTGAAGGCGGCGAAGGGCGTTGTGCTGCAACCCGCGCTGCGCAAATGGGTCGCGTCGGTGAAATACCCGGCCAATGTCCGCATCACACTCGATATCGACCCGCAGAGTTTTTACTGACCTCACCACGACCCGCCGCTCATGCAGGCCGCGTTGGCGGCGGCCTGTAGCGCGAAATATTCCCTGAGCAGCCCGGCCCGTTTGGGACGGAAGCTTTCGTCCGACAGGATCATCGCCTCGATACGATCAAGCCGGAACGCCCTGAAATCATTGCGCATCTGGCACCAGGCGATCAGCATCAGGGTCTGGTCCATGAAGATGATCGCCAACGGCTGCACCCGCCGTTCCGTGGCCGCGTTGACCGCGTCGCAATATCGTATGTCGATGGCCCGTTCCTCCCGCGTGGCAAGACGCAGGGCGGAGACGTCAATGCGGATCTCCGGGCGCACGTGGAAGCGTTTGGCATAGAGAACCGAATGTTCCAGCCGGTCCCGCAACCGCTCCGGCAGCACCGCCTGGAGTTTCGACAGGGCATTGTTCGCGGCATCGGCGAGCACCGGATCGGCCACCTCAATGACCTCGCGCAGCCCCAGAACCAGCGCCTCCATCTCGTCCTGGCTGAACATCATGGGCGGCAGAGCGGGGTCCTCGACCAGCGTGTAGCCAAACCCGGCCTCACCATCGATACGCGCGCCCGCACTGCGCAGGCTGTCAATGTCGCGGTAGATCGAGCGCACGGAGACCTGCATCTCCTCCGCGATTGCCGAGGCCTGAACCGGCGGGCGGCGGGAGCGCAGGTACTGCATGATCTGGATGAGGCGGGCGCTGCGGGACATGGTTTTGTTTCGCTCAATCCTGCTGACACAAACTGTCAGGAAAAGGGTGGCACATGGAGACATGTCCCAACAACAGGAAAGTCGGAAAAATGCTCAAACTCCTCACCTTTGCCCCGGCCTTTGGCGAACCCAGTGCCAGTGGATTTTGTACCAAAGCCATGTGCCTACTGGAAATGGCCGGCCTCGACTGGGAGCCGGACATCTGTTTCAATCCGGCGGAGATGCCAAAACAGAAACTGCCGGTCCTGCGGGATGGCGACCACTTCATTCCTGACAGCGAACAGATCGCAGACTACCTCGCCGCCACCTATGGCGCCGACTTGTGGTGGGGTGTGAACTCCGAGCGTAAAGCCGTGGGTCAGGCTGTGGTTCGCATGGTGGAAGAAAACCTCTACTTCGCCGTCATGCACGACCGCTGGGCCGATGACCGCAACTGGGAGGTGATCCTCGGGCTGTTCTTCGGTGGGGTCCCGGAGCCCATGCGCGACACCGTCAGCAATGAGGCGCGGGCCGGTGCCATTGCAACGCTGGTTGGGCAGGGCCTGGGGCGTCATACGGAACGCGAGCGGTTTGAGCGGGTGCGCAAAGACCTGGAGAGCATCCGGACCATTCTTGGCGACCGGGAGTTTTTGCTTGGCGACGCCCCGGTCTATGCCGACGCCTGCGTTGTCCCGATGCTGCGCGGTGCGGCGGCAACGCCCCATGAGACCATGCTGAGCGCCTGGATCAAAAAGGATGCGGCCCTGATGGCTTATATGGAGCGCGGCGCCAAGGCATTGTATCCACGCAATAAAACGGGCCTGGTGGAATATATGGACGACGCCGGGCCGGTACCCGCCGTCGCCTGAACAGGGTCGTTTGCCCTGATGGTCCGTGCAGGGTTTCCAATGTGACGGACGAAATATAAAAGGGGCGGGTCTAACTGTTTGGAACCCAAAATGACCCGCCCTCTGACCCAGATCGAGCCGCAACCCGGAATCATGGAAATCACCCCCTACAAGGGTGGTGATGCGAAGCTGGACGGTCACGAGCATGTCCTGAAGCTCAGTTCCAACGAAAACCCGTTCGGACCGAGCCAGAAGGCCGTGGAGGCCGTGCAGCGGTCCGCGCCGACGCTGAACCTCTATCCCAGCACCGACCACAGGGACCTGCGGGAGGCGATTGCGCGGGTGTTTACGGTGGACGCGAACCGGGTGATCTGCGGGGCCGGATCGGACGAGATTCTGCACCTTCTGTGCCAGACCTATGCCGGGCCGGGGGACGAGATCGTCTATACCGAGCACGGGTTTTCCATGTACCGCATTCTCGGCCTGGCCGCCGGGGCGACGCCGGTAAAAGTGCCAGAAAACAACAGGATGGTCGACGTGGATGCGATCCTCGCGGGCTGTAATGAACGCACGCGGATCGTATTCGTGACCAACCCGGGCAACCCTACCGGCACCAAAATCCGTGACACGGAACTCGACCGCCTGGCGCAGAACATTCCGCCCAAAGCACTGCTGGTTCTGGACGGGGCCTACGCGGAATTTGTGCCGGGATTCAATGGCTGCGCGGAACTGGTCGATGCGCGGGAAAATGTGGTGATGACGCGGACCATGTCGAAGATCTTCGGGCTTGGTGGCATGCGGGTCGGTTGGGGCTATGGGCCGGAGCATGTGATTGGTGCGCTCAACCGCGTGCGGGGGCCGTTCAACCTGTCGACACCGGCGCTGGTGGCAGCCGCTGCGGCGATCCAGGACGTTGATTATACAAGCTTTTGTCAGACGGAGAACATCCGCAACCGCGAGTGGCTGCGGGTGGAACTGGCCAAGCATGGAGTCCAGAGTGATCCCTCGCACGCGAATTTCATCCTGGCGCGGTTTCGGGATGCGGAGGAGGCGAAAGGCTGTGACGCGTATCTGCGCCGGAACGGGATCATCGTGCGGCAGGTGGGGGGATATGGCATCCCGGAGGGGTTGCGTATTACCATCGGTGACAGTTCGGCCTGCGAGAAAGTCGCTGAAACCATTGGAGAATTTTTGAAGGTGCATTCCTGATGGCGTTCAAGCGGATTGCCCTGATCGGCCTTGGGCTGATTGCGTCCTCAATCAGTCATGCGGTGCGCAGGGCGGGGATGGAGACCGAGGTGACGGGGTATGCCCGTACTGAAAAAAGCCGGGAGGAGGCGCGACGGCTGGGGCTTGGGACCATCTTCGACACGCCGCAGGAAGCTGTGCAAGGTGCTGATCTTGTTGTACTTTGTGTGCCCGTGGGGGCGATGGCGGCGGTGATGGAGGCGATTGCGGGGGATTTGGAGCCGGGCGCGATTGTGACCGATGTGGGGTCGGTCAAGGGCGCGGTGATGGAGGCTGTCAGCCCCTATATACCTGAAAACGTTCACTTTGTTCCGGGTCACCCGCTGGCGGGGACGGAGCATTCGGGGCCGGCATCGGGGTTTGCGTCGCTGTTTGACAACCGCTGGTGGCTGTTGACGCCGGATGAGGGTGTTGACCGGCAAGCTGTTGAAAAGGTGAAGGATTTTCTCACTGAAATTGGCGCGAATGTGGATGAGATGGAGGTGTCGCACCATGATCTGGTGCTGGCGGTGACCTCGCATATTCCGCATTTGATTGCCTACACGATGGTGGGCGTGGCAGATGACCTGGGCCGCGTGACGCAGAGCGAGGTTGTAAACTATTCCGCAGCGGGGTTCCGGGATTTCACGCGTATTGCGGCCTCGGACCCGACCATGTGGCGGGACGTGTTTTTGTCAAATAAAACAGCGACTTTGGACATTCTGGGGCGCTTCACCGAGGAGCTGTTCGCGCTTCAGAGGGCCATTCGGACGGGCGACGGGGAGCATCTTTTTGACTACTTCACCCGCACCCGTGCGATCCGCCGTGGCATTGTCCAGGCCGGTCAGGACACGGATGCGCCCGACTTTGGACGTGGTCTGACGCACCAAAAATAGTGTCCATTTGGGTGTCGAAGTGGCACAGATTGACAGAAAAGTGGCACAGATTGTGAGTCAAATGGCACAGATTGCACGGGGTTTTGCCGAAAATGGCCGAAATTGCACGGCAAACTGTTCCTGACTGCAGCCTGAATGGTCCGGGGTCTATTCGCCCCGAACCTCGATGCCGATTTTTCCGATATGGGATTTTCCCAGGAACGATTCCTGGGCCTGAGCCAGATTTTTGAGCGGCCAGGTTTCGGCGATGACCGGACGGATTTCACCGGCCTCGATGTAGCCGATCAGATCGCTGAATACCGAGCGCGGCTGCCAGGTGCTGCCCATCAGGGTGAGGTCGCGGAGGTAGAGGGTGCGCAGGTCGAGTTCGACGATGGGACCGGCGATCGCACCGGAGGTCACGTAGCGGCCGCCCTTGCGGAGGGCGTCGAGAAGCGCGGGCCAGCGGGGGCCGCCGACGAGGTCGATGACCATGTCGTAAGCGGAGGCCGGGAGCGGGGCGTCGCGGTCGAGGGTTTCGTCGGCTCCGAGAGCCTGGAGGGCGCCGGCCTTGGACGGGGAGGTCAGGGCGGTGACGTGGGCGCCACGGCGTTTGGCAAGCTGGATCGCGGCGGAGCCGACACCGCCGGAAGCGCCGGTGATGAGAACGCGCTCAGCCTGGAGGTTGCCGCGCTGGATCATGCCTTCGGCAGTTGAGAAGGCGCAGGGGAAGGAAGCGAGTTCGACATCGGAGAGTTCGGAATTGACCGGGAAGGCCTGGCTCGCTTCGGCGGTGGTGTATTCGGCAAAACCGCCGTTGCGTTCGGAGCCGAAGGTGAACAGGCCATAGGGATCGTCGTCTCCGTCCCGGGTGTACATGGGGCGCATGAGGACACGCTCGCCGATGCGGGATTCGGGCACGCCCTCGCCAACGGCCACAATGATGCCGCAGCAGTCGGCGCCCTGGATGCGGGGAAATTCCAGCGGGGTGCCGGACCAGCCGCCATCGGCGTCGGCCGCGCCGTCATACCGGTCGGTGGCGGTGGAGGCGGTGTCGCCGCGCACGGTTTTGGAATACCAGCCGGTGCGCGTGTTGATGTCGGTATTGTTCACGGCGGCGGCGCGGACCTCGACAAGAACCTCGCCTTGGGCAGGTGCGGGCACGGGCAGATCCTCGCGCCATTCGAGCCGGTCCAGACCGCCATGGCCGGTGAGGACGATGCCGCTCATGGTTTTGGGGAGGGTCATACCGTGTCTCCTTCAGTGGTAGAATGAATGTTCTACTTGCGGAGGTAGAGTGTTCATTCTACATCGTCAAGCATGAATGACATGATGATCAAAATATCGGCGGGGCTTGAGCGGGCTTTTGCCACCGGGGGCTTTCACGAGCCGAGCGTCGAGGACTTGCGCGATGCGGCGGGGGTGAGCCTGCGCACGCTTTATAAATATGTGCCGTCGCGTGACGACATGGTGCATGCGGCGCTGGAATATCGCAACGGGCGGTATCTGGAGCATGTGTTCCAGGATCTGCCGAAAGCGCCGGAGGAGGCGCTGGAAACGATTTTGGAGCGTGTGGCGAAGTGGATGGAGACGGAAGCCTCGCACGGGTGTCTGTTCCATGAGGCGGTGGCGGCGTCGCCGAAGGATGTGCGGCTACGTGAGCTGTTGATGCGGCACAAGTCGGAATTTGCCTGCAAGGCGGCCAAAGCCGTGGGAATGCGGCATGCGCAGCTTGAACTGATGCTGATCCTTGAGGGGCTGATGCAGAACTGGCCGCTGTTCCACGAGGCCGCTTTGGAGGCGTCGAAACGGCTGGGCCTGGCGCTGCTCCGGGCGGACTAAGCCGCGCCCGGAGAGCGGGGGGCGTTACTGCGCCTTGATTTCCTTTGATCCGTCCTGAACCTCGGCGTCCTCGCGGATTTCGCGGGAGAAATAGATGGCGGCGGGGATGCCCGCGACCAGTCCGAGGATCGCGGCGAGGACGAATGTGATCCAGCTGAACAGGCCGATCGCCAGAAGGATAACGATTGCGCCGCCGGCGATACAGCCGACCCAGAGAGGGATCATGATACTGCGTATTGGGGCAAACATGGGTATGCTCCTTTCGCTGAGAGGCAGGTTTACCTGTGGGGTCAACGCGTGGGTGGGGGTGCGGTTCCGGGGTGTGGCATTCACGCTGCGCAAATGGACGCGTTCATTCGAAGTTCCCGCTGGGTTTTGGGCGCAGGTTTGGCGGCTCTCCCGGCGGGTCGGCACGACACGCCATGCCCGACTTTCCCCCCGGGAGGGCATCCGCGACGTCGGCATCCGCTTAATGGTTTCGGGAGTTTACGCGAGGTGCGCTGAACAACCGGGGCGGAGCCCTCCCAAAGTCGGGCATGGCGCGTCGTGCCTGGGGTCACGGGGTTGTGTGGAACATTTCGGGAATGGCGTGCGTTGGGATGCCGAATGCCACGAAGCATAGCGAGGATCACATGTCCGCACCGAACACGAATGTTGAGAAGCAGAAGAAAAACCACGTTGGACCGCTTGTAGGGATCGCCGCAGCGGTGATTTTCGGCGTCGGCATCATCTTCTACTGGTACGCGGCGGATGTGTCGGACGAGCCGGTTGGCGGTGCAGAGACCGAGCAGGTGGCGCCGGAGGCGACCGGCGCGGCGACTGAAACCGCGAACTGATTCACAGCAAAACAGTTGAGTATTGAGTACCGGGGCGGATTTCGATCCGTCCCGTTTTTGTTTGGTCAGTAGCCCGGAGTGCGGTGGAGGCGCGGGGCTTTGCCGACGCGGATGGGGCCGAGACGGGTTTCGCCATCCTCAAAGGTGAGGGGCGCGCGGAGGCTGTTGCTGTCGCCGGAGAGGGTGGCGATGAGGCCGAGGCCGGTTTTCATGGGGCCCGACAGGCTCGACGATATGGCGCCGGAGCGTTCGGCCATGTCGATCATTTCCTCCCAGTTGCGGGCGCGCAGACGGATTTCGCCATCGGCCAGGCCGCTGCTGTCGGCCTTGAGGTCGCCGCGGCCGCGGATGTCCAGCTCGCCCCAGGTGGCGGACAGTTCCGCGATGGAGAGGGCGTCGATCTCGGGCATGTCGGTCTCGAAGGTCTCGCGGTTCCACTTTTTGTCGAAGGTGACGGTGGTGTCCATTTTCACGGTGCCAATAGCCGTGGGCAGGTCGCCATCGGCGGAGAAGCGGTCGGTGAGGGATTTCGCAAGGCGCAGGTCGCTGGCGTCGAACGCGATGTCGTAGGTGCCGGGGTCGGCGCCTTCGGTCTGGCGGATGGCGAGGATGGCGTGTTTGAGACCGCCCGCGTCGCCGTTTGAGCCGGTGAGGGTGACGGCGTCGAGTTCGAGCGTGGCGCGGTCGAGGGCGAGCGTGGTGTTGGGCTCGAAAATGAGCGAGCCGCGGAAGTTGTTGCTCGACAGGCGCAGGGTTTCGAACGGGGTGGAGATGGTCTGCTCGCCGGGCCAGACGGCGATGAGATGGTGGGGTTTGTAGCTGAGGCTGAGGATCTCAAACCGGTCCGCCGACCAGGCCCAGCCGGAATTGGGGTCCGCGAGTTCGAGGCCGGTCACGATGGCGTCGATGCGGTTGGGGAAGCCGTTGATGGTGATGTCATCGGCCGAGGCGATCCAGCCGGCGGCGCGGCGTTCCTCCAGCCAGCCGGCGAGGGCGCTCTCGCGGGATTTGGCGGACCAGTACCAGTAGCCGCTCCAGCCGAGGGCCGCGAGGATGATGATTGCAAGAAGTATACGCATTCCCTAACCCGAATTGTGATGCGTGCCGTTTCCACCTGGGACCGAAACCGTTATAGCACAGTGCCGGACATACCCCGGCGGGAAGTGGAGAAACAGTGGAAAACCGGAACGGCGCGCTATGGGTGTTTGGATACGGGTCCCTGATCTGGGATCCGGGATTTGCGTATGAGGAAAAAACCCTTGCGGTTTTGCGCGGATACCGGCGGGCGTTTTGCATGACGTCGATCCATTACCGGGGCACGGCGGAGGATCCGGGCCTGGTTCTGGCGCTCGATGAGGATGGCCAGGGGGCCTGTGAGGGGGTGATTTACCGCGTGGCCGATGAGGTGGCGGATGCGGTTTTGGAGTACCTGCGGGAGCGGGAGCTGATTTCCTATGCCTATGACGAGGCCTGGCTCGATGTGGAGGCGGGGGACGGGCGTGTTCTGCGGGCGGTGACCTATGTGATGAACCGCGACCATGACCAGTATGCGGGGGCGCTGGATCTGGCGTCGCAGGCGGCGATCATAGCGCGCACGGCCGGGACGCGGGGTCCGAATGCGGATTACCTGATGAACACGGTCGCGAGCCTGGAGGCGCTGGGTATTCATGACGCGGAACTGCATGAACTGGCCGGGATGGTGCGGGGGAGTGCGGGCGGCTGAGGCCGTAAAAAGGCCGGATTTTAATTCGGCGTTTGTTAATAGAATTTGCGACGGGTTTGAGGCGTATTCGGGTAAAATTGAATGCGTCGTGAAAAGTCCTGTAGTGACGGCGACTTCGCGGATTTTTGCGCTGTTTGGGGTGTTTTTTCGCGTAAACCTGGACGTTTACCTTTAGAATTTTGTTAATTATCAGTTTTACTTCGGGCGTGCTAGTTCAGTTGTGACGAAAACTGACTGAATTGGGGGCAGAATGAGTTTACTTGGTGGTGTAGGTGGGGTTGTTGATCCCGTTGTTGACGGATTGCTTGGTGGAAATGAAGGCGATACCGGGGTCAATGAACCCGGGCCGGACGCGGTGGCGCCGGTTGAGGAGGTTGTCGACGGCCTGATCGGCACCGGCGACGAGGGCGATGGTCTCGAGGGCGGCGGATCCCTGACGTTTGGGCATGGCACGTCCGTGGACGCGCCGGCGGTGCGGCACGACTTCAGCGTTGGCGAAGAGGAAACCGATTTTCTGATCGATTCCGAGCGGGCCTATGCGATTGCCCAGCAGGCGGTTTTTATGGCCCGTGACATGGTGGCCGGTCTGGCGGCGCATACTGAAGGTCTTGGCGTTGCGGATCCGTATGGACTTGAGGCCGCTACGGCTGGTGTGGATCAGGCGTCACCGCTGGAACAGTACCGTGAAAGTCAGCAGGCAGCAGCTTCTGAATGACGGGCCGGTTGCGGTGTTTGACGAAAGCGGTTGGGAATTTCCTGACCGCTTTTTTTTATGATTTTGTGACGGGCTGGACCTCGAGGACAATGCCGTCCTTGGCGGTGACACGGACTTTGGTGTGATGGGCGAGTGGCGTGTCCGGTTCGCGGATGGGCCAGGGGATGCCGTCAATGATGACTTTTGGCTCCGAGTGGCCCTCGCGGTCGATGGTGCCGGTTTTGCCGATGATGGTGCCGGTGCGGTCGTTGAGGCGGGCGGCGGCGTCGGTGGCTTTTTTGCGGAAGAACAGCGCCTTGCCCACAAACACGAGCGCGATTGTCAGCAGGGCGAAGATCGTCAGCTGGGCCATCAGGCTGAGGCCGGGGATCAGGAGGAGCGTGACGAACACCACGATGGCCGCAAGGGCGGGCCAGATGAGGTAAGTCGTGGCGGTGAGCATTTCCAAAGCGGCGAAGGCGATGCCCGCGCCGAGCCACCACCAGGGCGAGACGGCGGATGCGACCTCTGCGGGTTCCATGTCAGCCGTTTCCTTTCTGGCCAAGCAAGTCCGTCAGATCCCTGATGCCACCGATGGCGCCGATGAGGCTGGCGGCCTCGAGAGGGACCATGACGGTTTTGGAGTTGGGGGAGGCGGCGACGTCGCGCAGGGCCTCGGTGTATTTTTGCGCGACGAAGTAGTTCAGGGCCTGGATGTCGCCGCGGGCGACGGCCTCGGAGACCATTGTGGTGGCCTTTGCCTCGGCCTGGGCCAGACGTTCGCGGGCCTCGGCGTCGAGGAAGGCGGCTTCCTTGCGGCCCTCGGCCTCGCGGATCTGGGCCTCGCGCTCACCTTCGGCCTTGAGGATGGCGGAGGCTTTCTGGCCCTCGGCGGTGAGAATTTCGGCGCGCTTGTCCCGTTCGGCCTTCATCTGGCGGGCCATGGCCTCGGTAATGTCGGGCGGGGGTGCCAGGTCCTTGATCTCAACACGGGTGACCTTGACGCCCCAGGGATTGGACGCGGCGTCGATCACCGACAGAAGCCGTATATTGATCGCGTCGCGATTAGAAAGAGATTCATCAAGATCCATCGATCCGAGCACGGAGCGGATGTTTGTCTGGCTGATATTTCGCAGGGCGCGGTCGAGATCGCGGACCTCGTAGGCCGCACGGGAGGCGTCGACCACCTGGTAAAACGCGACGGCATCGGCCACGAGCATGGCGTTGTCGCGGGTGATGACCTCCTGTTCCTCGATATCAAGGACGGTTTCCATCATGTTGATTTTTGAACCGATCCGGTCAATCATCGGGACAAGAAAACGCAGTCCGGGCTGAAGCGTGCGGACGTAGCGGCCGAAGCGTTCCACCGTCCAGTTCTCTCCCTGCGGCACGGATTTGACCACCGTGAAAATCAGGATGACCGCGAAGGCGAGCAGGGCGATGACGGGTACGCCGATGGCGTCCAGTGCGGGTGAGCCGAGGCTATCCATGATTATTGGTCCTTTTCAGCAGGTGTCTTGCGGGTTACAGGCTTTAATGAAAAATTTTATGGATTAACGTTTTCTGAACGACCTGATGGTCCATGAAAGACACGGGTGGCTGGTTATGGGCCATGATCGGAGAATAGGCAATATATGGCCAGGAACATGATGTTGAGTCACCAGTCGGAACCCCAGTTTTCCCAGCCGGTGCGTCAGATCGTTCTGATGCTGATCGTGTTGGGTCTGACCGCGGGTGTTGCGGTTTTGATGTATCCGGCGGTGGCGCCGGTGTTTTTGTCCTCGCCCTACCTTAACGGGTTCATTCTGTTCGTTTTTCTGGTCGGGGTCTTTGCGACTTTCTGGCAGGTGCGGACGCTGATTTCCTCGGTCAGCTGGATTGAGAGCTTTGCGCTGGACCGGCCGGGGCACGAGTTTACGCGCGCGCCGCGGCTTCTGGCCTCGCTGGCCGCGCTGCTGTCGAGCCGTCAGGCGCGGCGGGCTTTGACCTCAACCTCCACGGGCAGCATTCTCGATTCCGTCGGGACCCGGATCGAGGAACAGCGGGATCTGACCCGGTACCTGATCAACCTTCTGATTTTCCTTGGTCTTTTGGGCACGTTCTATGGTCTGGCGACGGTTGTTCCGGCCGTGGTCGATACCATCCGGTCGCTGGCCCCGCAGGAGGGGCAGAGCGCAATTGAGGTGTTCGACAACCTCATGCTGGGCCTGGAGGAACAGCTCGGCGGCATGGGTACGGCCTTTGCCTCGTCGCTGCTTGGTCTGGCCGGATCGCTTGTCGTGGGTTTGCTGGAACTGTTTGCCAGTCACGCGCAGAACCGGTTCTACCGGGAGTTGGAGGAATGGCTGTCCTCGATCACCAAGATCGGTCTGCCAGGCATTGAGAACGAGGAGGCGCTGACCGCCGGAAACGTGTTGGCCGTGATCGGGCAGACGGCGGAGCAGATTGACGGGCTGCGCGAGGTTGTGGAGCAGAACGTGCACCGGGCGCAGGCGACTGAGGCGCAGATCTCGGCGCTGGTCGAGAAACTGGCCGAGCCGCGCCCCGATCCGATCCAGCCGGAAATGATCGAGCGTATTGCCGTGGCGCAGGAGCGTGTGGCCGCGATCCTGGAGGCCCAGGATGAGGATGCCGGGCAGCTGGATGCGGAAACGCGGGCGCGGCTTCGGTCGATTGATACGCAGGTTCTGCGTATTCTTGAGGATCTGTCCGCCGGGCGTCAGGATCTGGTCACGGAAATCCGCCAGGATATTGCCGCCCTGGCTGAGGCGCTGCGCGCCGTGGCGGCACACAGGGATCTCTAGACATGGCTTTGAGCCGCAGGGCATCGGGACGCTTTTCCAACACGATCTGGCCGGGATTCGTGGATGCGATGACGGCGCTGATTTTGGTGCTGTTCTTCGTTCTGTCGATCTTCATGATCGTGCAGTTCGTGTTGCGTGACACCATTACGGGCCAGACGCGGGAACTGGGCGAGATGTCGTTGCAGGTGGCGAACCTGGCGGATGCGCTGGGGCTTGAGCGGACGCGGGCGGATACGCAGGAGAACCTCGTCGCGACTCTGACCACCGAGCGTGATGCGGCGGAGGAGGAGATCCGCGCGTATGAATCGCGGGTGGCGAGCCTCTTGGAGCGCAATGCCAGTCTGGCCGGGACGCTGGAGGAGCGGGAGGAGCGCATTGCGGCCCTGATCGCGTCGAACGCTTCCCTGACCGGGGATCTGAGTGACGCGCGGGAGGCCAATGAGGCTTTGACCGGCGATCTGACTGCGGCGCGGAAGACCAATGAGGAGCTCCTGACCGCGCAGGAGGCGCTGGAGCTGGCGCTGACCCAGGCGCGGGAAGAGATCGACGCGGGCGTGGAACAGGCGCGGCTGGCGGCAGCAAAACGCGAGGCGCTTGAGGACCTGGTGGCGTCGCTTGAGAGTGACCGCGATGCCCTGGCCGGTGAGCGGGATGAGTTGCAGGCGCAGGTGGCCGCCCAGACCGAGGAACTGTCGGACGCGGAGAAGGAGCGGATTGCCGAGGCCGCCGCGGCGGAGGCGCTGCGCGAGCGGCTGGCCAATGCGGATGCGGAACTGACGGCGATGACGCTGAACCTGGAGCGGGAACGGCAGCGGGCGGAGGATACCCTGACGCTGCTCGCCGCGGCGGAAGCGGCGCGGGACGAGTACCAGGAGGCGGGTGAGGCCGCGTTGTCGGCGTCGGATCAGCACCGGGCGGAGATGGCCCAGGCGCGGGCGTTGTTGGCTGAGCAGGAGGAGATTTCAGCCGAGGCGCAGCGGCAGGTGGCTTTGTTGAACCAACAGACGGCGGAGCTGCGCTCGCAGCTTGATGAGTTGCAGGGGCTGTTGGACGACTCGCTGGCCGAGGAGATCGCGGCGCAGGTGCAGATCGAAACCCTGGGAGCCAATCTCAACGCCGCTCTGGCGCGGGTTGCGGCGGAGGAGAAGGCGCGGGCCGAGCTTGAGGCGCGGGAGGCCGAACGGTTGCGGATTGAGGCCGAGGCTCTGCGCGAGGAGGCGCAGGACCTGGAGAGCTACCGCTCCGAGTTTTTTGGCCGGATGAGCCGCATTCTGGGTGCGCGCGAGGGCGTGCAGGTCGTGGGCGACCGGTTCGTGTTTGACAGTGAGGTTCTGTTCTCCACCGGGTCGGCCAATCTCAACGCCGAGGGCCGCGAGCAGGTGGCACGGGTGGCGCAGGTTATCCGCGATATTTCCGACGAGGTGCCGGCGCAGATCGACTGGATTTTGCGGGTCGACGGACATACGGACAAAATCCCGCTGGGTCCGGGGCGGCAGTTCCGCGACAACTGGGAACTGAGCCAGGCCCGGGCCCTGTCCGTGGTGCGCTACATGATTGACCAGCAGGGCATCCCCGCGGACCGGCTGGCGGCAACGGGCTTTGGCGAGTTCCAACCCGTCGACACAGGCGACAGCCCCGAGGCCCTGGCGCGCAACCGGCGGATTGAGATCAAGTTTACGGAGCGGTGAGGGGCGTTTCGAGCGCGAATGTTCCGGCAGATTGGATGCCGTTGTCGGTTAATGTCGGCGAACCTGCTTCTTCTTCAACATCTGTCCTGACGCGAGACGGGACGCGCCATGACCGGCTTTGGGAGGGCTTCGCGCCGGTTGTTGGGCGCGGGTCGAGTAAACCTTCGAAACCACTGGGCAGAGGCTGACGTTGGGGATGTCCTCCCGGGGGGAAAGTCGGACATGGCGTGTCGTGCCGACACGCCGGGGAAGCCGCTGGACCATCGCCTGAAACCTGCAAAGAGCCGGAAATCCCTGCGGATTGTGGGGGCAGTGAATGGCTGGGCTCGCGGGGTGCCTTGCTTTCGGGTGGGACAGGAATCCGGCCGCACTTCCAGATAATGGGAAAGTGAATGGTTTTGGGGGGTGGGGTTCGTTACCATAGCCCCAAGGTTCCCGGATGGATCTTTTGATCCATGGTCTTTTTCAGCATTTGCGAGGAGGTTTCAGGATGGGTTCGGAATTTATTACACGACGGTCGCTGGTGACAGGAGCCGCGGCACTGGGCGGAATGGCCCTGATGGGGGCGGGTGTGCCGGGATTTGTGCGGCCGGCGGTGGCGGCGGGTGGGCTGGAGCCTACGCGGACGATGCGCGGCGGCAGCAATAATTACCGGCCGAACGCGCCTCTGGTGGACCGGCTGGGGTCGGGGTTTCATGTGCATGGGACCGTGCGGCAGGCCGGGGGCGGTGAGCCGCTGTCGAATGTGCGCATTCAGATCTGGGCCGCGACGACGCGGGGTGGCGAGCGGGAGCCGGGCAATCATGGCAGCGTCATGACGGCAGCGGATGGCTCGTTTGTTTTGGAAATGGATCAGATCGTGCCGAATTTCGGGCAGCCGCATGCGCATCTGGCCTATGATGACGGGCAGTTTGAGGCGGTGTTCCTGCGGCCCGTGATGGGCAGTGCCAGTGATACCAGTGTTCGGGCGGATTTCGTGCTGGCGCCGGTTTAAACCGCGATCAGTGCGGGAGGTGGCATGACCTCACGTCAGACGTTTTTTGAGGATCGGCCCGGGTTAGCCTGGGCCGTTTGGGGTATTTTGGCCGCGCTGGTCACCGTGCCGGTGGTGGTGGCGCTCAACAGTCCCTGGCTACCGGGGCGGAACCCGGCCTATATCATGGCGGGGCTGGCCGGGATTTTGGGGCTGGCGATGCTGCTGTTCCAGCCGCTTCTGGCGGCGGGATATCTGCCGGGGCCGGGACCGGTTCTGGCGCGGTGGCTGCATCGGGCTCTGGGTGCGGGAATCGTGGTTGCGGTGCTGCTGCATGTGGCGGGGCTCTATGTGACAAGCCCGCCCGATACCGTCGATGCGCTGCTGCTGGTCTCGCCGACGCCGTTTTCGGTTTACGGGGTGACTGCGTTTTGGGGAGTGATTGTCACGGCCATACTGGTGGCCGCGCGGAGGCGGCTGGGGTGGCGGGCGTCCACCTGGCGGGTTGTGCATAACGCATTGGCCGCCATGGTGGTTGGCTCTACCGTGGTGCATGCCCTGCTGATTGAGGGCACGATGGGACCGGTTTCGAAACAGATCCTGTGCGCTGCGGTGGTGGTGGCAACAGCTGCAACCATGGTTCACCTCAGACTGGTGCGGCCGTGGCGGATGCGACGGCGGCGGTCACGGGACGTTTGAATGTTTCGATGTAAAGGCGCTGATGTCGCGGAAGTTCCGCAATTGTCAGATGCCGGTTTTGGGGTCCCCTGATTTCCGCGGGGTGCGGAAAGGCTTTGATCAGAGAACAAAGCCTACGATAGCGAGTACGATAACCACCAGACCGACGAGATAGATGATGGAATGCATGGGGAGATCCTCCGTTCTGTTGCTGCTCCGTGTTGTGGGAGGTTAACGCCGACGTGAGGATTTGGTTCCCGGTCAGGTTTCCGTCGTGGGTTGCGTGGCGGCCAGGGAGCCGCGACCCATGGTCCGCAGAAGGGCCACGGCCTGGTGGGGCTGAAGGTTGAGCGGGGTCACGCGGTCCACGCCGACAATGGCGGTGGAGCCGGTCCAGGGGCTGGGGGAGCCGGGCAGAAATACGGCGACGCGGGTGTCGTCCCGTTCGACCTCGAAGGCGATGGCGTCCTGGTCGTCGAACTTCACGAGAACGGGGCGGACGAGGCTGTCGCCGTCGCCCTCGGCAATGCCGCCGATGACGCCCCGGGTTGCGGCATAGCCTGGCACCAGGTTGATCAGGATATTGTCGAGACGGTCGACATGGTGGCGGATGAAGGCGGCTTTCGCGAAGAGACCGGCCAGGTAGCAAACCAGCACGATCAGGAAAATTGCGAGCAGGTTCGCCGCGGCAATGCCGCCCACATGGCCAAAGGGCAGGAGCTTTTCCAGGGGACGGGCGACGATCATGCTGAAGTGAAAGAGCTTCTCCAACAGGATCAGAACAACGGCGAGGGGGACGATGAATAGCACGCCTCCGAGGATGGTGGTTTTCATGGCTGTTCCCTGCGCTGTGGCCCCTGACGGGGGTTGTTATCAACTTTTCAGGGCAGCGTGGGAAGGGGCCTGTGGCTGTGTCGCTGCGGCGGCGGCATGTGGCGGACGGCCGGGACGGTCAATTCGGTGTGGAAGGTGGTGGCCCCGGCGCTTTGGCACAGGGCCGGGGGCAGGGTGATGCGGTCGGTGTGGATGGAGGGGGCCCCGGAGATGGCGGGGAAGGCGCTGGGGAAGATTTCGAAATGCATGTGCGGTGGCCCGGCGTCATGGCGGCCGGGCGGGATGGTGGTGAAGCGGATGCGGCCGTTATTGTCCGCGATGCCCACGCCCCGCAGCCAGTTGGCGTCCGGCACGTCATGGAGCGAATAGCGCCCCGCAGTGTCGCAGTGCCAGAGATAGATGACGTGACCGGGGAGCGGCGTGCGATCCCGGTCGGAGATGAGGGTGATGTGGAGGGTCAGGGGCGGGCCGCTGGCCTTGCCGTTTCGGTTGCCGAACGAGGGGCGCAGGTCGCGGCGGATGATGCCGCCCCCGGTCAGGGCCGCGACGGTGAGGTCGTTCAGTGTGTCATGGCCGTCATCGCGCAAGGTGCCGGTGGTGTGCCAGGGGGTGGTGGCGCATTCGAACGTTGCAGCCGGGCTGGCGAGGACCGCGGCGCCGAGGCGGCTCATGATGTCGAGCAGGCGGCTTCGGCCGATCAGGTCGGGCAGGTCTCCTGCAAGTCCACGGTTGCGGGCGGGCTCTATCATGTCGCGCTCCTCTGGCTGCTCCCTGGTATCTGAACGGATGGGCGGCGGGGTTCCGTCGCGGGTTTGGAGCCGGATCTTTCGGGATGCGATCACGATCCGTCACGGACGCGTGACGCGGTGGTCCGATCGCAATTCCGGCCCGTAATACCGTGCACATGCAACTTCGCATGAGCATTACAGGGAGATTTCAGACGATGCTTTCCAATACTCTTAAAGCCGCGGCCGTGGTGGCCTGCACAGCCTCCGCCGCTTCCGCCCAGTCCATCGTGGACATCGCCGCGGGCGACGAGCGTTTCTCGACGCTGGTTGCCGCCGTGACCGCCGCGGACCTGGTGGATACGCTGAAGGGTGAGGGGCCGTTCACGGTGTATGCGCCGGTGAATGACGCGTTTGCAGCCCTGCCCGATGGCACGGTAGAGACACTGCTTGAGCCGGAAAACAAGGAGCAGCTGACCAATGTTCTGCTCTATCACGTGGATGACCGGAACCTGCCGGCCTCGGGTATTCCCGACGGGTCGAACTATTTCCAGCCGGTGCTGGCCTCCGAGCGGCTCTGCATCACCAAATCGGCTGACGGTGTGATGATCGCGGACGGAACCGGTGAGATGGCGAATGTGGTGATCGCGGACATCCAGGCCGACAACGGCGTGATCCATGTGATCGACAAGGTCCTGTTGCCCGGTACGCGTCCGGACTGCCACTGATCCGGCTCTCGACAGAGTTGTAACAGGTCCCCTCATTTTTCCGCATGAGGGGCCTGGACCGGGGTGAGATACGCCGTTTCCGTCGTCCCTCCTTGGCGTTCACCCCGGATTGCGCCGCCCGACAACCCACACGGGCGGCGCATTTGTTTTGACGTTTTTCCCGTATTTTCAGGTGTTTGTCCGTGACGCGGCCCGGCGGCGGGCGTGGCGCGGGGGAACTTTATTCCGTTCCGGCGCTTTGGTTTTGCGGATGGCCGGGAACGCATTGTGCGGGTTTTGGCCACGGATGTCAGAGCGGATTGGAGAAAACATGTGTCGCGTGCTTGCATATATCGGGCCGGAAATTCCTCTTGGGAAGCTGCTCCTGGAGCCGGAGAACAGCCTGGTGAACCAGAGCCTTGATCCGGAGCTGCATCCGCATCTGCAACTGGCCGGATGGGGATTTGGTGTCTGGAGCGGGCATCTGCTGAAGACGGAGGAGCCACTTCTTTACCACCGGCCCAAGGCCGCGTTTTACGATGACAATGCGCCGGGGGTGATCCCGAGTTTGCAGGCCCATACGCTGCTCGCGCATGTGCGGGCGTCGGGGTACGACTCGGGCGTGGTGCAGACGGATGAGAACTGTCATCCGTTTTCCTTTGACGGCACGCCCTGGATCATGGCCCAGAACGGAGCTCTGCCCAACTGGCGGCTGTTGCAGCGGGAGCTTCTGCCGCACTGTCAGGACCGGTATCTGAAGCAGATGCGGGGGACGACGGACACGGAGTTTCTTTATGTTCTGCTGCTGTCTCTGCTTGAGGGGGACAGTGACGCGGAGGTTCAGGCCGGGTTTGAGCGGATGCTGGAGGTTGTGGTTGAGGCGATGGGCCGGCTTGACCTCGCCGCGCTGACCAAGCTGAAGATCGCGCTTGCCGCGCCGGGGCGCATTATTGGCGTGAATTACGGCTGTGGTCGCGACGGGGAGACGGATCCGGCGGGTGACTGGAAGGCCCTGCGCCCTGGTGCCGGTGGTGAGGGGGACATGGCGCTGTCGATGCTCCTGGAGCCGATGTATCTGTTGATGGGCCGGAATTTCGAGGACCATGAGGGTACCTATGAGGTTGACGCCTGTCCGGAGGATCAGGCGACGCTGGCGATTTTCGCCTCGGAGCCGCTGACGGATGAGGGGGAGGACTGGCTGGAGATCGGGTTTGGCGAGATGGTGTCCCTGAGGCGGGTGGAGGGGACGGTTGAGAAGACGGTGACGAAGCTGCGGGTTTGATTGGGTGTTTGGTTTCGGGGCTGAAGAACGTGGCATTTGTGCCCATGAGATGAGGGCAGCGACGACCGCGGGCGAAGCGGAGCGCCGCCCATGGGGGCGGTTGGCGCTGCCCGGCGTAAACGCCGGGCGGGTGTGTTGAGGTGGAACGGGTTATTTCCGGTCCCGATCCGCCCGCATCCTCCGCTCCAGTCCCCTGAGCGCTAATGACAGACCCACCGTCATAATCAGGTAGATGATCGCCACCACGTTATACGTCTCGAAATACCGGAACGAGCCGGAGGCGTAGATTTTGCCGAGCTGGGTGATGTCGGCGACCCCGAGGACGGAGACGAGGGAGCTGTCCTTGATCAGCGCGATGAAGTCGTTGCCGAGGGGGGGCAGGATGGTGCGGATCGCTTGTGGTAATGTGATGAGGCGGAAGCGTTGCCAGGGGGTGAGGCCGAGGGCGCGGGCGGCTTCGAGCTGGCCCTGGTCGACGGACTGGATGCCGGCGCGGAAAACCTCGGCGATGAAGGAGGCGTAGCCGAGTGTGAGCGCCAGGATGGCCCGCCACATGAGGGAGAGGTCGCGGGTCTGCATTTCCTCGAACCCCAGCGGTGTGGTGATGGCATTTATGAGGCCGACCAGAGCGGGGGCGCCGACGAAGGCGATGTAGAAGAGCAGCACCAGGATGGGGATGCCGCGCATTATCTCGATATAGAAGCGAGCGGTCTGGCGCAGAATGACCGAGTTTGAGAGCACGCAGACGGCGAGGAGGAGGCCGAGCAGACTTGCCAGAGTGAAAGAGACCACGGTGACGAAAATGGTGATGCGGATGCCCTTGGCCAGTGTCGCGAGGATCTGCGCGTACATCTCGTCAGTGACGATCGCGACCATAAACCAGCCGGTGACGGCGCAGGCCACCAGCAGCCACCAGGGAAAGGTGCGCCAGATATGAAAGATCCGGGCGCGCTTTGGCGGCGCGCCTGGGCTGTTTGAGGGGGGCACGGGGCGGCGCCGGGGGGCGTTACTGGCCCATTTTATAGTCGAGGAACCATTTTTTGTTCAGCGCGTCGATGGTGCCGTCCTCATGCATTTCCGCGATGGCGGCGTTGACTGGCTCCACCAGGTCGGAGCCTTTGGGGAAGATGAAGCCGAAATCCTCGGAGCCAAGCGCGTCGCCGGTGAGTTTGAAGGTGTCGGGGTTGGCGTCCACGTATCCCTGGCCCGCGGTGCCGTCGGTCAGCACAAGATCCACGTCACCGGAGCGCAGGGCCTGGACGCCCGCGCCGAAGGTCTCGAAAAGCTTGATGCGGGGATTGGCCTCGTCGCCGTCGAGTACGTCGTAGACGGTGACATAGAAGGGCGTGGTGCCTGGCTGGGCCGCGGCGAGGCCGTCCTCGAAGGCGGCGAAGCTGGCGGCATCGTCAAAGCGGGTTTCGTCGGCGCGCACCAGCATGAACATTTCGGAACGCATGTAGGGATCGGAGAAGTCCACGACCTCGGCGCGGTCCTCGCGGACGGTGATGCCGGTCATGCCGATGTCGTACTGGCCTTCCGAGACCGCGGGGATCATGGCGTCCCAGCTGGAATTCTCAATGACTGGGGTGAAATTGAGGCGGGCCGCGATCTCGGCCATGGCGTCGTATTCCCAGCCGACGGCCTCTCCAGTACCGGGCTCGACGAATTGGAGCGGCGGGTAGGCGTTTTCGGTGACGACAACCACCTCACGGCCCTCAAGGTCGGGGAGATCGGCCAGGGCGGGGAGGGCTGTGAGGGCTGCGACGGTGAGGGCGGCCAGGGTGATGCGCATGACGGTCTCCATATGGGCGGCGGGTTTCGGTCAGAATGGGGCAGGTGGACGGGCGGTGCAAGATGGGTGGGGGTTGGGGCGGCGTGCGACTGGCGATAATGGTATTTGGAGCGGGACGGTGGAGTTCAGCCCGATTTGACACGCGGCAAATCGGGCCGCGACTGTCCTTGCCGGGGCAGTCGCGCACACGCGACAGCCAGGACAGCCGCGTCCCGATCCAGGCGTCCGGTTCGGTGACAGCCCCCTTCGACCTCCGGGCACAGCCCTGCGGCCGACAGGATCGCGAGGCGCTCCCCCGGAGCCCCTCCATTTGCGATCCCGGTTCAGGGGATCCGTGGCAAAGATACGCCTTTAACTTCCACCGCTTTCCCCTTATCCCGGGTGGATGGCTACCAAACCTTCGGCATTTGCGGTTCATCTTTTCACCGGAACCGGCGCGGTTTTTGCGCTCCTTGCGATGCTGGGGGCGGCGGACAGGAACTGGCTGTCCATGTTTCTCTGGCTCGGAGTGGGGCTGATCGTTGACGGGATCGACGGGCCGCTGGCGCGCAAGGTGGACATCAAGAAAAACGCGGCGAACTGGGACGGATCCCTGCTCGACCTGGTGATAGATTACCTGACTTACGTCTTCATTCCGGCCTTCGCGCTCTATTATTCCGGGCTGCTGCCCGGGGCGATGGGGATGTTCGCGGTGTTTATGATGACGCTGACCAGTGTGGTGTATTTTGCCGATACGCGCATGAAGGCGAAGGACAATTCCTTTGTGGGCTTCCCGGCGGTCTGGCACATGCCTCTGCTGGTTCTGTTCGTGTTTCAGCCCGCGCACTGGGTCACGCTGGTGGTCGTGGTGGCGCTGTCGCTGGGGCAGTTTACGTCGCTGAAGTTCATTCATCCGGTGCGCACGGTGCGCTGGCGGCGGTTCAATCTGCCGGTGATGTTCTTCTGGTTCCTGCTGGCCGCGTGGTCGGTGGCGGTGGACATGCAGCCGCCGGGGGCGGTGGAGGCGGCTCTGCTGGTGTCGAGCCTGTGGCTTCTGGTGGCGGGAATTGTCATGCAGATCATTCCTGAACGGAATGAGGGCAGTTCTGCCGCCTAAAGTTGCGAAACGCGGCATTTGCTTAATTTAGACGCAGGAATGTCTTGCCCTTTGGGGCGGGGTGGTGCCAACCTCCGCAGCGAAGATCTGACGAGGAAGACATCATGACATCACAAAAATCGGTCTGGACACGACGGGGCGTACTGGCAGTCGGGGCGGGAACCCTGGCGGCACCGTGGATTGCCCGGCCGGCTTTCGCGGCCGACCCGCTGAAGGTGGCTGCGATCTATACCGTTCCGGTGGAACAGCAGTGGGTGAGCCGCATCCACCTTGCCGCCAATGCCGCCCAGGAGCGGGGTGACATCGAGTATGTCTATTCCGAGAACACCTCCAACTCCGACTATGAGCGGGTGATGCGTGAATACTCCGAGGCCGGGCATGACCTGGTGATCGGTGAGGTTTTCGCCGTGGAGCAGGCCGCGCGCAGTGTGGCGCGGGACTACCCCGATACGGCGTATCTGATGGGCTCGTCCTTCAAGCCGGATGAGGAGACGCCGAACTTCGCGGTGTTTGACAACTACATCCAGGATGCGTCCTATCTGTCGGGAATCATTGCCGGAGCCATGACCAAGTCGAACAGTATCGGCATGGTTGGCGGCTTCCCGATCCCGGAGGTGAACCGGCTTATGCACGCCTTCATGGCGGGCGCGCGGGAGGTCAATCCGGACATCATCTTCCAGGTTGCCTTCATCGGATCGTGGTTCGATCCCCCCAAGGCCAAGGAAACCGCCTTTGCCCAGATCGATGCGGGCGCGGACGTGCTCTATGCGGAGCGGTTCGGCGTATCGGATGCGGCGAAGGAGAAGGGTCTGCTGGCTATTGGCAACGTGATCGACACCCAGTCGGACTATCCCGACACGGTTGTTGCAAGCGCCCTGTGGCATTTTGAGCCGACGCTCGACACGGCCATCGCGAAGGTGCGTGAGGGCACGTTTGGTGCGGATGACTACGGCATCTATTCCTACATGCAGCACGGTGGCTGTTCGCTGGCGCCGCTCGGCACGTTTGAGGGCAAGGTGCCGGAACCGGCGATGGAGCTGGTGGCGGAAAAACAGGCGGCCATTTTGGATGGCAGTCTTGTCGTTGAGGTGAACGACGAAGAGCCGAAGTCCTCCTGATGCGGGACGACGACCGGGAGGTGGTTCTCCACCTCTCGACCATTTCCAAACGTTTTGGCTCCGTGAAGGCCTGCGAGGGGATCTCGTTTGACCTGAAGGCGGGCGAGGTGATTGCCCTGCTCGGTGAGAACGGCGCGGGCAAGACCACGCTGATGAATATCCTGTTCGGCAAATATGTGGCCGATCACGGGACGATCGAGGCGTTTGGACGGACGCTGCCGCCGGGGGACAGCCGGGCGGCGCTCGATGCCGGAATTGCGATGGTCCACCAGCATTTCACGCTGGCCGAGAACATGACGGTTCTGGAGAACATCGCGCTGGGCACGCAGCCGCTGTTCTCATGGCGGCTCGACCGGGGGCGGGTGCGGCGGCGGCTGGCGGAGATGAGCGCGGATTTTGGATTGAAAATTGATCCGGATGCGCGGGTTGCGGACCTGTCGGTGGGCGAGCGGCAGAGGGTGGAAATCCTCAAGGCGCTTTACCTGGAGGCGCGTATCCTGATTTTGGATGAGCCGACGGCGGTGCTGACGCCGCAGGAGTCGGACGGTCTTTTTTATACCCTGAAACAACTGGTTGCGAGTGGTCTCTCAATCATTTTTATATCCCATAAACTGCATGAGGTGCGCAGCGCGGCCGACCGGGTTTTGGTTTTGCGCGCCGGGCATCTGGTGGGGGAGCGCCGGACGGAAGGGGCGAGCGAGCGGGATCTGGCCGCGCTGATGGTGGGCGCGGAAATCGAGGCGCCGCGGATCACGAAAACGGCCGTGCATGGGCCGCTTGTGCTGCTCGACGATGTGGTGGCGGGGGCGCTGCGCGGGGTCGACATGGAGCTGATGGGCGGTGAGATCCTGGGTATTGCTGGGGTTGCGGGCAATGGGCAGACCTCGCTCGCGGGGCTTTTGTCGGGGATGATTTCGCCTGAATCCGGGCGCTTTGTGGTGCAGGACCGGGAGTTGCGGGAGTGGTCACCGCGGGATGCGCTGGCGCAGGGAATTGCGCGTATTCCGGAGGACCGGCACGCGGTTGGTGTGATCGGGGATTTTTCGGCGGCGGAGAACCTGATCTCGGAGGCGTATCGCGAAAAGCGCTTCAGCCGGCGTGGGTGGATGCGCAAATCGGCAGCGGATGAGTTCGCGCGGGAGATCATCCGCGATTATGAGGTCAAATGTCCCGGTCCTGGCACGCGGGCGCGGCTGCTCTCAGGCGGGAACATGCAGAAACTGATTTTGGGGCGGGCCTTTGACGGCAATCCCCCGATTATTCTGGCGAGCCAGCCGACGCGGGGGCTCGATGTGGGGGCGGTGAACTATGTGCAGAACCGGCTTCTGGACGCGCGGGCGCGGGGGGCGGCGATTTTGCTGATTTCCGAGGATCTGGACGAGATTTTGATGCTGTCAGACCGCATCCAGGTGATGTCGGGCGGGCGGCTGTCCATGCCGACGATGCGGGGTGAGTTGACCGCACATCAGATTGGCGCGCGGATGGCCGGTGAGGGGTTTGGCGATGCGGCTTGAACCGGTTGAGCCCAGCATGGGGCGCACGGTCGGGTTTCCGGCCCTGGCGATTGCGGCAACGCTCGTGGTGGCGTCGGCCCTTGCGATGGTGGCCGGAGCCTCGCCCTTCGGGGTGTTTGGCCTGGTGATCCAGGGTGCGGCGGGGTCGTGGTTTGCGTTCCTGGAGACGCTGACGCGGGCGACGCCGCTGATTTTCACGGGGCTGGCCATTGCGGTGGCGTTTCGGGCGCGGCTTTGGAACATCGGGGCGGAGGCGCAGCTTTATATCGGGGGTGTGGTGACCGTGGTGCTGGGCACCGGGGCGTTGCCGTTGCCGTCGGTGGTTTTGATCCCGCTGATTGCGCTGGTGGCGATCTTCGCCGGTGGGCTTTTGCTGCTGGGGCCTGCGGTGCTGAAGACGCGGTTTGGGGTCGATGAGGTGGTCACGACGCTGCTTCTCAACTTCATTGTTTTGCTGTTTGTTTCCATGCTTTTGGAGGGTGCTCTTAAGGACCCGATGGGCATGGGCTGGCCGCAGTCGAGCCCGGTGGTGTCCGAGGCGAAGTGGCCCAGGATCATTCAGGGCAAGCGGTTGCATTACGGATTTGTGGTGGCGGTGATCTGTGCTGTGGGCGTGTGGCTTTTGATGGCGCGGTCGGTCTGGGGCTATGAAATGCGGGCCGTGGGGCTGAACCGGGAGGCGGCGCGGTTTGCGGGTATTCCGGTGAACCGGGTGCTGGCGCGCACGGCGATCCTGTCGGGTGGTCTGGCGGCGCTTGCCGGTGTGTCGGAGGTGTCGGGGCTGAAGGGAAACCTGTCGCTCGATCTGTCGCCCGGGTTTGGCTACACGGGGATCGTGGTGGCGATGCTGGCGATGCTCAATCCGTTGGGTGTGATTGCCTCGGCGATTTTTGTGGCGGGGATTTTTGTCGGCGCGGATGCGATGAGCCGGTCGTCCGGTGTGCCGTCCTATATTGCGGATGTCATGACGGCGACGGCGCTGCTGACCATGGTGACGGCGATCATGCTGACGCGGTATCGGATCAGGTGGCGGTAATATGAACGCGTTTGAAATCCTTCTGACCGCGAGTTTCTGGGCTGCTGCCATCCGCATTGCCTCGCCGCTGATTTTTGCCACGCTGGGTGAGCTGATCTGTGAACGGGCGGGGGTTTTGAACCTCGGCATCGAGGGGATCATGGTGGCGGGCGCGTTCAGCGGCTGGTTCACGGTGTATCTGGGGTTTGATCTCTGGGCCGGAGTGGCGGTTGCGGGTCTGACGGGCGTGGTATATGGGCTGCTGCACGGGTTGCTGACGGTGCCATTGGGGCTGTCGCAGCATGTGACGGGGATTGGCGTGACGCTGCTGGCGACCAGTCTGACCTACTACATTTACCGTATTGCGCTGCCGGAGGTGACGTCGCCGCCGAAGATTGAGGCTTTTCAGCCCTGGTCGGTGCCGGGGCTGTCGGATATTCCGGTGATTGGAGAGGCGTTTTTCACGCAGACGCCGTTTACATATTTGGCCTTTGTCATGGTGGCCGTGGTGGGCTGGCTACTGTACCGCACGCCACTGGGGCTCGCGGTTCGGGTTGCGGGGGAGAACCCGGATGCGCTGGAGGCCAAGGGGATCAGCGTGACGGTGGTGCGGATGGGTGCTGTGGCCGTGGGGTCCGGGCTGATGGCAATTGGAGGCGCGTTTCTGACCATGTCGGCCTTTGACTCGTTCTTCTTTGAGATGGTGAACGGGCGCGGCTGGGTCTGTATCGCGCTTGTGGTGTTTGGGTCGTGGAGACCGGGCAAGGCGTTGCTGGGCGCGGTGTTGTTTGCGGCGTTTGACGCTTATCAGGTGCGGTTGCAGGGGATCGTGGAGGCCATTCCGTATCAGGTGTTCCTGATGCTGCCCTATATCCTGTCGATTGTTGCGCTGATCGTCGTGGCGCGGCGGGCGAGTTATCCAAAGGCGCTGATGGTGCCGTATCGCAAAGGTGAAAGATGAGTCTGGATGTTCTTGTAAAGGGTGGGGTTTTGCCGGATGGCCGGCAGGCGGATATTGCCATTCAGGGCGACCGGATTGTGGATGTGGCCCCGGGGATTTCCGGTGGGGCCGGAACAGTTGTGGATGCGGGCGGGTGCCTGGTGTCGCCGCCCTTTGTCGATCCGCATTTTCACATGGATGCGACGCTGAGCTACGGAACGCCGCGGATCAATGCGTCGGGCACGCTGCTGGAAGGGATCGCGCTCTGGGGGGAGCTAAAGGAAATTTTGACCCACGAGGCGTTGGTCGAGCGGGCGCTGGAATACTGCGATTGGGCGGTGTCGATGGGGCTTCTGGCCATTCGGACGCATGTGGATACCTGCGATGACCGGCTTTTGGGTGTTGAGGCGCTGATCGAGGTGCGGGAGCGGGTGAAGGACTACATTGACCTGCAACTGGTGGCGTTTCCGCAGGACGGATTTTATCGTGATCCAACGGCGCGGGCGAATACGATCCGGGCGCTGGATATGGGTGTGGATGTCGTGGGCGGCATTCCGCATTTCGAGCGTACCATGGCGGATGGCCGGCGGTCGGTGACGGAGCTGTGTGAAATTGCGGCTGAACGTGGTTTGCCGGTGGATCTGCACTGTGACGAGACGGATGATCCGGAGTCGCGGCATATTGAGCAGCTGGCCTATGAGACGCAGCGCCTGGGGCTTCAGGGACGGGTGGCGGGGAGCCATCTGACCTCGATGCATTCAATGGACAACTACTATGTTTCCAAGCTGTTGCCGTTAATTGCGGAGGCGGAGGTCTCGGTCATTCCCAATCCGCTGATCAATATCGTGATCCAGGGGCGGCATGACACCTACCCGAAACGGCGTGGGCTGACGCGGGTGCCGGAGATGCGGGCGCACGGGATCCGTGTGGGCTGGGGGCAGGACTGCGTTTTGGACCCGTGGTATTCGCTGGGCACGGCGGACATGCTGGATGTGGCGTTTATGGGTCTGCATGTGGCACAGATGACGAGCCCGGAGGACATGGCGCACTGTTTCCGCATGGTAACGGAAGAGAATGCGGCGATCATGGGACTGGCGGATTACGGATTGCAAAAGGGTGCGGTGGCCAGCTTGGTGGTGCTCGATGCCGGGAACCCGATTGAGGCGCTGCGGCTGAGGGCCGACCGGCGGGCTGTGATCGCAAAGGGTAAGGTTGTGGCGCAGAGGTCAACGGTGCCGACGGCGCTGTCTCTGCCGGGGCGGCCGGCGAGTGTGGACCGGCGGGTGCGGTGAGGGGTTAGAGCCCCGCCATGTCGAAGAGGTGGGTGCAGCGCGCGGCGGTGCGGCAGTAGGTGAGCACGGGTTTGGGCAGACGTTGCAGTTCGGAGCTGAAATCCAGGATGTTCTGCGGCTGGATCCGGCCCGTTTCCACCGGAACCCATGAGAATTTGAGACCGAGGCGTTCGGCTTCGGCGCCGATATCCTGGGCGCGGGGCTGGCCGGGTTCCTCATTGTCGGGACGGTTGCACATGATCGCGCGGAAGCCGAGGTGGCTGATGGTCTGAACGTCCTCCACCGTGATTTGGGAGGTGACGCTGTACTCGGACGAGATCTCGATGGTTTTCATGGCGTCAGCTCCGGCTGTATTATTTTCATTAGGAGGGGATTTTGGCATGGTTTCAACAGTTTTGGTGAAATTATGCATGTGGTTTTCCAAGTAGGCGCTTCCCTGCCGATGGGGCGGGACGGTGACGCGCCGCCTGGTGGCGACGCGTCCCTGTTTTGAGGGCCGTGACCCGGGTGATGGATCAGAACAGGAAGTCGCTCGCGTCGAGGTTGTCGATGTCGAAGTTTTCCAGCGTCAGCACGTCGTTGCCGCCGAAGTCGATTTCCACATCTTTGCCCTCCTGGGTGGCTACTGCGAAGACCTCGTCCCAGCTGTCGTATTCGTCGCCTGTGGAGATCTTGATGCGGTCCACACCGTTTTCGAAATCGGTGATGGTGTCCCCGCCGCGGCGGAAGAGGAACGTGTCGGCGCCGTCACCACCGGTCATCAGGTCGTCACCGTTGCCGCCGTTTATGTAGTCCCTGCCTTCGCTGCCGGTGATGGTGTCATCGCCGTCGCCGCCATAGAGGCGCAGTTTGATCTGACCGGCGTCGAGATCGCTGGCGTCGATGCTGTCGTCTCCGCCCTGGCCGCGGACCTCAAGCTGTTCGGTGTCGCGTATGTCGAGGGTGAAGGGCCCAAGATTTACGCGCTCAAATTCGACATTGTCGCCGTTGGTGCGGATCTCAAAGGCGTCGCCCGCACCGTCGGCGCCATTGACCTGAACCGTGTCGTGGCCGCTGTCACCGTCCATACGGTCGGAGCCGTCGCCGTTGTTCCAGACCATGGTGTCGTCGCCGGAGCCGCCGTACATTTTGTCGTCGCCACGGTTGCCCACGATGAGGTCGTCGCCGGAGCCGCCCTTGAGGTAGTCGTCGCCCTGGGAGCCGGAGATTTCGTCGTCACCGTCGCCGCCATAGACCTTGAGATAGATGGCGTCGGCGTCGAGATCGCTGGCGTCGATGCTGTCATCTCCGCCCTGGCCGCGGACCTCAAGCTGTTCGGTGTCGCGGATGTCGAGGGTGAAGGGCCCAAGGTTGACGCGCTCAAACTCGACATTGTCGCCGTTGGAACGGATCTCAAAGGCGTCGCCCGCACCGTCGGCGCCATTGACCTGAACCGTATCGTAACCGCTGTCGCCGTCCATGCGGTCGGAGCCGTCGCCGTTGTTCCAGACCATGGTGTCATCGCCAGAGCCACCGTACATTTTGTCGTCGCCGCGGTTGCCCACGATGAGGTCTTCGCCGGAGCCGCCCTTGAGGTAGTCGTCGCCCTGGGAGCCGAAAATCTCATCGTCGCCGTCGTCACCATAGGCGCGGAGTTTTACCAGACCCGCGTCGAGGCCGGTGGCGTTGATGATGTCGTTGCCACCGAGGCCGTTTACGATCATTTTCTCGGTGCTGCCGATGTCGAGGGAGAACTGACCGAAGTTGACGCGCTGGAAGTCGAGGCGGTCACCGTTGGAGGCGAGCAGGAACTCGTCGCCGAGGTCGTCGGAGCCGTTCACTTCGGCGGTGTCGTAGCCTGCGCCGCCTTCCATGATGTCGGTGCCGTCGCCGTTGTTCCAGATCATCCTGTCGGAGCCGTTGCCGCCGAGCATGATGTCGTTGCCGCGGTCGCCAACCAGAACGTCGTCTCCGTCCTCGCCGGCCAGGACGTCATTGTCGTCGCCGCCAAATACGGTGTCGTCGCCTGCGCCCGCCACAACGAGATCCTCGCCGGCCAGGGCCTCAATCAGTTCATCTTTGCCTTTGCCGACCAGTACGTCCGCTTCGTCAGAGCCGGTAATTTCCCATTTAGCCATTTTAATGTCTCCAGTTTCAATTTTGGCAACGCCACCGTGGCGTTCCTGTACATGGGTCGTGGCAGGGGCCGGGGTGGTTCAGATTTTTTCGGATTTTTCGAAATTATTTTTTGGGTGCCTTCACGGAGCGAAAAACCGGCCTTAAGAATTGGGCGGCCGGCGGGCCGTTATGGCCGGGCCGTCACGGGATTTTGCGGGGTGGGCCGGGTATGGCGGAGACGGGCGTTGAAACGGATCGGGATCTGCTGTCACGGATTGCCACGGGAGACCGGAGCGCGATGCGGGATCTATATGAGAGGCATAACGCGCCGCTTTACCGGTTTCTGCTGTCGCGGCTGAGTGACCGGTTCGAGGCGGCGGATGTGATGCAGGAGACGTTCATCGATGTCTGGCGCGGCGCCGGGCGGTTCGAGGGGCGGTCGAGCGTCACAACCTGGATGTTCGGGATTGCGCGGAACAAGTCCATTGACCGGATGCGGCGGTCGGGACGGGTGGTTGTGTCGGAACCGGATGAGACGATGGCCGATGATGCGCCGGACCCGGAGGCCGTGGCGGAGGCCGCGAGTGATGCGGACCGTGTGCGCGGCTGTATCGAGGGGCTGGGGGCGCAGCACCGCGCGGCGGTGGAACTCGCGTTTTTTCAGGACCTGGCCTATCGCGAGATTGCCGATATTGAGGGCGTGCCGGTTGGTACGGTGAAGACGCGGATTGCAAGTGCCAAGCAACTGCTGAAGCGGTGTCTGGCGGCGTTCGGGCTGGTGGCCTGACAGTCAGTCGGCCTGGACGCTTTCGACGATTGTGGTTTCCGTGGCGAGGCGTTCAATGCCTGCGTCGCGCGTGCTGTCATCGGTGAAGCCGATCTGCCAGAGGCCGAGGGCGTTGGGGCCGCCGGTGATGGTGGCGCCAATCTCCTGGAGGAGCGCGCGGATTTGGGCCTCGGTGGCGTCGGGTTGGAAGGCCACGGTGACGGTGTCGGTGGGTGTCTCAGATACGGGCACGAAGCGGTCGCCCTGGCCGGGCAGGTTGGGGACAACGGCGAACTGCCAGACACCCACGGCGAGGAGAGCCGTCGCGGCGATGCGCAGCGCGGGGGTCCAGGAGAGGACGGGTGTTTTGGTTTGGGCGGGCGCGGGTGTGGCTTCCTCGCGGTCGATGGCGCGTGAGAGGCGGGCCCAACCGAGTTCACCGGGGCCTGTCTCGGCCGGGGCGTCGCGCAGGGCGGCGATGCCCCGCAGAAGGGCGATGTCGGATTTCACCTGCGGGTTGCGGGCGGCCTCGGCCTCGACGGATTTGGCCTCGTCGGCGCCGAGTTTGCCGCGCACGTAATCCATCAGGGCGGCGTCAACGCGGTCGTTGTCCATCGGGTCGGGTGTGTCCGTCACTGTACTGCCCCCTTTTCGTCTGCGTTACGCCGGGTCGGTGCTGATTTTCCGGCATTCACTGGATATAGTCGAGTCAAAGGGGCGGGCGGTTCAGATTTCATGGCAAAAATGTTGTTCGCGCATTCAAGTGAACCGGAGGCCCGTGTCATGCGACCAAGACAGGCAGGGTATTTTATCGGAAGGCGGAATTGTGGTGTTTGATGTGAAATTTGGGATGAGGCTATTGGTTTTGCCGCTGCTGCTTGGGCCGGTGGCGTGTCAGCAGGCGGGGGTGACGCCGCCGGAGTCGCAGGCGCAGATCGCGCGGGATGCGGGCGACGTGACCGATCCCACCGAGATCGTGGCGCTGGTCGCGGATGAGGCGGCGGCGGAGCGGTTGAGCAACGGGGCGGTGGAGCGGGGATATGTGTACCTGCGCGGGTCGCGGCTTGGTGGGCTGGGGCTGAACCAGATCGTATTTCGTATTCCCGACGGCACGGACGGTCCGGGGGCCATTCGGGAACTGGAGGCGATGGAGCCGGGCAGTACCGTGGGGGTAAACCATGCCTACCGTCTGCAGGCGGAGGGGCGGGTTTATGCGCCGGGGATGCTGGCCTGGCCGGAGACGGGGTGCGTAGCAGATGTGCCGGTGGGCATGATCGACGGGGTTGTGGACCGGGATGCCGCGGCGCTGGGCGGGGCGCGGATCGTGCAGCGGGATTTCACCGGCGGGAGCCCGGCGGCGGTCGAACATGGAACGGCGGTGGCGGAAATTCTGGCGGGGCCGGGAAGGTTGACCGGGGCTGAGGTCTTCAGCGCGGTGGTCGTGTCGGACGGGCCGGGTGGTGACGAGGCCGCGGGGGTGGATACGCTGATGCGGGCGTTTGACTGGCTGTCGCAATCGGGCGTGCGCCTGGTTAATGTAAGTCTCGCAGGGCCTTACAACAAAATCCTCGACCGGGGTTTGCAGGCTGCGGATGCGCGGGGGATGGTTGTGATTGCGGCGGCTGGGAATTCCGGGTCGGAGAGCCCGCCGCGCTATCCGGCGGCGTTTTCACAGACCATCGCGGTGACGGCCGTCGATGCGGCGATGGCGCCCTATGCGAAGGCGCCGACGGGCGGGCACATCGATTTTGCGGCACCTGGCGTGGACATTTTCCTGCAGCTTGATGGCGGGGGCCGGTATCTGTCGGGCACGTCGCTGGCGGCACCGTTTGTGACGGCGCTGGTGGCGGGTGAAGGCGTTGGCGGCTCGGCCCAGGACATCCGCGCCCGGCTGGCGCGTGGGGCGGTGGATCTGGGCGAGAGCGGGCGCGACGAGGTGTTTGGCCTCGGTCTGCCGCAGGCCGTGGGGGCGTGCGGCTGAGTCTGCTTCAGATGCCTGCCATCTCGAAGAGGTGGCCGCAGCGCGCGCCGGAGCGGCAGTAGGCGAGCACGGGTTTGGGCAGGTCCTGGATCGCGGCCTGGAAATCGGTGATGTTCTGCGGCTGGATCTGGCCCGAGACCACGGGGACGAAGGAGAAGCCGAGGCCGAGGCGTTCGGCTTCGGCCTGGATCTCGGCCACGGGCGGCTGGCCCGGGCTTTCGTTGTCGGGGCGGTTGCACATGATGGACTTGAAGCCGTGGTCGGCGATGGCCTGAACGTCATCGACGGTGATCTGGGGGGCGACGCTGTAGTCCTGGTTGATTGGGATGATGTTCATGTGCTGGCTCCGGCTGGGATTTGCGCGGCATTTTGGGGAGAGAGGCCGGGGCGTCAACCGGTTTTGTTGGGACGGTTTGACCCCCGGCACGGGACCAGGGGCTGCAGCCCCGCCGTGCCAGCGTCGGACCGGCCCAAAGGGCCGACGCTCCGTTGAGGTTTGCGCGGGGCACGGATGCAGGAGGAACACTCAGCCATAAAACCGCGCCGTACGGCCGTGGGTGCGTCGCCCCCCGGTCCGACGCCGGCACGGCTCATCTTTATGCGGGACCTCCCGTCAGTCGCTTTCGATGCCCAGCGGCAGGGCCGTGGTGTTCTTGATCTCCTCCATGGACAGGCTGGAGGTGACGTTGAAGATGGAGACCTCCTTGATCAGCGCGCGGTAGAAGTTGTCGAAGGCTTTGGCGTTTTCGACGCGGACCTTGAGGATGTAGTCGATGTCGCCTGCGAGGCGGTGGGCCTCGAGCACCTCGGGGCGGTTCTGGACGGCCTGCAGGAAGCGGGCGAGCCAGTCGGCGTCATGCTCGGAGGTGCGAATCAGAACGAAAAAACAGCTCTCCAGTCCGAGTTTCTCCGGATCGAGCACCGCGACCTCGCCTTTTATGACGCCGGATTTGCGCATTTTGCGAATTCTGTTCCAGACCGGCGTCTTGGAGGTGCCAAGTTTTTTGGCGATTTCGTCCAGCGGGAGGCTGGAATCGACCTGGAGCAGGCTGAGAATTTTCCGGTCCAGATCGTCCATTGCGGCTGCCATTCCTAAATTCCTTCAAAAAGCGATACCATTTTTTCGAATTCCGCCAGAAACGGAACGGTGTCCTTATTTGGTGCGTCACGTTGAGAATATAAAGGAAAATATCCTATCTAAAGGCAAGAGTTTTAGTGAGGCCCTGCCATGCGACATTTTCCAGTCTTCCTCGACCTGCGCGGACGCACCGTGGCCGTTTGTGGTGCCGGTGAGGTTGCCGTGGCCAAGCTGCGTCTGCTGCTGCGGACCGAGGCGGAGATCGTGGTGTACGGCACCGGTGCCGTGGATGTGGTGCGCGCGTGGGCGCGGGACGGGCGAATTACGCTGGTCGAGCGGGCGCCGGTTTCCGGTGATTTTAATGGCGCGGCGCTGGTCTATGCGGCCGATGCCGATGAGGCGCTGGATGAGCGGACTTCCCATTTGGCGAAAGAGGCCGGGGTTCTTCTTAACGTGGTCGACAATCTCGAAGCCAGCGAGTTCATCACGCCTGCGATTGTGGACCGCGATCCGGTGACGGTTGCGATTGGCACCGAGGGTGCGGCCCCGGTTCTGGCGCGTGGGATCAAGGCGAAGGTTGAGGAAATGCTGCCCTCCTCGCTGGGCCGTCTGACACGGATCGGGCAGGGTTTCCGTGGCCGGGTTGAGGATCTGTCCTCCAAGGCGCGGCGGGCGTTCTGGTCGAAGTTCTATTTCGGGACCGGACCGCAGGCCTTTGAGAAGGGCGAGGATGCGGCCCGTGACGAGCTTGAGCGGCTTCTGGCCGAGGGTGTCGAGAAAGCCACCGGCATTGTGCGCTTCGTGGGTGCCGGGCCGGGTGATCCGGAACTTCTGACCCTGAAGGCGCGGCGGATGCTGCATGAGGCCGACGTTGTTATTCACGACCGCTTGGTGTCGCCCGCGATCCTGGAACTGGCGCGGCGTGAGGCGCTGGTCATTGAGGTTGGCAAGAAAGGCTTTGGTCAGTCCTGGAAACAGGAGGACATCAATGACCTTCTGGTGGCCCATGGACGGACCGGTGCGGATGTCGTGCGCCTGAAAGGTGGCGATCCGTCGATCTTTGGTCGGCTGGACGAGGAAATCCGGGTGGTGTCGGAAGCGGGGATCGCGTTCTCCGTGGTTCCGGGCATCACGTCATCGAGCGCGGCGGCGGCGTCCGTGGGACGGTCGCTCACACGGCGGGGGCGGAACTCGGACTTCCGCGTGCTGACCGGACATGACGTGAACGGTTTTGCCGCCCATGACTGGCGGGCACTGGCCGCTGAGGGCTCGACGGCTGCGGTCTATATGGGCGTGCGGTCCTCGGAGTTTTTGCGTGGGCGTCTGATGATGCACGGCGCGGCACCCGATGTACCCGTGACGGCGGTGGAGAATGCCAGCCGTCCCGATCAGAGAATTATTTCAACCACCCTGCTGGAACTGCCCGACGCGCTGCGCGCGGCTGAACCGCAGGGACCGGTGATGCTGCTTTTGGGCATTGAGCCCCATGCGGCGCCGGAGGCAATCAGTCAGGCCCGGGAGGCACTCTAGGATGGCGAAACGTTTCAAACCCCAGATCGCAACCGGCAATGACCTGCTCGACGGCGATGTCGTCTATTTCACGCAGGGCCTGAAGTGGTCGCGGTTCATTGGCGACGCCTGGATTGCGACCAATGAGGAGGCCGCCGAGGTGCTCCAGAAGGAAGCATCGAAATTCCCCAATGACATCGTTGGGGTGTACCTGACCGACGTGGCAATCGACGACGAGGGTCGTGCCCGTCCCGATCATTTCCGCGAGGATTTCCGTATGCGCGGACCCAGCAACCGCCCCGAGCACGGGCGCCCGGTCGAGAGGGCCTGAACCATGTATGAGTATACCGATTTTGACGAGGCGTTTGTTCGCGAGCGCGTGGCGGAATTCCGGGGCCAGGTGGAGCGTCGTCTTGACGGCTCCCTGACCGAGGATGAGTTCAAGCCGCTGCGCCTGATGAATGGTCTCTATCTGCAGTTGCATGCCTACATGCTGCGGATCGCGGTGCCCTATGGCACGCTGAATGGTCGGCAGATGCGGCAGTTCGCCTATATCGCGGACCGCTGGGACCGGGGCTACGGGCATTTCACGACCCGTCAGAACATCCAGTTCAACTGGCCGAAACTGCAGGACGTGCCCGACATGCTCGAGGCGCTGGCCGATGTGCAGATGCATGCGATGCAGACCAGTGGCAACTGTATCCGCAACGTGACCGCCGACCATTTCTCTGGTGCCGCTACGGACGAGATTGCTGATCCGCGCCCGACGGCGGAGCTGTTGCGTCAGTGGTCCACGGACCATCCGGAATTTACCTGGCTGGGCCGCAAGTTCAAGATCGCGGTGACGGGGTCCGAGCATGACCGTGCGGTGATCAAGGCCCATGACATTGGTCTGCGCCTGGTTCAGGACGATGACGGCAATCCGGGCTATGAGGTCCTGGTTGGCGGCGGTCTGGGCCGGACGCCGATGCTGGGCAAGGTGGTGCGGGAGTTCCTGCCCAAGGAGCATCTGCTGCCCTATGTCGAGGCGATTTTGCAGGTCTATAACCTGATCGGCCGTCGCGACAACAAGTACAAGGCGCGTATCAAGATCCTGGTCCATGAGACCGGTATTGATGAGATCCGCAGGCTGGTTGAGTCCACGTTCCAGGAGAACCTGGCCCGGTTCAACGGCGTGAACCAGGAGGTTTTCGACCGGATCGAGGCGTCCTTTGCCGCGCCCGAGTTTGAGCCGGTGTATGACGTGACGCCCGCGGTGGATGCGGGGCTTCGCTCCTGGATCGACACGAACGTGGCCGATCACCGTGAGCCGCATTACGCGATCGTCACCATTTCGCTGAAAGGCATTGGTGAGACGCCGGGGGATGCGACCTCCGACCAGATGCGGATCATGGCGGCCCTGGCTGAGGAGTTTGCCCATGATGAGCTGCGCATCAGCCATGAGCAGAATGTCATTCTGCCGCATGTGCCGCGCCGTCATCTGGCCGAGATCTACCGTCGTCTGAAGGATGCGGGTCTGGCTACGGCGAATATCGGTCTGGTCTCCGACATCATCGCCTGCCCGGGCATGGATTACTGTGCGCTGGCAACGGCGCGGTCGATCCCGGTGGCGCAGAAGATCAGTGAGACCTTTGCCGACATCGACCGGCAGCGGGACATTGGGCCGCTCAAGATCAAGATCTCGGGCTGCATCAACGCCTGTGGTCATCACCATGTGGGTCACATCGGTATTCTCGGCCTCGATCGTGCGGGTGTTGAGAACTACCAGATCACGCTTGGCGGTGACGGCACGGAGACGGCCTCCATCGGTGAGCGGGCGGGTCCCGGCTTTGCCTATGACGAGATCGTGCCGGCGGTTGAGCGTCTGATCGAGGCGTATCTCGATCACCGCAATGAGGACACGGAGACGTTCCTCGAGGTGTATCGCCGTATGGGACCGGCACCGTTCAAGGCTGCGCTCTATCCCGAAGCGGAAGCACGGTCGAATGCGGCCTGAGTTTGACGGGTCTGGAAAAAACAGTGGCGCCGGGGTCATCCCGGCGCGGGCCAACTGAGGAGAGGCTGACATGGCGGTAATCATTACTGAGGATGGCATCGCGGCTGACGACTGGGCCGACAAAACGGTATATCCGTTTGACGTGTTCTGGTCGGGGCAGGAGTTGCCCGAGGAAGCGCTGGCCGTGGAGTTTCCCAACGACCGCAAACCGGAGGACCTGGTTCCCTGGCTCGACCGGATCGAGATGATCCGAGTTGAGTTTCCGAGCTTCGCCGATGGCCGTGGTTTCTCGCTGGCACGGCGTCTGCGAACGCTGGGCTATAAGGGTCGTCTGCGGGCGGCCGGGCCGGTTGTGTCGGACCAGCACCGCGCGGCCGTGCGGGTTGGGTTTGACGAGATTGAGCTTCCCGAGTCCGTTGCGGCCCGTCAGCCGGCGGAGCACTGGGTGATCCGCAAGCAGGGATCGTATCAGCAGCGGCTGGCGTCGTAGGGCTTTTCCTGAAAGTGCCGCCTGTGAGACAAGGGCATCGCGGACCTCGGGTGGCGCGATAGCGCCTCCCGTCGTGCCGAAGGCACGCCAGTATTCATTTGCACGCCTCTGGCGTGACGGGCAGGTCGGCGCTGCCCGGCGTTGCCGCCGGGCGATAGTTTTGCGTTGCCGTAACGCATAAAATATCAGTCGCCTGACAAATGTTGGGCACCGTCGCTGCGGCTCTCCCGGCGTGTCGGCACGACACGCCATGCCCGACTTTCCCCCAGGGAGGGCATCCCGGACGGGAGGAATTGCGCAGAAGTTTCAGCAGTTTAAACGGAGCGTTGTAGCCAGGCCGGTCGCAGCCCTCCCAAAGTCGGGCATGGCGCGTCGTGCCTCGTGTACCGCGCAGTTGGGGTTGGCGGATGCCAAAACCCGCCCGCACCAAACTGTTCCACTCCCCCTTGCCCTTTCGGATTTCCAGGCGTATGAGGCCGGCTGCCGCTTGGCGGCCAAGTCTCCGCAACCTTGTTAAAACGGAAAACCGTAAAACATGACCCGTTCGATCATTCCTGGCGTGGCCGCGATGGCCACCATTGTTGTTGCCTCCAATATCCTGGTGCAGTTTCTGTTTGGAAACTGGCTGACCTGGGGGGCGTTTACCTATCCATTCGCGTTTCTGGTCACCGACCTGATGAACCGCATCCACGGGCCGGGCAAGGCATCGCGGGTGGTTCTGATCGGGTTTGCGGTCGGCATTCTGTGCAGTCTGATCGGAACACAGATCGAGGGTGAGTTCGGACCGTTGGTCAGTACGCGCGTGGCCATCGGGTCGGGTGTGGCGTTCCTGGTGGCACAGTTCCTCGATGTGGGGATCTTCAGCCGCCTGCGGCAGCGCGCGTGGTGGAAGGCGCCGCTGGTGTCGAGCCTCGTGGCCGGATCGCTGGATACGCTGGTGTTTTTCTCAATCGCGTTTGCGGCCGGTCTGTCCTGGATTGCGCCGGGTGTGGATGTGGCCTGGGCCAACGAGGCGGTGCCGCTGCTTGGCGTAGGGCCGGTCAGCCCACTATGGGTGAGCCTCGCGGTCGCGGATTTCTGTGTGAAGACAGCGGTGGCCCTGGTGGCTCTGGTGCCGTTCCGGGTGTTGTTGCTGCGCTTCGCGCCGGGGGCCTGAACGCATCGCGCCGTCCGGGGAGGACACGGACGGCGCTGACCGGCTTTGGGGGCCGGGCGGGAGATGTGGGTTCCCGCTTTGGGACGCGGATCAGTTGGTGACCGGTGCGTCCGATGTGCTGAAGTTCGGCACGGGATCGTTTGAGGCGCTGTCGCCCTCGAGGTCATCCCAGTAACCTTCCGCCAGCATGATGTTGCCAGGGATGTTGTCTTCCCAGCGTTCAACCACGTCGTCATTCAGGTTCAGGTACAGCTTGCCGTCCACGATGCGCCACAGGTCGGGGTTGCCCGGAACCTTGGCATCCACGGCGACGCCATAGGCGCAGTGGCCGTCATACTGGGGGGCGTATTTTTCCGGGTCGGCGAGGAAGGTGTCACGGTTTTCGGCGGTGGCGAAGGCGAAGGTCGCGCCGTTATGCTCGGCGGTGAACTCGGTGCTGCCGGGGATGCCCTCGGGCTGTGCTTCACCAACCTCGGCCTGTTCCAGATCGAAATAGGCGACGACGTCGTAACCGGATACCGCGAAGCCCGTTTCGTCCACATATTGCGGACCGGCGAAGGCGGCTCCCGCAAGGAGGGTAAAGGCGGCGGTGGTGATCGTAAATTTCATGGGTGCACTCCTTGTTTGCAAAGAACCCTTCGGTGCGGGGGGCGGATTTTTTCACCCGCTCCCAAACCCGTGAAGTGCCGTGATCGGATGTGTGATTTGGGGTGTAAACCGACCGCGATCTTTTTTCTTGATTTATTTCGGGAAGGTGGCACGATGAGATCGACCGAAACAACTGAAAGGAGGTGCTTTAATGTCTTATGGGACTTTGGAGCGTTTGGCGGGTTCTGTTTGCGGAGGTGTTTCCTGACGGTTTGAACCGCGTGGGAACACGTTAGCAGCAACGGGCTCGGCCCAACCGGCCAGCCTCCAGGCTCATAGAAATTTGGGAGGGCCGCAGCGATGCGGCCCTCTCTCTCGTTTTGGAAACCCTGATGCTTGTGATCAACGACGACATTTTTATTGCTGACTGGGAACTGACCGAGAGTTTTGTGCGCTCCTCCGGTCCGGGCGGGCAGAACGTGAACAAGGTCGCAACGGCGGTGGAGTTGCGGTTTGAGGCGGCGCGCTCGCCCAATCTGGCGCCGGATGTGAAGGCGCGGCTGCGCCGGCTGGCTGGGCGGCGCTGGACGGGCGAGGGGGCGGTGATCATCACGGCGGAGAAGTTCCGCACCCAGCACCAGAACCGCGAGGAGGCGCGGCGCAAGCTGCGCGAGCTGATCCAGGCGGCGTTGCACCGGCCCAAGCCGCGCAGACCGACGAAGCCCACCAAAGGCTCGATCCGGCGCAGGCTGGCGGCGAAAAACCATCGTGCGGGGATCAAGGCCGCGCGGGGGCGTGTGGATCCGGAGGAGTAGGGGTATTTACCCTCCGCGACAGCGGCATTAGTGTCAGTGCATTATTGCTTTAGTCCGGTCGGGCGACATGAAACCCAAAATTTTGACGACACTGCCGGGGTATACCCGGGATCTGTTTTTTGCTGACCTTGTGGCGGGTGTGACCGTCGCGATGGTGGCGCTGCCTCTGAGCCTTGCGATTGCCATTGCCTCGGGCGCGGACCCGGCGACGGGGCTGGTGACGGCGATTGTGGCGGGGTTTCTGATCTCGGCGATGGGCGGGAGCCGGGTGCAGATCGGTGGGCCGACGGGCGCGTTTATCGTGGTGGTGTTCGGAGTTATTGCCGAGCATGGCTATGACGGGCTGGTGCTCGCGACGCTGATGGCCGGGGTGATCCTTATGGTGGCGGGATGGTTGCGGGCTGGCAACCTGATTACGTGGATCCCGGAGCCGGTGATCAACGGTTTTACCATTGGAATTGCTGTGATTATCGCGACCAGCCAGCTTCAGAACCTGCTTGGGATCGGGCTTGATGAGGTTCCGGCGGAGTTTTTTGAGAAACTGGCGGTGCTTTTCGACGCGCGGGACGGGGTGTCCGGTGCGGCGTTGGCGGTCGGGCTGGTCACAATGGCTTTGATTATCGTGCTGCGCCGGATTGCTCCGAAGTTTCCGGGGCTTATCGTGGCGGTTGGGGTGACCTCGGCGGTGGTGGCGCTGGGCGCTTTGCCAGTGGATACCATTCAGTCAAGGTTTGGGGATTTGCCAAGGGGGCTGCCCATGCCGGCGCTGCCCGAGATCAGTCTGGCGCGGCTGGCAGAACTTCTGCCCTCGGCGATTGTGATTGCGTTTCTGGCGGCGGTGGAGTCGCTTCTGTCGGCCATGGTGGCGGACCGGATGATCGGGGGGGCGCACCGGCCGAACGCGGAGGTGCTGGCGCAGGGGGTGGCCAATATCGGATCGGCGCTGTTTGGCGGGCTGCCCGCGACGGGGGCGATTGCGCGGACGGCGACCAATGTGCGGGCCGGGGGACGGACGCCGGTGGCGGGGATCGTTCATGCGCTGACGATCCTTGTGGTGATGCTCGTGGCGGCGCCGCTGGCCGGCTATATGGCGATGCCGGCGCTGGCCGGGCTGCTGATCCTGACGGCCTGGAACATGAGCGAGCCGCATAAATGGGGCGGATACCTGCGGGAGCGGCCCTCGGACCGGTTTTTGCTGGTGCTGACCATGGTTCTGACGGTGGTGGCCGATCTGACCGTGGCGATTGGCGTGGGGGTTGCCATTGGCCTCGCGCTGCGGCTGCGGCGGCGGAAGGTGCCACCATCGGACTGGTCGACGCCGGACCGGTGAGGGGCGGGCGTTTGACCGGGTTTTCAAGGTCCTGTGGGTCGTTTAAGGACCGGTGTTTCGCGGTATTGGAGCGGGGCCGGTTGTGACGTCTTTTCTGCCTGGGTTTTTGCTGAGTCTGTCGCTCATTCTGGCGATTGGGGCGCAGAATGCTTTTGTACTGCGTCAGGGGCTGATGGGGCGGCATGTGTTTGCGGTGTGCCTGGCCTGTGGGCTGTCGGATGCGATCCTGATTTCGGTGGGTGTGTTTGGTCTGGGGCGGATTTCTGAAGTGCTGCCCGCGATTGTGCCGGTGATGCGCTGGGGCGGGGCGGCGTTTCTGTTTGCCTATGGGCTGCGGAGTTTCCGGGCTGCGTTACGCAGTTCGGACAGTCTTGACCCGGGAGAGCAGGCGCCGGTGCCGTTGGGCCGGACGCTGGCGGTGTGTCTGGCGCTGACCTGGCTCAATCCGCACGTTTATCTGGATACGGTGATGCTGATCGGGTCGGTGTCCACGCAGTATCCCAGTCAGGCCGGGTTCGGAGCGGGGGCGGTGCTGGCGTCCTTCACGTTTTTCTTCTCGCTGGGCTATGGCGCGCGGCTGCTGCGGCCGTTGTTTGCGCGGCCTGGGGCCTGGACGATACTTGAGGTGATTATTGGCTGCGTCATGTGGCTGATTGCCGCGTCACTGGTCTTTGGGGCATAGCGGTTTGCGGCCTTGCGGGTCGGGGGAAGGGCACGTATCCAGACGGTATTGATCGCATGGAGGCCCAGGCGTTTCCTAATTTGCGCATAAGGGTACCCGATGATTGAGATCCTCCTTCAGACCATGCCGTTTTTTGGCCTCATCGCTCTGGGCTGGGGCGCTGGTGTGACCGGTTTTTTCAGCGAGGAAGCAACCGGTTACATAACGAAATTTGTGTTCTATTTCGCCCTGTCGGCGATGATTTTTCGGTTTGCCGCCAATCTCAGTTTCGGCGATGTGTTTAATCTGACCTCCATTGCGGCGTATCTGGGTGCGACCCTTGTGGTTTATCTGCTGGTGACCGTTGTGGCTTTGATGCGTGGCTGTTCCGTGTCGGAAGCCGCGGTAGAGGCGCAGTGCGGGTCGATCGGAAATATTGGCTTTCTGGGTATTCCGATGCTGGCGCTCCTGATGGGGGAGGCGGCCGTGGGCACCATCATGATCATGCTTGCCGTGGATCTGATCGTCTTTGGCAGTCTTTTGGTTGTTCTGATTACAGGCAGTGGACGCGGGGGGCTGACGCCTTCGGTGCTGAAGCCGGTGGTTATGGGGCTGTTGAAGAACCCCATGGTGGTGTCGATGGCGCTGGGCCTGTTCTGTTCGGGTTGGGCGGTTCCGATCCCGGATACGGTGAATCAGTTTCTGGCCATTTTGGGAGCGGCGGCGACGCCCTGTGCCCTGTTTGCTATCGGGGCGTCCCTGGCTTCGAAATCGGCTGAGCGCGTTTCCGTGGCTGGGTGGCTGTCGTTTGCCAAGCTGGTGCTGCATCCGGCGATGGTCGCGGTTGCGGTTTATTTCGTGTTTGACGTTGACCCGTATGTGGCATCGGTTCTGGTGGCGGCCTCGGCCCTGCCGGTCGCGGGGAACATCTACATTGTTGCCCGACACTATCAGGTGGCGCCGTCGCGGGTCTCGGCCGCCATTTTGTTTTCGACCCTGTGCAGCATCCTGACGGTATCCTGGGTGATTGCGCGGGTGCAGGTCTGAGCGGAGGGGATTGGCGGTGATTTACGTTGATGCGGATGCCTGTCCGGTGCGTGACGAGACCGTGAAGGTCGCGGAGCGGCATCAGGTGGAGGTGGTTTTTGTTACCAATGGCGGGTTGCGGCCGAGCCGGCATCCGCTGGTGCGGATTGTGGTGGTCGATCAGGGCGCGGATGTGGCGGACATGTGGATTGCCGAGCGGGCCGGGGCGGGGGACGTGTGCATCACCGCCGATGTGCCGCTGGCCGCGCGCTGTGTTGGGGCCGGAGCGCTGGTGCTGGGGCCGGACGGCCAGGAGTTCTCGCGGGAAAACGTAGGCGACAGGCTGGCGATGCGGGATCTGATGGCGGATTTACGGGCGGCTGATCCGTTTCGGCAGGGTGGCGGTAAACCGTTTTCTAAGGCCGATCGCGGCCGGTATCTGGAGCGGCTCGATGCGGTTTTGCGCCGGGCGGCCCGGGCGTGAGTAATGTTCCGGTTCTGGAGACGGAACGGCTGGTGTTGCGGGCGCATCGGGAGGAGGATTTCGATGCCATGGCCGCGATGTGGGCCGATCCGGCGGTGGTGCGCTACATTTCCGGCGAGGAATATACACCTGAGGAGACCTGGACCTGGTTTCTGCGCTACGCTGGGCACTGGTCGGTGCGGGGGTATGGCTACTGGGCGATCACCGCGCGGGAGGACAGCCGTTTCATGGGCGAGACGGGGTTCGCCGATTACCGGCGTGAGATTACCCCGGCGTTGAATGGTCGTCCGGAAGCGGGCTGGGTGCTGCGTTCGGAGGAGTTCGGGCAGGGTTATGCCACCGAGGCGGTAAAGGCGGTCACGGCCTGGGCGGATGCGAATATCGAAATTGCGACGACCGTGTGTCTGTTCGATCCCGAGCACGCGGCTTCCATCCGGGTGGCGGAGAAGGTCGGGTACCGGAAGCTGCGCGTGTCGGAATACCGGGGGTCTGAGACTCTCGTGATGACGCGGCCCAGGCGATGGCCGGGCGCGGGGCCTCTGGCTGGTAAATAGCGCGCCATTTAGAGCTGGGAGCCGATGGGCAGGATGGCGTAGACATCGGCCATGAAGCGCTCCCAGGAGGAACCCGTTGGCTCGTCGTCGAAGATGCGCTGCGTGCCATCGGGGTTGTATTCGGTCCACGTGACCGTGCCATCCTCATCAAGTCTGACGGCGTAGGTCTCATTCCTGAGAACAGCGCGGAAGGCCTGGGACGCGGCGCCTGTGAATTCCGGCGCGTCGATCAGGATGCCCATTTCCGTGTTGATGTTGACCGAGCGGGGGTCCCAGTTGAACGAGCCGACGAACAGGTAGCGGTCGTCGATTGTGAAGGTTTTGGCGTGGAGACCGGAGCGGGACTCGCCCCAGTTGATGCCGCGCTGCGCCTCCCTGTCCGCGTCGGGACGCAGTTCGTAGAGTTCAACGCCGCCTTCGAGCAGGGCGCGACGTTTTTTGGCGTAGTGGGCGTAGACGGGTTTCACGTCATTGGAGGCGAGGGAGTTTGTGACGATGGAAACCTCCACGCCCCGCGCCTCAAGGTCGCGCAGCCATTTCGTGCCGCTGTCGCGGGGGACGAAATAGGCGGAGATGATTTCGACTTTTGATTTTGCATCGGCAAAGTAGCCGGTGAGCTGGGAGGCGAGAAACTCCTCACTTCCTTCGGCCCCGGCGGCTTTGGTGGGTGGGTCCGAGTACATTTTCGCGGGAACCCAGTTGAGTTTGAGGGTTGCGCGCGTGAAGTTCTGTTGCGCCGCTGCGCGGATGACGTCCGCGTATTGGGTGTCGCGGGCGTCTCCGATAATCTCATTCAGCCGTGCGCGGGCCGCCTCGAGGCTGACCTCGGACGGGCCGCCTATGACGGCTCGGGCGGGGACGGCGAAGCGGCTGTTCCAGTAGTCGTCGAAGTTCTTTGAGACCTCGTCCACCACCGGTCCGGCCAGAAGCAGGTCGATGTCGGAGTAATTCATCTCCCGCTTGGCGAGGAAGTATTCGTCGCCAATGTTGCGCCCGCCGACGATGGACATGGCATTGTCCGCCGTCATGGATTTGTTGTGCATGCGGCGGTTGATGCGCCGGAAATCCGTGAGGCCGGCGGCAATCAGGCTCTGGTCGCGCCAGAAGGGGTTGAAGAGACGTATTTCGATGTTCTCGTGGCTGTCGAGAGCGGCGGTAACGGCGTCGTAGCCGCTTGTGTCCATGTCATCGAGAAGCAGGCGGACGCGTACGCCCCGGTCGGCGGCCTCCAGAAGGCTCCAGGCGAAAATCTGACCGGTGAGGTCGTTGTGCAGGAGGTAGTATTGCGCGTCGATGGTCCGTTCGGCGGATTGTGCGAGCGCAAGGCGCGCGGCGAGGGCTTCCTCACCGTTGCCGATGAGCCGGACGCCGGAGCGGCCGTCGTGGGGATTGCCGAGATCGTCGACCGCCCGCGACAACTGCGTGCCGGTTGGCTGGTTTAGCGAGCGCGACGGGGTCTGCTCAAAGGTGCGTGGCGTGGGGGCGCAGGCCGACAGGAGCAGGAGGGACAGCCCCGCCGTCAGGATCAGCTGTTTCATGCCTTGAGCCATTTGGGGTCCTCCACACGCGCAATTCCTGGCAGACTACAAAGCCGGAATTGGCTCTGGCCGCAAGGGTGGAGGGCGGGATTCAGCCCCGGGTGACGAAGTGACGGTCGCCCGCGTTGCCGAGAAGCCGACTGGCGGCGTCGACGGACATCCAGAGGGCGGAATGGCCGGGTTCGGTGGGTTCGCCCATGCGGCGGACCGGACGGGCGAGGTAGATGTGGCAGACCTTGCGCGCCCAGAATTTGTAATCGGGCAGCCAGGCGTAGCGCTGAAAAGCGCCAAGTTTGCGCTCCACCTGAATTTTCCAGCCGGTTTCCTCAAGGCATTCGCGGTGTAACGCGGGCAGGGGGCTTTCGCCGGGATCAATGCCGCCGCCGGGCAGCTGAAAATCGGGGGTGGGGTCCGCCTGGCGGGTGATAAGAACATCGCGGCCGTCCCGGATCACCGCATAGGCGCCGGGGCGGTCGATGTAGTTCATGCCCGGCACGACCGGTTCGCCAAAACGTCTCATGGGTGTGATGTAGGCGGGTCGGACGGGGTGGTAAAGGTGGGCAATTGCAATCGGGGTCATGAATTCCTATTTGGAGGCTCTGTTTTTTGGGAGTTTGACGTATGAGCCTTGCCGCACGTATCGCGTGGGATGACACAGTCCTGCCCTTTCAGCTGGATCGCGCCGACATCCGTGGCCGCGTGGCCCGTGTGGATACGGTTCTGGACAAAATTCTGGGCCAGCATTCCTATCCGGCGCCTGTTGCAGCGCTGGTGGCGGAGGCGGCTTTGCTCGCGGCCATGATTGGTCAGACGGTCAAACTGCGCTGGAAGCTTCAGATCCAGATCCGTGGCAACGGGCCGATCCGGATGATTGCGGCCGATTACTTCGCGCCGGAGAAGGAGGGAGAGGCCGCCCGGATGCGGGCCTGGGCCGCGTTTGACGTGCCGGAGCTTGAGGCGGCGGCGGGGGCCGCGCCGATTGATCTGCTCGGTGAGGGGCTGTTTGGGCTGTTGATCGACCAGGGGCCGGGCACGTCACCCTATCAGGGGATCACGCCGATTGCGGGTGGATCGCTGGCCTCCTGTGCCGAGACCTATTTCGCGCAGTCCGAACAGCTGCCGACCCGGTTTTCGCTGGCGATGGGTGAGGCAACCGAGCCGGGCGGTGAGACGGCCTGGCGCGGTGGTGGCGTGATGCTGCAGCAGTTGCCCAAGGGCTCGCCCTCTGCGGTGCAGGAGGCGTCCGGGCCGGATGGTCTGCTCGCTCCGGAGGATTTTCTGGATGGCGATGATGCGGAGAACTGGACGCGGGCGGGGATACTGCTCGATACGGTTGAGGAAACCGAGCTGATTGGTCCCCATGTGGGCGCCGAGACCCTGCTGACCCGGCTGTTCCATGAGGAGCAGCCCCGGATATTTGATGCCCAGTCGGTGGAGTTTGGCTGCACCTGTGGGCCGGAAAAGGTTGTGGATTCGCTTGCCAGCTATTCGGCTGAGGACGTGGCCGGAATGGTGACGGATGAGGGTGTGGTGACCGCCGACTGTCAGTTCTGCGGCGCGCATTACGAGTTTGATCCGAAGGATCTGGGGCGGCAGGACGGCGACGGCGGGGAATAGGCTGCTGTCGGAATCTGACGCAACGAGCCTGCAAGGTTGAGTTGTCGTGGATTTGTAGTTACATTTTCGTAGTTACACGGGCGGCGACTGTCCTGATTGTTGTCGCGCCTTTTCCTCTTGGAGGCCTGCCATGACATCCGATGACCGATCGCCCGGTGATCTTCCGCCTTTGACGGAGCGTGAGAAAAAGGTGCTTGCGGAGGAGTTTGGTTTATCGCTCGTGCCGCCTGATCCGGCCAATATCCGGATTGTGGCGGATGCGCGGGACGCAGACGGCCTTTATCGCCCCGTGAAGAAACAGGTGACGGTGCGGCTGGACGCCGATGTGCTTGCCTGGCTGAAATCGCAGGGCAAGGGGTATCAGACCCGCATGAACGAAATCCTGCGCCGGGAAATGATGGCGGTACGGGATCAGCCGGAGGAGTGACGCGGTCGCGGTCGCGCCCTAAACCATCATTTCCTTGGTGTTGGTCAGTTTCAGGTCGGGCCAGTCGCGGGTGACGCGGTCGATGTCCCATTGCAGGCGGGTCATGTAGACCGGGTCGCCGTCGTGGTCCTCGGCCATCTGGCCCTTGTTGGCCTTGGTGAACTCCGCGATTTTGTCGCGGGGACCGGAGATCCAGGAGGCGGAGGTGAACTGGGTCGGCTCGAAGCGCACGGGCAGGCCGTATTCAAGCTCGATGCGGCTCGCCAGAACCTCGAACTGGAGGGGGCCGACGACGCCTACAATCCAGCCGGAGCCGATGGTGGGTTTGAAGAGCTTTGAGGCGCCTTCCTCAGCGAACTGGGTCAGGGCCTTTTCCAGATGCTTGGCCTTCATCGGGTCGCCCGCCCGGACGCTTTGCAGCAGTTCCGGGGCGAAGGACGGTATGCCGGAGAAGCGCAGGTCCTCGCCTTCGGTCAGGGCGTCACCGATGCGCAGTTGGCCGTGGTTTGGGATGCCGATGATGTCGCCGGCCCAGGCGTCCTCGGCGATCTCGCGGTCCTGGGCCAGGAACAGCATGGGGTTGGCGATGGCCATGGGTTTGCCCGAGCGCACATGTTTGAGCTTCATGCCGCGTTTGAAATGGCCGGAGCACAGGCGCACGAAGGCGATGCGGTCGCGGTGTTTGGGGTCCATGTTGGCCTGGACCTTAAAAACGAAGCCGTTCACGTCCGTTTCCCACGGGCCGACGGCGCGGCTCTGGGCGGGGCGGATCTGCGGCGGCGGGCCGAAGGCGCCGATGCCCTTCATCAGCTCGTTGACGCCGAAGGAGTTGATGGCGGAGCCGAACCAGATGGGGGAGAGGTTGCCCTCAAGCATGGCTTTGTGGTCGAATTCCGGCAGCAGTTCGCGGGCCATTTCGACCTCCTCGCGGAGGGTTTCGAGCAGGCTCTCGGGGATGTGGTCGGCCATGCGCGGGTCGTCGAGGCCGTCCATGGAGATGCTCTCGGCGCGTTTGTTGCGGTCGGCGCGGTCCATCAGTTCGAGCCGGTCGTTAAGCATGTCGTAGCAGCCGAGAAAATCGCGGCCCATACCGATGGGCCAGGAGGCAGGGCAGACGTCGAGTTGAAGTTCCTGCTGGATCTCGTCGATGATCTCGAAAGTGTCGCGGGCCTCGCGGTCCATCTTGTTGCAGAAGGTCATGATGGGCAGGTCGCGCATGCGGCAGACCTCGAAGAGCTTGCGCGTCTGGCTCTCAACGCCTTTGGCGCCGTCGATCACCATCACCGCCGCGTCCACCGCCGTCAGGGTGCGGTATGTGTCCTCGGAGAAGTCCGAGTGGCCGGGCGTGTCCACGAGGTTGAACCAGTAGTCCTGAAAGGGAAAGGACATGGCGGAGGCGGAGACGGAGATGCCCCGGTCCTTCTCCATCTGGAGGAAGTCGGATTTTGTGCGGCGGGCCTCACCCTTCGCGCGCACCTGGCCGGCCATCTGGATGGCGCCACCATAGAGGAGGAATTTCTCCGTCAGGGTGGTCTTGCCCGCATCCGGATGCGAGATGATCGCAAAGGTGCGGCGGCGCCCGATCTCGGCGGGCAGGGGCGGGGTGTTTGAGGCGGTGTCCAGCATGGGGGGGATATAGTCGGGCGCGGGGCGGGGCGCAATTGGGTGTGTTGGAGGTGGTTGATCGACGCGGAGCGGATTGCACCCGGGCGAATGAGGACGATGTTTAAACTTAAAGTTTTACCAGCAGGGCTGTGACTGCGGAAATGATAGTTGCGTATGTGGCCAAGCCATCCATCCATGGTGGGCGATCTTCCAATGCGCGTTTAAGCCGAACCGCAACAGCAGCGAATACAGCTACTTTTTTTCTCTCGCTGCTCCACGGATAGATCGCTAAGTCCCTTGTCACGCCCGGTAAGCTGGGACCGATAACAGTTTCAATTGGCTCGGACGTGAGAAGATCAATAAGGTATTCTGTTGCAGCGAGAGAGGCATCAAGACTTTCTTCGGGTACGAGTTCCGCGTGATTAGGGTCTTCTATCCGACTGAGGATTGGGTAGAGGCCTAGCAGCGTCCTCGCCTCGGTCATGAAAACGTCAAAAAGGGCCTGATCCACATCAGAAAGCGCTTCCCGGTTTGGAGCCAACCTTTCAAGGGCAAGAATATTCGCCTTAACAACGACAATAAGGACGAGATCGTCCGGCTTGTTGACCTCCCGCTCGATCGCCTCAAAAATGGAACTTATGTCGCCAATAATTGGGGCAACATTGCCAGTTTGAGAGGCGCGGATCGAAATCTTGATCTGGCCGGCTAATTGACCAACGGCCTTCAACTGCTGTTTTTGAGATTCTTGTGGTACAGGCGGAAGAGCACGAATTGGAGTTGGATCGACCGCAACCAAATAGTTTTTTCGGTGTCTCTCGTCGTGCGTCCAGATGATATCGATTGGAGCTTCGATGTTGGAAAACCTTTCCTCAACATCGGTTGGGTGCCAATCATCCGTGAGGTGGTTAGGCGGGCGCGGCTCCGGCCAGTGATTTGGGTGGGTCAAACCCGGCGGCAATCTGACTCCGCGATCACCTATCATCAGGTTTAGTTGGCCTTGCGACAGACCCTCCAATTCCACCAAACTTGTAACCAAAAATGCTCCTCTTCCCGGAAGATCAGGTGAAAAAATAGACCTCACATCCGCATTTTTGAAGTTTGTCGAGGACGTGGCCAGTCCAGAAAATGTGCATGCTCTCAGAATCGAACTGTCAAAATTGGTGGATCGAAAGTTCCCATCAATGTTTGTTGTATGGCTCAAGTTGGCGCCATTTAAATCCGTTCCAAGGAAGTTTGAGTTATAAAACCGCACGCCTGAGAGGTGTGCTTTGTTCATTTTCGAATTGCTAAAATCACATTCGTTCAAGTTCATTTCGCGCAGAGGAGAGAAGAAATTAGGTGGGATCTCATCCGTACTAGGCAAAACGTTTCTCAAGTCGGTGTGACTGAAATCCGGATCGAAATTCTTCCGCTCCCTACGCGCGTTCCATGCCTCGACGCCTTCCAGAAGCCACTCAATATGTTGTCGGTTTGCCATAAATAAATCCTTCGGCCGTAATTGCCTGCAGGCCATGGTAAGGTGAGAGCCATTTGGACGGAAGGTTATATTCTTTTCAACCGTCCCGCCCACGATCCGGGGCTGGCGCCCCGGGGGGAACGGTTGGATGGGGCGTGGTATTGCTGCGGCTGGTAATCCTCTTTGGAACCGGTTTAGTTTTGGGCAGTTAAACTCCACACGGTCGGGGAGACGGATATTTGGCTACGGGACTGATTGCGCTTCTGGATGATGTGGTGGCGATTGCCAAGGTGGCGGCGGCGTCGCTGGATGATGTGGCGGCGAATGCGGCCAAGGCGGGGGCGAAATCCGCGGGCGTTGTGATTGACGATGCCGCGGTGACGCCACGCTACGTGGTGGGGTTTGCGGCCGAGCGCGAGTTGCCGATTGTGGCACGGATCGCGAAAGGATCGTTGAAGAACAAGCTGATTTTCCTGTTACCTGCGGCGATGATTTTGAGTGTCGTCGCGCCCTGGGTCATCACGCCGCTCCTGATGCTTGGCGGCATGTATTTATGTTACGAGGGGGCGGAGAAGGTGTTTGAGGCCTTCTTCCACGACGCGGCCCACAAGCATGAGGAGGCCGTGGGCGTCGCCGGTCTTTCACCCGAGGAGCTGGAGGAAAAGAAGGTCAACGGGGCGATCCGTACCGACTTTATTCTCTCGGCGGAGATTATGGCGATTGCGCTTGCCAATATTCCTGAGGCGGGCTTCGTAGGCAAGGCGGCGGCCCTGGCCCTGGTGGGCGTGGGCATTACGTTTGCGGTGTATGGATCCGTGGCGCTGATCGTGAAGGCCGATGACGTGGGCGTGGCGCTGGCTGCGAAGAAAGGGCCGGGCGTGTTTCGGGCGGCCCTGCGCGGATTTGGGCGCGGGCTGGTGACTTTCATGCCGCATTTTCTCAAGGCGCTGGCCATTATTGGCACGGCGGCCATGGTTTGGGTTGGTGGCGGTATTCTGATCCACGGGCTGGAGGTCTACGGCATCTTGGGGCCGGAGCATGTCATCCATGACATTGCCGTAGCGCTTGCCGGTGTGGTGCCGGAGTCGTTCAGGGGCGCTGTGGAATGGCTCACCGTCGCAGCGGCGTCCGGACTGTTTGGACTGGCCGCGGGCGCGGTGCTGATCCCGGTGGTCGAGCATTTGGTGGCACCCGTCGCGAAACGGGTGCTGCCGAAGAAGGCCTGATCCGGAGTTGAGTTAGTAGAGGCCGAGGAAGGACAGGCTGCCCGCTTTACGGGTCCGGTCCGGCGTGAGCCATTTGCGGGACGGCAGACCGTGCTCGCGGGCCGAAAACGGCTTGATGTCTGGATCCGGCATAACGCGGCCGGCGCTTTCCCAGGTGATGTAGAGGTGGTCAGCCGGATCAAAACCGGCGGCCTTCTGCTCGGAGAAGGCAAGATAGAAACGGCTCCAACCCTGCTCCACGAGCGCTTCGGGGGAAATTTCCCCGATCAGGCTCATGGCCTCGTTCGCCGAATCCGTAACCTGACGTGCCCAGGACAGGCGTGTGTTTTCAACGCAGGTGATGTCGATCCCGTGGTCGGGCAGTTCAGCTACTGAACCGTCCGGAAACCGGAACTGGGGATCGCCGCCAAGGGAAACGAGGTCCGCGTCCCTGATGGCGTCTATCACTGCGGGAATGTCCAAGGGTCGCCAGGCCAACTCAAACCTGTCTGCATGCGCCCGTTCCAGAACCTGTCTGGCCAAAGAAGTTTTCTGTAATATCAACAATACAATTCCACCCGAATCCTGAATCAGTTTTTAACACAATGATGTCAACTTGGCGAGACTCCGCCGATCGCGAAAATATGTCTTGGTTTTTCGTACCGGGTATTCCGATAATTTTGGAAAGTTAAAGAAAATAAGAAATACAGTTGGTTGCGTCAGGGTTTTAATACGGTTTGTCGTTTCGGTCGCTATACGGGGAATCAGTTCCCGGCCGCCGTGTAACGCATCCGTGAAAACATTATGACCCGGTCACGGGAGTGCCGCAACCGGGTCAGTGGCCATTTGCTTTGGGAGCAGTTTTGGGAAAAATGGCCGGGAGTTTAAATTTTTCTGTCGGTCTCTGACGTCAGTGCCGCCTGTGGTTTCAGGCTCTCGATGTAGCCGTTGGAGCGTTCCGCTCCTTTGGTTTCGGAGACATAGGAGCGACCATACTGGTCGTAGAAGGTGAAGTTGCCGGTCTCTCCAATCGATGACACCGGTTTTTCCGCCCCGGTTTCATCGGTGAACGCGGGCGTGAGCGCGTCGGGTCCCCTTGTTATTGCAGATACTGACCGTACCGTGCGTCCGGTTGAATCCATCATTACATGTAATCCCGTCTTTACTTGCGGATACCGGGGTACATGACGCTATGCTCAAATAAAAGATTAACGTTCCTTCACCATTAAGCGGCATTTACCGTGGTTTTGTCTGAATGGCGGTTGTCCCCATATCTCCGTCCACCGGTGTGCGCTTCCGGTTGCGGAGGCCGGCAATGCTGCATAGCCTGTGCGCGAAATTTGCATACAGGGGGTAACACCGATGGATCTTGGTATCAGGGGGCGCAGTGCGATTGTCTGCGCCGGGTCGCGCGGACTGGGCCGGGGATGTGCGGAGGCGCTGGCCGAGGCGGGGGTCGATCTGGTCCTGAACGCCCGCAATGCCGACGTCCTGGAGCAGACGGCTGGCGATTTGCGCGACGGCTACGGCGTCAACGTGACGGCCGTGGCCGCGGATATCACCACGCCCGATGGACGCGAGCGGGTTCTGGCCGCGGCACCGGATGCGGACATTCTTGTCAACAACGCGGGCGGTCCGCCGCCGGGCATGTGGAATGACTGGTCGCGCGATGATTTTGTTGCCGCGCTCGACGCAAACATGCTGGCGCCGATTGCCATGATGCAGGCTCTTCTGCCGGGCATGTGCGAGCGTGGCTGGGGCCGTGTGGTCAACATTACGTCCGCATCGGTCAAGTCGCCGATTGGCGTTCTGGGGCTGTCAAACTCCGCGCGTGCGGGGTTGACCGGGTTTGTCGCCGGGACCAGCCGCCAGGTCGCGCCGAAGGGTGTGGTCATCAACAACCTTCTGCCAGGAATTCATGCGACTGACCGGGCCGACAGCCTCGATGGCGGTGTCGCGAAGTCCGAGGGCATTACCATCGAGGAGGCCCGGAAACGTCGGGAGCAGGGCATTCCGGCGCGGCGGTATGGCAGTGCGAAAGAGTTCGGGGCGACCTGTGCTTTCATGTGTTCGCAACATGCCGGGTTCATGATCGGTCAGAACATTCTGCTCGATGGCGGGGCGTTCAACAGCACCATCTGATACTTGCCTCACATGCCTTCGGTTGTTATTTGCGCCAATGACTGATTGATTTAATCAGATATGAGGTGCGCGATCCATGACTGAGCCGGCAAAGATGCCAGAGGTCGTCCTGTCCGTCAGCGACATTCATCACGATTACGGTGATGGTGCGGTGCTGGATGGGGTGTCCCTGGATCTGCGTCAGGGTGAGGTGACCTGTCTGCTGGGGCCTTCGGGCTGCGGCAAGTCGACGCTTCTGCGGATTGCTGCGGGTGTCGAGCGCCAGGTGTCGGGCACGGTTGAGGTCAATGGCGAACTGGTCTCCGGGCCACACCTTCATGTTCCGCCAGAGGGACGGGGCATCGGCCTGATGTTCCAGGACTTCGCGCTCTTTCCGCACCTGACGGTCAGCCGCAACGTGGCCTTTGGCATGAACGGGGCAACCACGGCGCGGAAGGCAAAGGTTGAGGAACTGCTCGAACGGGTTGGGCTTGGCGGCTATGGCGACAGGTATCCCCATCAGCTCTCAGGCGGTGAGCAGCAGCGCGTGGCACTGGTGCGGGCGCTGGCGCCCGGGCCGTCGATCCTGCTGATGGATGAGCCGTTTTCGGGGCTCGATAACCGTCTGCGGGACGGCATCCGGGACCAGACACTGGAGATTTTGCGCGAAGAGGGCACGGCGGTGATGCTGGTGACCCATGAGCCGGAAGAGGCCATGCGCATGGCCGACCAGATCGCCCTGATGCGCGGTGGGCGCATATTACAGGTGGGTGGCCCGTACAACATCTACAACGCGCCCGTGGACCGTAAGGCCGCGGAGTTTTTCTCAGACGTGAATGTCATTCACGGCGTAGTGCGTGACTTCCAGACGGAAACACCGTTTGGTCAGTTTCTGACACCCGGTCTGACGGATAATGCGGATGTTGAGATCATCATCCGGCCGCAGCATCTGAAAATGGATTTCGACCGTAATGGGCGCGGCCCGCTCCCCACGGCGTCGGACGGTATTCCCGCGCGTGGCAAGGTCACGCGGGCGCGGTTTATGGGCAATCTGAGCATTGTTGACCTCGAAATGGACCACGATGGCTCACCGCTCAAGGCCACGATCCCTGGGGTTTTCCTGCCGAAACCCGGCACTCCCCTGTGGCTGTCACTGAGGCGGGACCGGTGTTTTGTGTTCCCCTGCGAGAAGCAGAGCCGGGTGGAAAATCCTTATTTTGCGTGATTCCCGTGTGCGTTAATGCTGATTCGGGTTTGAATGCGTCTTAAAGACGCCATATGTAGACGGTAAATGGACCTGAGCGCCAAAAAGGCGGTTGTGGTCCGCCCTGGGAGTTAGAGACATGCTTAACAATATCGGACCTGCGGGTCTTCTTCTCATCGCCATCGTGGTGCTGGTTCTGTTCGGACGAGGCAAAATCGCGAACCTGATGGGTGAGGTTGGCAAGGGAATTACCAGCTTCAAACGTGGCATCAAGGAAGGCACCGACGAGATCGAGAACGCCTCCAAGGCCTCCGACGACGCGCGTGACATCACGCCCGAAAAGGAAAAAGTCTAAGTCCTGACACTGGTTCGGGCGGGGCCTGATACATGTTCGACATTGGTTGGTCGGAACTGGTACTTATTGCCATTGTGGCGCTGATCGTGGTCGGCCCGAAAGAGTTGCCTGCTCTGTTTCGCACGGTTGGTCAGTTCGCCGGCAAGGCCCGTGGCATGGCGCGGGAGTTTCAGCGCTCCATGGAGCAGGCGGCAAATGAAAGCGGCCTGAAAGAGGCGGCGGATGGTTTGAAATCCGTGGACCGGCTCAATTTGAACTCCGCAACGAGTTCGGCCCGGAAATACGCCGAGAACACTATCAAGGGCAATAAACCAGACAACAGCACCACCGCGGCCCCGGCGAAGGCTGACGGCGGTGAGGGTGAGGCTCCGGCAACAACGCCCGCACCATCGGAAGCACAGGCCAAAGAGCCGGCTGGAACCGACAGCAAATGAACAAAGACGATATTGACGACTCGACAGCCCCGCTGATCGAGCATCTGGCGGAGTTGCGCACGCGGCTGATCTGGTCGGTTTCCGCTTTTGCGGTCTGTATGATCCTCTGCTTCATGGTCGCCGGTCCGATTTTCAACTTCCTGGCCCGTCCGTTGCAGCAGCTTCTGATTGCCAACGGTCAGGAGCCGGACCTGATTTTTACCGGGCTGCAGCAGGGCTTCATGACGCAGATCCGGATTTCGGTGTTTGGCGGCTTCTGTCTGGCCTTCCCGGTTATTGGGTTTCAGCTTTGGCGGTTTGTGGCTCCGGGGCTGTACCGGCAGGAGAAGAACGCGTTTTTGCCGTTCCTGCTTGCCTCACCGGCCCTGTTTCTGCTTGGCGCGGCGTTTGCGTATTACGTGGTCCTGCCGCTGGCCTTTGACTTCTTCCTCGGCTTTCAGCAGTTCGACGACAGCGGCAACATGGTTCAGGACGATGTGAACATTCAGTTCCTGGGTACGATCAACGAGTACCTTGGTCTGACCATGAAATTCGTGATTGCGTTCGGTCTGTGTTTCCAGCTGCCCGTTCTCCTGACCCTGATGGGGAAGGCGGAGCTGGTCTCGGCCAGTGGGCTGGGCGACATGCGCAAATACGCGGTGGTGGGCATTCTGGTGCTCGCCGCCCTCGTGACGCCGCCGGATGTGGTGACCCAGGTGATCCTGTTTACGGTTGTCTACGGACTCTATGAGGTGTCGATTTTCCTCGTGAGGATCGTGGAAAAGAGACGTGAAGCCTCGCTCAAAGCCCAGGGGCTCTGGGATGAGGAACTGCATGGGTCAGGTTCCACCGAGCCTGCGGCTAAGGATCAGGCGTAATGGCGTCACAGGACGCGATGACGCGCATTGCCGAGGCTCTGGAACGGATAAGCCCGCCGGGCATTGGTACACCGGATCTGGATGCGGCGGAGGCGTTTGTCTGGCACGTGTCGCCGGACCGGCTGGAGCCGGTGCCGGTGGTGTCGAGGGTTGATATCGGGCTTCTCGTTGGGATTGAGCGGTCCCGTGATACCCTTCTGGCCAATACGATGCAGTTTGCGAAGGGGTTCCCGGCAAACAACGTGCTGCTCTGGGGCGCGCGGGGTATGGGCAAGTCCAGCCTGGTTAAGGCCGCTCATGCTGAGGCGGCGAAGGCGGCGCCGAGCGTGAAACTGATTGAGCTGCAGCGTGAGGATCTGCCCAGTATCGGGCGGCTTTTGAACATCCTGCGTGGCTCGTCAAACCGGTTTATCCTGTTTTGCGATGACCTGTCCTTCGACAAGGATGACAGCCACTACAAGAGCCTGAAGGCGGTCCTTGACGGCGGTATCGAGGGGCGGCCGGAGAACGTGGTGCTCTATGCCACGTCGAACCGCCGGCACCTGATGCCCCGCGACATGATCGAGAATGAGCGGCAGAGTTCCATCAACCCGACCGAGGCGGTGGAGGAGAAGGTTTCACTTTCCGACCGGTTTGGATTGTGGCTTGGCTTCCACGCCTGCGATCAGGATAATTTCCTGAGCATGATCCGGGGCTACTGTGACGCTTACGGGATCGATATCGACGATCAAACCCTGCGCGCCGAGGCCGTGGAATGGAGCCAGACCCGCGGCGGCCGCTCGGGCCGCGTCGCCTGGCAGTACGTGACGGATCTGGCCGGACGCCGGGGCGTAAGGCTGTCGTCGCAGGGGTGAGGCCTGACCCGCCGACCGCGACTTCTCATTACTTATGAGTTTTTAGGCGAGGCGCAGGGTTGTCCGCCGGAATCCTGCATGTGCTGGATTCCGGACAGGGAGCCCCTCGGGGCCGCTACTGAATATATGGGGTCGGGTCCACGCTGTTGGCGCCGCGGAAGACGTCGAACTGGAGTTCGGGGCGGTCGCGGTCGGCGACCTTGCCGATGACCTGGCCGGCGCTGACAGGGTCGTCCTTGCTGACCGTGACGTCCGAGAGGGTGCTGTAGGTGGTCATCAGGTCGTCATTATGACGGATGAGCACGATGGTTCCCATACCGCCGATTTCCTCCGAGACGAGGGCGACGGTGCCGTCGCCGGCGGCTTTCACGCTGGTGCCTGCGGGCACGGAATAGCCGACGCCATTGGGGCTGCCGGCGTCATAGGCGCGTGTGACGCCCGCGGAGACAGGTGCGCTGAGTTTGCCGCCCGCGGGTGTGCGGTACTGGCTGAGATTGGGCGATTCCGGGTTTGCGGCGGCGGTGACGTCCTCGGGCAGCGGTTCGGCCGCGGCGGTGGGCGCTGCAACGGCGGTGGTTTCACCGGGTTGAGTGTCGGTGGAGCCGGAGATGCGATTCGCGTCACTGACGATGGGAATCAGAAGTTCCTGGTTCTCACGTACCATCAGATCTGGGCCGAGGCCGTTCCACGAGGCCAGCGCCGTAACGGACACGCCGTAGAGCCGGGCGATGGAATATGCCGTTTCGCCGGACTCGACACGGTGACGGACCGGGTCGATGAGCGGTTCGGTCTGACCGTTGTTGAATGGGGTTTGCTGCGGGTTGGCACCCTCAATGGCGGCGGCGGCCGCATCGGGGCTCCACTGGTCGAGCGTTTCGGTTCCGACCTGGCCGTTGTCAAACCCGGTGGCCGTTGTGGTGGGACGCGGGACGCTGGCGGGCAGCAGAAGCACCTCGCCCGCGCGCGGGATATAGTTCTCCGGCAGCGCGTTGGCGCTTGCGATTTCCGCGGGTGTCGTGCCTATGCGCTGCGCGATGGTGTCGATGGTGTCGCCGCTGCGTACCACCGCCACCTGATAGCTGGCATAGGTGATGACGCCGCGGGCGTCCGGGGTCAGGTTGGGGGCTGCGGGGGCCGCGGCCTGTGTGGAGGAACCGCCGCTCGGGACCGAAACGCAGCCCGACAGCAGGGCAAAGGCCCAGGTTACGGCGATGGCCGGGGCAAGCGCGGATTTCCGCGTTGCGGTGCGGTTGTATTTCATCGTGGTTTCCCCAAACCCAGGCTGAACTGGTCAATCCAATACATCATGTGCCACGCCTTCCACAAGGGGAACGAACCTCACGGATCCGAGTTCGGTGTAATCGAGGCCGGATTCCGAGCGTGTAATCTTGATGAGTGTCTGTATGGAATGGCTCTGCCCCACAGGTAGAACCATGATGCCACCCATGCGGAGCTGATCCGTCAGGGTGCGTGGTGGATCCTCCGCCGCGGCGGTCAGAAGGATGCGGTCGAAAGGGGCCTGTTCCGGCAGTCCGAGCGAGCCGTCGCCATGCACAACGGTGATATTGTGGCGGCCCAGTCGCATCAGGAGTTCGCGCGCGGTGCGGGCGAGGCGCTGGTGGCGTTCGACGGAGTAAACGCGGCGGGCGAGGTGGGACAGGATCGCGGCCTGGTAGCCGGAGCCGGTGCCGATCTCAAGCACCTTGCATCGATGCGTGACCTCCAGCGCCTGGGTCATCAGGCCAACCACGGTGGGCTGACTGATGGTCTGGCCGCAGGAGATGGGCAGGGGCGTGTCCTCGAAGGAGCGGTCCTGGAAAATCCCCTCGACAAACGGCTCGCGTTTGGTGGCCTCCATGGCCTTGAGAACGTCGGAGTTCGTTACACCGCGCGAGCGCAGCTGAAACACGAACTGCATCTGCCGTTCAAAGTCCTCCATTGGCACCCCAGGACCGGTTTAGTGTTTGAGAGAGAGGGTCGATCATGTCATGGGCGGTCAGATCCGGGACCAGCGGGGTGACCGTGATCCAGCCATCGTGACATTCACGGGCGTCGCCGCCCTCGGCAACCGCGGCATTGCCGTGGTTATGTGTAAGCCAGAGGTATCTGCGCCCATTGGGGGCGGTCTGTGGCTGCACGCCAAAGGTGGGGCCGGGGCGGCTGCCCTGAAAGGTGGTTTTGATGCCCCTGGTGGCCTCGGCCGTGACGGCGGGGAAATTCACGTTGTAGAGCACACCGCGTCCGCGGTCGGTCCAGCGGTCGGCCTCGAGCAGGCTGCGGACGACTTCGGCTCCATGGGCGCGGGAGGAATCAAACGCGTCCTTTCCCTCGCCGTGGTCGGGTCCATAATACTGGGACAGGGCGATGGATTTGACGCCCTGAAACATGCCTTCTAGCGCGCCGCCAATCGTACCTGAATAAAGTGTGTCCTCGGCCACGTTGTGGCCCCGGTTGACGCCGGAAATCAGCAGGTCGGGGGGCTCGCCGCCCATGACGTCGAGAATGCCCGCAATGGCGCAGTCGGCCGGGGAGCCTTCAACGGCGAAACGCCGGGGTCCAAGGGGTTCGATGCGCATGGCGCGGACGTAAGAGACGCAGTGCGAGACGGCGGACTGTTCGAACGCGGGGGCCACGACCCAGACCTCATCTTCCGGGCCTGCGATGCTGGCCGCAATTTCCTCAGCGACCTTCAGCCCCGGTGCCGAAATGCCGTCGTCGTTGGTGAGGAGAATGCGCATTCTGGAACTCCGGAAACTACAGCCTTCTCCGCGTTCTAGGGGATAGGTTGATGCAGGTCCAGCGTCGGAGGCCGGTGGGACACGGATTGAGGCGCGGAAAGGGGAATTTCCGCGCCCCCGGGGGCCATGGAGCGCACTTTCGCGTCAGAAACGCGCGACCGCTCCGATGTAGAAGCGCGTCTCGTGGCCGGTGTCGGTCGTGTCGTTTGCCTGCCCGCGCACCTGGTGGGCGATCTCCGGCGTTAGCGTGAGCCAGGGGCGGATGTCGATGCGGGCGCCGATGCCGACGGAGGCGAGCGTTTCCCACTGTTCGCCGTCGCGGTCTTCCGAGCGGTCACGGGCGCGTCCGTAGTCTCCGAAAGCGTAGAGCTGTGTGGCTTCGAGGTGCCGTTTCACCACGCTTTCGTAAAGGTTTTTGCGGACCTCGACACGCAGGCCGAAGCCGGAATCCCCTGACGTGTTGCCGGGCGCGAAACCGCGTCCGATGGTTCCGTTGCCGAGCGAGAACCGTTCCGAGTTGGGCAGGATGTCGGCCGCGTACTGACCGATTATCTCACCCCAGAGAGCCCAGCCGTCGGTACCGAGGCGCTGAAGCCGGGAGAGGTTGGCGGTGGCGAGAATAAAATCGACGTCGGGCTGGTCCGGGCCGTCATAGTCGATGCGTGCACCGCCCACGTCCAGACCCTTGCGGATGGCTGCGTCGAGCAGGGTGACGCCGCCGAAATCGTCGGCAATGTCCCAGGTCGCGCGCATGTCGAGAACCACCAGTCTGTCGGTTTCGTCGGTGGTCTCCGTACCTGTTTCCGCGTCGAAATCGGTGGCGCTGTCGCTCTGGCGGAAGCCAATGCCAACGCGGCCAAACAGGTTTTGTGAGCGTGTGCGGATGAACGGGACGGTCATGCCAAGACGCAGGTTGCTTTCGTCCAGGGTGACGGTGAGTTCCTCCGGCGTGCCGCTTTGGGTCAGGTCCGGATCGGAGCGGGAGATGTTCCCCGACAACTCCATGCGTGCGCCGTCGAGGACGGTTCCGGACAGGGCCGCGAGTGGTATTTCGACCGTGGCGGAGCCATAGGCGATGGAGAGGTTGTCAGGCGCGACCGTCACCAGGCTGTCGATGCGCTCGTTCAGGCCCAATAGGTTGTAGCTCCGCGATCCGCCGCTGAGAGTCCAGGTGCCGTAGAGCCGGGACCCGCGGTTGTCGAGCGTGGTAAACCAGGAAGTGGGCTGCGGTTCAATCAGCACACCCAGATTTGCCGCACCAAACGTGTCCGGCGACGGCTCGAGCACGGTTTCAACCGAGGCGCCGAAACTGTCGCGCGAGAGAAGAACGCCGCGTTCCAGCGTGGAGAGGCGCAGGGGGCGGTCCTCCGGGATTGGTGTGAAATAGCGTTGGGCGAGGCGCTGCTGTGCGGCGTTGTCGGTGGTGATCTCGACGTTGTTTATGAAGCCTTCGACCACGAGAATGCGGACGATGCCGTTTACCACCGTTTGTTCGGGGAGGATGGCCTGGGTGAGTATGTAGCCTTCGGCGCGGTAGGTGGCACCGATGCGCTGGGCCACGTTCTCGAGGGTCGCGACCGTCACCGTGGAGCCGATCAGGTCCGCCCAGATTGGTTTGAGCCGGTCGATGGGCAGGGCGGTCGCTCCATCGAGGCTGATGCCGTTCAGAACGAGGCCGGGTGCCGTTGTTTTTTCGGCGATGTCGACCGGTCCGGTGGGGCCGGGTGCGGGTTCGGCGGAGACCTCGCGTTCCGGAGCCGGAAGGACCGACGGGTCCGGGGGCAGCAGGTCGGCGGGCTGGCCCAAAGCGCCAAGGGGCATTCCAAGGGCAATCGCGGATGCGGAAAGAGCCGTGCGGTTCATCAGTTGAAGCCTCCGCCAGAGGTGGTCCAGTAGGATTCCGGTACTGTTCGGCGTGCACAGTTCGCATCGGTGGCGGCACCACGGCTGATGGCGCCGGAACAGGTGCCGTCGATCTCTTCCGGTTCATCACCGGGCTGTGCCTGGCCTGAAGCGGGCACAAAGCCTTCGGTGTCGTCCGCGGCCGTGCCTGAAGCCGGGACAAATCCCTCAGTGGCGGTGTTTGGCGCGGTCGGTGCGGCGGTGGCGGCGGGTGCCTCGCCCTCGGGCGCAAGCTGCACGATTTCGCCGAGGGAGTAGGAGAGACCGAACGTGTCGGAGGCGGCGGGCGGCGCGTCGATTTCGGTCGTGCGGAAGCTTGCGTCTCCGGGCGTCAGGGGCTCGGCGCCATGCTGCAGGGCGCGGGTGGTCCCGGTTGTTGAGGTGGCTCCTTCCGCGTCGGGAGGTGCGGCGGGCAGCACGGTGAGACTGCCGTCCACATAGCTCAGGCCGTAATTCGATGAGGTGAGGCCGGAGCCGGAGATGGTGTACTCGCCGGCGGGGCTTGTCGCGTTGGCCTCTGTGGTCATGACAAGTGTCCCGTCGAGATCGGACGGGTCATCGCCGACCGCGAAGCCGCTGAAACTCGCCGTGAATTCGGGGTTGGTTCGGCCCGCGTTACGCACGGCGTCGTCGACGCTGACGGTGAGTTCCGCAGGATTGACCGTCAGGGTGCCATCGACCCAGGTGATGTCGTAATTGCCGCTGGCGAGGCCCGACGGGGACACGCCGTAGTCGCCGACGCTGGAGCCGCTCGATGCGGATGTTGCAAAGGCAAGGTCGCCCGCAAGGTCGTCGGCCGTATCGCCGTTCACGAAGCCCGACATGGCGGCCGTGAATTCGGGATTGTTGGCGCCGTAGGTGCGGTTCGCGTTGTCCGCGGTGATTGTCAGGTCCGCTGGCGTGACCGCGAGAGTGCCGTCGACATATGTGATGTGATAGTTGCCGTCGGTGATGCCGCTCGCCGTAATACCGTATTCGCCGGCATCGGCGGAGGCGTCCGCGGCGGTTGTCACGGTCAGGCTGCCGTCGAGGTCGGTTGCGCTGTCACCGGCCACAAGGCCGTCAAAATCGGCGGTCAGGGCGGGGTTGGCGGCTCCGTATGTCCGGCTGGCGTCGTTGGCGGTGATGGTCAGGTCAGCGGGGGTGACGGTGAGCGTGCCGTCAACAAAGCTGAAGATGTAATTGCTCTCGGGCTCGGCCTGCGGCGTGATTGCGTAGGTTCCCACGTCTGAGGTCTCGGCCGCTTGGGTGGTGAGGGTGATGTCGCCCGTCAGGTCGCCCGCATCCTCGCCGTTGACGAAACCGGTGATCTCAGCGGTGAACTCCGGATTTGGCGCACCGTAGAGGCGGGTTGCGTCGTTGGCTGTGACCGTGAGGGTTGCGGGATCGACGGTGATGACGCCATCCACGAGGGTCACGAGGTAGCCGCGGTTGGATGGTGTGGCCTCAATATCGGAGACGTAGCTGCCGACCGGCGCATCCGCATCCGTGCCCTCGCTGTACGTGTCCGGGCCGGCGGCGAGGACGCTGTCCAGGCTGTCACCCGGTCGCAGTCCGGAGACGGACCAGGTGGCCTCAACCTCGTTGCCGTAGGGCTTGGTGAAGGAATCTGCCGTGAGGGTCAGGACGGGCTGCTCGCCATAGATAATGCGGTTTCCGCCAAGATTGATCGAGAAGGGCGGATTGGTGGCAAAGGGCCGGCCGTATATGTCGAATTCCCTCGGCCCAGGCTCGGTGCCTTCCATACCGTCGAATTCGTCCATGTAGAGCAGCCAGCGGGAATTGGGATCGACGGTCAGCAGCGCCTCGGGGCCGGACTCGTTGATGAACCTGCGACCGGCGGCGACCACCACGCTGTCGCCCGGGTTGGTTCCCATAAGCTGCGTCCCGGTGCGCAGGGCAACCATTTCCTCGGCCAGTAGGGAGATCTCCGGAGCTACAACCGGGCCGGAAATGTCAATGGTTCCGGACAGTGTGGTGCTGACGGACAGTGGAGCGGTTCCGGTGTAGGAGCTGTCGCCGGAGAGGGTGAAGCTGGCATCCTCGTCCAGGCTGAAGGTGGGTTGGACGAGGGCGCTGATATGGCCCTCAAGGTTTACTTCGCCGCCATTGTCCGCGCCCGTGCCGGAGCGGACCTCGCCGTCCCAGATCTGGTTTTGTGCCCGAAGCGTCAGCGAACCGCCGCGGAGCGCTGAGATTTCGGCATTTTCCGGCTCGCCCGCGTTTGAGAGCAGAATAAAATCCGCATCGACGGAAAGATGCCCGTCGCGGCCCACCTGCAGTTCAGCGGAGGAGTTGGATCCCGTTCCGCCTACGATCTGGACGGTCGGGGCGGTGAGGGAGGTCTCACCACTGCTGCTGGAGCGGCCCACGCGAACCCACTGATTGTTGGCGACACCGCCCTCGATCCGGATGGCGTCCCCTGCGGTAATCTCGGCATTGCCGCGCCGGGCATAGACCTGAATGTTGGTCGCCCGCTCGGCCGCGGCGTTTGCGCCTGCCACCACGGAACCGTTGGGAGCGTTGATGAAGAGCGGCCCCTCGACAGTCGATACAATCGTGCTGCTTGATCCATTGTCTCCGATGAGAACGTCGCCGGTGGTGGCGGTCATCGACAGGATGCCCTCGTCAAGCGTGCGCACGTTTTCGTTGATTGTGATGTCCCGGTCGGCGGTCAGGGTGATATTTCCGTTGTCCCGCGACTGCAGGCGTTCGTTTACGACGATGTCCCGTCCGGCTTCGAGTGTGAGGCTGCCAAATTCGGGTGCCACCCTGTCATTCGCGACTACATCGCGGTCCGCGCTGAGGGTGAGTGAGCCGAGGCCTTCCCAACGGATCTGTTCGGCGATGGTGATGTCGCCGGCCTGCTGCGCGCCCGGGTCGCCGGCTACCGTGCCGGTGGCGTCCGTGTTGATGGTCACGTCGGTGCCGCCAGCGAGCGTGTTTTCCAGTGCCTCCGCATCGACAAACCACGGCCCATCGCCATCGGTGGGATTGTTCACGCCGCCTGACGCGTCGCTGCCACCATCGGTGATGATGACGTCTCTCGGGTCGAGCAGCCACTGGCCTCCAGGGCCTGCGGACACGTCGGCATGGACACCTATGCCAAGCTGGTATTTGCCGGATGTCTCGATAAATCCGCCGGTCGTGCCGCCGCCCGCCCTGATGATGCCGTCAAACCAGGTGCCGTCCCCGGACCAGGCGACGACCGTACCGCCGTCGCCGGTCGTTCCCGTGGCGTTGATGCGGGCGCCGTTGTCAATGGTGACCGTATCCGCCTCGGCCAGATCGCCGGCGCCGCGCAGGCCACCTCCGATCCGGGCAGTACCGCCATCCTGGCCGCCGCGGACGTTCACGCGGGCGTCCGACGTCAGGTGAACGGATTGGCCTGTGATGTCGACATTGCCGCCGGTGGTCGCGCCGCCGGCACTGACCGTGCCGCCGATGCGCACGGTACCGTTGCCGCGTCCCTCCAGGCGTATGGTTCCGCCCTGACCGGAGGAGGAGGTCGCGCGGATGACGCCGCTGGTGTTGATGGCGCTGTTCAGAGCGCCGGATATTCCGCCGGCCGTGATCAGGACCGTTCCTTCAGAGGCGTTTATGGAACCGGTATGTTCGACGCCGCCATCGGCTGAGCGCCCGGAGGTCGCGATCTGGAAGGTGCCGTCGCCGGAGAGATCGATGGTTGTCCGTGTGCCGGAGGCGAGGGCCACGGTGCCGCGGCGGGCGACAATTGCGCCGTGGTTTTTGACGTCGCGACCGACTAAAGCAGCCAGTCCGGCTTCGCCCACGGTGATGCGGCCCTCATTGACCACCTCGGCGCCCGAAAGCTCGCCCCCGCCGATACGGTAGTTGCCGGTGCGGTCGAAGTGACTGGCATCGACCTGCTGGCTGGTGGCGACCAGACCGCCCACATCGAGGCGGGCCGTGCCGGAGAAGATGACGCCTGCCGTGTTTTGGATGATGACCGTGCCCGGGGCGGTGATTGCGCCGTCGATTGCGCTGGCATGACCGGAATGGACGCGGTTCAGGGTGGCCGAGTCGCGGCCGGGCTGATCAAATACCACATGGTTGTCGCGCCCGACATCGAAGCTGCGCCAGTCGATGACGGCGCGATTGGAAGACTGGTTAACGGTCGTGGTGCCGTCCGAGTGGTGGATTTCCGCGTTGCCGGTGACGACCCTGCCGCCCCTGGGTGAATCCGCCTGGGCTGTACCGGTGCTCAAGGCCAGCAGGGAAGTGCAGGCAAGCAGCGCGCTCCGGGTGGTGTGGCGAAGATATGTATCTGATTTGCGTGCGTTTTCCGAAAAAATCATGCCTGTCTGGCTTTCCCTTTTTCAGTCAGGGCACGTGGCCTGCGGGGCGGTGTGGATTGCCCGTTCGGACACGGCGGATTGCCCGCAGGACGGCGCGGACGCGGTTGTGTTGAACAGATTTCAGTGGGGGATTAATAAATATTTAATTATGGATACTTTTTGTTAACGTAAGACTTTAGGAACTTGGTCGGGCCCGGTTAAGCCATCAGTAATTCGCCAGGTGCAGTTTGCCCTCGAACATCACCAGGTGGGGTGGTGTTGACTGGGGGTGTTAATGGGTGTCCTGAGGGGGATGCGCCGTCGGATTGGGGTCCGTCGGAGCTGGGGATTATTTTTTCTGTCTTTTGCGGCTGGTCTGACCTGCCTTGCGTTTTTGGATTCCAATGCGGATGCCCGTCAGCAGGCAAGTCCGCTGACCCATCATGCAACGGTCATCAACGGCAAACTCATCGGGTCGGCCTTTGCGCTGGCAGATGGTCTTGCGGTGACCAACGCGCATGTGGTGGACGGGCTTGGTGTGGGCGACAGGGTCCGGCTGGTTGAGTCGTCCAGCGGGGGCAGCGTGGCGCAGGCCCGGCTTCACGCGATCAGCGGTCGCATGGATCTGGCGGTATTGGCGATTCCGCGTGGGTTTCTGAAGCCTGTTCCCGGGAACGGAACGTCAGGGCGTCGGGGGACGCCTGTTTTGGCTGCCGGTACGGATGCGGAGAAGGGGCTGTCGCCCGTTTCGCTTCTGGAACTCGACGGTCGTGTGCTGGTGCCGCGAAAGAACATCGAGACATTCGGCCCCGGGCTCGTTGTGAGCCTGCCTGGCGTTCGCCCGGGATTTTCAGGTGGTCCGCTCCTGGGTCTGGATGGTGGTCTCGTTGGCATGATTACGGCCATCAGACCGGGAGCAAACCAGAAGTCACGGGTGGTCAGCGTCGCGTCGAAGGCCTCCGGTGAGGTTCATGTTCAGCGGGGCCGGTCGGATGAGGCCTATGTCCTGCGCGGTCCGGAAATCCGCGCCGAAGTTGAAAGGCTGACCCGGTAGACCGGGGCACAAACTGACGCTTTTCCCTTTCCGATCCACGAGGCCGGTGCGATTTTGCGCTGGCCTTTTGCGTCCTTTGTACTACTTCTCAGTGTTGGGAAAGTCGGCCCGGGGGTGACAGGGAATGTATCTTGGCGGACGTGATGTTGCGGTAATCGGTGCCGGGATCGGTGGCCTTGCCGCCGCGACGGCCATGGCGCAACGTGGTGCGAAGGTTCAGGTTTTTGAGCGCGCCGAGGCACTGACGGAGGTCGGCGCCGGTATTCAGGTCGCGCCCAACGGTGTGTCGGTTCTCGAGGCGCTGGGCCTGCGTGACCGGGCCGAGAGCGTTGCCGCTTTCCCGCAGGAGCTTGAGATACGCGAGCATACGCTTGGGCGTCGCATAGCCGGGGCCGCGTTGGGGAATAACGTGGTGACGCGGTATGGACGGCCCTATTGGCAGTTTCATCGTGCAGATCTGTTGAAAATCCTGCTGGAGGGCGCGCGGGAGGCCGGGGTGACAGTCAACACCGGTCACTGCATGGAGAGTGTGACCCGGCGCGATGATGGCCACACCATCAGTTTTGCCAACGGAGAGACGGCGGACACGGATATCGTCATTGCAGCGGATGGCGTGCGCTCTTCCATTCGCAAGACCCATTTTCAGGGCCCTGAACCCCGGTTTACGGGGCATGTGGCCTGGCGCGGTCTGGTTCCGGTCGACCGGTTGCCGGATGGAATATTTCCCAATGGTCCCTGTATCACCATGGGACCGAAGCGGCATGTGGTGACCTATCCTCTCCGTGGCGGAAGACTGATGAACTTTGTTGCGGTGGAGGAGCGGGAGAACTGGGTTGAGGAGGGGTGGATGAGCCGCTCCGATCCCGATGAGTTGCGGGCGGCTTTTCCTAACTGGGCGCCATCCATCCGCGCCCTGTTTGCGGCGGTGGAGGAGACGTTTCTCTGGGGGCTCTTTGATCACAAGCCCCTGCCGCGCTGGGTCAACGGACGTATGGCGCTGCTGGGGGATGCCTGCCATCCGATGTTGCCGTTTCTGGCGCAGGGCGCGACCATGGCGCTGGAGGACGCCTGGGTGCTGGCTGCGGAACTGGACGTGGCACGGGATCCGGAACGCGGTCTGACGGCCTATGAGGCCCGACGGGAGCCGCGGGCGGCCAGGGTCCAGCAAGCCGCGGCGCAGAACGGGCGTATTTACCATCTGGGGCCAGGCGTTGGTGCGATTGCGCAGTTCGGTCTTTCGACAATGTCGCAGATCTCACCGGATTTCCTTCTCAGCCGGTTCGACTGGATCTACAGCGCCGATGTGGTCAGCGCCGAGGCGACGGGTTAGGTTAATCATGATTGGGAGCAATGTGCCGCCCGGGTGTCCTGGGCAGCCATTTAATCGGTTCATTTCCCAAATGAGCCCCGGTTTGAACCCCAAACCTGGTTAATCGTAACCGGCTATTAAGCCTGTGGGGATAGCGCTGAACCACATTTCCGCGGTCCTGATGCACGTTGCATCGACGGAAGCGGGCATGGGTATGTCGATCGCAGTCAACGTTAAGGCCCCGTTTATGATTTCCTCAGTACGCACGCTTGCCGGCAGTATCGTTGCAAAGATTGCCGCGATGCTCCTCATCGTCGGTTGTATTACCGGCACCGCCATCTGGATGAGCCACTCGATATTCGGTGAGTTCTCCGGGTCTCTCGGCCGCTTTCAGGAGGAGGTCGTCCCAAGCCTCAAGGAAAGCAGCGCGATTTTCGAGAGTGCGGGCGATCTGGGTGAGGGGCTCTCATCCATTCTGATCGCGGGCAGTACCGAGGAAATGAATGAAAGCGTGGCGTCGGCACGGGACGGCCTCGATCGCCTGCTTGCGTCGGCCGAGGGGCTTGAGGGTCCGGATGCCGCGACACTGCTGGGCGATATTGCCGAAGTCAGAACGGGTCTTGAGGAAATTGCTGCGGCGCGGACGGATGACCTGTCCTATGACGAGGCTACGCTGGACGGGTCGGACGCGCTCAGTGCTGCCGTGTCCTCCGCAAGCGCGCGGCTGATTTCGATTGCGAACGGGGCCTACAGCAAGGCCATTGGTGGCGATCCGGAAACTCCGATTGCGGACAGAATGTCGGATCTGGAAAACATGGCATTGGCCGCACGCCTGGAGCGGATGCTGGGTGCGGTTCAGTCGGTGGTATTGACGGGTGCGTCCGCCGATGATGCCGAAGGGGTCGCGGCCGCTCAGGCGAGGGCCGATGAGCTGATTGGTGATATTGAGGCGCTGTCGATGGTGTTCATCGACAGTCCGGAGACCATGGCGGCGATTGCCGAGATCTCCGCTCATGTTGACCCGGCAGACGGTATTCTGGCCGCCCGCAAAACGGTGATTGAGGCGCGGGGCCGTGCGGATGTCGCCGCGCGGGTTGCCGCAGACAAGGTCCGGTCGATCACCACGATTGCGCGCAGTATCAGCCGTCGCTCCATGGGCGAGATCGAGACGGCAAGTGGTCGGCTTGAGGCTGCGGCCAATGGCGGTCAGGCGTCGATGACGACGATCGCGGTTATCAGCCCGATTGTTCTGATCCTTGCAACGTTCGGGGCCGTGCTGCTGATCGGGCGTCCGCTGATCGCGTTGACGAAGGTGACCGAGCGTCTGGCCAGGGGCAATCTGGCGCCGGTGGAGGGCTTCTCTCGGCAGGGTGGTGAGATTGGGCGGATGGCCTCCGCACTTACCGTTTTCCGGGACGGTATGATTGACCAGAAACGGATGCAGGAAGAGGAACGCAATCGCGAGGAGACCGAGCGTCTGCGCGAAGAGCGTGAACTGCAGGAGCGTGAAGCCACCCGCGCCGCGGCCGAGGCCGAACGCCAGGCCCGGGCGCTGGAACAGGAGCGCGTCGTTTCGTCCCTGGCGGAAGGCATGCGCCGGCTTGCCGAGGGTGACCTCAAGGTCCGCATTCTGGAAGCGTTCCCGGATGCTTACGAGGAACTGCGTCGCGACTTCAACGAGGCCGTCTCTACGCTGTCGCGGCTGATTGGACAGATTGTCGACAGCGTGACCATCATTGACCGCAGTTCGACCGAGATTTCCGCGGCGACCAATGAGCTGTCGCGCCGCACGGAATCTTCGGCTGCGACCCTTGAGGAAACCGCAGCCGCGCTCAACGAACTGACGGTGTCAGTGGCGTCCGCAGCCGAAGGCGCCGGCCAGGCCAATGACATTGCCGGCTCGACGAATGGCAAGGCAGAAACCAGCCGCAAGGTAGTGGACGAGGCGGTTTCGGCCATGACCGAGATTGAGGAATCCTCGAAACGGATTGGCCGGATCATCGACGTTATCGACGACATCGCCTTCCAGACCAACCTGCTGGCGCTCAATGCGGGCGTTGAGGCGGCACGCGCCGGAGATGCGGGCAAGGGCTTTGCGGTTGTGGCATCGGAAGTTCGGGCTCTGGCGCAGCGGTCTTCCGAGGCGGCGCGGGAAATCAACGGCCTGATCTCGACCTCCAACGGTCAGGTTGAGCGTGGTGCCAAACTGGTCGGTGATGCGGGTGCCGCACTTCAGGACATTATTGAGAGTGTAGCCGAGATCGCCAAAAACGTGGGCGAAATTTCAACCTCGGCCCGCGAGCAGGCCACCGGTATCAACGAGATCAACGCCGCTACCGGCCAACTCGACAGCACAATGCAGAAGAACGCGGCCATGACCGAGGAAACCACAGGTGCCACACAGGTCCTGATGGACGAGTCCCGCAAGCTGCGAGACCGGGTTCAGCGGTTCCAGGTGGACAGGGGCGTGGACGGATACGCCGATCAGCGGGTCGCCTGACACCTACGCAGATCCTGTTGATTGAGACGCCGGTCTGGGGAAACCCTGACCGGCGTTCGCCGTTGCCGCAGAGCGCAGCCCTTGCGGGGCGTTAAGCAGATGTAAACATAACGTCGCGATTACGTCACGAGCCCATGCGACCTCCTTCCGGCGGATTTGCCAGACATGTCAGGAGGGTTACATGACAATCAAGCTTTCACGCCGTTCCGTACTGGGAACAGGGATCGCCTCTACAGCTCTGTTTTTGCCAGGATTCTCGCGGGCACAGAGCCGACCCGTGGTTTCACATGGCCTGCAGTCGGGCGACGTGAGCCATGACGGTGCGGTGATCTGGGCACGTGCCGACCGGCCTTCCCGCATGCAGGTTGAGGTGTCCACGGTTGAAAGCTTCGCCAATTCGCGGATGCTGCCCGACCTTGCCGTTGCCGAAGGGACGGACAACATGGGCAAGATGCTCCTGACCGGTCTGCCGTCGGACCAGGAGGTGTTTTACCGCGTGAGCATGGTCGACCTGACGGACCTGAATGCGGTTTCCGAACCTGTGGTGGGCCGTTTCCGTACCGCTCCGACGGCGCGCCGCGACGTGCGTTTTGTCTGGTCCGGTGATACCGCTGGGCAGGGATGGGGCATTGATGAGAGCCGGGGTGGCATGGGCACCTACCGGACCATGCTCAACCGCAGTCCGGATTTCTTCATCCACAGCGGCGACACGATCTATGCCGACGGTCCGCTCTCCGAGACGGCCGAGATGCCGGACGGTGGCACCTGGACCAACCTGATGACCGAGGAGAAATCCAAGGTTGCCGAGACGCTCCATGAGTACCGTCACAACTGGCTCTACAACATGCTCGACACCAATGTGCGCGACTTCAATGCCCAGGTGCCGATGTTCAGCCAGTGGGACGACCACGAGACGGTCAACAACTGGTACCCGAACGAGATTCTTGAAGATGACCGCTACACCGAGAAAAATGTGGCGCTTCTCTCGGCCCGTTCGATCCGCGCCTTTATGGAGACAAACCCGATCCGCCAGTCTCCTGAGGAGCCTGGCCGTGTGTACCGCAAGATCTCCTACGGTCCGCATCTCGACGTTTTCTTCATCGACATGCGCACCTATCGCGGCGACAACTCGACCAATGACCAGACCGAGCGCGGCGATGCGACGACGTTCCTCGGCCGTGAGCAGATCGACTGGCTGAAAGCCGGTCTTGCCTCCAGCCGCGCGACCTGGAAAATCATCGCGTCCGACATGCCCATTGGTCTGCTGGTGCGCGACGGGGCGGAGCACTTTGAAAACCTCGCCAATGGCGACGGTCCGGTGCGCGGACGCGAGTTTGACATTGCCGAGATCCTGAGCGGGATCAAACACCTTGGCGTGAAAAACGTGGTTTGGCTTACCGCGGACGTGCACTACACCGCTGCGCATCACTACTCGCCCGACCGGGCGCAGTTCCAGGATTTCGATCCGTTCTGGGAATTTGTCTCCGGGCCGCTGCATGCCGGAACCTTTGGGCCGAACGATCTCGACAACACCTTCGGGCCGAAAGTTGAATTCGTGAAAGCACCTGAGGATGGTCAGGCCAACCTGCCGCCATCCGCTGGGCTTCAGTTCTTCGGTCAGGTGGACATCGAAGGGGAAACCGGTGTGATGACGGTCTCCCTAGTCGACCGGGCCGATACCGTACTGTGGTCCAAGGAGCTGGAGCCGGAAGCGGTTTAAAACCGGAACCAGACACCGAGTTTGACACCAAGCGTGTCATCGCCCTTCACGCCTGCGGTTGCGCCCAACTGCAGGCTGGTGCGTTCGCTGATTTCGCGCACCACCGAAGGGGCGAGTTTCACAATGGTTCCCGCATCCTCCCGCGACGACTGTACCTGGAAGATTGCCATCCAGCGGTCGCGCGGGCGGATCCCGGCGGTAAAATCGGCCTTTATGACGTAGGTGTTGGAAGGAATGCGTCGCTCATAGCTGGCATCCACGCCAAGCCAACCGCCGCCCCAGCGGCTTTCAAAGCCGTAGCCCCAGGCAAGTCCAGGTCGGAAGCGCCACTGGGTCGGGAAATCGGTTTCCTCGCGCAGGCCGATGCCGAAGCCCGCGGCAAAGCGATGGCCGCCCTCGCTGGTCCAGATCGGATAGCGGGCGAATACCAGGCCAACGGCACCTTCCTCTGAATCTCCGCTGCCCTTGCTTGCCTCGGCTCCGACCGTCAGTTTTGGGGTCAGGCCGTATTCAGCGTAGAGCGATGTGACGTTGCGCAGATCGACAAGCATCCCGTCGAGGGATCGCGCTGCGGTGCTAAAATTGGTGCTGAGGGAGACAAAAGCCGACCGGTGCTCGCGCGGCCATGCACCAGCTGTCGCCATCGCGGGCAGGGTCAACATCAGGAGCAGAAGGGCGGAGACGAGGCGCAAGGGGTTCTCCCAGGGACCGGTGAAAATGGGTGCCCGGGAAAAGGGGGCAGGCGTGGGCACCCGCGATCAAGCACGGGGGGAGTTAACATTCCCTTTTCGAAGCGGCGCCCGCGTGCTGTACTGGAGATGTTCTTTCACCCAATGGCCGTAGAGCCTTCAGGAGAGGAGATGCCCATGCCCACGATTTCCCGCGACAGCGATCTTCAAACGGTGATTACCACCTTTGAGATGACGCCTGGCACCTGTCAGGATCTGATGGATGCCCTGAACGATGCCTATGAAAACTTCATCTCGCACCAGCCAGGATTTATCGGGGCGGGCCTGCACGTTAACGATGCCCAGACCCGGATCGCCAATTATTCGCAGTGGCGGCGGCGGGAGGATTTCCTGGCCATGCTGCGCTCCGATGAAATGCGGGAGCGGAACCGCAAGCTGAACAGCCTGTGCCGCAGTTTCGAGCCGGTCATGTACGACGTGGCACACACTTTCGGATAGCCCGAGCCCGCCCGTGACAGTCCGTTCAGCCTGAACGGGCGTTTTGTGCTATACTGGCCCCGCATTGACTTCAGTCCGTCCCGGCAACAGCAGGAGGTCCGGTAACATGATCATGCGCATTTTTCAGGTAGTGGCGCGGCCAGGGAAAGAGGAGGAGTTCGCGGACTTCTTCCACAACACCGCAATCCCGCTCATGAAAGGAACCGACGGGATCGTTCAGGTTCTGCCCGGAGCAGCCCGGGCGGAAAGCCCGAGGGAGTTCAGTTTCGTGATGGTCTGGCGCGATATCGACGCGTTGAAGGCGTTCGTCGGCGAGGACTATGACCGTCCGCATATTGATCCGTCTGAGGCGGAACTCGTGGAATCCCGTGCCATCCGGCACTACGACCTGGTTGGTGACTGAACAGGCTTATATCAGCGCCATGCGTTCCGAGCGTTCGGGGTCAGGGAAGGGGCGGTAGAGCGCGATGTCCGACTCTCCGATCATTTTGTGAACGGTCATGTGCAGTCGCTCAACCTGCTCGTCTCCGGAGCCGGTGAAGCGGAATGCGCTGTCGAGCTGGGTGAGATCCTCGACCTCAATTTCCAGCAGGAAATCACGGGCCCGCGGTGCACCAAAGCCCAGTTTTCTGCGGCACAGGCGCCAGGAGTTGATGACACCGTTGGACTCCAGATGGTTCATCCACGCCTCAACGGCCACGGCAAAAGCCATGGCTTTTTCGTTGTTCTGAAGATCAATCGAGCAGTGGTAAAGGTTCATGGAAGACCCCTGACAAAATGGCAGGAGCAGTTTTGCAGTCGAACCCTGGCAAAACATTAAAACAGGGCCATGCTAACCATAATAGTGGTCAAAACCTGTGCGGATCAGATATCCAGTTCCACCCATATCGGCACGTGATCGGAGGGTTTTTCACGGTCGCGCACATGCTTGTCGATGTTGCAGGCCACCAGATGGTCGGCCGCCTGCGGCGTCAGTAGGAAGTGATCGATGCGGATGCCGTTGTTTTTGGGCCACGCGCCGGCCTGGTAGTCCCAAAAAGTGTAGGTTTCCGGTTGCTGGTTCACGGTCCGCAGGGCCTCGGTGAACCCGAGATTGACGATGGACTGCCAGGCCTTGCGGGTCTGGGGCAGAAACAGCGCATCGTCGGCCCAGACGGCCGGGTCGTGGCAGTCCTCGGGCTGTGGGATGACGTTGTAGTCTCCCGCCATCAGGGCGCATTCCTCTGATGCGATCAGGTCAGCCGCGCGGGCCTTCAACCGCTCCATCCAGGCAAGTTTATAGTCGTATTTCGGCCCCGGCGCCGGATTGCCATTTGGCAGGTAGAGGCCGCAGAGGAGAATGGCGCCCGTTTCTCCGGCCACCGTCGCCTCGATCCAGCGGGCCTGTTCGTCCTCATCGTCACCGGGTAGACCGCGCGTCACGTCCTCCAGCGGCAGTTTCGACAGGATCGCGACGCCGTTAAAACTCTTCTGTCCATGGGTTTCTACGGAATAGCCCGCGTCCTCGATGGCCTCGCGGGGGAAGGTGTGGTCGACTGATTTGATTTCCTGAACCAGCACCACATCCGGCTCCGCCTCCTTCAACCAGTCGAGCAGTGCCGGAAGCCGCGCCTTGATGCCATTGATGTTGAAGGATGCGATTTTCATGGAGTTGCCCGTGTCTGTTTGCGCGCAGATTACGGGTGGCGCACTGGGATCACAAGTGGCCACAGTCGCGACGGGGCGACGATTTCACTACATCGAGAAACTGGTTCCGCAGCCGCAGCTGGAGGTGGCGTTGGGATTGTTGACTACAAACCGTGCGCCGATCAGTTCGTCGGTGAAATCGATCTCGGCATTGGCAAGGAAGGGCAGGCTGACCGGGTCGATCAGCACGCCGGTGCCGTCGTTTTCGATAACGAGATCGTCGTCGGCCGCTGCGGTTTCCAGTTTCATTTCATACTGAAACCCCGAACAGCCGCCGCCTTCAACGGCGATGCGCAGGTAGTTGCCGCCGCCGTCGGTGCTGATCTCGCGGAGTCTGTCAAATGCGCGCCCCGTTACGCGGGGAGGAATGGAAAGCTCCATCTTTCGGCCCTGATCTGAATGCGTTATGCCATCAGGTAAGCGCGTATACCGTCACAGACAAGGCCTGACCTTTATGATCTCACTCTTTGCGACACGACCGGACGACAGCCGGGGGCGCTGTTTTGAGGAAACCGGTTCGACACACCGGACGCCGTATCAGCGCGACCGTGACCGCATTATTCATTCCTCCGCCTTTCGCAGGCTCAAGCATAAAACCCAGGTTTTTGTGGAACATGAGGGCGATTATTACCGTACGCGCCTGACCCATTCCATCGAGGTGGCGCAGGTTGCCCGGACCCTGGCGCGGGCCTTTGGTTTGAATGAGGACCTGGCGGAGGCCGTGGCTTTGGCCCATGATTTGGGGCACCCGCCGTTTGGCCATACGGGCGAGGACGCGCTGCATGACCTGATGGCGCCTCACGGTGGATTTGACCACAACGCACAGGCGCTGAAGATCGTCACACGGCTTGAGGCCCATTACGCGGATTTCGATGGTCTGAACCTGACCTGGGAAACGCTGGAGGGCATTGCCAAGCATAACGGCCCCGTCACCGGCGAGGTGCATTTTGCCCTCAGGGAATACTGTGATCAGCACGATCTGGAATTGCAGACCCATGCCAGTGCCGAGGCGCAGGTGGCCGCGATTTCAGACGATATCGCCTATAACAACCATGACCTCGCCGACGGGTTGCGGGCGGGTCTGTTCTCGCTTGAGGATCTGCGCTGCCTGCCGATGATCGGGCCATGCATCGCGGCTGTGGACGCAAAATATCCCTCCATTTCAGCCGACCGTCGGGAGCATGAGGCATTGCGGCGGTTTTTTGGTCTTCTGGTTGAGGACGTATTGGCCGAGAGCCGCGCGAGAATGGCGGAGTACGCCCCGAAGGATGCGGAGGCGGTGCGGCATCTGGGCGTGTCACTTGTGCGGTTTTCCGAGGGCACATTCACGGAACTCAAGGAAATCCGGTCGTTTCTTTATCACCGCATGTACCGCCACTGGAGCGTGCAGCGGATGCGGCGCAAGGCGAAGAATGTTATCCGCGAACTGTTCCAGATTTTCACGGAAGCGCCGGCACTTCTGCCGGACCAGTGGAACCGTCGCATGGTTGAGGCGACCAACGACACGGAGCGGGCGCGGCTTGCCACCGATTACATCGCGGGCATGACGGACCGGTTCGCGCTTCAGGAACACCGGCAGATGACCGATCCAATGGTCAAGGCGTGATCCCGTGTCTCATGGTTGTCTTCCGGGCCTGTTAGCCACCCTTCTTCTCGCCGCCATCACGCCCGCCGCAGCCCAGGTGTCCCTGTCGGATTATGTCGGGTCTGAAAGCTGCGTTGGATGTCATGAGGACGAGGCTTCCGACTGGCGGGTTTCGCATCATGCATGGGCGTGGAACGCGCCAGGTCCGGACAGGGTGCTTGGGGATTTCGACGGCACGGAATTCGAGCATAACGGCGTTTTGACCCGGTTTCTCAGGGATCCGGATGGCGATTACGTTGAAACGGAGGCGCAGGACGGGACCCGTGGCACGTTCCGGGTCGAGGGCACCATCGGTGTCGAACCTTTGCAGCAGTATATTTTGTCGCCAGCGCCCGGCCGTCAGCAGGTTTTGGACATCGCATGGGATACTGAGGCCAACCGCTGGTATCACGTGTTTCCCGACCAGGAAATTGGCGTCAATGACGGGCTGCACTGGGCAGGACCGTACAAAAGCTGGGAGGCCCGCTGTGCCCAGTGTCACGCGACGGGATACACGCGTAACTATGACTCTGAGAAAAGAGTCTATGCGCCCGAATTGGCCGAAACCGGTGTGGGCTGCGAGACCTGCCACGGACCGGGTGGGCGGCATGTGGAACTGGCCGAGCAGTATGAAAACACCGGCGCATGGGAGACCGGTTATGGGCTTGCTGTCGATCCGGGGGAAAGCGCCGAGGCGGAAATTCAGGAATGTGCGGGATGTCATTCCCGGCGGGAGGCTTTCACCGACGGCTCACCGCCGCCGGGGGTGCCCTATGCGGATCATTATGGCCTGTCTTTGCTGCGCGAGGGGCTTTACCACGCGGATGGGACCATACAGGATGAGGTCTATGTCTACGGCTCGTTCCTTCAGTCGAAGATGTACGCGAGAGGTGTGCGCTGCTCGGACTGTCACAACCCTCATTCGGGGGAGCTGAAGGCGGAGGGCAATGGGGTTTGCAGCCAGTGCCATTCCCTTGCTGGCAACCCCGATTTTCCGTCGCTGCCGCTTGCGGAATATGACGACCCGTCCCACCACTTCCACGAGCCAGGCTCGGAAGGGGCGCAATGCGCCAGCTGCCACATGCCGGAGCGGGTTTATATGGGCGTGGACGGGCGCAGGGATCACGGGTTCAGGGTGCCGCGCCCTGATTTTTCGGTGGAAACCGGTGCTCCGAACACGTGCATCGACTGTCACGCGGACCGGGATAATTCGTGGGCCGCTGCTGAGATTGCCTCACGCTTCCCTGAGTCCAAAAATCGCGGATCGCATTTTTCCACGACCTTTGCCAGGGCGCGTTTGTCCCCGCAGGGGAATGTGGATGACCTGATCTCGATCGCCAAGGACCGGAACAATGCTGGTATCGTTCGGGCGACGGCGCTGGAGCTGATGACGCCGGAGAACACGCCGGAGGTTGCGGCACGGGTGAGGCCCTTCATGTGGGACAGCGACGTCAATGTGCGCGTCGCGGCAACCATGCTGCAACAGATCGTGCCGGGGCCGCAGCGCTTTGAGGCGGTCAAACCCGCGCTGCAGGATCCGCTTCGGGCCGTGCGGATTGCCGCGGCGCGGGCGCTGACCGGGCTTGCACCACAGAGCGCGCCGCCTGACATCTTGCCGCTGCTGGAACAGCCGTTGACAGAATGGCGCAGTGCGCTGGCGGCAAACCTCGACTTCCCGGAGACCCACATGCAGGTCGGTGGCATCGGGCTCGCGTCGCGCAGCATGGGGCTCTCTATGCAGGCCTGGCGGGAGGCCGTGGAACTGGATCCGCAGCTGGTGGATGCCTGGGTTCTGATGATCCGTGTCCTTGTGAGTGGGGGCAACGTTGCGCAGGCGAAGGAGGTCGTCCGGGAAGCGCTGACCGTGAACCCCGACAACGAGATGCTTCTCAGTATGCGCACTGAACTTGCCACCATGAAGTAGGCGCCCGTTGCGAATCATTTTGGCTTTTTCCGAGACACAGTTTCAGGATTTTTCAGTCAAAATGCGTTGGAATTCGGTGCCATTGTCTCCAAACTTTGACTATTGATGTGGCAGAAGTGCTGATTTTTGAGGCAGGTCTCCGCGGGGGGACGGCCTGAATTCGCGATCTCCGCAGGGTTTGGAAGCGTGGTCGATCCACCGGAACCGGCGGTTGAAACGCGGCCGAGGAGACGAGGGAATGAACGAACGATCCTACTATTTTCCGAAGGGCGGACTGCCGCCACAGACGGATCTCAACACCGGCCGCGCGGTTTTCAAGGATGCCTATGCCGTCATACCCAAGGGTGTCCTGTCTGACATCGTGACCAGTGTTCTGCCCCACTGGGACAGGACCCGTGCGTGGATCATCGCGCGCCCAATGTCGGGGTTTGCGGAAACCTTCGCGCAGTACATCGTTGAGGTGGAACCTGGTGGTGGCAGCGAGAGGCCCGAGCCCGACCCGGACGGGGAGGGCGTGCTGTTTGTGGTCGATGGCGGGATCACACTGGAGGTTGGCGGCGAACGCCATGAACTCGCCGCCGGCGGCTACGCATTCCTGCCACCGGGATCGGGCTGGACCTTGCGGAATAATGGCTCCGCGGCCTGCCGGTTTCACTGGATCCGCAAGAAATACGAGTATGTCGACGGTATCGACACGCCGCCGGTGCTCGTGACCAGTGACCAGGAAACCGAGCCCTTGGCCATGGAAGGAACCGATGGCCGTTGGTCCACGACGCGTTTTGTTCCGCATGGTGACATGCGCCACGACATGCATGTCACCATCGTCAACATGGAGCCAGGTGCCTGTATTCCGTTCATGGAAACACACGTCATGGAACACGGTCTTTATGTTCTGGAAGGGAAGGGCGTTTACCATCTCAACCAGGACTGGGTTGAGGTCGAGGCCGGTGACTTCATGTGGCTGCGTGCCTTCTGCCCGCAGGCCTGTTACGCAGGTGGGCCGGGGCGGTTCCGGTACCTGCTCTACAAGGACGTGAACCGTCACGCGAAGCTCTAACGGCAAAAAATCGGGCGGGTCACTGCCCCGTTAACGGAAAATCCGTACATTTCCCGCCATGTGCGCGTATGAGACGCCGCCTGGTCCCTGCCATCGTCTATCTCGCGCTCGTCATCAACATGGCGGTCGTGCCGGCCGTGCTTGCACTGTCCACGCGCGAACCGGTCGACGGCGAGCCCGTGCTGCTGATCGTGCCACCAGGAGGGGATGCGGCGCATGTCGCCGCGGTTTCAGGCGGGATCGTACTGGCGAATTCGAGGGTATCTTCCGTTGCCCTGACCTATTCACCTGATCGTAATTACTTCGAAATACTGAGTAACAATGGGGCACTCATGCTCCTGAACGGTTCACTGTCAGATTTATTTTGTACCACCGGATGACGAGTATGGCCGAGAGACGTGACGAACCGAATATTGAGAAGGGTCTTTTGCTCCTGTGCTGGATGCATGTGCCCCTGGTCGCCGGTGTGGCCTTCATGAACGATGGCCCCGTCTTGCTTGCGGTGTTGGCTTCGACAGCCGCGTCACTTCTGATGATGGTCTGCGCCCGGTTTGCGCCGTCACATTTGGTTGTTGTGACGGGACTGGCCCTCATGACGCAGCCCGCCATGCTTGTCGGTCTGTTTGCCGGTCATCCGTGGCAGGTCGACATGCACATGTACTTTTTCGCAATGGCGGCGGTTCTGACGCTCCTTGCCAGTGTTACCGCCCTCTGGGCGGCGACGGTATTTGTGGCCGTACATCATCTGGCCTTCAACTTCGTCATTCCGGAACTGGTCTATCCTGGCGGATCGGATTTGTTCCGCGCGCTTCTTCATGGTGCCATTCTGGTTTTTGAGACGGGGATGCTGACCTGGGTGGTGCTCAACCGCAAAGCCCAGAACGAGATCATTCGCGCCGAAATGCGCCGGGTCGAGAAGGAAAGCGCCAAGCTGAGTGAGGCGCAGGCGAAAATCGAGGAGGAACGCAAGCGGTCCGACGTGGATTTTGCCCGCATGTCCGAGTCCCTCAACAACTCCCTCGGTGCGGTTGTCAAACTTGCCCAGACGGGCGATTTCGATTCCAGAATCGATCATGTGTTCCGCAACCCGACGCTTGCCGCGCTAAGCGAGGAGGTAAACCGCCTGCTCGACAATGTGGGAACCTGCATTCGAACGACACGAAATTCCGTCAGAAACATCGCTGAGGGCGATCTGTCCACCAAGATGGAGGGCGATTTTTCCGGTGAACTGCTCGACCTGAAGAACGACGTGAATGCCTCGATCTGCCGTCTGGGTGAACTGGTTGTGGCCATCGAACAGGCCACCAATGAGGTCGACGCCTCCGTTTGTGAACTGGTTGATACATCACGTGTGCTGTCCGCCGGTGCCGACCGTCAGAACAGCTCGCTCGAGGCAACGGCGAAAATCGTCTCCGAGATTTCGAGCCGCAGCCGCGACAATGCGGCTCAGGCAAGCGAAATTCATGGGAAGATGAATGTCGCCGGCAATCAGGCCGGAACCGGCGAGGCCGTGGTGGCGCAGGCCATTGACGCCATGAGCCGTATCAAGGACAGCTCCAGCCGGATCAATGAGATCATCACGGTGATCGACTCGATCTCCTTCCAGACCAACCTGCTGGCCCTGAACGCGGCGGTTGAGGCCGCACGGGCCGGGGAGGCGGGTAAAGGGTTTGCCGTGGTCGCAATGGAGGTCCGGTCGCTCGCGCAGCGCTCGGCCGATGCGGCCAGCGACATATCCGACATCATTCAGGCCAGCGCGGCTGAGGTGGAGGAGGGCGTGCGCCTCGTGAACAGCACCGGTGACGCGCTGAACGGGATCTCTGATACCATCCGTGAGGTGTCGGAAAGTGTTGAGCGCATTGCATCCATCAGTTCCAGCCAGTCGGAGCACATGCAGACCGTGGATGGCTCTCTGGGTGATCTGTTCAACCTGACAACACACAATCGCCAGACGGCCGAGCGGACGGAGCGGGAAGCCCAGAAGCTGGTGAGTGCGTCGAAGAACCTGAATGATGCCCTGATCGCCTATACGGGACACGGCTCCGTGCCGAAGATCGGGAAACCCGGGCTGAAAGCGGCCAGCTGATCGCTGGCGCAGTTTTAGGCGGGGCCCGGACTGAATCCGGACCCTGCCAGGTTTGAGATCAGTTGCGGCCTGGTACCTTGTGGCCCGAAAGACCGCCTGACATTTCCTCGGTAGCCTCATCCGACAGTGGCGTTGGCAGGACCACGTTCAGCACAATGGCAATCGCGGCTGCGGGCAGGATGCCGGAAGCGGCCAGAATGCGCAGTGTGTCCGGCAGGTGCTGAAGCGCGTTGGCGGAGCCGGGAGCCAGGTTCATCGCTTCCAGCTGGAAGCCCAGACCCAGCGAAATGGAAATCGCGAAGATCACCATGTTGCGTGCGTTCCAGGCCACGTCCGACAGCATGGACATACCGGCCGCAACCACCATGCCGAACATGACGATCACGCCACCGCCGAGAACCTCGATGGGCACGGTGCGGATCACGCCACCAACCTTCGGTACGAGGCCGCAGACGATCAGGAAAATGGCTCCACAGGTCACCACATGGCGGCTCATGACGCCGGTCATAGCGATCAGCCCCACATTCTGGGAGAACGAGGTGTTGGGCAGGCTGCCGAAAATACCGGCAACTGCGGTACCTAAACCGTCGGCATAGGTCGCGCCCTGAATTTCTTTGTCAGTGGCTTCCCGACCAGCGCCGCCCTTGGTGATCCCTGAGACGTCACCGACCGTTTCCACGGCGGACACGAAGGCCATGAGACAGAAGCCGATGATGGCTGCAAACGACAGTTCAAACCCGTATTTGAATGGCTGTGGCAGGGCGAAAGCGGCTGATCCGTTCCAGCTTCCGACGATGCTCTCGACGGGGAGCTTGCCGATCAGGATGGAGTAGACGTAACCCACCAGAATACCGATCAGAACCGCGGAAACCGCGAGCATGCCACGGGTGAAGAACTTCATGCCGAGCGTGACAATGATGACCACAAGGGCAATGGACCAGCTCTGCAGGCTCCCATAGGTCTCGGACCCGCTGGCCTTGGCCGGAACGCCACCCGCCGCGTATTCGATGCCCACCTTCACAAGTGCCAGACCGATCATCGTGACCACGAGGCCGGTGACAAGCGGGGGCAGGGCGAAGCGGATCTTCTTCACAAACGTACCGATAAAGGCGTGGAAGAGACCGCCGATCAGTACGCCCGTGAACAGAGCGGCAAAGCCGTCCACGCCCTTGCCCGCGACAAGCGGAATGGCGATGGGGATAAACGCAAACGAGGTTCCCTGAACGATGGGCAGGGCCGCGCCAACCGGGCCGATGGTGATGGTCTGAAGCAGGGTGGCCACACCGGCGAACAGCATCGCCATCTGGATCAGATAGAGAAGTTCGGGAAAGTCGGGAGAGCCGGACCCGAACCCAAACCCCGCGGCACCGGCGACGATGATCGCGGGGGTTACGTTGGACACAAACATCGCCAGAACGTGCTGTATGCCCAGCGGTATGGCCTTGTACAGCGGTGGCGTATAATTCGGGTCCCGGAGTTGCTCCGGTGTCCCAATTGATTGGTCGGTCATCTGTTTTGCGTCCCCTTGTTGAATGGCTGCCGGGTTCGACGCCGGCCTTTATTCACTTACGGCTGGACGACGAACGGTTCTCCGAACTGATATTCCTCCAGATTGTTTCCGTCGCCGATCCGGTCGATCACAGCAAACATCCCCGGGGCATGGAGGGGAGTCAAAACTCCGTGCCATGTGCCTCGGTGAAAATTTATGCACTGTCCTGATTTTGTAACAAACGCACGCGGTTTTCCGGGGGTATTGCCCAAATCATGCGCAACAATAACGAGGAATGGATGCTCGCTCATTGGAACAAATGCCTGCGAGCCAAGCGGATGCCGCTCCACAAGATCGAATGTGTAGGGCAGTTCCCGGGGTGTTGCGTTGAAGAGGCTGATCCCGGCGCGTCCTCCACCGAAATCGAGGTTTGCCAGGTCGTGAAAGCGTCCGCACATGCCTTGGTTGATGATTATGTCCGGGTCGCCCTCACATTCGAGAACGTTCCCAAATGGCGCAAAAGCCTCCGCGGTCAGCAGCCTCGGGGTGATGTGCCGGTCAGAACCGCTCATGTCGGCAGCATGTCACGCAGCCGAAGCTCTGCGATACGTTCGACCTGCCGGAAAGCGGTTCCGAGTTCAGCCTCCCGGTCGTTTTCCAGTCGTTCCTCAAACGCGCGCATGATGCCCGCCTTGTCGTGGTCACGCACGGCAATGATGAACGGAAACCCGAATTTCGAGGTGTAGGCATCGTTTAGGCGCGTGAAGTCGGCGCGTTCCTGATCGGTCAGACGGTCCAGTCCTGCCGAGGCCTGTTCGGAGGTGGACTCCGCCGTCAGCCGACCTGCCTGGGCCAGTTTGCCCGACAGATCCGGATGCGCTGTCAGAACGCCAAAACGCCGATCCGCATCGGCCCGGCGGAACACGCGCGTCAGTGCCGCATGCAGGCCCGTGGCCGTGTCGTGCGCCGGCCCCAGTTCCAGATCATGGGCACCTTCTGCAATCCATGGCGAATGCTCGTAGATACCGCCATAGAGACTGACGAATTCCTCCCGCTCCATCTGCGACGGACGTTTACTGTTCGGGGATGGATGGGTTTTCGCCCAGTGCCTGGCGACATCAAGGCGGGTGGCAAACCAAACATCGCCGTGGGATTTGGCGTATTCGATAAACCTTTTCAGAGCCATAACCCGTCCAGGCCGACCAATCAGACGGCAGTGCAGGCCGATGCTCATCATCTTCGCCTGACCTTCTTCGCCCTCTGCATGGAGTGCGTCGAAACTGTCCTTGAGGTAGGAGAAGAACTGATCCCCCGAGTTAAAGCCCTGCGGAGTGGCAAAGCGCATATCGTTTGCGTCGAGCGTGTAGGGAACAATCAACTGGTTCCGCGTCCCATCACTGTACCAGTAGGGCAGGTCGTCGGCGTAGCTGTCGGCGACGTAATCGAAACCGCCTTCCTCCGTGGCAAGATCAACCGTGTTCATGGAACAGCGTCCGGTGTACCAACCCCGCGGCCGTTCCCCGGTGACCTCGGTATGCAGGCGGATGGCCTCCCGCATGTCGGCGGCCTCGTCCTCTTTGGAGTGGTTGCGGTATTCAATCCATTTCAGACCGTGGCTGGCGATTTCCCAGTTTGCGGCCTTCATCGCCGCGACCTGTGCCGGACTGCGGGCGAGAGCGGTCGCCACGCCATAAATGGTCACGGGCACATTTTGGGAGGTGAAAAGCCGGTGCAGACGCCAGAAACCCGCGCGTGCGCCGTATTCATAGATCGATTCCATATTCCAGTGGCGCTGGCCCTCCCAGGCGGCGGCGCCTACAATTTCGGAGAGAAACGCCTCGGATGCCGCATCGCCATGCAACACGTTGTTCTCGCCGCCTTCCTCGTAATTGATGACGAACTGAACGGCGATTTTCGCGTTGCCTGGCCATTTGGGGTCGGGAGTTACCGGTCCATAGCCCTGCATATCCCGGGGATATCGATTCATTGAGGTCTCCATTTTCATTAACGGATAAAGCAAACAAATCCGAATTTCTTTCTCGAAATTCGAGAAAGACTTTTAATTTGAATTCGGTTTGGATTGGATGGCAAGCGGTTATGGATTTTTCCGATGTCAGGAGCGCGCGATGCCAGGATACCTCACCACCCATGTTCTCGATACCGCCAAAGGCTGCCCGGCCCAGGGACTTGAGATCCAGCTTTTTGCGATCGAGGGGGAGAACCGTCGCCTGATCCGCACGCTCAAAACCAACGACGATGGCCGTACCGATGAGCAGATCCTGCCGGAAACCGAGTTTGCGACCGGGACCTATGAACTGGTCTTTCATGCCGGCGCCTATCTGGACGCCAGCGGTGTCGCGCCCGAAACGCCGCGGTTTCTCGATGTGATCCCGCTTCGTTTTGGCATGTCGGAGCAGGCCCATTACCACGTGCCGCTGCTGCTCTCGCCGTTCGGGTATTCAACCTACCGGGGCAGCTGAGGTCTTCGCGGCGGCTTCAAGCGCGGGTTTGATCCGGTCCACCATGAAGGTGATGAACAGCCGCGCCTTGGGGTCCTGACGCCTGCGGTGACCAAACAGGCAGCCCAGCTGGACCGGTTCCGGGGGATTGTCCTCAACGACCGGCACCAGCGCGCCCGAGCGCAGATGCTCCGCCACCTCAAACAGCGGCTTGAGAATAATGCCCTGACCATTGAGCGCCCACGTGGTCAGGACATCCCCGTCATCGGACTCGAACGGACCCTGCACCGAAAACTTGCGCAGGCCCTCTTCGGTTTTCAGCGCCCACTGAAACTCCGGCGACCCAGGAAACCGAAGCAGCAGGCAGTCGTGATTTTGAGAAATCAGATCCTGGCCGGTTTTCGGATGCCCCCGGCGTCGAACATAATCAGGTGACGCACATAAAATCCGCTCGCAGTCGGTGATTTTGCGCATCTTAAGCGCGGAGTCCTTCGGATTGCCGAGGAAGAAGGCGAGGTCGAGGCCTTCCGTCGACAGGTCAATCTTGCGGTCCGAAAGGCGCAGGCGCACGTCAATCATCGGATAGGCGCTTTTGAACTCGGGCACCGCCGGAGCGATGAACCTCCGCCCGACCCCGAGAGGGGCTGCGACGAATATCGTGCCGCGCGGGTTCATCGTCACGTCGTTGACATCCGCCTCCGCCTGCTCAATCGCCTCGATGATCCGCAGCGCGCCATCATAGAAAATCTGCCCCTGTTCGGTGGCGTGCAGCATCCGTGTCGTCCGCTGAAACAGCCGAACGTTGAGATGTGTCTCAAGCTGGGAAATTCTGGACGAGGCGACCGCAGGTGAAATACGCTGATCCCGTGCGGCGGCGGACATGCTGCCAAGCTCATAAACCCGGATGAAGGTCTTTATGTTTTCGAAGTATGACACGGCCGATTTTTAGGGTCAGTTTGAAACTGTTTGGATTATTTGGCAATTCCGAACAATAGGTTTGGGGGGTATCAGTGGTCAAGAATTATCATGGAGGTGGTGAATGTTCGAGTTGGCAATAATCTGGGACTGGATTGCGTTTGCGGTGAGGTGGGTCCACGTGATCACGGCCATCGCCTGGATTGGATCTTCGTTCTATTTCATCGCCCTGGATCTTGGCCTGCGCAGGGCTGAGGGCATGCCGGCCGGCGCCCATGGCGAGGAATGGCAGGTTCATGGCGGCGGGTTTTACCATATCCAGAAATACCTCGTGGCCCCGGAACGCATGCCCGACCACCTCACCTGGTTCAAATGGGAAAGCTATGCCACCTGGCTTTCCGGTGCGGCGCTGTTGATGATCGTCTACTGGGTCGGGGCTGAGCTGTTCCTGATCGACCGGGCGAAAGCCGATCTGACCGTTTGGCAGGGTATCCTGATCTCCGCGGCCTCGCTCTCGATCGGCTGGCTCGTCTATGACCGTCTCTGCAAGTCGAGCCTTGGCGACCGCCCGACCGTCCTGATGCTGCTTCTGTTCGTGCTGCTGATGGTGATGGGCTGGGGCTACAACCAGATCTTCACCGGCCGCGCCACGATGCTGCATCTCGGCGCCTTCACCGCCACCATCATGACCGCCAACGTGTTCTTCATCATCATGCCCAATCAGGAGATCGTGGTGAAGGATCTTCAGGAAGGCCGCACGCCCGATCCGAAATACGGCAAGATCGCCAAGCTGCGCTCGACCCACAATAACTACCTGACCCTGCCGGTTCTGTTCCTGATGCTTTCGAACCATTATCCGCTGGCATTCGGCACCGACAATAACTGGTTGATCGCGGGTTTGGTTTTCCTGATGGGCGTGACAATTCGCCACTATTTCAACACGCTCCACGCCCGCAAGGGCAACCCGACCTGGACCTGGTTTGCCACCGCCATCCTCTTTATCCTCGTCATGTGGCTCTCCACCGCGCCCATGTATCAGGAGCCGGATGAAAGCGCGGAAGCGCTGGAGATGACGCCTCGCCAGACCATGTTCGCCTCCGCCGAGGGCTTTGAGGATGCGGCCAATATCGTGAAGGGCCGCTGCTCCATGTGTCATGCCCGCGAGCCGTTCTATGAGGGTATACACCGTCCTCCGAAAGGCATCCTGCTTGAGAACGACCACGACATCGCCACTGCCGCCCGTCAGATCTATCTTCAGTCCGGCCTGACTCACGCCATGCCCCCGGCCAATGTCACTTTCATGGCGCCGGAGGAACGCGTCCAACTGGTCCGCTGGTATCGGGATGCAATTGCGGATCATGCCGGCTGAGCCATTGCTGCCGACCGTTCCCTCGCCGGCTTTTTTCGAGTGCGGGCAGGAGGTCGCAGGCCCGCTACGACGGGTTGATAGGGTAGTACTTTCCACCACCCAAAAGTATCGGTCCGCCGCCGGCGTTTCCGCTTGTGTTTCCGTCCCCTGGCCGTTTTGATCCGGGCAACAACAGTCATTCCGGGGGAAGAACATGGCCTATGCGCCTGCTGAAAATCGTTATGAGTCAATGGTCTATCGGCGCTGCGGACGGAGCGGTCTGAAGCTGCCGGCCGTTTCTCTCGGGCTCTGGCACAATTTTGGCCATGACACACCGCACCAGACAAAGCGCGACATATGCCGCAAAGCCTTTGACCTTGGCATCACGCATTTCGATCTCGCCAATAACTACGGCCCGCCGCCGGGATCCGCGGAGGAAGCCTTTGGCGAGATTTTGGCAACGGATTTCGCGGGTTACCGGGATGAACTGGTCATCTCGTCGAAGGCGGGATACCTCATGTGGCCGGGTCCTTACGGCGAGTTCGGCAGCCGCAAATACCTCATCGCATCCTGTGACCAGAGCCTGAAGCGCATGGGGCTCGACCATGTCGACATTTTCTACTCGCACCGGTTTGATCCGGACACGCCGCTTGAGGAAACCATGGGCGCGCTCGATTTCATCGTGCGATCCGGCCGCGCCAGATATGTGGGTATCTCCTCCTATAACTCGGAAAAAACCCGTGAGGCCGCGACGATCCTGAAGGAGCTTGGAACGCCCTGTCTCATCCACCAGCCGAGCTACAACATGCTCAACCGTTGGGTCGAGCGGGACGGGCTGAAGGACACGTTGAGGGAACTCGGCATAGGCTCCATCGCATTTACGCCTCTGGCGCAGGGCATGCTGACCGGCAAATACCTCAATGGCGTCCCGGAGGGCAGCCGCGCGACCCAGGGCAAATCGCTCAATCCCAACTTCCTCAACGAGCGTGCGATCGAGAACATCCGCGCCCTGAACGGCATCGCGGAGAAACGGGGTCAGACCCTGGCGCAGATGGCCATTGCCTGGGTGCTGCGCAACAACGGTATCACGACGGCGCTGATCGGGGCCTCCAAACCGTCGCAGGTCGAGGATTGCGCCGGTGCGGTGAACAACCTCGAATTTACCGACGCTGAACTGGCCGAGATCGATACCTACGCCGACGAGGAAAACATTAACCTCTGGGCAAAATCCTCCGGCACGGCTGAAGGGGCGGCGCAGCGATGATCCGCAATCCAATCCTCAAGGGGTTTAACCCGGACCCGTCGATCTGCCGTGTGGGTGCGGATTACTACATCGCCACCTCGACATTCGAATGGTTCCCTGGGGTGCAGGTCCATCACTCCCGTGACCTGGTAAACTGGAGGCTGCTGACCCGACCACTTACACGCGCGTCGCAGCTCGACATGCGTGGCAATCCGGATTCCGGCGGCATTTGGGCACCGTGTCTGAGTTACGCGGATGGTCAGTTTTGGCTGATCTACACGGATGTGAAACGGCAGGGCGGGGACTTCAAGGACGGCCACAATTATCTGGTGACCGCACCGGATATCGAAGGCCCATGGTCCGACCCCATTTTCCTCAATTCATCCGGCTTCGACCCGTCGCTGTTCCACGATGATGATGGGCGGAAATGGCTGTTGAACATGCAGTGGCGGCCTCTGACCGGTCCGTATGCGCTGAAGGCGGTGAATCCGCATTTCGACGGCATTCTGCTTCAGGAATATGACCACCAGGCTCAGAAGCTGACGGGAGAAATCCGCAACATTTTCGCGGGGTCTGAACGTGGTTTGGTGGAGGGGCCGCATCTGTTCAGGCGGGACGGTTATTACTACCTGACGGTCGCGGAGGGTGGCACGGGATACGATCATGCGGTGACCATGGCGCGGTCGCGTGACATCGCCGGGCCGTATGAGCTGCACCCGGAAACCTTTCTTCTGACTTCCCGCGATGCGCCTGGCGCGCGACTGCAGAGGGCCGGACACGGTCAGATGGTCGAGACGCCGGATGGCGATGTGTATCACACCCATCTCTGCGGCAGACCGCTCGACGGGGTGCGGCGTTGTCCGCTGGGGCGCGAGTCCGCGTTGCAGAAATGTGTCTGGGGCGAGGATGGCTGGCTCCGCCTGGCCCAGGGCGGTCTGGTCCCGGATGTGGATGTGCCGTCACCCACGGATGTCGAGCCTGAACCGGATGTCGCGATGGAGTACCATTTCGATGGACCGGTTCTGCCGATGGACTTCCAGTGGCTTCGCACGCCGCAGCCTGAGCGGATTTTCACCCTCACCGGGAATGCATTGCGTCTGATTGGTCGTGAATCCGTGGGCAGCCAGTTCGAGCAGGCCCTTGTGGCCCGGCGTCAGCAGCATTTCAACTACCGTGCGGAGACCCGTGTCGAGCGGTTTGATCCGACCAACTACCAGCAGGCCGCCGGACTGACGACCTATTACAACGCCCATAAATTTCACTGTGCCCTGGTCACCAGTTTGCCGGACCATGGCCGGGTCATTCTGGTGATGAGCAGCCTCGCCGACTGGCCCGATGGCCGCCTGACCTTCCCGATGGAGGAACCCATCCCGGCACCCGAAGGCCCGGTCGATTTGGCCGTAGAGGTGCGCGGCGCAGTGCAGCAGTTTCATTGCAAAACCGGTGACGGCGACTGGCAGCCACTTGGCCCGGAACTCGACGCCAGCCTGATCTCGGATGAGGCCGGGCGCGGGGAGGGCAATTCGTTTACCGGAGCCTTTGTCGGAATACTGGCCTATGACATCTCGGGCCGGGCCACGACGGCGGACTTTCCGTGGTTCAGATACGAGCCGCAGGACGGCTAAAGGCGGAGTTTATTCCGCCTCGCCGGAGACATCCTCAAGGCCAATCGCGGCGCAAAGCCGCGCCGCCTCGGAGCGGCAGGACGCCAGCCCTTCGGTATCCTCGCCGGGGAAGAAGCGCGCGCGCAGGGCGGTCGGCATCGGTGCTGGGGAAAACACGGTGACATGCGGGCCGGTCTGGCGGCTTTCGGCCGCCCAGGAGCGGATATAAGCGGCAGCGGCGGCTTTCGTCGCGCCATAGGCTCCGAAAAACGGCTGTCCCGCGCGGTCGTCATCCACATGCACAAATTGGCCATCCGGGGCGGCTTTGAGCAGAGGTTCCAGCATGGTCACGAGCCGTTGCGTGCCACGGAGGTTGATCTCGACCGACTGATCAAAATCCCGTTCGGCGACATGCGGTGCGGGTGATTGCGGTGGTGCGTGTGCGGCGCAGTGGATGGCCACATCGAGACTACCCCAGCGCTCGTGGATCGACAGGCAAAGCCGCTGCATCCCGCCGTCATCGGTGATCGACAGGGGCACCAGCGTCGGTGTCGGCCCGCCCAGAGCCTCGATGTCATCAGCCAGATCCTCAAGCCCGCCCACGGTCTTCGCCATGGCAATGACCTGATAGCCTGCAGCTCCCAGCATCACGCCCAGAGAATAGCCCAGGCCGCGGCTGGCTCCGGTGATCAGAACGGTCTTTGCAGTCGTCATTCCGCCGCCTTGGTCACAAACCCAGCCGAGATCCGGTCCGAGGGCCGGATGGGATAGTCACCGGAGAAACACGCGTCGCAGTACTGGGGTGATCTGGTATCCCGGCCTTTTTCCTCACCCGCCGCCCGGTACAGCCCGTCAAGGCTCACAAAGCGCAGGGAATTGACGCCAAGATATTTGCAGATCTCATCCTCGGACATGGTCGCGGCAATCAGTTTCTCCCGCTCCGGGGTGTCCACGCCATAGAAACAGGGCCAGGTTGTGGGCGGTGAGGCAATCCGGAAATGAACCTCGGCCGCACCGGCATCGAGAACCATCTCGCGGATTTTTAGACTGGTGGTTCCCCGCACAACAGAGTCGTCCACCAGAATTACCCGTTTCCCCGCAATCATCGACCGGTTCACGTTGAGCTTCAGACGCACACCCATGTTGCGGATCTGCTCGGTCGGCTCGATGAAGGTTCGACCCATATACTGGTTGCGCACAATACCCATGGCGAAGGGGATGCCGCTCTCCTGGGAGTAGCCGATTGCGGCCGGTGTGCCGCTGTCCGGGATGGGGCAGACCAGATCGGCCTCCACCGGGGCTTCCTTCGCCAGTTCGATACCGATGCGGCGGCGGGTCTCATAGACCGACTGGCCGCCGATAATGCTGTCGGGGCGTGAGAAATAAACGTGTTCAAAGATGCAGAACCGCGACGGACGGCGATCAAACGGGAAGGAGCTTTCAACACCGGACTCAGTGCAGATCACCATTTCACCAGGCTCAATCTCGCGCACAAATTCCGCACCGATGATGTCGAGTGCACAGGTCTCCGACGACAGGATCCAGCCATCGCCGATCCGGCCAAGCATTAGAGGCCGCACGCCCAGAGGATCACGTACGCCGATCAGCTTGGAGCGCGTCATCGCCACGACGGAGAACGCACCCTCAACGCGTCGCAGGGCGTCCTTCATGCGCTCGGGGATGTTCTTCTGAATGGACCGCGCCATCAGGTGGATCATGCATTCCGTGTCCGACCCGGACTGGAAGATGGATCCCCGCTCAATCAGTTCCTGGCGCAGGGCATGGGCGTTGGTGATGTTGCCGTTATGGGCAATCGCGCAGCCACCCATGGCGAACTCTGCGAACAGGGGCTGAACGTCACGAATCTGCGCGCCTTTCGCACCGGATGTGGAATAGCGCACATGCCCAATGGCGAGCGCGCCGGGCAGGGTTTCCATGAGTTTCGCAGAGGTGAAGTTGTCCCGCACATACCCGAACCGGCGCACGGTGTTGAAGCCTGTGGCCTGGGTGTAGCTGACGATACCGCCCGCCTCCTGGCCGCGGTGCTGGAGCGCGTGAAGACCGAGTGCGACGAAGTTTGCGGCATCCTGGATGCCGATGGCACCGAATACACCGCATTCCTCATGCAATTTGTCATCATCGAACGGGTGCGAGCAAATGGGCATCGGATTCGCCTGTTGTCTGTGCCTGCTGGCTGTATAGTTGCGCCGCAACATATTGTCACGGGTTTGACATCAACTATTCGGCACAGGACGCGGTAAGGTTTGTAAACTGGCTGATGATCCACTGGGGGCCATCCTCGGGGAGGCTCTCGGTCGCGGATGCCTTGAGATCGGCAAGAATGTCGAGCGTCCGGCTGTTATCGACCATCGCCACGCCGCCATCCGCGCCCATGACCTGATCGTAAATCACAAGCGCCACGATGATGAGAACGAATCCCCGGAGGACACCGAACAGGAAGCCCAGCCCCTGATCCACCGGCCCTAGCGCCGAGTTCTGGATGGCACCGGATATGATCGGTGTGAAAATGGAAACGATTACAAGGGCCAGGACGAAGGCAAGGGCAAAGCCGCCGAGGATCCCAAGCTCGCAGTTCGTCCCAATCAGGTCCTTTAGAACGGGAACTTCACGGATCAGCGGCTCAAATGTGGGCGCGAAAGTGTAGCCCACGACAGCCGCAATCACCCAGCCCGCAATGGAAAGGCATTCCCGCACCAGCCCGCGTGACCAGGCAAGTACCGCCGACAGCAAAATAACGACAAGTACGATGCCGTCGACCAGAGTGTAGCCTTCCATAAGTGTCCGTTCCTATCGGTCAATCTTTCCGAAACACTTTTCCATGAACGCGCCGAGGTCCGCAACCGTGTGAATGTCCAGAGAGTTACCGTCTGTGGTTTTTATGCCCTTCGGAGCGATGGCGGACTGGAAGCCAAGTTTCGCGGATTCGCGCAGCCTCGCTCCCGCCTGTGCGGTGGGACGAAGCGCGCCCGAGAGGCTCAGTTCCCCAAAGAACACCGTATCGGCGGGCAGGGCGTGATCCTGACGCGCCGACACCAGAGCGGCGGCCACGGCGAGGTCCGCCGCAGGCTCGGAAATGCGCAAACCACCAGCGACGTTGAGATAAACATCGCGGTCGGCAAAACTGATGCCAAACCGCGCCTCAAGAACCGCCAGCACCATGGAAAGCCTTCCGCTGTCCCAGCCAACAACCGAGCGCCGGGCGGTGCCGAGATGTGTAGGCGCCACCAGAGCCTGGATCTCCGCCAGCACGGGCCGTGTGCCCTCAACGCCCGCAAATACGGCTGAGCCTGGGCTTGGTTTGCCGCGTTCGGACAGGAACAGGGCGGAAGGGTTGGCGACCTCCTCAAGCCCGCGTCCGGTCATCTCGAACACGCCGATTTCGTCCGCCGGTCCGAATCGGTTTTTGACGGCGCGCAGAATGCGGAACTGATGCCCGCGCTCGCCCTCGAAGTAGAGGACGGTGTCGACCATGTGTTCGACCACGCGGGGGCCTGCGATCTGGCCCTCCTTGGTGACGTGGCCGACCAGGATGATGGAGACGCCGCGCCGCTTGGCAAAACTGACCAGTTCATGGGACGCCGCGCGGACCTGCGACACTGACCCTGGTGCGCTGGCAACGTGGTCGGCCCACATGGTCTGGATCGAGTCGATGATGGCCAGAGCGGGCCGTTCGGCGTCCAATGTGGTCAAAATGTCCCGTAAATTGGTCTCGGAGGCCAGTTTCAGGGGTGATTTCGTCAGTCCCAGCCGGGAGGCGCGCATGCGGATCTGTGCCGCGGCTTCCTCGCCCGAGACGTAAATGGCGCTGTTGCCGTTGCTGGCGAAGGCCGCGGCGGCCTGGAGGAGCAGGGTTGATTTGCCGATACCGGGGTCGCCACCGACCAGAATGGCGGAGGCGGGCACGAGGCCGCCGCCCAGAACGCGGTCGAGTTCGGCGACGCCACTGGTCTGACGCGGGGCGGGGGTGTCCTCGATATCAAGGCTCGACAGTTCAACGCGGTTGCCGCGTGAGGTGCCGAGGGAGTTTCCCTTCGGGCCGTCGGTCAGGCCCGTGTCCTCGGTTATGGTGTTCCAGGAGCCGCAACTGTCGCAGCGGCCAGCCCATTTCGAATGGGTGGCCCCGCATTCGGAGCAGACAAATTTAGCGGATTTTCGGCTCAATACTCTTTCCCGGTCTTCGGATCAACGCACCGCCGCGATCGGCCCTTCGGCACGGCCGTGGATGAATTGGTCGAGGTAAGGGTCTGAAGCCGTGTCCATTTCCCGGATATGCCCCGACCAGCGCACAAGGCCGCCATGAAGCATTGCGACGTGGTCGGACACGGTGCGCACGGTGGTCATGTCGTGGGTGATGGTGATTGCGGTCGAGCCGAGCTCCTCAACCAGTTCGCGGATCAACTCGTTGATGACCCCGGCCATGATGGGGTCCAGACCGGCGGTGGGCTCATCGAAGAATATGACCTCCGGATCGGTCGCGATGGCACGGGCCAGACCCACACGTTTCTGCATTCCGCCCGATATTTCAGCGGGATAGAGGTCCGCGACCTCCGGGGCGAGGCCCACTCGGCGCAGTTTTTCGATGGCAAGTTCGCGGGCCTGTTTCTTTTTCAGCGGTTTGCGAACATGGGTGTGGGTGTGGCGGAAGGAGACATTCTGCCAGACGGTCATGCTGTCGAAGAGGGCGGCGCCCTGGAAGAGCATCCCGAAATGTCGGAGGAAGGCGCGGCGATCCATTTCGTCAACCGGGGTGCCGTCGATGGTGATCTCGCCGCTGTCGTGGTGTTCGATGCCAAGGATGCATTTGAGCGTCACGGATTTTCCGGTGCCGGAACCGCCAATGATTACAAGGCTTTCACCCTTCATGACCTTGAGGTTTACCCCGGCCAGAACCCGGTTTTCGCCAAAGGCTTTATGGACGTCGCGCAACTCGATTTTTGGAACATCACTCACCGGAAGAACACCTCCGTCAGAAGGTAGTTCGCTGCGAGTACGAGTATCGAGGCGGACACCACCGCGTTTGTGGTGGCGCGGCCCACGCCCTGCGCGCCGCGGCCGGAATGGTAGCCGTGGTAGCAGCCCATCAGCGAGAGGATGAAACCGAAGGCGGCGGCCTTAACGAGGCCGGAGGTCACGTCGGAAGTCTCGAGGAAGTTGACGGTGTTCTGCACATAGGTCGCCGCATTGAAATCGAGGCGGCCAATGCCCACCAGACTGCCACCGAAAATGCCGATCACGTCACCCACGGCCACCAGGAGGGGCAGGGAGATTGTGGCGGCGGCAACCCTGGGAAGTACAAGGTATTTCATGGGGTTGGTGGAGAGTGTTGTCAGCGCGTCGAGCTGCTCCGTGACCTTCATCGTGCCGATTTCAGCGGCGATGGAAGAGGATACGCGACCGGCCACCATCAGTCCGCCCAAAACAGGGCCGAGTTCACGGACAATGCCAATGGCCACAATCGACGGGACCACCGATTCGGCGTTGAACCGCGACCCGCCCGCATGGATCTGAAGCGCGAGGGCCGCACCGGTGAAGAGTGTGGTCAGGCCAACGACGGGGAGCGAAAAATATCCAATGCGAATAAGCTGTTGCACCAGTTCGCCGGGATAGTATGGCGGTCGGAACAGGTGCGATACCGTGGTCAGGGCAAACATGACCAGGCTGCCGGTGCTGCGGCAGAGGCCGAGGACAGATCGGCCGATGGAGGCCAGAAAAGACTGAATAAGTGCAAGGATATACATGGTCTGCCCGCTTACTGCTGGCTCTCCTTGTAGTTGCGTTCGTAGCGGTCGCCAAGAGATGTCAGGAATTCATATCCGATTGTGCCCGCCGCATTGGCGAGATCGTCCACGGTCTGGTGTTCGTTGAGGATTTCAAGGTGCGAGGGCACGGTTTCCAACCCGGTGACATCGACCGTGATCAGGTCCATGGAGATGCGGCCAACCATGGGACAGGGCGTGTCGCCGGCATAGAGGCTGACCTGGCCGTTACCCGCTGTCCGCAGAAGTCCGTCCGCGTAACCTGCTGATATGGTTGCAACTTGCCGCGTCTCCGGCGCGGTCCAGGTTGCGCCGTAGCCGACGGATTCCCCTTCCTCCACCTCCCTGACCTGGATGACCGGGAGCGACAGTGAGACCACGGGAAGGCCGTCGGAGAAGGGCGCGCCGCCGAAAAGGCCGATACCGGGGCGGGTCAGGTTGTGGTGGAAATCGCTGCCCAAAAGGATGCCGCCGGTGGCGGCGAGGCTGCGGCGGAGGTCGGGGAAGTCGCGGGCGACGGTTTTGAATACCTGTAGCTGGCTGCGGTTCTGCGGGTGAGAAGGTTCATCGGCGCAGGCGAGGTGGGACAGCAGCAGGTCGGCACGGATTTTCGCAATGTGATCAGTGGCTTCCGTAAGGTCGGCGGGTTCAAGGCCGAGGCGGTTCATGCCGGAATCGATCTGAAGCGCGCTGGTATGGCCGGGGATGGCGGCGGCCATGCGGCGGATTTGGTCGACGCTGTTGAGACAGGGGGTAAGGTCGTAGTCGCGGCAGAGCTTCTCATCGCCCGGCAGAAGCCCGGACAGGATGTAGATTTTTGGTTTTATTCCAAGGATTTCGCGGAGTTCCGCGCCCTCGTCAGCCAGTGCCACGAAGAAGGTTTTGGCCCCTTCGGCGGCCAGTGCGGGGGCCGTGCGGGTGATGCCGAGACCGTAGGAATTCGCCTTTAGTACCGCTGCGGTTTCGGTGTCGCAGCCGGACAGGGCGTCGAGGGCGCGCCAGTTGCGGCGGATTGCGGTCAGATCGACGGTCAGTTTTGCTCTGGCCATGGCAAAAAAGCTCCCCGTGGTGGTCCGGAGGGTGTCCGGACTGGCACAAATTGCGGATGAAATGGCGCAATCAGGACTCCAGGTGGCACAGATTGAGAGTCAAATGGCACAGATTGCATGGTAAATGGCCGGATCCCGCAGGTTTCTGAACATGAAGCGCTGTCCCGTGTCATGAATTGGTCGTGCGCGCATCACAAGACAAAAATGCGTTTGACGGGTGCTTCTCCGGCTTCCATGCCGCGCGTGCATCTGTATGGTCGCGACCAGTCAGCTTATCAGGTTCCGGAGGGCAGAGATGATCGAAGAGGAAACGAAACCTTCGGATCAGGTGCGGGGTCAGAATCACCTCGATCATGAGACGTTTGAGGCGGTTGTCGCGGCGGTTGAGTCGGCGGACAGCGACCGGCTTCAGGAACTGCTCGAGCCGCTGCACGAGGCGGACATTGCCGACCTGATCGAGGAACTGGACCGGAACCAGCGGCGGGAGCTGATCCGGGTCTGGGGCATTGATGTGGACGGTGCGGCGCTCTCCGAACTGGAGGAGGGTGTCCGTGACGAGATCATCGCGGAGATGGGCGACGAGGCCCTGGCGGCGGCGGTTCAGGACCTGGAAACCGATGACGTCGTCTATCTGACCGAGGACCTGGAGGGGCCGCAGCAGGAACGCATCCTGCGTATGCTCGACGATGCCGACCGGGTCGCGGTGCGCCAGTCGCTGACCTATGAGGAATTTTCAGCCGGTCGTCTGATGCAGCGCGAGGTCGTGGTGGCGCCTGAGCACTGGAGCGTCGGGGATGCCATCGACTACATGCGGGCGGAGGATCACCTGCCGGAGAGCTTTTATGGGCTGGTCATTGCCGATCCGCAGATGCACCCGGTTGGCATGGTGTCTCTGGGGCGTTTGATGGGGTCGGCGCGGCCGACTCGGCTGAAGGATATTATGGAGGAGGACCTGCGCACGCTCAATGTGAGCCAGCCGCAGGAGGACGTGGCCTATATCTTCAACAAGTATCACATCATTTCCGCCCCGGTGGTGGATGATGATGGGCGGCTTGTCGGGCTGATCACCATTGATGACGCGATGGACGTTCTGGAGGACGAGGCAGAGGAGGACATGAAGCTGCTCGCCGGTGTGGGTGATGAGGAACTGAATGACGGGGTTTTGGAAATTGCCAAGGCGCGGTTTATCTGGCTGACGGTCAACCTGATCACGGCGATTTTGGCCTCAGTGGTGATTGCGCAGTTTACCGATACGATTGAATCCCTGGTGGCCCTGGCCGTTCTGATGCCGATTGTGGCCTCGATGGGGGGCAATGCGGGCACACAGACCCTGACGGTGGCGGTGCGGGCTTTGGCGACGCACAGTCTGACGCCCCGGAACATTCGCAGGTTTATCGGCCGTGAGGGGCTGGTGGGGTTGATAAACGGGGTTGGCTTTGCAGTTCTGATCGGGGTGCTGAGTGCCGTGTTTTATTCCAACTGGGCGCTGGGGGCTGTGATTGCCACGGCGATGATTGGAAACATGGTGGTCGCGGCCTTCGCAGGGGTGATGGTGCCGATTGCGCTGGACCGGCTGAAGCTTGATCCGGCGCTGGCATCGGGCACGTTTGTGACCACAATTACGGATGTGTTCGGGTTCTTTGCCTTCCTCGGGCTCGCTGGAGCGGTGCTGCTCTAGGGTCGCCGGCCTCGACCGGGCGTGCGGCCGTGTCCGGTTGGCCGGTGAGAATTTGTTTGTAATTCGCTGACAATGCGGCAAAATCCCTGGCAGAGGCTACGGGTGAATATGCCGGTTGACCACCCGGATGCCTGCGACAGCGGCGATGCGGGGGGCGGGAATGGCGGTTGGTACGGGCAGATGGTGGAGCGGCGCGGCGCTGCAGTCCGGGGCGATTACGCTTGTTGTGCTGCTGCTGCCGATTTGCGTCTGGCTCGATCTGCGTAACCTGTCGGACCGGAATTTGCGCAATCAGGCCGAGACGCTGAACCGGGTTGTGAACGCGTTTCGGCAGTATTATTCCACCAACGTTGTCAGCCGGATCATGGATGCGGGCGGGGCGGCTCATCCCACGAACCTCTATGAGGACCGGCCGGGCGGTATTCCGATCCCGGCGACGCTGTCGATCGAACTGGCCGCGGCGCTGCGCTCGGAGCAGGACAGCGTGGCCTACCGGTTTGTGTCGGAATATCCCTTTGCGAACCGGGCGAGCCATAACCTGACGGAATTCGAGAGGTCGGCGTTGCGCCGGTTTGAGGCGGACCCGGTGGGGCTTGCCATGTTGACAGATGTGTCGGGCGGGCTGCGCGACCGGCAGGTGACGGTGGCGACGCCGGTTCTGATGGGTGGCGGCTGCGTGACCTGTCACAATGCGCACCCCGACAGTCCGAAGACAGACTGGAAGATCGGCGATGTGCGGGGCATTCAGACCTTTACGGTGAGCCAGCCGCTGACGCTGAACATCTGGTCGTTTCAGTGGATCCTGACCTATATGGCGTTTTCGGCGCTGGTGGCGGTTGCGGTGTCCACCAACCTCTTCAAGCGTGCGCGGGAGTTTCAGGCGTTGAGCCGGAGGCTGATTGAGCAGAACTCGTTTCTGAGCGAAGTGTCGCGGGTGGTGTCGAAATACATTCCGACCCAGGTGTTCGACGCGATTTTCCGTTCCGGCGCAGGGCGGGGGATTTCCACCGAACGCAAGAAGCTGACGGTGTTTTTCTCGGATATCCGGAATTTCACGGCGACGACGGAGCAGTTGCAGCCCGAGGATCTGACGGCCATCCTCAACGAGTATTTCTCGGAGATGTCCGCAATTGCCGAGGCGCATGGGGCGACGATCGACAAGTTTATTGGCGACGCCATTGTTGCGTTTTTCGGCGATCCAACCAGCCAGGGCGTGCGGGAGGATGCGCGGGCCTGCGTGCGGATGGCGATTGCGATGCAGAAGCGGCTGCGGGAGCTGAACGTGATCTGGCGGGATCGGGGTTATGAGCATCCGTTCCAGGTGCGGATCGGGATTAATACGGGCATTTGTAACGTGGGCAATTTCGGCTCCGAGAGTCGGATGGATTATACCATCATCGGGGCGGAGGCGAACCTGGCGGCGCGGCTGGAATCCATTGCCGAGCCGGGCGGGATCGTCATGAGCTATGAGACCTGGGTGCATGTGCGCGACGAGGTGCCCGCCCAGGCGATGGAGCCGGTACGGTTTAAGGGCATTGCGCGGGAGGTGGTGCCGTACCGCTGGCTGACTGATGACCGGGAGGTGCCTGTGGTGCCGGAGGACAAGCCGGCTGTCGGTCAGGGCATGACGGTGTCGATTGACGTGGCCGACCTGGACGGGTCGGGGCGGCTGGAGATCGAGCGGATTTTGGTGAAGGCGCGGGACGTGTTGCGGGGGGATAAGGGGGAGGGGTGAGGTTTGTGCGTTGCCGTTTCAGTTGTTCCGATCGGGGGGACGGCGGGAAGTGCGCGGTGAGACGTGCCGGCGGCGGTCCTGGGGGCGGCGCTGCTGAGGGGTGTGCGGCGCGGTTTCATGGCGAAGTGTGCATCGTCGGGCGTCGGTGCGCGATGACGCGGGAGGAGCGACGGCCCTTGGGGCCGGACCTTCGCTGGCACGGCGGGCTTGGCGCCCTTCGATTCCGTGCCCTTAGGGGCTCTTACCCGAAATCGCCGCTGCCGCTGTTCTGGTAGTTTTTGATCAGGTTGGAGAAGCGCGTGAACTGGCCCTCGAAGGCGAGGTCGACGGTGCCGATGGGGCCGTGGCGCTGTTTGCCGATGATGACCTCGGCGCGGCCATGGAGTTTTTCCATTTCCTCCTGCCAGACGGCCATGGCGGCGATGTCGTGGTCGCCGGGTTTCTCGCGTTCCTTGTAGTATTCCTCGCGGAAGATGAACATCACCACGTCCGCGTCCTGCTCGATGGAGCCGGATTCGCGCAGGTCGGAGAGCTGCGGGCGTTTGTCCTCGCGGCTTTCGACCTGGCGGGAGAGCTGGGAGAGGGCGATGACGGGGATGTGCAACTCCTTGGCGATTGCCTTTAAACCCTGCGTGATTTCGGAGACCTCCTGCACGCGGTTGTCGGATTTGGAGTTGGTGCCGCGGGCGAGCTGGAGGTAGTCGATGATCATCAGGTCAAGCCCGTGCTGGCGCTTGAGGCGGCGGGCACGGGCGGCGACGGTTGAAATCGGCAGGGCGGGCGTGTCGTCGATGTAGAGCGGGGCTTTTTCCAGTTCCTTGGCGGCCTCAAGGAAGCGGCGCATCTCGTCCTGCGTGAGGTTACCCTCGCGGATGTTCTGGGAGGGGATGCGGGCGGCTTCGGAGAGAACACGGGCGGCGAGCTGTTCGGCGGACATCTCGAGTGAGAAGAAACCGACGACGCCGCCTTCGACAGCGCCTTCGGTACCGTCCGGGCGAATGCCGCGTTTGTAGTTGCGGGCCACGTTGAAGGCCACGTTGGTCGCGAGCGAGGTTTTACCCATGGAAGGCCGCGCGGCGAGGATCAGAAGGTCGGAGGGGTGGAAACCGCCGAGTTTCTCGTCGAGATCGTCGAGACCGGTGGGCAGGCCGGAGAGCCCGCCGTCGCGCTGATAGGCGGCATTCGTGACGTTGACGGCGTCGAACACTGCTTTCTGGAAGGACTGGAAGCCCTGGTCGGTTTTGCCTTTTTCGCCAAGCTGGTAGAGTTCCTGCTCGGCCTTGACGATCAGGTCGGCGGCGTCGCTCTCGACCTCGATGCGGGAGGCGCGCTCGGAGATGTCCTGACCGATCAGGATCAGGTTGCGGCGGATCGCCAGGTCGTAGATGAGCTGGGCGTAATCCTTGACGGCGAAGAGCGAGATCGCGGCCCCGGCAAGACGCACCAGATAGGAGGTGCCACCCACGGCCTGGAGGCCCTCGTCGCCCTCAAAAAACGCCTTGAGCGTGACCGGCGTGGCCAGGGTGTTTTTGCGGATGCGGTCGGAGGCGACTTCGAAAATCCGGGTGTGCAGGGGATCAAAGAAGTGTTCGGGCTTGATGATGGAGGCGATGCGGTCAAAGGCGTCGTTGTTGACCAGAAGGGCGCCGAGAAGGGCCTGTTCCGCCTCGATATTGCTGGGAAGGACGTTTGCCGCACCGTCCAGCGTGTCCGTGTTTCCGTCTGCCATGTGTCTGCTCCTGTGCCAACCGGCAGTCTACCCTATTGTTTCGCGCGGCGCGCTTGTGGATAGTGGGGATACCGGTGACAAAACAACCTATTTTGTACGTTTGAGGCAAAATACCACAAGATAACCGGGACGGGAACGGAGGAAACATGAAAAACGATTCCGATGATACCGAGGACGGGGACACGGAAAACCGATCGTTCAACTCGCCTGAGATCGGGGCCCTGGCCCATCTTTACCGGGGGGAGGTGTACCGCAGCACGCTTTGGCGGACGCGTCTGGACCAGACGACCAACTGGGCGGTGGTGACGACGGGGCTGGCTCTGTCGCTGTCGTTTTCCGACCCGTTTGCCTCGTCCCTGCCGCTGATTCTGGTGGGGCTGATGGTGACGGCGTTTTTGATGTTCGAGGCGCGGCGCTACCGATACTTCAATGTCTGGCGGGCGCGGTGCCGTCTGATGGAAACCGAGATGTACGGGCCGCTTCTGCGCGGGCGGGACATGCGGATGGACGGGAAGTGGAACACGCTTCTGGCCGATGACTATATCAAGCCGAAATTCCATATCAGCTACGCCCGTGCCGTGGGGCGGCGGCTCAGGCGGAACTATGGCTATATTCTGGCAATCCAGGCGGTGGCCTATTTCGGTAAGCTGGCGGTGCATCCCTCGGGCGTGGACAATGTCGAGCAGTTCCTGGAGCGGGCCCAGGTGGGGCCGATCCCGGGCATTCTGGTGGTGCTGGGCGGGGTGGTGTTTCACGGGACCTGGATCACGCTGGCCTGGACTACGTGGCGGATCGAGAAGCGGGCGCGGGCCGAGAGGGCGCGGGAAGGGCGGCAGCTGATCGCGATTGCCTGACCTTGCGCGTGAGGGTTTCGCTGGGGTTTCCCGGTTTTGCCATGTAGGTGGATGGGAGGGAATTCCGATCACCGGGGGACAGGTTCATGAAATTTGCCGCGTTCGTTATCTGTGTCGCGATGGCGGTGCCGGGGCTGGTGCTCGCCGCACCGGGATATGTGCGGCTGGAGGATCAGGCGCGCGGGGAGCGGCCCATTTCGCTGTCGGTATGGTATCCGGCGCAGGGAGAGGCGACGGAGGATGTTGGCGGGAACGCGATTTTTGTGGGTAGCCCGCAGTTGTAGGAGCGGAGTTGCCCACGGGGCCGTTGCCTCTGGTGATCCTGTCCCATGGCGGGTTGCGGTCAGCGGATGATTCCGGTGCCTGGCTGGCGGCAGGGCTGGCCGAGACGGGCGCGGTGGTGGTTGAGGTTTCCGCGCCGCGCATCGAGACCGGCGTGGAGGCGGCTGCTGAGATTGCGGCGCGGCCGGGTGATATAAGTCGCGCGGTGGATGTGATGCTGAACCATGCCGGATGGGCAGAACGGGTCGACACGGACAGGATTGCGGTTGTTGGGTTCGCGCTGGGCGGGACGGCGGCACTGGCGGTTGCGGGTGCGGAGGTCGATGCGGCGGCGATTGCCGGGGCCTGCGCGCCGGGCGGGATGGGCAGCCCGGACTGTGACTGGCTTGCCGGGCAGGGGGCGTCACTCGAGGCGTTTGCTCTGGCGGAGGCGCAGGACGGGCGGTTCGGCAGGGCAGTCGCGATTGCGCCGGAATATGCCGGGGCGCTGGATGGCGCGGATGTACCGATGCGGGTGGTGACGCTAAACGATGGCTTGACGCTGTTTGACGCGTTTCCGGTCTGTACCGGGCGCGCTCCGGAGATCCTGGGCGAGGGAGCCGTAATCTGCGGAGCGTCGGATGAGGCGCGGCGGGCGGCGCATGAGCGCATTTCCGGTGCGGTGTCCGGGTTTCTGGCGGAGACCTGGGACTGACCGGGCTGGCTGGTCAGGTCAGGGGCCAGTTTTTGACGCGCTGTTTTCGCTTGGCAAAAAGGGCGATGACCGGAGCCATCAGGACCATAAGGCGGCCGCTGATCGCCGGACGGCCGGTTTCGCAGACGGATTTGAGGTTGGAGGCGATGTACCGCTGGCCGCCTTTCATCTGCTTCAGAAGCTCGCTGCCCTCGACCGCGTTTTCGATGACGAGTTCAAATTCGGTGCCGCCGTCTTTCTCTCGCAGGTTGTAGGTGACCTGGCAGGGCGGCTCATCGATATTGGTCATCCGAAAGGTATGGGCGTAGCAGGTGGGCGGATCAAACCGAAGGACCTCGCCCACGACCATGGCGATTTTTCGGTTGGGATGAACCATCCGCATTTTTGCTTTTACCCTCAGGCCGTTCTCCGTTTCGCAGATGGCGCCAAAGAAGAAGGGCAGGATCTTGTCCGTGGCGACAAGCGTGGCCCAGACCGTGTCGATTGGGGCTTGGATGAAGGTGCGGTTTATGATGGGCGCGGCATGGGTGGGTTCAGTCACTGTCGGTATCCCTGTTCCGGCCGGTTGCGGCCTCTGCGATTTGTTTGATGAGGGTGACCCGCTCCGACCAGCAGGCGCTGTATTCATCGGTCCAGCGGTTGTGAATTTCCTGGATCGGAACGGCGTTGAGGAAGAGTTTGCGGCTGCGGCCCTCCCGGCGGCTGATGATGAGACCGGCTTTTTCGAGGACCGTGAGGTGGTTCATCACGGCGATGCGGCTGACGTCGAATTTTGCCGCCAGCGCACCAACGGAAAGACCGGGGCAGTCGCGGACATGGTCCATGATCTGTCGCCGGGTGGTGTGGGCGAGGGCGTGAAAAACACCGTCCATGTCGTCATTGGTAATCATGTAATTACATAATTACATGATTGGGATTCGCGCAAGGGAATTTTGGCGGGGCAACCGGCGGGGTGGTGCCATGGTGGCCGGGATAACCTCTTGTTTAGGTACAGTTGTAAATTAACCCGTAGTATAAAAAGCGGATTCGGTTTGAAGTTACTTTGGTTTTATGTTTTCGCATAAAGTTGATGCGCGTAATTTTTTTGTTAGGTCTGATAAATCATGGTTCCGCCAGCTAATTATCACTTGTTACGGGAACAGTTTATATGTGCGTCACCTGCATGCTTGGCGGATCGTCTCTCTCGGATGTTCAACTTTCGGTTTTTCACGAGGAGGGCGGCTTTATGGGCAGTGTCTCCCAGGTTCACTGGGATGAGACGACGCTGACCTTCAGTCTGGGTGGGGCGTTGAGTGGCTCCAAAATCGACCTGCGGTTCGGGAAGGATTTGGTGTCGAATGATGAAACGCCGGGCATGGAAGTCTCGCCCATGGTCGAGATGGTCAGCCGGGTTTTGGACAATGCAATCGGTGGCGCGGAAAATGACGTGCTGATCGGGAACTTCAAGGCCAATGCCCTGGCCGGAGGGGCCGGTAGTGACCGGCTGCGGGGCGAGGATGGCGATGACCTGCTGCTTGGCGAAAGGGGAAATGACCGTCTGTTCGGCGGGGCCGGTGACGACAGCCTCGAGGGTGGCGAGGGGCGGGATGTGCTGGTCGGCGGCGAAGGCGATGACGAATTCATCTTCGCCGAGGAAACGGACAGCTTCGGGCGGGGTTCCGTCGACCGCATCAAAGGCGTGGACGGTGTTGGCGAGGAGGGTGGTGACGTCATCAACCTCGACGGCATTGATGCCAACAGCGCGGTGGATGGTGACCAGAGCTTCGACTTTGTTGAAGCGGACCGGGCCGACACCTCACAGGCGGGACTGCTTTGGGTTGTGGAAGCCAGGGGCGGGAAAAGCAAGCTGCTCGGCACGACCGATGACGACGCCGGTGTGGATTTCACAGTGATCCTGCGCGACGGGAATACGCTGGCGTCGGACTATACGGCGGACGATTTTATTCTGTAGCGTGACTGGCGCGGAGGCGTTTGTACCGGAATGAAAAAACCCTCCTGCAGTGTGCGCAGGAGGGAGAAAGTGTTCCAACTGTCGGCTGTTGGGCTTGAAACCGATAATGTTCAATGAGCTTCCGGTGTTTCCGAACATGAAGCATCGGCGCATCGCCAGTTGTTGAACCGATCCATCCACTCTGCCTCTTCATTTCGCCAGAAATCCTGTTTGTCTTGGATTTGGTTAAATGAAGGAAAGGACAGGATGCCGAGTTCGGTACGGACAAAAACTTCGCATTGGTCTGCTCTTGAGTAGCAGTCGGCGAAGCGAAGGATCAGGCCGTCCTCATTGAGTAGAAAGCGCTGATATTTCGAGCCGTTCATATAACTAAAGCTGCCGTCCCGCATCTCCGTTACGCCGTCGCCGCGGCTGCTGATTACGTCGCCGCTGTAGGTGGCGTTGGCGTTATCGAGGGTGTTTCTGACATCGCTATTATTGGTGAATTTTGATGTGGAAATCCCGTATTCTCTGAAAAAGTTGCAGTCACTGTCATATTGCGGTTCGCCGTTTTTGGTACACAGTGACAGCATGAGGGTGCCTCCGTCAGCCCTGGAATATACTCGTGGGACGTATACTCTTGGAATCGCGTAGTTTTCGTCCAAATAGCTTAGAATTATCAGGTCTTTTGGTCCGTATTTGAGGTCCCACACCCAAATCGCGGACACGAAAGCCACGGGCATGATCGCGAGTTCAATTGCGTTTCGTCGAACCTGGCTTCTACGTGATTGAAGGCTGTGAAAGACCGAGAGGAACAGATTAATAATCAGCCCGATGCACGCCAGTATCAGTATTGGTTGGTTGAGGTGGGCACCAGGTGCCGACGGGTGATAAGCGTCGCGAACTATTGCGCCGATCATTAATGACGGGAGAAGCCATAAGCTCAGGGCGGTGACCAGCCAAGTCAGCAAGGCACCTTTAAAGCGTGAGATCATTAATGGTTCCGAAAGCAGCCGTTTAAAAAGGTTCAATCAATAGTTTTGCGGAAGGGTACGTTTTCCAAATCCGGCAAAGCAACTCTATTCGCTGATTGTTAATCAACCTTTCACTGGCCCAACCTGTATGGCCCGTAAATACCGCTAAATGAAAAAACCCTCCTGCGGCGTGCGCGGGAGGGTTTGGTGTGAGTATCGCAATACCGCGCGGGTTTTGTGGCCCGCGCAGTTTTCGGACTGAGATCAGTCCTCGTCCTCATCGGCTGCCTCGGCCACGTCGGGCTGGGGCGTGCTGTCGCCGCTTTCGTCGTCATCGTTGGCCGCGCCGCCGATGTCGTCGAAGAGTTCCTGTATGTCGAATTCAGCTTCGGCATCAGCCTCGGCCTGCAGATCCTGGATGGATTTACCGGAGGCCTGAAGTTCGGCTTCCTCGGCGCTGCGGGCGACGTTGATGGTGATGTGCGTGTCGACTTCCGGGTGCAGAACAACGGAAACCCTGTGCAGGCCGAGTTCCTTGATCGGGTGGTCGAGAACGATCTGGCGCCGGTCAACGGAGAAGCCTGCCTCGGTGGCCGAATCCGCGATGTCGCGGGTGGTCACGGAGCCGTAGAGCGCACCACCGTCGGAGGCGGAGCGAATCACGATGAAGCTTTCGCCGTCGAGTTTGGCGGCGACGCCTTCGGCTTCCTTCTTCTGCTCGAGGTTGCGGGCCTCAAGCTGGGCGCGCTGTTCCTCGAAGCGTTTCAGGTTGGCTTCGCTGGAGCGGAGCGCCTTGCCCTGGGGCAGGAGGAAGTTACGGGCGTAGCCGTCCTTGACGCTGACCACGTCACCCATCTGGCCGAGCTTGGCGACCCGTTCGAGAAGTACTACTTCCATGTCGGTCTCCCTTATTTTACGGCGTAGGGCAGAAGGGCGAGGAAACGCGCGCGCTTGATGGCCCGTGCGAGTTCACGCTGCTTCTTGGAGGATACGGCGGTGATGCGCGAGGGCACGATCTTGCCGCGTTCGGAAATGTAGCGCTGCAGCAGCTTTACATCTTTATAGTCGATTTTCGGTGCGTTCTGACCTGAGAAAGGGCAGGACTTCCGACGGCGGAAAAACGGTCTGTTTGCCATTGGTTATGCTCCTTTTTTCAGATCAGTCGCGACGCGGGCGGCGGGGGCCACGGTCGTCACGGCTGTTTTTGGACTGGATGACCGCGGAGGGGCCTTCCTCGTGTTCGCGGACCTTGATGGTCATGACACGCATCACGTCGTCATGGATGCCCATAAGGCGTTCCATTTCCTGCACGGCCGGGGCCGGTGCGTCGGATTTGACGAAGGCGTAGTGGCCCTTGCGGTTTTTGTTGATCTTGTAGGCCATGGTTTTCAGGCCCCAGTACTCGGTGTCGACGACCGAGCCACCATTGTCCGTCAGGACCTGGCCGAAATGTTCGATCAGACCTTCGGCCTGCGCGTTGGAAATATCCTGGCGCGCAATGAAGACATGCTCATAGAGAGCCATATGCTACTCGCTTTTTCCGGCGGGCTTCAAAAGGGAACCTGCAAGCCCTCCGGTTCCATACGAGAGGCCGCGCGTGAATGCCTTTGGAGGGATGGGGCCTTGTACGGGTTTTGCGGTGGAATGCAAGGGGGGATGGGCCGGTTCCGCCCAGGCTCCCCCGCGATGGTTAACCATGTGTGGGGGCGGTGGATTTTTGGGTGCGATATCAACTTGTATACCAGTCTCCAATTCCGTATCGTTTTGGTGTGGCCCCGGAAAAGGGGGTGCGTAAATCGCCCGGCAGAGGCGGACTGGCCGTTGACGGGCTGACGAATTGGGAGGAATTTTAAGTTGAACAGACGAACTGGGCTGAAGTTTGCCGGCGTGGCGCTGGCGGCGTTCGGGATGATGGCGTCGGTGGCACCGGCACAGGCCGAATACCCCGAGCGGCCGATCACCTTTATCGTACCCTGGGGTGCGGGTGGTGGCACGGATGCGGTGGGCCGCATTTTGGGTTCGCTGCTGGAGGCTGATCTGGGACAGCCCGTAAACGTGGTGAACCGCACCGGTGGGTCCGGTGTTGTCGGTCACAGCGCAATCGCAACCGCGGCGCCGGATGGCTACACCATTGGCATGGCCACCGTTGAGGTTGCCATGATGCATCATGTTGGCCTGACCGATCTGACATATGAGGATTACACGGTTCTGGCGCAGGTCAATATTGATCCCGGCGGGCTGATGGTTCGGGCGGATTCGCCCTATCAGACGGCGGCTGAGCTGCTTGAGGCGATCAAGAACGGTGAGGATGGCGAGTTCAAGGGCTCCGGCACCGGGCAGGGCGGCATCTGGCATCTGGGTCAGGCCGGATGGATGCTGGCCGAAGGTGTGGACACGGCCAAGTCGCCATGGGTTCCCTCGCAAGGGTCGGCTCCGGCACTGCAGGATATGGTTGCCGGTGGCGTGGATTACGTGACGTCGTCCCTGCCTGAGGGACGTGCGCTGATTGATGCCGGTGAGGTTCGGGCGCTGGCCACGATGGGTGATGAACGCCTGGCGATCTTCCCTGACGTGCCGACGCTCGGTGAGGCAACCGGAACCGACTGGACAGTGGGTGCATGGCGCATGGTTGCCGGTCCCGCCGGTCTGCCGGATGAGGTTGTCGAAAAGCTGATCCCGGCGCTGGAGCGTGCCTATAATTCCGACGAATACCGTGAATTCATGGAAGGTCGCGGTCTGGGCATGGTATGGCGTGCGGGTGATGACGCCAAAGCCTTCATGGCCAAATCCGATGAAGATTTCGGCAAGGTGATGTCCGCCGCCGGTCTGAGTGACGGCTGATGGTGAAACGCCCCGGGGCCGTGTGCTCCGGGGCTTTTCGGAGGGGTTTTCGTGCAGGTTGGTGACGCGGTATCCGGCGTCTTTTTCATTCTTTTGGCGTGTCTTGTATTCTGGCTGACGAAGGATTTCCGCGTCATGCCGGGCCAGAACTACGGCGCCTCGTTTTTCCCGCGCACCATTGCGGTCTGCATGGGGCTTATGGGGCTGCTGCTCGTGCTGCGCGGTATGCGGGCGCATGGCGCGTTTCGCGTGACGCCGGGGGACTGGCTGCGCTCGGGTCAGCATGTGGTCAGTTTCGTGCTGATCGTGGGTATGCTGGTTTTCTATATCCTGATGTCCGACACGCTCGGATTTCTGATCACCGGGTTTGTGAGCCTGCTGGTTCTGCTTCTGTGGCTGCGCGGGACCGCACACTGGATGCAGGCGGTGATTGTGTCAGTGGTTTGCGTGCTGGGCATGCAGCTGTTTTTTGGTGAGTTTCTCCGGGTGCCTCTGCCCTGGGGGATTTTGCAACCGGTGGCGTGGTAGGTCATGGAACATTTTGCAACCGCACTTCCGCTGGTGCTTGATCCCTATGTGCTGACGGTGATCGTACTGTCGGGGCTGTTTGGGCTTTTCATGGGGGCCATCCCAGGGCTGTCGGCGACGATGGCGACGGCGCTTTTGGTGCCGGTCACATTCTTTATGCCACCGGTGCCGGCGCTCGCTGCGATTGTGACGGCGACGGCCATGGCGATTTTTGCGGGCGACCTGCCGGGGGCGCTGTTGCGCATTCCGGGCACGCCGGCATCGGCCGCCTATACGGATGAGGCGTTTGCGCTGACGCGGAAGGGCAAGGCGGAACTGGCGCTGGGCACCGGGCTGGCCTCGGCGGTCGTAGGCGGTCTTTTTGGCACGCTGGTTCTGGTGTTTGCGGCGCCGGTTCTGGTGCAGGTGGCGAAGAATTTCTCGTCCTATGAGTATTTCTGGCTCGCCTGTCTCGGGCTGACCTGTGCCGCGTTTATCGCCGGGGCGGATCCGGTGAAGGGGGCGATATCGCTGCTGATCGGGCTGCTGATCGCAACGGTTGGTCTCGACCCGATGTCGGGGCAGGCGCGGTTTACCTTCGGCTCGGTGGAACTGATGGGCGGGGTGCATTTCATTCCGGCGATGATCGGCATGTTCGCGCTGGCCGAGGTGTTGCGGGTGGTAACGACCACCACGCCGCCGCCGGAGGTGCCGCAGGCGCGGATCGGCAACGTGTTTTCCGGGATTGGGGGGGTTCTGTCGAAATACCGCAAGAACCTGTTGCGCGGATCGGTGATTGGCACGTTTGTCGGTGCCCTGCCTGGAGCGGGGTCGGATATTGCGGCCTGGATTTCCTATGCGGTTTCGAAAAAGTTCTCCCGTGAGCCGGAGAAGTTTGGCACGGGGCATCCCGAGGGTCTGGTGGCCGCAGGGGCGTCGAACAATGCGGCTCTTGGCGGGTCCTGGGTTCCGGCGCTGGTGTTTGGAATTCCGGGGGACTCGATTACGGCGATTGTGATCGGCGTTCTCTATGTGAAGGGCATGAACCCTGGACCGACGGTATTCCTGAATCAGCCGGAGCTGATCTACGCGATTTTCATCACGTTCTTCCTCGCAAACCTGATGCTCCTGCCGCTTGGGTTTGTGGCCATTCGCGGTTCGCGGCAGCTGTTGCGGATCCATCGCCTGGTGCTGATGCCGGTGATTTTGATGTTCTGTGTCGTGGGGACCTTTGCCATCAACAACTCGGTTTTTGGGATCGGTATTCTGCTGGTCCTGGGGCTGGTTGCGTATCTGATGGAGGATAACGGCTTTCCAGTGGCGCCGGCGATTTTGGGGCTGGTGCTGGGGCCGTTGCTTGAGGACGCTTTCATGACCTCAATGATCAAGGGTGACGGCAATCTGATTGCGTTCTTTGAGCGGCCGATTGCGGCGGGGCTGGGGATCGTGACGGTGGCGATCTGGTTCAGCCCGGTGATCATGCGCGTCTGGCGCAGCAGGCGGGCGGAGGCGCGGTAGCGCGAAATGATACCGGTGTCGGCCCGCGATGTGGCGGGTCGGCACGGTTTGTCCTGGCACCGTAATCATAGTGTCACGCGGGTGTAACCGGGACGCGGCAAACAGGGTGCCTTACAGGACAACTGGAGGTTTTCCCCAATGAAACGTCATCTCGTGGCTGCCGCTCTGTCGGTGGCTTTTTCCGCGCCCGCATTTGCCCAGGACGCTGTTCCGCTTAACGAACTGCCGGGCTGGGACATTGCCCAAGTGGCCCATCGCGGGCTTGCGCCGGGATTGCCGGAAAACACGCTGGCGGCGTTTGAGGATGTGGCCGCACGTGGCGTTAAGGTCATTGAGATCGACCTGCGCGGGACGGCGGATGGCGATGTTGTCATCATGCACGACGAGACCGTGGACCGCACCACAGATGGCAGCGGTGAGGTGACGTCGATGACGCTTGCCGAGATCAAGGAACTGGATGCCGGCAGCTGGGTCGACGCGTCCTGGGCCGGTGAGACGGTGCCGACCTATGAGGAGGCGATTTCCTTTGCCCAGGATCACGGCATCATGCTGCTGCTCGATATCAAGCAGTCGGACGTGCTGGACCGCCGGAAGATTGTGGACATCACCGAGAAGCATAACGCGACGCTGAATGTGATTGTGGGAGTGCGGTCGCTGGAGGACCTGGCGGAGTTCCGGTCCTACAACCCGAATCTGCGCACGCTGGGCTTCATTCCGAACCCGGAGGCGATTGATGATTTCGCCAATGCGGGTGTGGAGATCATCCGGCTGTGGCCGCAGTGGATCCGGGGCGAGGACAGCGAGAAGCGCGGCGAGATCCCGGACTATTGCGAGGGTGTCGAGAATTGCCTCGTGAAGCAGGTGCAGGGCCATGGCCGTCCGGTCTGGACCACGGCGGGTGAAGCCGATCGCCCGGAACTGATCGGGCTGATCGATGCGGGCGTGAACGGTATTCTGACCGATGTTCCGGATGTTCTGTCGGAACTGATGGACGACATTCGCGCGGCCCAGGGAAATTCCTGATCCGTCGGATTTGATCAGAGGAACTCAAGGTCCCGGCCCTGGTGGTTGGGGCCTTTGCGTTAGATCCCTGAGCGGTCACGGGTCATGCGGATGGTGGCCATGAGAATGTGCGGGGCGATGCGCTGTAGCACCTCGCCGCAGGGTTTGAAGCCGTGGCGGGCGAAGAAACCCTGGGCGCTGACGGTGGAGCGGCATTCGAGGGTTTTGACGGCTGCGGCATCCTGGCGGACGCGGGCGAGAATGGCCGAGGCGACGCCCTTGCCAAAATTTGTGGGGTGGGTGGCGAACTGGCGGATATGGGCCTTGCCGTGTTCGAGATCGCCGGTGACGGGATTGCCCCAGGACCAGCCGCCCGCGCCAATCAGGTTTCCCTGTTCGTTCGTGGCCACGTAATACTGACGCGAGTTGATCAGGCCGGTATCCGGTTTGGCGAGTTCGGGCAGGACGCCGGCGACGGTATCGGCGTTGTAGCGGTCGAGAAGCATCCAGCCGTAGGAGGCGCGCAGAAGCACGCTGAGCGGTCCCTGGTCGGACATCGTGGCGGCGCGGACCGTGTGCGGTCTTCCGGTCATTTCTGGCTTCCAGGCGGCTGGTTGAACCTGTTTTTTTAGGGCTGATCAGTTCAACCCGATTTTTAGGATTTTTTCCATCACGTTGTGAGCGGAATTTAATTTGAATTGCGCGTAAAGTGCGGCCGGTCAGCGAAGGCTGCGCAGGCGCAGGATGCACCAGACGCTGCCGGCCATCAGGATTAAAACGACCCAGGAAGCAGCGGACCAGCTGCCGGAGGTTTCAACGGCGAGGGCGGCGAGGACCGGGCCGAGGAACTGACCCAGCCCGGCGCTTTGGAAGATCAGGCCGGAGACGAGGGGCGTGTCAGCGGGCGAGGGTGCGAGGTCCGGGACGGAGGCCCAGACTACCGCGGGGGTGACGGCGGCGACGATGCTGAAGCCGATACCGGCCATGACGCAGGTGGCGAGGCCGGAGCCGGAACTAAAGACCAGAACGCCGGTGACAGTCATGCCGATTGTGGAGGCCATGAAGATGTGGCGGGGATTGATGCCCTTCTTCAGCAGGGCGCTGCCGAGGATGTTCATGGGGATCTGCACCGCGGCAGAGCCGAAGCCCACAAGGGCCGCGTGGGGCGGGGTCATGTCGTAGCGGTCCACCAGAAGCGTGGGCAGGTAGTACATGATGATGAGGTTTACAGCGGTGAAGCAAAAGAAAATCCCGGCCGCGAGCAGGTTGCGCCGGTTCAGGATGTGGCGGAGCGGAGGTCGGGGTGCGGCGGGGCGGCGGATGGCCTGGCTGGCGGGCAGGGTGGCAAGCCAGATCGCCGCGGCGAAGGGGGCTGCGGCGCAGAGCCAGTAGATGCCGCGCCAGCCGAGGTGGTTGAGTGCGAGAAAGCCCAGAACCATCATCAGGGAGATGCCCGCCGGGATCCAGGCGGCCCAGAAGCCGAGGGCCATGTTTCGGTCCTGGGGCAGGGTCTGGGACTGGATGAGGCCGACGCCGGCGGTGCCGACAAGCGCGAAGCCGCAGGCCTCGAGAACGCGGCTGAACATCAGAAGGGGCAGACCGGAGGCAAGGGCCGCGGCGGCCGAACCGGTGCCGACCAGAACAAGCCCGGTGATGACGGCGCGGCGGGGCCCGAGGCGGCGGGAGATCGTACCGAAGCCCAGCCCGACTGTGGCGGCGAGGATGCTCAGGAGACCGGCGTAGACCGACAGATGCGAGATGCCGGTCGCGAATTCCTCGCGCATGAGCGGGAGGGAGACGCTGATTTTGCCCACCTGCATGGCGACCGCGATACCGGCGCAGATGCCCGCGGCAACACCGCTCCAGGAGGTTTTGTCCGGCTGCGGCGTGGCGGATGCGGTGGTCATGCGGGTGGGGTGTCCTCGTGTTGCCGGAGAGGTTGTAGGAGGCTGCCGACGCAATGGCCAGAGCGCACGAGGGGAACCCGCCTGTCACCCTGGCGTTACAATCCCGCGTGCATTTTATTCAGGCAATGGACCATTGGCGGAGGATGGCGCTATTGTGGAGCATGAACAGGAAAGCCCATCAAGGGGCGGGGACCGGGACAGCCTGGTAAATTGAGTGGTGATGGAATGACTGAATTCAATCCGATTCGTGAACTGCCGGATCTGGCCGGGTACGGCAGCGGCGACGTGCTTGTGGTTTTTGGCGAGGTGTTCGGGCGTGGTTACGTCAACGGCCTGATCGATGCCGCCGAGCAGGTGGGCATGAAGGTGGTTTACGGCACCGTGGGGCGGCGCAATCCGGATGGGACGCTGCGTGGTCTGACCGACGAGGAGATCGCGGAAAAAGGTCACGGGCCGATCATCAATGTGCCGCTTGAGGCCGGGTTTACGAATTCCGAGCCGGGCACCAGTGAGACGCTGGCGGACGTGCTGGGTGCGGTTGGCAAGGACTGGGCGAACGCGAAGCTGGATTTTGAGCATATCGAGGTTCTGCGCAGCATCGGTGAGCAGCGGTTCCGCAAGAATGTGACGCTGTTTATGGAGGAACTGCGCAACCACGTGCCGGAAGGCGCAAATTTGCTGTTCGCGCATACGATGGCGGGGGGTATCCCGACCTCGAAGCAGCTTCTGGTCGTGACCAACCGCATCTTCAAGGGCACGGGCGCGCGTGGTCAGTCGAGCCAGGAGTTTTGGGAAAGCGATCTGGGCAAGGTCTGCGAGATCTCGTTTGAGGAGGTGTCCGCACGCACGCTGGGCCACCTGATCGATCTGAGCGACGGATTCCGGGATGGTGTGACCAATGCCGGTGGCAGGGTGTCCTATGTGGCCTATGGCTATCACGGAACGGAATGTCTGATTGGTGGGAAGTACCGCTGGCAGACCTATGCGCCCTATCTTCAGGGATTTGCGAAAATCCATCTGGAGCAGATTGCGGCGGAGGCCCATGGCCGGGGGATCAATGTGGGCGTGTTCAACGCACCGGAGATCCTGACCAATTCCAGCGGCGTGTTCGTCGGAGTTGAACTGCCGCTCTACCGGCTGTTTGATGCGCTGGAGCAGGAGCCGACATCTGAAGCCCTGGCCCCCGCAGTGCGGGAGGTCTGTGCCGCGAAGCTGAAAGGTGGTGAGGAGGGGCTCGCTGAGGTGAAAAGCATTCTGCGCGACTATCACCGGGCGCCGGAAGTGGAGTTTATCTACGAATTCGATGGCTGGCCGCCGCATAACCGGCCGGAGCAGATGGACCTGATGGTGGGCAGTGCCATGGCGCTGCGCAAGCTGCACGTGAACGAGAAGGATTTGATGACGCTGGACCTGAGCCGTCTGGTGTTTTCGGCCTGCGGGCACGTGATGCTGCACAAGAGCTGGGATCTGGATGCGCCGGTGTACTGGGTCGGCCATGACATCGTGGCGAAGGCGCTGGGCCGAACGGGTCTGCCGGAGGAATAGGGCCCGGTTACAGTGGCCGGTTTATATGAGGCAGCGCTGTCCCCAGGGGGCGGCGCTGTTTTCGTTTGTGGGCCTGCAGGCGGGACGAATACGCCCATAAAAAAAGCGCCCTCCAGGGGGCGCTTTGAATCTTCGGAAGGGGGCGCGTATCAGCTGCCGTTGTTTTCCGAGATGTATTTGACGGCGTCGCCAAAAGTCTGGATCGTTTCCGCCGCGTCGTCGGGGATTTCGATGCCGAATTCCTCTTCGAAGGCCATGACCAGCTCTACGGTGTCAAGGCTGTCGGCGCCCAGATCGTCGATGAAGGAAGCGGACGGAACAACGGCGGCCTCCTCGACGTTCAGGTGTTCCACAACGATCTTTCTTACGCGACTTTCGACTTCGCTCATTATCTAGTCCTCTTGTTCTCCGTATGCATGAAGCGCAGCCGGATCTTTTTGCGACTGATGGCCCTTCCGGGCCACCGTTGAAACCTGTACTTCCGCCCCCATCGAAAGACAGGGTAATCGGAATTCGCCGGGGCTATATCACAACAATCGCCCTTGGCAAATGTTATTGCACCACGCGGCAAGCCGCGTCAAATCATTGCCAAGCCACCGTTTACGTGGAGGGTCTGGCCGGTGACATAGGCGGCTTCGCTGGAGGCCAGATAGGTGGTCGCCGCGGCAATTTCATCAGGTGTTCCCATACGACCGGCGGGAATATTCGCGGAAATCTTCGATTTCTGGTCGTCCGTGAGGCTTTCGGTCATGGCCGTGGCGATGAAACCGGGGGCCACGCAGTTTACGGTGACGCCGCGCGAGGCGACTTCCTGGGCGAGGGATTTTGACATGCCGATGACGCCGGCCTTGGCTGCGGTGTAGTTGCCCTGGCCCGGGTTTCCGGTGACGCCCACCACGGAGGAGATGTTGACGATCCGGCCCCAGCGGGCCTTCATCATGCCACGCAGCACGGCGCGGGAGAGGCGCATGACGCTGGTGAGGTTCACCGCGATTACCGCGTCCCAGTCCTCGTCGGACATGCGCATAAAGAGCTGGTCGCGGGTGATGCCCGCGTTGTTTACGAGGATGTCGAGCGAGCCCATGGCCGTAGTGGCCTGTTTGGGAAGCTCCGCCAGCGCGTCGGCGTCCGAGAGGTTGCAGGGCAGAACGTGAGCGCGGTCGCCGAGTTCGGAGGCGAGTTCCTCAAGCGGGCCGGTGCGGGTGCCGGAGAGGCCAACGGTTGCCCCCTGGGCGTGCAGGGAGCGGGCGATGGCGCCGCCGATGCCGCCGGAGGCGCCGGTCACGAGGGCAGCTTTTCCTGTAAGGTCAAACATGGGGTATCCTTTCTCAGGCCTTGGGCCGGACATCTTCGGAGGTGTTGACGGCCCGGACCTCGACGTCGCGGGCGATGCGGCGGATCATGCCTGACAGCGCCTTGCCCGCGCCGATCTCCCACATGGAGGTCACGCCCTGTTCGGCCATCCAGGCAACGCTCTCGCGCCAGCGCACACGGCCGGTGATCTGTTTCACCAGCAGGTCGCGGATTTCCGAGGGATCGGTGACGCCCTCGGCGCGGACATTGGAGACCACGGGGACGGCGGGAGTGGAGATTTCCACGTCTGCCAGAGCCTCGGCCATGGCGTCGGCGGCGGGCTGCATCAGGGCGCAGTGGAAGGGTGCGCTGACGGGCAAAAGGAGCGCACGACGCGCACCGCGTTCCTTGGCCATGGTGGTGGCGCGTTCGACGGCGGCCTTGTTGCCGGAGATTACGACCTGGGCGGGGTCGTTGTCGTTGGCGGCCTCGCAGACCTCGCCTTCGGCTGCGTCCGCGGCAAGCTGTGCGGCTGCCTCAAAATCGAGACCGAGGATGGCGGCCATGGCGCCCTCACCAACCGGGACGGCCTGCTGCATGGCCTGACCGCGGGCGCGCAGGAGGCGGGCGGTGTCGGAGACGCTGAGCGCGCCGGCGGCGCAGAGGGCGGAGTATTCGCCAAGCGAATGACCGGCAACGTAGCTTGCCATTTCAATGCTCTGGCCTTCGGCCTCGAGCGCGCGCATGGCGGCGAGGGAAGTGGCCATCAGGGCGGGCTGGGCGTTCTGGGTGAGGGTGAGGTCGGCGATGTCGCCCTCCCAGATCAGCTCTGAGAGTTTCTCGCCAAGCGCCTCGTCCACCTCGTCAAAGACCGCGCGCGCCTCGGGCCAGGTGTCGGCAAGATCGCGGCCCATGCCGATCACCTGCGCACCCTGTCCTGGAAAGACAAATGCCGTTGTCATTTTGTTGGATCCCCCGGATTGTTTGTTTTCCTGCCTAACGTGAACCGTGTGACGGGTCCAGAGGCTGGGCGGGAGGCTGTTGCACAGGGGACACGGGCCGAAGCGTCAGGTGGTTTCGAGCCGCCCGCAGCCGGTGGTGTCGAGCATGAAGCCCAGAATGTCCGCGGCCGGAGCGCTGGAGATGTCGGGGATGGAGCCGCGGCTGGACTGCCAGTCGCGGAAGGCGTTGGTCTCCTCGTTGGAGAAGACCATGTCCCAGCCGTCGAAGCGGCGGGTCAGGGTGACGCCGGTTTCGAGGTCGCGGACGTTGGAATGGCGCCAGTCCGCGCGGATCATGTTTTTCATGTTCTCAAGGACGTCCTCACTGCCCTCAATGTACTGAACGAAGTAGCCGCGTTCGCGGTGAAGGTAGCCGGTGACGCCGAGGTCACGGTTTCTTTCCTTCGCGATGCGAAAGATAAGGGCCTCCTCCGCCGAATTTGGATGAATTCCGACGGTGGAGATGTAGAGCCAGTATGAAAGCATGGGAGCCTTTCGGTGGGGTATGCACGTTTCTGTAACGGCGAGTATAACCCCCGTCCGGCAGGTATGTTCCACTAAAAGTTGCGTGATATTGATTTAACTCGCGCCAAGGCGAAAAACCGCCTGCGGGGCGGTATGGTGTGGTCGCCCATTCGCCAGAGCGGGGCGGCCACAGGATGTTATTTAGTCGGGGGACGGTCAGGCCTGTTCGAGTTCGCCGGACAGGATTTTCTCGATCTCGTCCAGCGGGTGGTTGGTCAGCACCTTTGGGATATCGAGGATCAGTTTGTCCGTGACCTCCTGGTGCAGAACGTCGCGCAGTTTGCCCAGAACGGGGCGGCTCGCGGCGATGACGAGGCGGTCGTAGGAGCCGGAATGGGCCTCGTGATAGAGAACGTCGGCGATGTCCTCAGCGAAACGTTCCTTCTCCAGAATGTGCCAGTCCGTGTCCTGCACGGCTGAACGCTGCACGCCGGGACCGTCATTGAAGCGGCCGGGGCGGTTGGCGGCCCAGTCCTGTGCCTGCGGGTTTTCCTGGGTTTCCTTCTGGCGCACCACGAGATGCATGTCCTGTTCGTCGCCCTTGTTTACAAGGTAGAGGGCCTTTTCGCCGTCGGCGATTACGACCCATGTACCGTGTCTCAATCCGTCTGCTGACATGTTTTATTCCTCCTTATGCGCGTTGGCCTCCGGGGAGCCGTCCGCGGTAGTTTTCCCGCGCTTTCATTCCGTCCGGGCGGTTCAGTTCGGACCGGACCAGTGCCATGTTGCGGCGGTGGGACTTGAAGAAGAGGTCGAATGCGTCGCCCAGCACGGGCACGCCGCCGACCACGAAGTCCACGCCGGTGTTGATCGCCATGCGGGCCAGGATGCGGCGCCGCACGCCGAGCTTGGCGGCCTCGTAGATCATCCAGGCGCCCGGAACCACGGTGATCAGGTCACCCAGACCGGGCACGAGACCAACGATGCTGTCCCAGCCGAAGCGAATGCCAATAACCGGTACGCGAAAGCGCGTGTCGAGCAGTCCCGCGACGCGGTCGAGCCGGTGCAGGCGGTCCTGATGCTGTCTTTGGCTGTAACGGTCGGTCATGGTGTGCTCCGTGGCTGGGTTCCAGGCGGCGGGACGTTTGACGGTGAACCGTCAGTCGTTCTTCACGGCGTCACGCAGGGCGTCGGCAATACCGGTATCGGAGTCGTTGTCCTCAACCGTTTTCTCGCCCTTGCGGGACAGGTTTCCGTCACTCTCGGCGTGGTCCTGATCGCCTTTTTCACCGGGCTCGTTTTTGAGAGGGTGATGCAGCTCGGAATTCTTCAGGTCGGGATGGGACACGGTTGCGGTTGTCGTTTTCATTTCTGCCTCCTTAAGTGGATGCGTCTGTGACAGGTGCATCCTTCAGGAGAACAACCCTTGGGCAGGCCAATGGTTCCGTGTCCCTATTGCTGGTTTGTGGCGCGGAGCGCTGGCCTAGAGCATCGAGCCCAGCGCCACCAGGGTTGCGCCCGCGACGGTGCCGCCGAGGCCCCAGATCCAGCCGGGGATGTGGGGGCGTTCGGGAGGCGCGGGCGGGTTGGAGGCCGCCATCAGGGCTTTTTCGGCCATGTAGGGCAGGCGCGGGCCGAAGCGGGTCAGGATGCGCATGGTCTCGGTCAGGTCCTTGGCGAAGGCTTTGGGGCCGAGGCTGGACGCGATGTAATCTGTGACCACGGGCCGGGAGGTTTCCCACATGTTCATGGCCGGGTTGAGGCTGCGCGCGACGCCTTCGACGACCACCATGGTGCGCTGGAGCAGGATAAGTTCGGTGCGGGTTTCCATGCCAAAGCGTTCGGTGACCTCAAAGAGGTGCGCCAGAAGCCGGGCCATGGAGATGTGTGTGGCGTCCTGGCCAAAGATCGGTTCGCCGATGGCCCGGAGGGCCTGGGCGAAGGCGTCCATGTCCTGGTTGGCGGGAACGTAGCCCGCCTCGAAATGGACCTTGGCGACCCGTGTGTAGTCCCGTTGCAGGAAGCCGATGATGATTTCCGCATAGGTGCGGCGGGTGAAGATGTCGATGCGGCCCATGATGCCGAAATCAAGAGCGATCAGCTCATTGCCCTCGCCAAGCTTCAGGTTTCCCTGGTGCATGTCGCCGTGAAACAGGCCGTCGCGCAGGGCGTGGGTCAGGAAGGTCTGAAGGATGCGCTCGGAGAGGCGGATCAGGTCGGTGCAGTTTTCGCGCAGTGCGGGGATGTTGCCGACATTGATGCCGGTCATCCATTCCAGGGTCAGCACCCTGCGTTCGGTGGCCGTCCAGATCACGGCCGGTACACGGAAGCCGTCATCGTCTTTTGTTGTGTCGGCAAACTCATTGGCGGCTGCGGCTTCCATGCGCAGGTCGAGTTCCCCGAGGACGATGCCCTCGAAATGTTCGATCACCGCGCGGGGGCGCAGACGGCGGGCGAAGGGGGCGAAGGTTTCAATGAGCCAGGCGGCCAGGTAGAAGGCGTCCACGTCCTTCATGAAGGCGCGTTCGATGCCGGGGCGCAGGACCTTTACGGCGACGGTCTCGCCGGTCTCGCGCAGGGTGGCCTGGTGGACCTGGGCGAGGGAGGCGGCGGCGACGGCGTCGGAGAAGCTGGAGAAGACCTCATCCACCGGTTTTTCGAGTTCGGCCTCAACGGCGCGGCGGGCTTCTTCCGTGGAGAAGGCGGGCAGTTTGTCCTGGAGGACGGTGAGTTCGTGGGCCAGTTCCGCGCCGACGATATCGGGGCGGGTGGAGAGAAGCTGTCCGAACTTGATGTAGAAGGGGCCGAGCGCGGTCAGGGCACGCAGGATGGGCGGCTGGGTCGGGTCACCCGCGAGGCCAAACCACTGGAAGGGCCAGCCAAGAACGCGGGCCATGACCCGAACGGCGGGTGGGGCGTCCACGGCCTCAAGGGCCTGTTTCATGGCGCCGGTGCGCTCGAATGTGGCGCCTGTCTGGATCAGGCGCCAGAGATTGTGGGGGCCGCGCATGTCAGATTTTCCAGCCGGAATGGATCGCGGCGACGCCCATGGTCAGGTTGCGGTAGCTGACATTGTGGAAGCCGGCCTCGCGGATCATGGAGGCGAAGATTTCCTGGCTGGGAAATTTGCGGATGGATTCAACGAGGTACTGGTAGCTGTCGCGGTCGTTCGCGATGACCTGACCCATGCGGGGGATCACGTTGAAGGAATAGAGGTCGTAGAGTTTGCGCAGACCCGCATGGGGAACGCGGCTGAACTCCAGCACCATGAACCGACCGCCGGGGCGCAGAACACGGTAGGCTTCGACAATGGCATCCTCGATACGGGTGACGTTCCGGATGCCGAAGGAAATGGTGTAGGCGTCAAAGCTGTTGGCGGGCAGGGGCAGGGCCATGGCGTCGCCCACGATCCAGTCGAGTTTGTCGTGGTATCCCTCGGCCTCGCTGCGTTTGCGTCCCTCGATAAGCATGCTTTCGGTCATGTCGAGCACGGTGGCGTGGCCGTCGCCCTTCACTCGGTCGAGAAAACGGAAGGAGATGTCGCCGGTGCCGCCCGCCACGTCGAGCAGTTTCATGCCGGGGCGCGGGGCCATCCAGTCGAGCAGGGCGTCCTTCCACAGCCGGTGGATGCCGAGGCTCATGGCGTCGTTCATCACGTCGTATTTCGAGGCGACGGAGGTGAAGACGCCATGCACGCGGCCGGCTTTTTCATCCTCTGCGACGGTCTCGTAACCAAAGTGTGTGGTGCGGTCGTTCGGTTCTGTCATCTGTGCGGGCTTTCCGTGCGGCTCCACCCGTGCTTATAAGCCCCACTGCGGCGGTGACAACCACGACCGCATGGAGGAATGGAATGCCGGAACTGCCGGAAGTTGAAACGGTCCGTCGCGGGCTTTTGGAGGTGATGGACGGTGTGCGGATCGTGCGGGTCGAGACGCGCCGTGCCGATCTGCGCCGCCCGTTTCCGGAGAACATGGTCGCGCGGCTGGAAGGCGCCCGGGTTTTGGGCCTGCGGCGGCGGTCAAAATACATCTTGGTGGACCTGGATACGGATGAGTCGCTGATTGTCCATCTGGGCATGTCGGGCAAAATGCTGATCACCGGCGGTGCGAGCGGCATGGTTGTACGGGAGCCGGAGAAACACGATCATGTGGTGATGGACCTGGAATCAGGTGTCAGGATCAGTTTCAACGATGTGCGCCGGTTTGGTCTGATGGACCTGGCTGAGACGGTTGGGGTGGACGCCCATCCGCTGCTCGCGGCCATCGGGCCGGAACCGCTGGGCAATGCGTTTAGTCCAGGATACCTGTTTGAGGCGTTTCAGGGCCGGAAAACGCCGGTGAAATCGGCGCTGCTCGACCAGCGGATCGTGGCGGGGCTGGGCAATATATATGTCTGCGAGGCCCTGTGGCGATCGCGGATCTCGCCGTTTCGTCTGGCCGGGGAGGTGACGGCTGAGGAGGTGGCGGAGCTTTACCGTTCCATTGTCGATGTGCTGTCCGAGGCGATCGAGGCTGGCGGTTCGTCGGTTCGGGACTATCGAAGTGCCGGCGGCGATCTTGGGTATTTTCAGCTTCGGATATCGGTATATGGGCGTGAGGGACTGCCCTGTACCCGCGATGGTTGTACCGGGGTGGTGGAACGTGCCGTCCAGGCAGGCAGATCGAGTTTTCACTGTCCGACCTGCCAGGTACGGGGTTGATCGCGCCAACAGGGTCGGTTTAGCGTGCGCGCAAGTAACGGGAGATATGGCGTGGCCTATGAAACACTGATTATCGACATTGAGGACCACGTAGCGAAGATACAGCTCAACCGTCCCGATGCGATGAACGCACTCAACGCGCAGCTCGTGACCGAGCTGGCCGCGGCACTGGCCGAGATGGACGGGTCGAACCGGGTTCGCGCCATTGTTCTGACCGGTTCGGACAAGGCGTTTGCGGCCGGTGCGGACATCAAGGAGATGTCGGACAAGAGCTTCGTGGACATGTTCACGGACGACCTGTTTGGCCGTTTCAACGATGCTGTCATGCGGACGCACAAGCCGATCATCGCAGCGGTTTCGGGATACTGCCTCGGCGGTGGCTGTGAGCTTGCCATGATGTGCGATTTCATTCTTGCCTCAGATACGGCCAAGTTTGGCCAGCCGGAGATCAATCTGGGCGTTATACCCGGTATTGGCGGGACGCAGAGGCTGACGCGGGCCATTGGCAAGTCGAAGGCGATGGAAATGTGCCTGACGGGCCGGTTCATGACGGCCGAGGAGGCCGAGCGCGCTGGGCTTGTGAGCCGAATCGTACCGGCCAAGGAACTGGTCCGCGAGGCCATGAAAACAGCGGCCAAGATCGCGGAGAAATCCCCGCTGGCCGTTCGGGCGACCAAGGAGGCGGTGAACCGCAGCTTTGAAACTACGCTCGCCGAGGGTCTGAATTTCGAACGGCGCATATTCCACGCGCTTTTCGCCACTGAGGACCAGAAAGAGGGCATGGCGGCCTTCGCGGAAAAGCGCACACCGCAGTTCCGCGGAAAATAGCGCAAAAAGCGGTGCGCTCCGTGTTGACTCACGTCACATTGGGCTCTATGTGGGCGCTTCAGAATTCAGACGCTTGAGATACGGGTAGAAAAAACATGGCAAATTCGCCGTCTTCCAAAAAGCGTGCGCGCCAGATCGAGCGTCGCACAGAGGTCAACAAATCCCGCCGTTCGCGCATGCGCGGCTTCATCCGCAAGGTTGAGGAAGCAATCGCATCCGGTGACTACGACGCGGCGACCGCGGCTCTTCGTGCGGCACAGCCGGTCATCATGCGCTCGGTGAGCAAGGGCATCGTTCACAAGAATACCGCAAGCCGGAAAATCTCCCGGCTGTCCGGTCGTGTGAAGGCTCTCGCAGCCTGATAACGCCCCGCGCTGCGGTGGCAGCGACACAGATTTCAAAACCCCCGTGCGGCACCGCGCGGGGGTTTTTGGTTTCGGGTTCTGGTACGATCTGAGTTGGTCGGGGCGATGACGCGGGGGGAGGTGGCGCCATGGCGGGACGGTTGTTCAGGACCGCGGTGCCGCGCCCTTTTCGGATTTTGGTGGTCTACTTTTCGTTGCCGGAGAGGGCGAAGGAGTCGCTCGACAGGGGAGTCGGTCTGCGGTGGTTTGGAGGGGCGATTCCAGTTCTTAACGGAATGTTAACGCCAGGTGAAAAAGTGTTAAGAAATTTTTCGGACGGGGATGTTTTCAAGCCTTCGCTGGACGACAAACCGGGGAGGGGCAGCACGAAATTGTTAATCCATTCCCGGAGTTTGGCTGGTTGTTTTCATACGGAAAAGTGCAGGTTTTGACGGAATTTCGGGGAGGCTTTGAGGCCACAGTGGAGGCGTTTTGGTACCGAAAACAAAGGATTTTTTGCCTGTCCGATTTGTTAATGTTCCGGTTCCGGTCCCGTTGTTTGAAAAGGCCGTTTTGGCTATCCTGGGGCACCCGAAAACGAATCCTTAGCGGTTGAGGTTTCGGGAAATATTTATTGGCGCATCCCCTTGCGGAATGACCGCGCTCCCGGCTTGTTTCAGCCGTGTCCGGACATTAAGCAACGCAGTTTCCCGTAGTGGACCCTGATGGTCGGCTGCGCCAGCGACGGGGCGAAAAAACATAAGTGGCGGATGCCCCGAAAGGTGCGCCACGCGATGTCAGGGAGGACGGGAGCATGGGCTTTTCTTTGATTTACCGGAACTGGAAAAACCGATCCCTCCGACGCTGTACCCTGAGCGGGGCCGGATCCGGGGGGTGACATTTTTCGACGACCGCCCTCAACTCCAACCTGCCTGCCGGAATAACAATGCCTCCCCTGACCACCGCACAACACACTCACGGTTCCATGACTGAGGAATGGAACCAGATCTGTCTCGCACTCCGCTCGGAGATTGGGGACGACGCTTTTAAAAACTGGATCCAGCCGCTGACCTTCCTCGGGGCCGAGCAGGGCGTGGGGCGGTTTGCGTCGCCGACCGGGTTCCTGGGGACCTGGGTCGAGCGCAATTACGGGAACCGGGTGCGTCAGCTTCTGCTGGCGGCGGGCTATGCGGTGAACCGCCTTGAGTTTGAGGTGCGTCCAACGGGTCTCGATTTTACGCCGGAAGACAAACCGGAGGCTGCGGAAGCCAGGACGCCGGCGCCCGAGCCAGCGGAGAAGCCGAAACAGCCGGCAGTGAGCATTGCGTCGGAGGTGGATTTGCCCGCGTCGCCTCTGGACGGACGGTTTACATTTGACAACTTCGTGGTCGGTAAGCCCAACGAGTTGGCCCATGCGGCGGCGCGCCGGGTGGCGGAGGTTGGCACGGTCACGTTCAATCCGCTGTTCCTCTATGGCGGTGTGGGTCTGGGTAAAACCCACCTGATGCACGCGATTGCGTGGGAGATTCAGACAAGTCGCCCCGATGCCCGGGTCATGTACCTGTCGGCGGAACAGTTCATGTACCGGTTTGTCTCGGCGTTGCGCTTTAAGGAGATGCACGGTTTCAAGGAGATTTTCCGCTCCGTGGATGTTCTGATGGTCGATGACGTGCAGTTCATCGCGGGCAAGGATTCCACTCAGGACGAGTTTTTCCATACGTTCAACGCGCTGATCGATCAGCAGAAACAGATCGTGATTTCCGCCGACCGTGCACCGGGTGAGATTGACGGGCTGGAGGAGCGCATCAAATCGCGGCTTCAGTGGGGTCTGGTGGTGGACCTGCACCCGACGGACTATGAGCTGCGTCTGGGCATTTTGCAGGCGAAGGCGGAGGCGCAGCTGGAGCAGAATCCGAGCATTACGATTGGATCGGGTGTGGTCGAGTTCCTGGCGCATCGGATCAGCTCGAACGTACGGGTTCTGGAAGGCGCTCTGACGCGGCTTTTTGCGTTTGCGAGCCTGGTTGGACGCGAGATCAACCTGGATATGGCGCAGGAGTGTCTGGCCGATATTCTGCGGGCCTCGGAACGCAAGGTCACGATCGACGAGATCATTCGCAAGGTGGCCGATCACTACAACCTGCGCATATCTGACATCATGTCCGCGCGCCGGGCGCGGGCCGTTGCGCGACCGCGTCAGGTGGCGATGTTCCTGTGCAAGATGCTGACCACGCGCAGCCTGCCGGAAATCGGCCGAAAATTCGGGGGCAGGGACCACACGACGGTGATCCACGCGGTGAAGAAAATCGAGGAACTGCGCAACACCGACAGCCAGATTGCCGAGGATGTTGAGCTGCTGCGCCGGATGCTCGAGGCCTGATTTTTTAAGCTGGCCGAGCGGACTGGTGGCCGCCTGGCCGGCAATAGCATGATCCGGGAGGCGGGTGGCCCGAAATGACCCGCAAAACGGGCAAAAACCTTACATTTTAGTCAGGTGTGGTTATTGCCCTTTCCATTCATTTCGCTAACTTCGTATTCCGCGCAACGGAGACCCGTATCGCGGTGGAACGTATCTCTGCAACGGTGAGACACATGAAACTAAGTATGGAACGCGGCGCCCTCTTTCGGGCCATGAATCGGGCGCAGTCCGTTGTTGAGCGGCGGAACACCATTCCAATTCTTGGAAACGTGCTGATCGAAGCGGAGGGCGATGAGGTCAGTTTCCGTGCGACGGATCTGGATATTGACGTGATTGACCGGGCGCCCGCGATGGTGAGCCGGGCGGGCGCCACCACGGTGGCGGCGCACACGCTGCACGAGATTGTCCGCAAGCTGCCCGATGGTGCGATGGTGGAGCTTGAGGACCATCAGGATCGTGGACGCATGGAAGTGCGGGCCGGGCGGTCGCATTTCAGCCTTGCGACCATGCCGCGGGAGGATTTCCCTAACATGGCGTCCACCGAATACAGCTGTAATTTCTCCTGCAAGGCGCCGGTGTTGCGACGGCTGTTCGACAAGGCAAAGTTTGCAATTTCGACCGAGGAGACACGGTATTACCTGAACGGGGTTTACCTGCATTCGGCCACCGGGCCGGATGGACAGGTACTTCGCTGCGTGGCGACGGACGGTCACAAGCTGGCACAGATTGACGCGCCGCTGCCGGAAGAGGCGAAGGACCTGCCGGGTGTGATCGTGCCGCGCAAGACGGTGGGTGAGTTGCGCAAGCTGCTGGACGACGATGACATGTCGATAGCGGTGTCGGTTGGAGAAACCAAAATCCGCTTCGCCACACCGGAGGTCACGCTGACCTCGAAAGTGATCGATGGCACCTTCCCGGACTATGTGCGGGTGATTCCGGCCGGTAACTCCAAGCGTATGGAGGTCGATGCCGCGGATTTCGCCCGGGCCGTGGACCGGGTTGCGACGGTATCCTCGGAGCGGTCGCGTGCGGTGAAACTGGCGCTCGATGAGGACCGGCTGGTTCTGTCGGTCAACTCGCCCGACAGTGGTACTGCGGATGAGGAACTGGCCGTGGCCTATTCCGATGAGGCGCTGGAGATTGGTTTCAACGCCAAATACCTTCTGGAGGTTGCGGGCCAGGTGGACCGGGAAAATGCCGTGTTCATGTTTGACGGTCCAGGAAATCCCACGCTGATGCGCGAGGGTAACGATGACAGCGCGGTTTATGTTGTCATGCCGATGCGGGTCTGACGCCCGCATTTTCCGACATGACTGGATTTTGCGGTGAGCGGTGATCTGGCCGTCCACCGTTTGCGTCTGTCGCATTTCCGTTCCCACAAAAAGTTTGAGCGGGAGTTCGACGGCCGGCCCGTGGCAATTCACGGGGCCAATGGTGCTGGCAAAACCAATCTGATTGAAGCGGTTTCCATGTTGTCACCGGGGCGGGGGCTCCGGAGGGCGCGGAACACGGATATCTCGCGGCTTCCGGAGGATATCGGCTGGAAGGTCTTTGCTGAAGTGAGCGGCCCGGACGGGCTGCGCGAGATTGAGACAGGGTCGGAGGGCGCTGGGCGACGGGTGCTTGTCGACGGCAAGGTGACGCCTCAGGTGGCGCTGGCCGATCTGGTGCCGGTGTTGTGGCTGACGCCTGCAATGGACCGGCTCTGGACCGAGGGCGCGGCGGAGCGGCGTCGGTTTCTTGATCGCACCACGCTCAGTCTGATCCCCGGACATGGCGCGGCGGCGGTGGGCTATGACCGGGCGCTGCGCGAGCGGAACAGGCTCCTGAAGGATCAGGTGCGGGACCGGGGCTGGTTTGAGGCGCTGGAAGCCCAAATGGGGCGGTTTGGCGCTGAGGTGAGCCGGAATCGGCTGGCCGCGATTGGCCGACTGTCCAGAGTGACGGTGGTGGATGCGTTCCCAGTGGCTGAACTCGGGCTGTACGGGACGGCCTGGGAGAAGGAAGCGGACCTTGTTGAGGCCCTGCGCGACGGACGTGCCCGGGATATGGCTGCGGGACGCAGTCTGCGGGGGCCACATCGGGATGATCTGTCGGCGGTTTACGCGGCCAAGGGGGTTGAGGCGCGGCTTTGTTCGACGGGGGAGCAGAAGGCCTTGCTGATCAGCCTTGTTTTGGCCAATGCGCGGGCGGTTGCGGAGGATTTTGGTGCGCCGCCGTTGCTGTTGCTCGACGAGGTCGCGGCGCATTTGGATGCGGACCGCAGGCTGGCTTTGTTCGAACAGGTCTGTGACCTCGGTGCGCAGGCCTGGATGACGGGGACCGGCGCGGAACTGTTTGAGGGGTTGGGCGACAGGGCGCAGTGGCTGGCCCTCTCCGGAGAGGGGTGACATGTCCTTAACGATGGTTGGGCTGCTGAGCTATGCGGCGGCCCTGGCGGCTGTGATCGCGACACCGGGTCCGGTTGTGGCGGCGTTGATCGCGCGGGCGGCAACCGGTGGCGTGGGGGCCGTGATGCCGCTGATCCTGGGCGTGGCCGTGGGGGATGTGATCTGGGCGCTGATTGCGCTCCTTGGCGTTGGTGCGGCGGTGAATGCTTGGGCAGGGCTTCTGACCGTGCTGCGGTTTTTTGGTGCGGGCATTTTGGCCTGGATGGGCTGGCGGCTGATCCGCTCGGCGGACAGTGCCGCGCAAACGGCCGCGTCGGGCGATCTGGTCCACCGGGGCGGCTGGGACGGTTTCATGGCCGGTCTGATGGTGATTGCCGGAAACCCGAAGGCGATGCTGTTTTACGTGGGCGTGCTGCCTGGGTTTTTTGACCTGACAGATCTGACAGTGTGGGACGTGGCGGCGATCTGTGCGGTGTCAGCGGTTGTTCCGTTTACGGGGAACGTTGCCTGGTCGGCACTTTTTGCCCGGACGCGACGGTTTTTGAAGGACCGGCAGGCCATGTACAGGCTCCATTTGGGGGCGGGTGTGGCACTCGTTCTGGTGGCACTGGCGATCGTTGCCGCGGCCTGAAAAAACAGGTGCAATTTCGGGTTGTTAACCTTTTGAAAATGAACGGCAATCCGGGCCGTGGCTTTGGATTTTTGGGGTGACATTCCCGGCTGGTCCTGGTATTGTGACACACGGTTAACAGGGACATTTGAAGATGGCCGAAAACACCCAGGCAAATGATCAGTATGGCGCGGATTCCATTAAGGTTCTCAAGGGCCTGGAGGCCGTGCGCAAAAGGCCTGGGATGTATATCGGGGACACCGATGACGGGTCCGGTCTGCACCACATGGTTTACGAGGTCGTCGATAACGGTATCGACGAGGCGCTGGCCGGTCACGCGGACCGGGTGACGGTCACAATCCACGCGGACAGTTCCGTCAGCGTGTCTGACAACGGCCGTGGTATTCCGGTTGGCATCCATGAGGAAGAGGGCGTGTCAGCCGCCGAGGTCATTATGACCCAGCTTCATGCGGGCGGTAAGTTTGACCAGAACTCCTACAAGGTGTCGGGCGGTCTGCATGGCGTTGGTGTGTCGGTTGTGAACGCCCTGTCCGACTGGCTGGAGCTGCGCATCTGGCGCGACGGTTTCGAACACTACGCACGGTTTGAGAAGGGCGACACGGTTGAGCATCTGCGCCAGGTCGGTCCGGCCGAGGGTCGCAAGGGAACCGAGGTGCGGTTCCTGGCCTCGACGGATACGTTCTCAAACCTGAACTATGTCTACAAAACACTGGAGCACCGGCTGCGCGAGTTGGCGTTCCTGAATTCCGGCGTGCGGATTTTGCTGCGCGATGAGCGCGGGCCGCAGGCGGAAGAGACGGAAATGCTCTATGAGGGCGGTGTGCGGGAATTTGTGCGCTTCCTCGACCGGTCAAAGACACCGCTGTTCGATGAGCCGATTTTCATCTCCGGTGAGCGTGACGGCATCGGGATTGAGGTCGCGATGTGGTGGAACGACAGCTACTATGAGAACACGCTGCCGTTTACGAACAACATCCCGCAACGGGATGGCGGTACACATATGGCCGGGTTCCGTGGGGCTCTGACGCGGACGATCAACGCCTATGCGAATACCAGCGGCATGGCGCGCAAGGAGAAGGTCAACCTGTCCGGGGATGATGCCCGAGAGGGGCTGACCTGCGTTTTGTCGGTGAAGGTGCCGGATCCGAAGTTCTCGTCCCAGACGAAAGACAAGCTGGTTTCGTCGGAGGTGCGGCCCGCCGTTGAGGGTCTGCTGAACGAGAAACTGGGTGAGTGGTTTGAGGAAAACCCCACCGAGGCGCGCAATATCGTCGGCAAGATCGTTGAGGCGGCCGTTGCACGGGAGGCTGCGCGGAAAGCCCGTGAGCTGACGCGGCGCAAAACGGCAATGGATGTGGCGAACCTGCCCGGGAAACTCGCGGATTGCCAGGAGAAAGACCCGGCCAAGTCCGAAGTTTTCCTGGTGGAGGGTGACAGCGCGGGCGGTTCGGCCAAGCAGGGTCGGAGCCGGGCGAACCAGGCGGTTTTGCCGCTGCGAGGTAAGATCCTGAATGTGGAGCGCGCGCGGTTTGACCGGATGCTGTCGAGCAACGAGATCGGGACACTGATTACGGCGCTGGGCACCGGGATCGGGAGGGACGAGTTTGATATTTCCAAGCTGCGCTACCACAAGGTGGTGATCATGACGGACGCCGACGTCGATGGCGCACACATCCGGACGCTGTTGCTGACGTTCTTCTTCCGCCAGATGCCCGAGCTGATTGAGGGCGGTTATCTTTATATTGCGCAGCCGCCGCTGTTTAAGGTCTCGCGGGGCAAGTCCGAGGTCTATCTGAAGGATCAGGCGGCGCTCGATGACTACCTGATCAATCAGGGCCTGGACGGGGCGTCGCTGCGGCTTGGGGACGGATCGGTTGTGGCCGGTGGCGACCTTGCGCGGGTGGTGACTGAGGCGCGCGAGGTCAAATCTTCGCTTGAGGCATTCCCGACGCATTACTCGCGGCACGTGTTGGAACAGGCAACGATTGCGGGTGCGTTGTTGCCTGGTGTTCTGGACGACGATCCGCAGGGGACGGCGGACCGGGTTGCGGCGCGCCTCGACATGATTGCGTTGGAATATGAGCGCGGCTGGCAGGGGCGTCCGACACAGGATGGCGGCCTGCGGCTTTGGCGGACGCTGCGGGGTGTGGATGAGGTTCGCGTGCTGGATGGCGGGGCGCTTCGCTCCGCCGAGGCGCGGAAGCTCGCGAAACTCACGGAGAGCATTCAGGAGATTTACTCGGATGTCGCGCATCTGGTGCGCAAGGAGCGTGGGCAGGCGATCTATGCGCCCACTGAGCTTCTGGCGGCGGTCGTGGCCGAGGGCGAGAAGGGTCTGACGCTGCAGCGGTACAAGGGTCTCGGTGAAATGAACCCGGAGCAGCTGTGGGAAACCACGCTGGACCCAGATGCGCGGACGCTTCTTCAGGTTCAGGTCGACCAGTTCGACGAGGCGGATCAGGTATTCACCCGCCTAATGGGCGACGAGGTCGAACCGCGGCGTGAGTTTATCCAGAACAACGCGCTAAGCGTTGAGAACCTCGATTTCTGATTTCGCGGAGGATTGCGGCGGGTGGCCGGCTCAATGCTCCGCCACCCTCCGTGAAATACTAAAACAGGAAGTCTGAAGCGTCGATGTGGCGCAGGTCGACATCAATCAGCGTGATCCTGTGCGACCCGCCGGCTGAAATCTCAAGGTCGTCGCCATCCTGCGTCAGGTGGTTCTTTTCGAGGTCCCTGAAGCTGGTTATGGAACTGACATCGCTCAGGTCGATTTTTTCGCCTTTGCTCTTGGCGTCGAAGTCGTAGATCCGGTCCTTTCCGAAGCCGTCGGAGAAGACGAAGACATCGTCGCCGCCGTCTCCATAAAGCCGGTCCTTGCCGCTTTCACCGTATAGTTCGTCCCGGCCGCCACCGCCCTTGAGGGTGTCGTTGCCTTCACCGCCATAGAGAGCGTCCTTGCCCTTTTCTCCGTTCAGGCGGTCGTCGCCGTCGCGACCGCGCAGGCGGTTGGCGTCGTCGTTGCCGTTGATTTTGTCATCGAATACGGAGCCGTCGATATTCTCAATGGAGTCCAGCCGGTCGGTCTTCCCGAAGGTATCCTTTACCTTACCCTTTTCCAGATCCGCTTTGATGCCGTTTTTGCCGCCGAATTCGTGTTCATGGTTATAGCGGACGTGATCGCTGCCGTTTCCACCCTTCATGGTGTCGTTGCCTTTGAGGCCAGCGAAGTAGTCGTCTTTGTTGCCGCCGATCATCCGGTCATGGTACCGGGTGCCGACGATGGATTCGATAGATACGAGCGTGTCCTCTCCGACGCTTTCGCCCCGGACCCATCCATATTTTAGATTGGCTTCAATCGACGATTTTTCGTGAGCATAGACCACCTCGTCCCAGGCCGAGCCGCCGTCGATGTGGTCGTCCTTTTTGCTGGCCCAAAAGATGTCCTCGCCCCGCCCGCCGAGCAGGGTGTCCCTGCCGTTCGTGCCGCTGATCACATCGGCCTGGGAGGTTTTCGCTGCGCCGAATTCGGACCATTCGATGACCTGGCCCGGCCGGTAATCGCCGGAAGAATATCCACCCTGGTGGGTGATCCGGTCCTCAAGATCGTCGAATTGTTTTGCGTTTTTGACCTTCGGAAGGGATTTGCCATCGAGCCTGACGGCGACGATGACCTCCTCCTGCTCGTCATTAATGTCAAACTTCTCGAAACTCAGAACCATCAGTGTGGTTTTGTCGCCGCCATCGACGCGGACCCAGCCAAATTCAATTTTGACGTCGAAATCCGTAAGCTGAAGGCCATCGACCTCGAAGCTGTAGCCCTCGGCTTCGTATTTTACGGGATAAAGGCCGTTGCTTTTCTTTTTGTACTCATATTCAAAGCCGGCACCTTCAGCTGCGGTGATGTGCAGTCTGCTGTTTCCGTTAAAGTAAACGGAGTCGCCGGAGCGATCATTAACAATATTGATGATGGCATCGAAATCATGTGTGGCCATATTTACTTTCCCGCTTTCATTGTACGGACTGTACTGAATGCTCGTATTTATTTTAGAAAATTGATTTTATCACGCCGAAAAACCTTTGTTGGTAAACAGCGTTTAATACCATTGTCTCTGAAGGTTCCGGGAATTGTCCCGTTTGGCCGCCATGTCGGGTGAGCCGATGGCGCGCTCCATTTCCGGTTTCACTGTCGTGAAAGTTTTGCTTGTGTTCGGGGCGACTCCGGTGTGACCCTTTCGGGAAAATCCACTGAGGGGAATGGCTTTGAAGTATTCAATGGTTGTGGCGCTGGTCGCCGGATTTCCCCTTGCGGGTTATGCCCAAAATGATGTGGCCGGGCAGTTCATGAGCTATGGTGAGCGGCCGGCATATCTGATCGACCGGCTGGAGGATGGCGAGTTGAAAGACACGCTGCTGGCCTGTCAGTGGCAGACCCCGGAGCGCACGAGATTTTCGATTGGTCACCGCGGCGCGTCCCTGATGTTTCCCGAGCATACCGTGCAGGCCAACCGCGCCGCGGCGCGGCAGGGGGCGGGCATTCTGGAATGCGACGTGACGTTTACGAAGGATCAGGAACTGGTCTGCCGCCATGCGCAGAACGATTTGCATACGACGACCAATATCCTGACCACTGATCTGGCCGGCAAATGTTCGACGCCGTTTTCCCCGGCGCAGGGCGGTGAGGACGCGGTGGCGGAATGTCTGACCAGCGACATTACGCTTGCCGAGTTCCAGACACTGACGCCGAAGATGGACTCGTCTGATCCGACAGCCACAACGCCCGAGGCGTATCAGGGCGGTGTCGCGCCGTGGCGCACGACGCTCTATGCCGATGGGGCGGAGTTGATGACACATGCGGAGTCAATCGCGCTGTTCGACAGTCTCGGCGCGGACTTCACGCCGGAGTTGAAGACACCCGAGGTGGAGATGCCCTTCGAGGGGTATTCGCGTGAGGATTACGCGCAGGCTTTGATTGATGAGTACCGGGCGGCGGGGATCGATCCGTCGCGTGTATGGGCGCAAAGTTTTGACCTCGATGACGTGCTCTACTGGATCGAAAACGAGCCCGGGTTCGGCAAGCAGGCGGTGTACCTGATGGATGAGTATGCCGACCCTCGCTACGATCCCAACGACCCGGGCACCTGGCCGCATTCAATGGAAGAGCTGAAAACTATGGGAGTGAACTACATCGCGCCGCCCATGTGGATGCTGGTCACGCTTGACGATGCGGGCGAGATGGTTCCGAACGCGCTGGCCATGGCGGCGCAGGAGGCCGGCATGAGTGTCATCACCTGGACGCTGGAACGCTCCGGACCGCTGGCGAATGGGGGCGGGTGGTATTTCCGCACGGTCGCGGACGCGATTGACAGTGACGGGGACTACTACGAACTGCTGCACGTTCTGGCGCAGGATGTGGGCGTTGTCGGAGTGTTTTCCGACTGGCCCGCGACGGTGACGTATTACGCGAACTGCATGGGGCTTTAGTCCCTGGGAGGTTTTGCCCGGCGGTGACGCCGGGCAAGGGCCTTTTTATGCGGTTTCGATGGCTCCCGTAATCAGGCCGGTGGCTTCTTCGGGGGACGAATCCACGATCTTCTTGTCCGCGACCTTGGTCCCGCGCCGCAGGACGACGAGACGGTCCGCGACGGTGAAGACGTCCGGCATGCGGTGGCTGATGAGGACGACGGTGATCCCCTGGTCCTTCAGTCGGCGGATGAGTTCGAGGACCTCCGCCACCTGGCGCACGGAAATGGCGGCGGTGGGCTCGTCCATCAGGACAATGCGCGACTCTGAAAGCCTTGTGCGGGCAATGGCGACAGCCTGGCGCTGACCGCCGGACATTTGCCGCACCTCGTCACGGGGGCGGGTCTCGGATTTCAGTTCTGCAAACAACTCGCCGGCGCGTTTGGCCATGGTGCCGTAGTCGAGCCACTGAAACGGCCAGATACCGCGTTTGATCTCGCGTCCGAGAAACACGTTGTCGGCAGCGGTCAGGTTGTCGCAAAGCGCGAGGTCCTGGTAGACAACTTCGATGCCCTGGTCACGGGCGTCGGTGCTGTGCGTGAAACTGACGTCCTTGCCATCGATCAACAACTGGCCGGTGGAGGGCTGAAAGTTGCCGGCGATAATGCGGACCATGGTGGACTTGCCCGCACCGTTGTCACCCATCAGGCCGATGGTTTCACCGGCATAAAGCGACAGGTCGATATGTTCCAGGGCGTGGATGCCGCCGAAGCGTTTGGACACGCCGCGCAGTTCGAGAAGTGGCGTGGTCATGAGGCGTTCCTCCGCCCGAGCGCGAACTGGTCGAGCGCGACGGCCGCCACCAGAATCAGGCCAATCAGGATCTGCTGAATGAAGGAGGAAACGTTCAGGAGGACCAGACCGTTGGTCAGCACGCCGATCAGGAGCGCGCCGATGACAGTGCCAAAGATCGAGCCTATACCGCCGAAGAGGGATGTGCCACCGATGACAACTGAGGCAATGACGGTGAGTTCAAGCCCCGATCCCGCCACGGCTTCCGCGGAGTTGAGGCGGGCGGAAAGCAGGAACGCGGCGAGACCGCAGAAAAATCCGCTGATCATGTAGACACTGACCATGATCCAGCCGGTGTTCACCCCGTTGAGCTGCGCAGCGCGGGCGTTGCCGCCGGTGGCGTAGACGTGTTTTCCGTAAGGTGTGTAGCGCAGGACCAGATGTGCGGCGATGGCCGCGATAAAGAAGATGATGACCGGTACGGGAACGGAACCGATGCGGCCCTGGCCCCACCATGTGAAATCGGGTTCAAACCCGGAGATCGGTCCGCCGCCGGAAAACAGCAAAGCGGCACCCCGAAATGCGGTCAGTCCGCCCAGTGTTACCACGAAGGGCGGCACCCTGAGCCTTGTAATGGCGAGGCCCTGAAGGGCGCCGCCGACGAGACCCACGGCAATGGCGGCAAGGGCCGCGACAAACACGGGCGAGCCCACGGTTTCGGCCGCCCCGAGCGCGAAGCGGTCGCCGGTTCCGCCCTTGGAGACATAGGCGCAGACAAGACCCGCAAGTGCCAGCAGGGATCCCACGGAGAGGTCAATACCCGCGGTCAGGATCACAAAGGTCATGCCGATGGCGATAAGGCCGGATATCGAGACTTGGCGCAGCACGTTGAGCACGTTAAGCGGATGAAGGAAGCGCGGCTCAAGCAGGGCAAAAACGAGAATAAGGAGCAGCAGAAACAGCGGTGCCGCGTATTTCGCGACGAACTGAAACATGTCGAACCGTGTGGCCGGATCGGGCGGACGGAGTGATGATGTCATGGGTTCTGGAATCCGGGTTCGGACGTTTCCGGGCCACGCGCATGGCGGCCCGGAAACCGGGGAATGATTACTGTACCTCGCCGATACGCTCGGACTGGTCGAGGTTCTCGGATGTAATCATGATCGGATTGAGCAGAATGAGTGGCTCAACGCTTTCGCCCTGCAGGTGGGCGAGCAGAACCTCAAGGGCCTTTTCGGTCTGGCCACCGGGGAACTGTTCGGTGGTCGCGGTCAGGCCGCCGTCGCGCACGGAGCCAAGCGCCTCGGGCAGGGCGTCAAAGCCGAGAATGGCGATGTCGAGACCCTGTTCCTGGACCACCTGAAGCGCACCAAGCGCCATGTCGTCATTGGCGGCAACAATCACGTCCGGGGGTGAGTCGAGACCGGCAAGAATGGCCTCGGTCACCGATGCGCCCTGTTCGCGCGCGAAGTTGGCGGTCTGTTCGGCCACGAACTCGTATTTGTCGGACATGCTGTCGAGGATGTTGTGAACCCCCTGGTTGCGGTCAATGGCCGGGCTGGCGCCGGGCTGTCCCTGCAGGTTCACAATGCGCGCGCCATCGGGGAACATGTCTATAATCAGGTTTGCCTGGGCCTCGCCGCCCTTGACGTTATCGGCGCCCACATGGCTGATGATGCCGTCCACGCCTTCCACGCGACGGTCGATGGTCACGACAGGAATGCCGGCTTCAACCGCCTGTTGCAGAGCCGGGGCCATTGCGACCGCGTCAATCGGGCTGATGATGATGCCGTCGACGCCCTGGATGATAGCGGCCTCCACGTCACCGGTCTGTTTGGTTGAGGAGTTCTGGCCGTCCGTTTCAATGAGGGCAATGCCGCCGGTCGCCTCGGCTGCAGCCGCGAGGGATTTTTGCATATGGACGAAGAACGGGAACTCGAGTGCGGGCATGGATGACGCGATGGTCAGGTCCTGTGCCTTGGCCACGCCGGTCAGCATGGATGCGGCCAGAATGCCGGACACGAGTGTTCGTTTTGTGAAGTGCTTCATTATTTCCTCCCTGGAAATCCTATGTACCGGTTCATTGGCCGGCGGATCGTCGCGTTAATTGCGACCTCAACAGATTACACGCATCAGTACGGGTTTTGGCAATGCTTTATTTTAGTTGGATGGCGTACCTCCGAAATTGCGGGCGCTGAGGTATGGACACGGTCAGAATCCAGCCAGTTCGAATGCAAAACGCAGGGACACGAGCAGGAGAAATCCGCCAAACAGCATTTCGAGCCTTCGTTTTGACAGGCTGTGGGCAAAGCGTACGCCGATGCGGGCGGTGAGCAGGGATGTTGGTACCAGAAAGATGAAACCGAGCAGTGATATGAACCCGAGTGCGTCGGGCGGAAGGCCAGGCTTGCCCCATCCGGCGATCATATAGCCGATGGTCCCGGGTATCGAAATCAGGACGCCGACGCCCGCGGAGGTGGCGATGGCGCGGTGAATGGGATAGCCGTGCAGGCTCAGGATAAGATTGGACAGGGCACCGCCCCCGATGCCCATGAGGGACGACAAAAAACCGACAATTGCGCCGTAGACGCTCAAAACCGATCTGGCGGGCAGGCTTTCCGCGACCCTCCAGTTTTTGCCGCCGAGAAGAAGTCTGGTCGCGGTGGTGGTGGCCACGAGCACGAAGGCCAGCTGGAACACCCAGGGGTTGGCGAATTTGGCAATGACCGCACCGATGAGTACACCGGCGAGAACGGGGAACGCCCAGGTGCGCAGGAGGTTCATGTCGACCGCACCGTGCAAAAAATGGCCGCGGGCGGATTGGATCGAGGTCGGAATGATGATGCAAAGCGACGTGCCCACCGCCATGGGCATGGCGATGTCCTCGGATACACCCATGATGCCAAATGTCTCGTAGAGGACGGGAACTGAAATTGCTCCGCCGCCAACACCAAAAAGCCCCGCAAGCACGCCAACAACGGCGCCGGCGGCGAGAAGGACAGCCGCAAGCGCAAGGATGACCTGTATTTCCAAGTTGAGATGCTCCTGAAATCGACCGTCAGTCGGTCTCGTCGATGGCCGTGACCTTCTCGAAAATTGCGAGGGTCAGTTTGTACTGATCGGTGAGACGTTTGACTGCGAGGTCAATGTCGCCGTCAAGTGTGGCGTCCACAATGCCCTGGTGTTCGTTTCCGCTTTGACGGCGGGGATAGCTGTTCGACATGGAAATAAAACGGTAGCGTTCGATCTGTGTCATCAGTTCATCGCAGAACCGAAGAAGCGAAGCTGATCCGCAGTTCGAAATCAGCGTGACGTGAAAGGCACGGTGCAGGTCTTCCCACTCACTGTTGTCCGGTGGATTGCTGCCCTCCGGCAGATCGTCAGCAAACACGAGACTGGTCCGTTTCAGACGGTGGTTGGCGAGGATTACGTTTTCCTCCCACTCGACGGTCCTGTTACGAATGGATTCTTCCAGCGCCTTTCCTTCCAGCCAGCAGCGGGTTTTCACCAGTTCGCGGAAATGCTCGCGCGAAATGGGAGGCACGAAAAAACCACGCAGATCCTCGCGGTCGACCATGCGTTCGGAGGAGAGCCGGTTCAGCGCCTCGCGCACCGGGTTGGTGCCCACCTGGTACCGTGCCGCGATCTGGTCGATCCTCAGCTTGTGCCCCGGCGAGAGCGTGCCACGGATGATGTCCGTCTTGATGGCATGATAGACGGAAGTGGCCGCAGTCAGTTTCTCGTCGCGCGTTTTAGCCGGGTTTTGCATTTATATGGTTCGCTGTCCTGTTATGGCAGTGGCCTAGCGGTCACCAATACCCGTGACGCTCGACTGGTGCCAGAAGACGAGGCGTCTTTCGACCCACACGACAGTCCAAAACAGGGCAAAACCGAGCAGACTTAGGTAAATTATGAGCGAAAAAACGCGCGGGGTCTGCAACTGTGAGGCCGCCACGCGGATAAGTTCGCCAAATCCCTTGCCACCGCCCAGAAACTCCGCCGTAATCGCACCGGCCATGACACCTACCGCACCAATTTTCAGACCGGTGAAGATGTGGGGCAAGCCGGCGGGGATCTTCATGCGAAAGAGCGTCTGCCAGCGACTGGCGCCGAGGGACCGGAACAGCATGCGCGCATTTTCATCCGCCGCGTAGAGACCGGCGGCAGTGCCGACCACAATCGGGAAGGTGGCGATGAAAGCGGCGAGAGCAACTTTTGAGGCGATGCCAAAACCGAGCCATGCAAGGAACAGCGGTGCGAAGGCTACCTTGGGCATCGTGTCGATGGCCACCAGATAGGGCAGGACAGCCCGTTCCCCGAAGGTGGTTTCCCCCACCAGGACGCCGAGGGAAAAACCAATGGCGATGGCGAAGAAAAAGCCGATCAGGACTTCTTTGGTAGTGATCCAAAAGGCATCCAGCATGTAACCGCCGCTCATAAGGTTCTTGCCAACCTTGACTATGTCAGCGCCCACTTCGTCGGGTGAGGGCAGGATGATGGGGGACACAATCGCGAACGCGTGGACCATCTGCCAGATGAAGAGAAAGATCGCGAAGAGCCCGATCATGGCAATGGATCGCGGGATGCGGTCGATGAATGTGACCTCCTCCGTCCAGACCGTTTCGTCAAAAGTCTCATCGGTAATCTCGACAGGTTGGCCGAGGCGTTGCGGTATTGATGAGGTGGCGTCGGTCATACCTGGGCTCCTTCGTCCAGTTTCGAACGGATGTAACGGACGTAGAGGGCGAATTCCGGCGAGGTCATCATGTCGAGGTTGCGTGGTCTCGGAAGGTCGATCCGAATTTCCTCGGTCAGCCGACCGGGACGGGGAGACATGATGTAGACCGTGTCGGACAGGAACACCGCTTCGGGGATGGAGTGGGTGATAAGCATCGCCGTGGCGTTGCGGGCGGTGCAGATACGCTGGAGCTCCATGTTCATAAAATCGCGCACGAGTTCATCAAGTGCGCTAAAAGGCTCATCGAGCAGCAATACCTCCGGCCGGGTGATCAGCATGCGACAGATCGCTGCGCGCTGGGCCATTCCGCCGGAAAGCTGCCGGGGGTAGACGTTCTCGAAGCCGCTCAGTCCCACAAGGTCCAGAAGTTCGCGCGCGTCGTCCTGTTGAGATTTTGCCGCGTGTTTTCCGTCCCGGATTGTGATGGGCAGCATGACGTTTTCAAGCGCCGTCAGCCACGGGAACAGGGTAGCCTGCTGAAACATCATGCCAATCTCGCGGCGTGGTCCCATGACCGGGTCGCCCTCGAGCACGACGCTGCCTGAAGTGGGAGGCGTGAGCCCGGCCATCACCTTCAGCAGGGTGGATTTTCCGCAGCCGGAAGGCCCGATTACGGATGAAAAGCTGCCTTCGCGAAGATCGACGCTAACCGGGTCAAGCGCCTTGATCTTGCCGAGGCCGTAGGATTTTGTGACGTTACGAAGCTGGTAGACAGGCCGCCCGCGTTGGGCGACCTGTTGACGTATTTCGGTTGCGGCGGTTCCGGTCAATTATTCAACCGCGTTCCAGGTGTCGACGAACTCGTTAGTGTAGGCGCTTTCGAGATCATCCATGGGGGCCTCAAGCTCTCCGCTTGAAACCAGCACGTCATGCCAGTCTTCCCACGCCTGTGGCGGTTGATAGCCATATGGATCGTCGAGGTCCACGGGAATCACCCGGCTCTGGATTGCGGCGAACAGGGCTTTGGCAAATTCCTGATCCTCGCCTTCCTGTGGGTTGGCCGTGGTTGTGTGGGCGAGCGTGGCTTCAAGGTTATCCGGGTTTAGACCGAAGATCGTGCCCTTGACCATTGCACGTCCAAAGCCCTCGATGGCTTCGCGGTTATTTTCGAGAAATTCGCGGGTCACGGCCCAGCCATTCCCAAAATAACCAAGATACTCCTCCGGGGTGATTTCGCGCAGTGGCACTCCACGTGAGGAGATGATCGCGGCATCCGACACTGCGGCTGAGTAGGCCTCCACCTCTTTATTGAGAAATGCGGCTACGGCGGTGCCGCCGTCGCCAATGGCGAGGAATTCGTAATCGTCGCCCTCTTTAAGACCCGCGTCGCCAAGGATGCCCCTTGCAAAGCCGACTTCGGCTCCGTCGGCGGTCCCCACACCTACGACGGTTCCGGCCAGATCGGCGGGAGCCTGGGCCTCCGACTCTTCGGGTACAACAAGGCCAAAGATCGAACGGGAGAAGTGGTTGTAAATGAATACCACATCCTCACCCCGCGCACGTGCGCCGAGTAGAGGTGCGGGCCCGGGCTGGCCGATGTCGGCCTGACCGGAGGCCATAAGTTGCAGCACTGAGGCCGAGCCGTTTACCGCCTCGACGTTGACGGAAAGACCTTCTTCGGCCAGGTAGCCCTCACCCTCCGCAACGTGTAGTGGAAAATTGTTGATCGCTGACGGATTTGGCAAAACGATCGTCAACTCTGTCGTCTGTGCCGAGGCTGCGCCGGTCCATGTGGCCGAAGCCATCAGCGCCGCCATCAGCGTAAATTTGGTTTTCCCTTTCATAGGTTCCCTCCCTTTTTGAGACGCTGTGCGCCCGATTTTTGGCCCGTGCCGTCGCGGGTGAACGACGCGGATGGGGGTACCCTTGTGTATGCACGATGGTTAGTCAAATACAAAATAATATATTATCTGTATTGAGGGAGCTATAATCTGTGATAAGGCTGTGCTCGCCCGCTTCAGGGCCAAATCATTCCAACAGGAGGATCGCCCGTGAGCGAGTATGTCATAAGTCCCCAAAAACAGGCGGAAATTCCGGTCAAAGGCTCGGACAAGGCATTTCCGGTCCGCAGGGTTTACTGCATCGGACGCAACTATGTGGCTCACGTGGAGGAAATGGGTGGGAGCGCGGACCGCGATCCGCCGTTGTTCTTCCAGAAGCCGGCGGATGCGGTGGTTTCGTCCGGTTCGATCATTCCCTATCCGGGAAAAACGAAGGATTTTCATTACGAGGTTGAACTGGTGATGGCGCTGGGCAGTGGCGGCAGCAATATTCCCGAATCTGAGGCTTTGGATCACGTTTGGGGATATGCCGTTGGTCTCGACATGACCCGTCGCGACATTCAGGGCGGGGGCTTCCCTTGGGAGATTGCCAAAGCGTTTGACCGCTCATTCCCGGTGGGGCCGATTACGCCGGTGTCCGAGACCGGTAAAATCGAGAAAGGCAAGATCAAGCTGAAGGTCAATGGTGAAACGCAGCAGGATTCGGATGTGTCCCTGCTGATATGGCGGATGCCGGAGATCATTTCGCGCCTGTCCGAGTATTTTGAGCTTTGCCCAGGCGATGTGATCCTGACCGGCACGCCGTCCGGCGTTGGACCTGTGGTACCCGGCGACAAGCTGGTCGCAACTTTTGAGGGTCTTGAGCCGCTGGAAGTTTCCATCAACTGAGGAATGCCAAACGGCGTGGGGTTTTTTGGTCCGCGCCGTTTTTTAATTTTGATCCGGGGCGTAGTGTCGGGTCAGGCGTTCGGCCATGCGGTCGACGGTCCAGTGCAGCAGGACCGTGAATCCCGCCAGCACGATCAGGGCCGCGAACATCACGTCCGTTTGGGCGCGGCCGTTTGACAGGAGCATCAGGTAGCCGAGACCTTTTGAGGCACCGACCCATTCGCCGATGACGGCGCCGATGGGCGCGTAGACGGCTGCGAGGCGGAGGCCGGATGCCAGCGACGGGAGCGCGTTTGGTATGCGGATGCGCAGCATGACCTGGGTCGGGGTGACCCGCATGACCTGGGCGAGGTCGAGGAACCCCTGGGGTGTACGGGTCAGACCGTCATAGAACGCGGATGTCACCGGGAAGAAAATGATAATGAGCGTCATCACCAGTTTCGACAGAATACCGTAACCGAGCCAGAGCGTCAGAATCGGTGCGAGCGCGAAGACGGGGACGGCCTGGAAAAACACGAGGATCGGGCGAACAAGGGTGCGGGCGAGTGGAAATGTCGCCAGCATGATGGCTGTCAGCGCGCCGAGCACCGCCCCGAGGACGAGACCGATCAGAACCTCTGCAATTGTGACGACCGCGTTTTCGGCGATTGTCACGCGGGAGGTCCAGAGAGCGGTGGCCACCCGCTCCGGTGATGGCAGAATGAATGGTGGCAGGCCGGTCAGGGCCACCAGCAGCCACCAGAGGAATATGGCCAGTGCGGTGGAAATGAGGCCGTTGCGCAGTGTGGTCATGGCCGGGCCATCAGAAGTTCATGGAGTTCAGATTGAAGCGACAGGGTCTCCGCACCGGTAATTGCACGGACGGGGTCGCTTTTGGGTCCAGAAGTCGATTGCAGGCCCGTTTCGTTCATCACGACTATTTTGTGGCCCAGACGTGCTGCCTCGCCCGGTTCGTGAGTAACGAGCAGAACGGTGCGACCGGCGAGAAGCCTAGCGGCAAGATCCTGCATTTCGGCGCGGGTACGCGCGTCCAGTGCCGAGAAAGGCTCGTCCAGCAGGGCGATGGGCCGGTCTTCTATCAGGGTGCGGGCAAGTGCCACGCGCTGTTTTTGACCGCCGGACAGCTGGGCGGGGCGTTTTGACGCGTGGTCGGACAGGCCCACCCGCTCAAGCATGTTCATCGCGCGGGCCGGATCCGGCGTCTCGCGGCGCAGTCGGGCGCCAAGCTGGGTATTTTCGAGGACCGTCAGCCAGGGGAAGAGCAGATCATCCTGGGCCATGTAGGAAATTCGGCCCTCAAGCGGTTCACCGTCATTGGCCGCGAGGGTGCCGACGAAATCAATTCCCGAGCCCAGGCCCGCAACGAGGCGGAGCAGGCTTGATTTGCCCACTCCGGAGGGGCCGAGCAGACAGGTCCACGATCCGGCGGCCATCTCAAGGCGCAGGGGGCCGAACAGAGGCTGCCCGGATATCCGCGCCGAACCTTCGACCGTGACTGCGGGTGCTTCCGTCACGGGGCGCGCAGGCCCATGTCCCAGAAACCCACCTCCAACCGGGTTGCACTGGCGAACGTGTCGGCAAGTGCGCTGGCGCAGGGAAGGCTGGGCCAGTCGGGTCCGAGGCGGTTGGCCAAAGCCGTGTCGATCAGCTGACCCGCCTCAACACAGACCGCCTGGTAGTCGTCTCCGGCATAGGTGTCGATCCATTCCGCATAGCGGTCGGAGGTCCTCGTGGATTTCAGGTGCAGGCCGATATCTCCGTATCCGTGAACACAGGGCGCAAGCGCGGCAAGCAGGTTGAGAAAATCACCCGAAAAACCGGCTTCCAGAACGAACCTCGTGTAGGCCATGTTCTCCGGAGCCTCGGTCGTCGCTTCCAGGTCGGCCTGCGATATGCCGGCGGCGGCGCAGATTTCCACGTGCAGGCGCATTTCCTCGTTGATTAGGGCATTGAGCGTCGCGGTGGCCGCGCGGATTTCCGCGATGGTGTCGGCCTTGACGGCTGCGAGCGCCCAGGCCCGGGAGAAATGTTTCAGGAATATCCAGTCCTGGCGCAGGTAATGCAAAAAGCACGTCTCCGGCATGGTGCCGTCGCCCAGTCCTGCCACAAAGGCGTGGCGGGTATAGTCGGTCCAGGCCTGCCCGGCGGCGTCGCGCCACCGGGAGACCGCAACGCCGTAATCGGGCGTCATTGTGCGGTGATGTCGACGCTGATGGCGTCTACCGGGTTGATGCCGGGGATGAGTTCGTATTCGTGCAGGAACGCCTCAAACGCCTCATACCGGCCTGCATCCATTGCAGCGGGTCGTGTGGCAAACCGGGGATAGGTGTCGACCCAGGCCTTTTCGTTCAGTTCGTTCTGAAGTTCGGCCGATGTGGCGGCGAAGGTCTCCCAGGAGTCTTTCGGGTGGTTCAGAATGTACTGTGTGGCACGTTCCGTGGCGGCGAGGAAACGGCCGATCATGTCGGCATCCATCGTGTCGGGATTAGCCACGTAGATCAGTTCCTCATAGGTCGGCAGACCCTCCTCCTCAACGAAGTGGCAGGTGCCGGGAACGCCTTCGATTTCCATCTGGTTCAGCTCGAAATTCCGGAAGGCGCCGATGACCGCATCGACCTGTCCGGACATGAGCGCAGGCGAAAGGGACCAGTTGACGTTGATCAGTTCAACATCATCCAGCGTCAGGCCATTATTGGCGAGCATGGCGCCCAGAAGAGCCTCCTCAACACCGGCGACGGAATAGCCGACCTTCCGGCCCTTGAGGTCCGCGAGGGTTTCGATCGGGCCGTCCTCCAGGGTCAGCAGGCAGTTCAGTGGCGTGCTGATCAGGGTGCCCACGCGTTTCAGGGGCAGGCCCTCGTGGATCTGCATGTGGAGCTGCGGCTGATAGGACACGGCCAGTTCGGCCTGGTTGGCGGCCGCCATTTTCGGCGGGTCGGCGGGGTCGGCCGGGGCGATTACCTCGACTTCAAGGCCGGCTTCCTCGAAATAGCCGTTCTCCTCCGCAATGATGATCGGCCCGTGATCGGGATTTACAAACCAGTCGAGGATGACGGTCATTTTGTCCTGGGCGGCGGCGGGCGTCGCAAGGCCAAGGGCCAGCAGTGTCACGAGGGTTTTGTTCATGTCTTAATCCTGGGATGTGAGGTGGGCCGCCGGGAGGACCCGGTTATTCGGTTTTTTCGAGCCATTCCTGGACCCGCAGTTCGGGGTCGTCATGGCCGGTGATGTCCGTTGTGACCGCGACCATGTCCGCACCCGCGTCGAACACGGCGGCGGCGCGTTTGAGGGTGATGCCGCCCACGGCGCAAAGAGGTACGTGGCCGATCAGTTCCTTCCACTCGGCAATCGGCTCGAGCCCAAGCGGGTAGCCGTGCCGGGTTTTGGACTGATGGATCGGTCCGAGCGTAATGTAGTCGGGTTCCAGCATCAGGGCCCGGTCGAGATCGAGATGGTCGCGGGTGCTGATCCCGAGGCGGATGCCGGCGGAGCGGATCGCGTGGATGTCGGCGTCGTCGAGATCCTCCTGTCCGAGATGCACGAAGGGGGCCTCCTCCTCAATGGCAAGCTCCCAGTGGTCATTGACGACGAGGGTGGCGTTGTAGCTGTCGCAGAGGTCTACGCTGCGACGGATTTCCTCGCGCATGTCCTCCTCGGGCATGTCCCTCAGACGCAGTTGCACCATTTTGATGCCCACGGGCAAAAGGTATTCCAGCCACTCGGAGGCGGGGAAGATGGGGTAGAAGCGCGCGGGAAAACCGCTTTCGCCGTCGTTATTTTCGGACGGTTCGTCGCTGTCTTCGGCTTCGTCAAACACGGGTCCCGGTGTCCTTCCTTTCGGATGTCCGGACAAAACCGTGTTGGGAGGGACTGCGGGCGTGAGCCCAACATCCGTTCCCTACGCCGGTATTGGCCGGATCAGGTTCGATGGGTCGGTGTCTGACACCTCTCAGCCTTCAGAAAAGGCCCCCCAACGGATTGGACCTTGGGTAGCACGGGCCGGAACCGCTCCGCAAGACAGCGCGGTATCAGTGTTATCTTTTCCGGCGCGGCACCTGGGGGATGGTGCTTTTCCGCCAGGGGTATTCGGCTTCGGGGTGTGGTGGGGTGCCGTGTGTGCAGCTCCAGTAAGCCGGGCCGCCCTGGCGAAGCCACCATGGAATGGTCAGAACCAGCCCCGCGACGAAACCGCCAATATGGGCAAGGTAAGCCACGCCGCCGCCCGCCGCACCAAAAGTGGACAGGCCCGAGAATGTCTGCATACCGATCCAGACGCCAAGAACGATCCAAGCGGGAAGTGTAAAGGTGCGGAAAAAAATGATCAGGATGATGATGATATCAACGCGTGCCTTGGGAAACAGCAGAAGGTATCCGCCCATGACCCCGGCGATCGCGCCGGAGGCCCCGACCATCGGGACCAAGGATGTCGGGTCGGGAAGGTACTGTGCCAGCGCAGCACCGATGCCCGACGCAATGTAGAAACCAAGGAACGGCAGGTGGCCGAACTGGTCCTCCATGTTATCCCCGAAGATCCACAGGAACAGCATGTTGCCCACCAGGTGCATTAGACCCCCATGCATGAACATCGAGGTCAGGAAGGTTGCCGGGCTGCCGCCCTCGCTAACGATGCCGGGCACGAGGGCCCAGTTGGCGAGGATCCGGGATATTTCCGGACCGTTCGAGTAGCTGGGCCACATGATCACGAAGACCAGAATGTTCACCGCGATCAGTCCCCAGGTCACGTAGGGGGTGCGGCCGGACGGGTTGTGGTCGCGGATCGGGAACATCGGGTCTGCGCGGTCAGGCCGTTCCGGCGAAGCGGGTGGAAAACTCCTCGCGGGCGTCGTCGGTGATTTTGGCGAAGAGCACTTCCGGAGTGGTAAACGCCGATCCCGGTGTCAGCGACGACAGCGCTGCACTCACGTCTTCCGGCCAGGCAAAGTCCTCGCCATCAAACGCGTCGAGCATCGCGCGGGAGGCGTCGGGGATGAAGGGCTGCGAGAGTACGGCGTAGAAGCGCACGAGGTTCAGCGAGAAGCGCACAATCGCGCCCGCCCGGTCCGGGTCGGTTTTGAACAGCGCCCAGGGAGCCGCTGCCTGAAGGTATTCGTTTCCTGCGGCCCAGATGCCGCGCAACTCCTGCGCGCCCTTGCGCAGGTCGATGGCTTCCATGTGGGTCTCATAGGCCTTGAGACGGCGGGTCAGGTCTTCGATCAGGGCCTGTTCGTCTGGTCCGTACTCGCCTGTGTCTGGGACTTTTTCCTCAAACCGAGAGCGTGCGAATTTGGTGACGCGGCTCACGAAATTGCCCAGCACGTCCGCCAGATCCTTGTTCACGCCCGCCTGGAAGGCTTCCCAGGTAAAGTTGCTGTCAGAGCTTTCCGGCACGTTGGCCATCAGCCACCAGCGCCAGTAGTCGGATGGCAGGATGTCGAGCGCCTGGTCCATAAAGACGCCACGACCCTCGGAGGTCGAGAATTTGCCGCCGTCATAGTTCAGGTAGTTGAACGACTTGATGTAATCGACAAGCTTCCAGTCCTCACCGGAGCCGAGGACGGTCGCCGGGAAGCTCAGCGTGTGGAAGGGGACGTTGTCCTTTCCCATGAACTGGACGTAACGCACGTCGTCCGCGCCTTTATCGGTACGCCACCAGCGTTCCCAGGCCGCGTCACCCTGGCCTGTTGCGTCGGCCCATTCGGCAGAGGCGGCGATGTACTCAATCGGCGCGTCGAACCAGACGTAGAAGACTTTGCCTTCCATGCCGGGCCAGTCGGCGTCGCCTTTTTTCACCGGGATGCCCCAGTCGAGGTCTCGGGTGATGCCTCGATCCTGGAGCCCATCGCCGTCATCGAGCCACTTCTTTGCAATGGAGGTGGTCAGGATGGGCCAGTCTGTTTTGCTGTCGATCCATTCCCGCAGGCGGTCGCGGAGCTGGGACTGGCGCAGATAAAGGTGGCCGGTCTCGCGTACTTCCAGATCGGTGGAGCCGGAGATGGCGGAGCGCGGATTGATCAGATCCGTGGGATCGAGCTGCTTGGTGCAGTTCTCGCACTGGTCGCCGCGGGCGCGCTCGTAACCGCAGTTGGGGCAGGTGCCCTCGATGTAGCGGTCGGGCAGGAAGCGGCCGTCGGCTTTGGAATAGACCTGCTTTTCGGAAACCTCCTCAATCAGCCCGGCATCCGCCAGGCGACCGGCGAAATGCTGCGTCAGGTGATGGTTGCGGGATGAGGACGAACGTCCAAAATGGTCGAAGGAAAGGCGAAATCCGTCCGCGATATCCTTCTGGACCTGCCACATGCGCGCGCAGTAGTCGGCGACGGCCTCACCGGCCTTTGCCGCGGCAAGCTCGGCCGGGGTGCCGTGCTCGTCCGTGGCACAGATGAACAGCACCTCGTGACCGCGTGCTCTGGCAAAACGGGCATAGACATCCGACGGCAGCTGGCTGCCCACCAGATTGCCCAGATGCTTGATGCCATTAATGTACGGCAGCGCCGACGTGATCAGTATGCGACCCATGAGTAATCCCGGAATTATTTTGTTCCGAATAGGCGATTCCGACGGCCATGGCCAGAGAGGTGTCGGCGCAAATGCCGAAGGCGTACCGGTTCAGCCGGAGGTTCGGGAGGCTTCGACCAGTTCCTCAAGCACGCCAAGCTCAACAAATCCGGGCACCAGTTCATCGCCGATGACGAAGGACGGCGTCCCCGAGAACCCAAGCGCGCGGGCCAGTGCGGCGGACTGGTTGAAATGTTCGTCTATTTCCGGCGCTTCCATGTCGGTGCGAAGCTGTTCCGTGTCGAGCCCGGCGCGTTCGGCGGCTTCCATGATGGTGGTCTCTGTGGCGCGACCATTGAGCGCCATAAGCTCGTTGTGCATTTCCTCATATTTGCCCTGTTCCCGGGCGGCGAGGGCGGCGCGGGAGGCCAAAACGGATTCCGCTCCCAGGATGGGCCATTCCCGCAGAACGAGGCGCACGTTGCTGTCATTGTTCAGCAGTTCCGTCACGGTCGGCACGGAGCGTTTGCAGTAGGGGCAGTTGTAATCGAAGAACTCCACTACGGTGACATCGCCCTCCGGGTTGCCAAGAACCGGGGCGTTTGGATCGTTTTCGAGCTCGTCGCGGCGGCTGGTCAGGACCTCTTCAGCCTCAAGTTGCTGCGCCTCGTTTTCGCGGCTTTGCAGGATTTCAACCGCCTGCATGATGATTTCCGGGTTTTCCAGAATGGCTTCCAGCGCCAGCTGTTTGACCTCTTCCGGCGTCAACTCCTGCGCCGTGGCGGGTGCGGCGGCAAGCCCGAGGGAGAACACAAGGCCAAGGGCGCTCAGGGTCTGTTTCATTGGCATATTCTCCTGAAATCGTGCTGCGGTCGGCGGCTGCCGCTAGAGTGTTTTGCCAGACCCTACAGGCCGGGCAGGGGTAATGCCAGTGTCAGTCCAGTCACGAGCGGTCACTTGCGAAATTGTGACGGCAAAGAAAAAGCCGCCCGAAGGTCAGGCGGCTTTTCCGTTTTCATTTGATCAGCGCGGATCGATCAGTCGTCGGAGAACCCAACCGGTTCCGAGACCTGATCGGCCGGAGCGTCAAACGCGGCATCGGGGTTGTGCTCGATGGCGGCAACAGCCTCCTCCTTGCGCTCCTCGATGATCTTGTTGTCACGCTCCGCCGCGATCCGCTTGACGGACTGGGTCGCGCCACCGGTACCCGCCGGGATAAGACGGCCCACGATTACGTTTTCCTTCAGACCAATCAGGCGGTCACGTTTGCCCTGGGTGGACGCCTCGGTGAGAACACGCGTGGTTTCCTGGAAGGAGGCCGCCGAGATGAAGCTCCGGGTCTGCAGCGACGCCTTGGTGATACCAAGAAGGATCGGGCCACCTTTGGCGGGCTGACGCCCGGCCGCAATGGCCTTTTCGTTCTCTTCCTCGAACTCAAGCTTGTCGACCTGTTCGCCCTTCAGCAGGGTGGTGCCACCAGACTCTGAGACCTCCCACTTCTGCAGCATCTGGCGCACGATCACCTCGATGTGCTTGTCGTTGATCTTCACGCCCTGCAGACGGTAGACCTCCTGCACCTCGTCGATCATGTAGTCGGCCAGAGCCTCCACACCCATAATTGCGAGAATGTCATGCGGGGCAGGGTTGCCGTCCATGATGTACTCGCCCTTCTGCACGAAGTCGCCTTCCTGCACGGGGATGTGTTTGCCCTTGGGAACCATGTACTCAATGGTTTCCAGACCTTCCTCGACCGGGTCGATCGCGATGCGGCGCTTGTTCTTGAAGTCCTTGCCGAAGCGCACATGACCATCGATTTCGGCGATGATCGCGTGATCTTTTGGACGGCGGGCCTCAAAGAGTTCGGCCACACGCGGCAGACCACCGGTGATGTCCTTGGTTTTGGCGCCTTCACGCGGGATACGTGCAACCACGTCACCCGGTTTCAGTTCCTGACCGTCCTCCACGGAGAGAATGGCGTCCACGGACATGGCGTGGGTTTCCGGGTTGCCGTTGTCGAGGCGTACCGGTTCACCCGTTGCCGGATCCATGACGATGATCGCGGGTTTGAGTTCGTTGCCCTTGGGCGCGGCACGCCAGTCAGACACGATCTTCTGGCTGATGCCGGTTGCGTCGTCGGTTTCCTCACGGACCGAGATGCCGGCCGTGAGGTCAACGAACTTCGCCACACCGGCTTTCTCCGCGATGATCGGCAGGGTGTAGGGGTCCCACTCGGCGAGTTTGTCACCGTGTTTGATCTCCTGACCCTCGGACGCCAGCAGCTTGGTACCGTAGCCCAGCTTGTGCACCGCGCGCTCAACGCCGTTCTCGTCGATGATGACGATCTCGGTGTTACGCGACATAACAATGCGCTCACCCACGTCGTTGGTGAGGATGTTCGCATTGCGGACGGTGAGTTTACCGGCCTGGGTTGCCTCAAGGAACGACTGGCTGCCGCCCTGCGCGATGCCGCCGATGTGGAAGGTCCGCATCGTCAGCTGCGTGCCGGGCTCACCGATGGACTGTGCCGCGATGATACCAACGGCCTCGCCTGGGTTTACACGGGTACCGCGGGCCAGGTCGCGACCGTAGCACTGCGCACAGATACCGTCATCGGCCTCACAGGTCAGCGGGGAGCGGATCTGCATTTCGATGACACCGGCATCCTCGATCATGTCGGCGGCGCGCTCGTCGATAAGGTCACCCTCACGGAAGATCGGCTCTTTCGTCTTCGGATCGAGAACGTCCTCGGCCGCAACACGGCCCAGGATGCGCTCGGAAAGCGACGAAACCACCTCACCATCGGCAATTGCCGCACGGGCGGTGATCGACTTGTCCGTACCACAGTCGTTGATCTTCACGATGCAGTCCTGAGCCACGTCGACCAGGCGACGCGTCAGGTACCCGGAGTTCGCCGTTTTCAGAGCCGTATCGGCCAGACCCTTACGGGCACCGTGGGTGGAGTTGAAGTACTCCAGAACGGTCAGGCCTTCCTTAAAGTTCGACACAATCGGCGTCTCGATGATCTCACCGGACGGTTTGGCCATGAGGCCGCGCATACCGCCAAGCTGTTTCATCTGTGCGGGCGAACCACGGGCACCGGAATGGGCCATCATGTAGACCGAGTTCGGTTCCTGCTCGACACCGGCATCGTCAACGCGCACGGCGCTGATTTCGCCCATCATGGCGTCAGCCACATTGTCCGAACATTTCGACCAGGCGTCGACAACCTTGTTGTACTTTTCGCCCTGGGTGATCAGGCCGTCCATGTACTGCTGTTCGAACTCTTTCACCTGTGCCCGGGTGCCATCCACGATCGGCCATTTGCTGTCGGGGATGACCATGTCATCCTTACCGAAGGAAATGCCGGCCTTGAACGCCTCGGTGAAGCCGAGCGTCATGATCTGGTCACAGAAGATCACGCTCTCCTTCTGGCCGCAGTGGCGGTACACCGTGTCGATGACCTCACCAACCTCTTTCTTGCGGAGGAGGCGGTTCACGATGTCGAACGGCGTCTTGTAGTTCATCGGCAGAAGGGAGCCGAGGCGCAGACGGCCCGGTGTGGTCTCGAACCGCCTGGAGACGATGTTGCCTTCCTCATCAACCTGCTGAACGCGGGCGTTGATTTTGGAGTGCAGGTTCACAAGACCGGTATGCAGGGCGTGATCGACCTCCTCGATTGAGGAAAAGGTCATGCCCTCACCAATCTGTCCCTCACGCATGATCGACAGGTAGTAGAGACCCAGAATCATGTCCTGCGACGGCACGATGATCGGTTTACCGTTTGCCGGCGACAGAACGTTGTTCGTCGACATCATCAGCACGCGGGCCTCAAGCTGGGCTTCCAGCGAAAGGGGAACGTGCACGGCCATCTGGTCGCCGTCGAAGTCAGCGTTAAAGGCCGAGCACACCAGCGGATGAAGCTGGATGGCTTTACCCTCAATCAGAACGGGCTCAAACGCCTGAATGCCGAGACGGTGCAGCGTCGGAGCGCGGTTCAGAAGAACCGGATGCTCGCGGATCACCTCGTCCAGGATGTCCCAGACCTCGGGGCGTTCCTTCTCAACCAGTTTCTTGGCCTGTTTCACGGTGGAGGACAGACCCTTCGCGTCGAGACGCGAATAGATGAACGGTTTGAACAGCTCGAGCGCCATTTTCTTCGGCAGGCCGCACTGATGCAGTTTCAGTTCAGGACCTGTCACGATCACCGAACGGCCGGAGAAGTCGACGCGCTTACCCAGAAGGTTCTGACGGAAACGGCCCTGCTTACCCTTGAGCATGTCGCTCAGGGATTTCAGCGGACGCTTGTTGGTGCCGGTGATGACACGGCCACGACGGCCGTTGTCGAACAGGGCGTCAACGGATTCCTGGAGCATACGCTTTTCGTTCCGGATAATGATGTCCGGAGCGCGCAGCTCAATCAGCCGTTTCAGACGGTTGTTCCGGTTAATCACACGACGGTATAGGTCGTTGAGGTCCGAGGTCGCGAAGCGACCACCGTCGAGCGGCACCAGCGGGCGCAGCTCGGGCGGGATGACCGGGATCACGGTCAGGATCATCCATTCCGGGCGGTTGCCGCTTTCGCGAAAGTTTTCAACCAGCTTCAGACGTTTGATGATCTTCTTCGGCTTCAGTTCACCGGTGGCCTCGGCCAGATCGGCGCGAAGCTGTTCGGCTTCGGCGTCAAGGTCGATGGCCTGGAGCATCTCGCGGATGGCCTCGGCACCAATACCGGCGCGGAAACTGTCCTCGCCGTACTGGTCCTGGGCATCGAGGAACTCCTCCTCTGTCAGAAGCTGACCGGCGGTGAGGTCCGTGAGGCCGGGCTCAATCACCGTGTACTGCTCAAAGTACAGGATGCGTTCCAGATCCCGAAGCGTCATGTCCAGCATCAGGCCGATGCGGGAGGGCAGGGACTTCAGGAACCAGATGTGTGCAACGGGCGACGCCAGCTCAATGTGGCCCATACGCTCGCGGCGCACTTTCTGGAGGGTAACCTCAACACCACATTTTTCGCAGACAACGCCGCGGTACTTCATCCGCTTGTATTTGCCGCACAGGCATTCGTAGTCCTTGATCGGTCCAAAAATGCGAGCGCAGAACAAGCCGTCACGCTCGGGTTTGAACGTGCGGTAGTTGATGGTTTCCGGCTTTTTGATCTCTCCGTACGACCACGACAGGATGCGCTCGGGCGAGGCCAGAGCGATTTTGATCTCGTCGAAGGAGCGGACGGGCTGGACCGGGTTAAACGGGTTCGTGATTTCCTGGTTCATTCTAACAACCTTAATCTCGTTTCAGGGAAGGGGGCGCGATTTCCAGCGCCCTCAGTCCACTTCCGAGTCCAACAACTCGATGTTGAGCCCAAGCGACCGGATTTCCTTGACCAGAACGTTGAACGATTCCGGCACACCGGCCTCGAAATTGTCCTCGCCCTTGACGATGCTCTCGTAGACCTTGGTACGGCCGGCCACGTCGTCCGATTTCACCGTCAGCATCTCCTGCAGGGTGAAGGCGGCACCATAGGCTTCCAGAGCCCAGACCTCCATCTCCCCGAAACGCTGGCCGCCAAACTGCGCCTTACCACCCAATGGCTGCTGGGTAACGAGGCTGTAGGGTCCGGTGGAACGCGCGTGGATCTTGTCGTCAACCAGGTGGTGCAGTTTCAGCAGGTATTTCACACCCACCGTCACCTTGCGGGAGAACTGCTCACCGGTCCGTCCATCATAGACGACCGACTGTCCGGAGGTGTCGAAACCGGCCCGTTCCAGAGCGTCGTTTACGTCCACTTCCTTCGCACCGTCGAAGACCGGGGTCGCGATGGGAACACCATTCGTTACGTTTTCCGCAGCTTCCAGGAAACTGTCCTGGCTCATCTCGGAAATGACATTGTTGTAGATGTCCTCACCGTACGCCACCTTCATGGCCTCGCGGAGCGGGGTCATGTCTCCAGAGCGACGGTATTCCTGGAGACTGGACTCGATGGTCCGGCCCAGACCGCGCGCAGCCCAGCCCATGTGCGTCTCGAGGATCTGACCGACGTTCATGCGCGAGGGCACACCCAGCGGGTTCAGAACGAAGTCGACCGGGGTTCCATCGGCCATGAACGGCATGTCCTCCTCCGGCACAACGCGGGAGATAACACCCTTGTTGCCGTGCCGACCGGCCATTTTGTCGCCGGACTGGAGTTTGCGTTTCACGGCGATGAAGACCTTGACCATCTTCATCACGCCCGGGGGAAGGTCGTCGCCACGGCGGACTTTTTCCACCTTGTCGTCGAACCGGCGGTCGAGAGCCTTCTTCTGAAGCTCGAACTGCGCCTGAAGCGCTTCCTGTGCGGCTGCATCCTGGTCGTCGCCGAGGGCAAGCTGCCACCACTGGCCACGGCTCATCGAGGACAGTAGTTCCTCGGTGATTTCCGTACCGGCGCTGACGCCTTTCGGACCCTTGATCGCGGTTTTGCCGAGGATCAGGCTCTTCAGACGGGCATAGATGTTGCGCTCAAGGATCGCGAACTCGTCGTCCCGGTCGCGGGAAAGCCGTTCGACTTCCTCACGCTCGATCTGAAGCGCACGCTCGTCCTTCTCAACACCGTGCCGGTTGAAGACACGAACCTCAACGACCGTACCGTAGTCACCCGGCGGCAGGCGCATGGAGGTGTCACGAACATCCGAGGCCTTCTCACCGAAAATCGCGCGGAGGAGTTTTTCCTCCGGCGTCATCGGGCTTTCGCCCTTCGGAGTGATCTTGCCCACCAGAATGTCCCCCGGTCCAACCTCGGCACCGATATAGACGATACCGGCCTCGTCGAGGTTGCGCAGGGCTTCCTCACCGACGTTCGGGATGTCGCGGGTGATTTCCTCAGGTCCAAGCTTCGTATCGCGGGCGGCGACCTCAAACTCCTCGATGTGGACCGACGTGAAGACGTCGTCCTTCACGATACGCTCTGAGATCAGGATCGAGTCCTCGTAGTTGTAGCCGTTCCAGGGCATGAACGCGACGAGCACGTTTTTTCCCAGAGCCAGTTCGCCCAGATCCGTGGACGGACCGTCGGCGATGAACTCGCCCTTGCCAACCTCGTCACCCACCTTCACCAGCGGGCGCTGGTTGATGCAGGTGTTCTGGTTCGACCGCTGGAACTTGCGCAGGCGGTAGATGTCAACGCCGGGATCGCCCGGTTCAACATCGTCCGTCGCACGTACAACGATACGCATGGCGTCAACCTGGTCGACGACACCCGCGCGACGCGCCGTGATTGCCGCACCGGAGTCGCGTGCCACGATGCTCTCGATACCGGTTCCCACGAAGGGTGCTTCGGCACGGAGCAGGGGCACGGCCTGCCGCTGCATGTTCGAGCCCATAAGGGCGCGGTTGGCGTCGTCGTTTTCGAGGAACGGAATGAGCGAAGCCGCAACGGACACCAGCTGTTTCGGGCTGACGTCGATCAGGTCAACGTTTTCGGGCGGATTGAGCTGGTAGTCGCCCGATTTACGGGTGGAAACCAGATCATTGATGAACCGTCCGTTCTCGTCGAGCTGCGCGTTGGCCTGTGCAACCGTGTGACGCATTTCCTCAGTGGCCGACATGTAGTGGACCTCGTCGGTCACCTGACGGTCCACAACCTTGCGGTAGGGCGTTTCAATGAATCCGTACTTGTTCACCCGGGCGAAAGAAGCCAGCGAGTTGATCAGACCAATGTTCGGACCTTCCGGCGTCTCAATCGGACACATGCGACCATAGTGGGTCGGGTGAACGTCGCGCACCTCAAAGCCCGCACGTTCGCGGGTCAGACCGCCCGGACCAAGTGCCGAGAGACGGCGTTTGTGGGTAACCTCGGAGAGGGGGTTGGTCTGGTCCATGAACTGCGACAGCTGCGAGGAGCCGAAGAACTCACGTACGGCGGCCGCCGCCGGTTTCGCGTTGATGAGATCCTGCGGCATGACCGTGTCGATCTCAACGGAGGACATGCGCTCGCGAATGGCGCGCTCCATGCGGAGAAGGCCAACGCGGTACTGGTTTTCCATGAGTTCGCCAACGGAGCGCACACGACGGTTTCCGAGGTGGTCGATATCGTCAACCTCACCGCGACCGTCGCGCAGATCCACCAGCGCCTTGATGACGGCGATGATGTCCTCATTGCGCAGGGTGCGCTGGGTGTCTTCCGCGTCGAGGGCGAGGCGCATGTTCATTTTCACGCGGCCAACTGCGGACAGGTCATACCGTTCCGAGTCGAAGAACAGCGACTGGAACATTGTATCCGCGGCCTCGACGGTGGGCGGCTCGCCAGGGCGCATGACGCGATAGATGTCCATGAGCGCGCTTTCGCGGTTCATGTTCTTGTCCACGGCCATGGTGTTGCGGATGTAGGCACCAACAGTCACGTTGTCGATGTCGAGCGTGGGGATCTCGGTGATGCCCTGGTCCAGAAGGGTTTTCAGCGTGCCGCCAACGGTGTCGCCGGTTTTCGCATCGATTTCCCAGGTCAGCTCGTCACCGGCCTCGATCCAGATTTCGCCGGTTTCCTCGTTGATGATGTCCTTCGCGGCGTAACGGCCGACGATGCTGTCGAAGGGCACGAGGATTTCGGAGACCTCACCGCTGTCGATCCATTTCTTGACCATGCGCGGCGTGATCTTTTTACCTGCGGGCGCGATAACCTCGCCGTCCGCCGCATTGACCAGGTCATATGCGGGTTTGGTGCCGCGAACGCGCTCGGGGAAGAATTTCGTCGCCCAGCCGCCGGTTTCCTTGCGGTAGTTCACGGTGTCGTAATACGCATCACAGATGCCTTCCTGGTCGAGACCAAGCGCGTAGAGCAGGGTCGTCACGGGAAGTTTGCGGCGACGGTCGATGCGGGCGTGCACGATGTCCTTGGCGTCAAACTCGAAGTCCAGCCAGGAACCGCGGTAGGGAATAACGCGGCTGGTGAACAGCAGTTTGCCGGAAGAGTGGGTTTTGCCACGGTCGTGGTCGTAGAACACACCTGGGGACCGGTGCATCTGGCTGACGATCACACGCTCGGTGCCGTTTACAACGAAGGTACCGTTGGGCGTCATCAGGGGCATGTCGCCCATGAACACGTCCTGCTCCTTGATGTCCTTCACGGACCGGGCACCGGTTTCCTCGTCGACCTCAAATACGATCAGGCGCAGTGTGACCTTCAGCGGTGCCGAATAGGTCATGTCGCGCTGCATGCACTCCTCAACGTCGTATTTCGGAGCCTCAAGCTCGTACTTTACGAATTCAAGGATCGCGGTCTCATTGAAGTCCTTGATCGGAAAAACCGACTGAAAGACGCCCTTGATCCCTTCACCATCCAGCGGCAGTTCCTGGTCACCGGAGCGCAAAAACAGGTCATAGCTTGATTTCTGAACCTCGATAAGGTTCGGCATTTCCGCAACCTCGCGGATTTTGCCATAGAACTTGCGGATACGCTTGTGACCTGAATGTGTCTGAGCCATGCTCAACCTCTTCCTTGCATGCGAACCTTCCGGTGGGGAATTCGGACGGATCGTCTTTGCTGCCGTAGCTGTCCAATGCTTGTGTGATTTCCCACATCACACACCCGGACCGATGCGGCTTTCAAAAGGTCCACGCGTGGGCCCTCCGAGAGACGCATCGAACTGGACCCACATTTCTGCGGATCCAGCCCAAATATTCGGTTCCGGCCCCGAAAAGGGCCGGAGGGTATTACTTCACTTCGGCTTCCGCGCCAGCGTCGGTAAGCTTTTTCAGGATTTCGTCAGCCTCTTCTTTGGTGACGCCTTCCTTAACGGGCTTGCCGCCTGCTTCCACGAGGTCCTTGGCTTCTTTCAGGCCAAGACCGGTGATTGCACGGACTTCCTTGATGACGTTGATTTTCTTGTCGCCAGCGGACTTCAGGATCACGTCAAATTCGGTTTTTTCCTCAGCAGCTTCGCCACCGGCGTCTGCGGGACCGGCAGCCATCATGACGGCGCCACCGGCAGCCGGCTCGATGCCGTACTCGTCCTTGAGGATGTTTTTCAGTTCAGCCGCTTCCAGCAGGGTCAGCCCTACGATTTCTTCGGCGAGTTTTTTAAGATCAGCCATTGTTCAGGTTCCAATCAGGTTTTCGTTGTGTAGTCCGGTATCGATGCGGTTTTGCACGGTCCGGCCAATTCGTTGCTTAGAGTTACGCCGCCTCACGCTCTTCGAGCGTCGAGAGAATGCCTGCGATATTCGAGGCAGGCGCGCCAATTGCCGAAGCGAGGTTTCCGGCCGGAGCCCCGATGCAGCCCACAACGGAAGCGATAAGCTCCTCGCGGGACGGCATTGCGGCAACGGCGTTAACGCCGGCTTCGTCGAGTGCTGTGCCACCCATGGCCCCGCCCAGAACAACAAGTTTCTTGTTGTCCTTGGCATAGTCCTTAACGACTTTCGCCGCTGCGACAGGGTCCTCGGAATAGGCAAGCACCGTCATACCCGTCAGCAGATCGCCGATGCTTTCGCTGGGCGTATCCTTCAGGGCAATTTTGGCGAGCTTGTTTTTGGCGACACGAACCGATCCACCGGCTTCGCTCATGCGAAGACGGAAATCGGTCATCTCTGCAACGGAAAGGCCTTCGTAGTGCGCGACCACGACGACACCAGAGTCCGTGAAGATTTGGCCGAGTTCAGCGACCACAGCTTCTTTTTGGGCTCTATCCACAGTGTTGCTCCAACTTTGGCAGTCCGGGTTTCCCCTTTCCGCCGGCTCATTTTCGCGAGGCGAATGCCCCACGTCTCGGGTCCTTAATTACGGGTCCCGCCAAAATCGCCCGGGACGGTAGTGTCCCACTTGATCCTGATCGTTCCCCATCTCAGGCAGGATTTATCAGACCTGCGTCTGACCCACCGTCTCGGACAGTCGGGCGGTTTTTGAGGCCGCCCGGAACACCCCGGCTTTGATGCCGGGGATCTCCTTACTCGCCTACGGCGCTGGCGATATCCAGCGTCACGCCCGGACCCATGGTCGAGGAGATGGCGATTTTCTTCAGATACGTACCTTTCGCACCGGACGGTTTGGCCCGGTTAACGGCGGATACGAATGCTTTTACGTTTTCAGCCAGTTTGTCGGCGTCGAAAGATGCCTTGCCGATACCAGCGTGAACCACACCGGCTTTCTCGGCCTTGAACTGAACCTCACCGCCCTTGGCGTTCTGAACGGCCTGGGCGACATCCATTGTCACCGTACCAACCTTCGGGTTCGGCATCAGGTTGCGCGGACCAAGGATCTTACCCAGACGGCCAACAATCGGCATCATGTCGGGGGTGGCGATGCAGCGGTCAAAGTCGAGCTTGCCGCCCTGAATGGATTCCATCAGGTCCTCGGCACCAACAACGTCCGCACCGGCGGCGGTTGCCTCCTCAGCCTTGGCACCACGGGCGAACACGGCAACACGTACCGATTTGCCTGTGCCGTTGGGCAGGGCGACAACACCACGGACCATCTGGTCGGCGTGACGGGGGTCAACACCGAGGCACATTGCGATCTCAAGGGTCTCGTCGAACTTGGCCGTTGCGTTGTCCTTGACCAGCTTAACGGCCTCATCCACGGGCAGGTTTACCTTGCCCTCGAATGCGGCACGTGCAGCCGATACGCGCTTTGCGAGTTTAGCCATCGTGATTACCCCTTGACCTCGAGGCCCATCGAACGGGCGGAGCCGGCAATGATCTGGATGGCGGCGTCAACGTCGTTCGCGTTGAGGTCCTTCATCTTGATCTCGGCAATTTCACGGAGCTGCTTCACGGAAACGCTACCAGCGGTGGATTTACCGGGTTCTTTGGAGCCGGATTTCAGCTTGGCAGCTTTTTTCAGCAGGTAGGACGCGGGCGGCGTCTTGGTTTCCATGCTGAAGGACTTGTCCGTGTAGTAGGTAATGATGACCGGGATCGGGCTTCCGGCTTCCATCTCCTGCGTACGGGCGTTGAACGCCTTACAGAATTCCATGATGTTGATGCCGCGCTGACCGAGAGCCGGTCCAACGGGGGGCGAGGGGTTAGCCTTGCCTGCGGGCACCTGCAGCTTGAGCTGCCCGGCGACTTTCTTGGCCATGGTGGCCTCCTTTACTCTCCAGCCCCGCGGACGCGTCCAGCGGGGATTTCATATGGATGTGGTCCGGCATTGACGGCGCGCCGCCCCTGCCTCCCACGGGGATACTCACGAGGCCTTGGCGACCTGAGTGAATTCGAGTTCGACCGGGGTTGCCCGGCCAAAAATGGATACGGTTACCTTCAGGCGGCTGTTGGCCTGATCGACATCCTCGACCATGCCGGAGAAGCCCTCGAAGGGTCCGTCTGTAACGTTGACAGTCTCGCCGGTCTCAAAGCTGATGACCGAGCGCGGGCTTTCCATGCCATCCTCGACCTGGCTCTGGATGCGGGCAACCTCCGCGTCGCGCATCGGCGTCGGACGGCCCTGCGGACCCAGGAAGCCGGACACGCGGTTGATGGAGTTAACCAGATGGTAGGCCTTGTCGGTCATTTCCATACGGACCAGAACATAGCCTGGCATGAAGCGCTTTTCGGTCTGGACCTTCTTGCCGCGACGGATCTCGATCACTTCCTCGGTCGGCACGAGAACCTCGGCGATCTGGTCCTGGAGTCCTTCCTGCTCAATCGCCTCGCGAATCGCTTCGGCAACCTTCTTCTCGAAGTTGGAAAGGACGCTCACTGAATACCAGCGCAATGCCATCTGATCGTTACCCCAGTAGAGTGCGGTCATGCCGCATGCATTATTGTAGTTAGTCCGTCACGCATCGCGCTAAACATAAACGGCGCGCAACCGAATCGATGCACGCCAAAAATATCGAGAGGCGCCCCTTTACTCCCGACGGACCGTGAATTCAAGAGGCCATCCCAAGAATTGCTTCGAGACCAAGGCGCACGATCATGTCCACGGTAAAAAAGAAAATCGCAAATACGGTCGCCATGAGCAGAACCATCACGGTGGTCAGTCCAACCTCACGCCGGGTGGGCCATACTACTTTGGCTACTTCCGAGCGTACCTGCTGGGCAAACTGAAACGGGTTTGTTCTGGCCATCTTACTTTCCAATTCCGGGGATTGGCAGCATGTAAGCCGTATGGGCATCCATTGCAAGGCGGGATTTCGCAGCCCGTCCAGGTGTTTTGGGAAGGATTTGCATGCTGGCAGGGGCGATAGGACTCGAACCTACGACATTCGGTTTTGGAGACCGACGCTCTACCAACTGAGCTACACCCCTGTGGCAGCATGCCCGCGTCAGATACGGCGGTTCCGGAACCGATGCAAGGGGTTCCGTTGGGATAAAGCTCCGGCAGGCCGTCTCCCGGGCACTTAAATCAGGAAAAGGCCCATTTTTTCGCGATGCCGAGCCCGGAGCCTTTCGGCCACGGCTTCAGGCTATCCTTATCGAGCAGGGAGACGTCCTCATCCTCAAGCACCACGCAGGACAGGCGCCCGGTTCGGAACGCACCGGTATCAATGCCGATTCGGTTGGAGTGGTGCTCCACGTTCTCCGAGATCGTATGGCCGTGAACGACCTTGAAACCATGATCCAGCGTGGAGTTGAGGAACGGATCCCGGATCATGATGAGATCGCGCAGGCTCTGTTTCTCCAGGGGCACCCCCGGACGAATGCCCGCATGTACGAACACGTAATCGCCAATCTTCAGGTACTGTTCGCAGTTGGCGATAAACAAACGGTGCCGTTCGGGGAAGGCGGCCTCAAACGCGGCGTGACTGTCGGCCGGGTAATCCTCGGTCGCGCCATGCACGCCATAGGAGGCCAGCGTCTTGTCGCCGCCAAGTCTAGGGTTCATCCAGTGCATGGCATGTTCAACCCAGATCGGATCATCAAGATAGGTCAGAATATAGCTGTCATGGTTGCCCAGCAGACAGGTGACCGGAAAACTGCTGTCCTGCAGCCCGATGAGAAACTCGTAAACGGCTCTCGAATTGGGACCGCGGTCATTGTAATCGCCAATGAACACCACCCTCGGATTGCGGTGGGGACGCCTCAGCATGTCATCCGTGATACGTGAGGTCATCTCCATGAGCAGGTCAATCTCACCGTGGATGTCACCTACCGCATAAATGCGCTGTCCATCAGTAGATACCGTCATAAACTTCCCTCACACACGCCAACTCAACCTAAACTGGACATGTCGGAAGGATTTAACAAGTCCTGGCAGGTTCCCGCTGCCACGGGGCGTGTCACCCCTCAGGATGATAACACGCCACCCGATGTCGTCCCTCATCGAGTACGGGCCGTTTGGCGCGGCATTCCTCCGTCGCCTTCCAGCAGCGCGGTGAAAAGGCGCAGCCTTTGGGGACGTTGATGGGGGAGGGCAGTTCGCCTTCCAGTTTGATGCGTTTTTTCTCAATTGTCGGGTCGGCGATTGGCGTCGCGGACAAAAGCGCCTTGGTATAGGGATGGCGCGGATTGGCGACCACATCCTCGATGGGACCGGTTTCCACCGGGCGGCCGAGATACATGACAACAATGTCGTCGGCCATATGTTTGACCACGGACAGATCGTGGGAAATGAACAGGTAGGCAAGCCCCAGCTTTTCCTGCAGTTCGACCAGCAGGTTCAGCACCTGGCTTTGAATGGACAGGTCCAGGGCCGAGACCGGCTCATCGAGGACCAAAACCCTTGGGTTCAGCATCAGCGCACGGGCCACTGCGATCCTCTGGCGCTGTCCGCCGGAGAACATGTGCGGATAGCGGTCGAAATGCTCGCGGCGCAGGCCCACCATGGCCAGCATGTCCCGCGCCTGGGCCTCGCGGTCCTTCGCCGACATGTCCTTGCGGTTGATGACAAGTGGCTCCATCAGAATGTCGCCAATCCGCTGGCGTGGGTTAAGGGAGCCGTAGGGGTCCTGGAACACGATCTGAACCGATGACCGCAGTGACGCCCATTTGTCCGGGGACACGGCCTCGTCATCGATCATCAGCGTGCCTGAGGTCGGTGGCTCGATCATCGTGACAACCCGGGCAAGGGTCGATTTCCCGCAGCCGGACTCCCCGACAACCGCCAGCGTTTTGCCAGGCTGAAGCGTGAACGACGCCCCGGACAGAGCCTCGACCGTTTGGGTGGATGAAAAGATGCCGCCGCCAACCTCATAGTGCCGGGTCAGGTCGTGGGCGACTACAACGGGTTTGTTCATTGCGCCATCTCCGGTTCATTCACGCCCAGGGGGTAGTGGCATTTCGCCCGGCCAAGCTCCTCCGGCTGGTTTTCGGGTTCAATTTCCCGGCAGCGGTCATCCGCCTTGGAACACCGTGGGCTGAAAAGACAGCCTTTCGGCCGGTCGAACTGCCCCGGTACCACGCCTGGAATACTTGGGAGGATTTTGCTTGTTGCCCGCTCCGGCAATGCCGCGAGCAGCGCCGCTGTGTAGGGGTGGTGCGGTGTCGAGAAGAGAGGGCGTACAGGCTGTTCCTCAACCTTCTGGCCCGCGTACTGAACGCTGACCCGCTGGGCCGTCTCGGCAACAACTCCCATGTCATGGGTGATCAGGATTAGGGCCATGCCCGTGTCCCGCTGCAGGCCCGTCAGCAGTTCAAGGATCTGCGCCTGAATGGTCACGTCGAGCGCGGTGGTCGGTTCATCCGCGATCAGAAGCCGTGGGCGGCAAGCAATGGCCATGGCGATCATGACGCGCTGGTTCATCCCTCCGGACATCTGATGCGGGAATACGCCTAGACGTTTTTCCGGTTCCGGAATGCCCACCTGTTCGAAAAGCTCAATCGCGCGCTGATGCCGTTCCCTCCGGCTCATGTTCATATGTTTGCGCAGGGATTCCCGTATCTGGAAGCCAACCGTGAAACATGGATTGAGCGAGGACATCGGTTCCTGAAAAATCATGGCCATGTCGCGGCCAATGATCTTGCGACGCTGGGCGGCTGTTACCGATCTGAGGTCGATACCATCAAAGCTCATCTCGTCAGCGGTGATGGTCGCGGTCCAGGGCAGCAGACCCATCATGGCCAGCATGGAGACGGATTTTCCCGAGCCACTTTCACCGACGATGGCGAGGATATCGCCGCGGTCGACGGTGACGTCCATTGAGTCCACGGCGCGAAACTTGCCGGACGCGGTGGCGAAATCGACGCTGAGGTTTCGGATGCGAAGCAGTGCCATGGCGCTAGCTCCTTTTCAGTTTCGGGTCGAGCGCGTCACGCAGTCCGTCGCCCATCAGGTTGATGGCCAAAACGGTGATCAGGATTGCGATGCCGGGGAAGGTCACCACCCACCAGGCGCGCAGGATGAACTCCCGTGCTTCCGCCAGCATTGTGCCCCATTCAGGCGTGGGCGGCTGCGCGCCCATGCCGAGGAAGCCAAGCGCTGCGGCATCGAGGATGGCGGTGGAAAAACTCAGCGCCCCCTGCACAATAATCGGAGCCAGACAGTTGGGCAGAACGGTTTTGAACATCAGCCGCCAGATACCGGCCCCGGCCACACGTGCCGAGGTCACGTAATCTCGCGTGCGCTCATTGATGACCGACGCCCGGGTCAGGCGCACGTAATGCGGCTGCTGGACAATGGCGATGGCGATCATGGCATTAGTGAGGCTCGGCCCCAAAATTGCCACCAGCACCAGCGCCAGAAGCAGTGACGGGAAGGCCAGGATAATGTCCATGATCCGCATTATGATCGTGTCACCCCAGCGCGGCGCGAAGCCTGAGAGCAGCCCGATCAGAATACCCACCGAGGCGGCCACGGTGACCACGACGACGCCCACAAATGCCGAATACCGCGCGCCATGTATCAGGCGCGACAGAAGATCGCGGCCCAGCGGATCGGTACCCAAAGGGAAGGACCAGTCGCCACCCTCCGACCATGCGGGTGGGCGAAGCAGGTGATCACGGTACTGCTGCGTCGGGTCGTGTGGCGCCAGTAGATCGGCAAAAATGGCGACAAGAACGAAGACAACGAAGACGGAAAGGCCGATCACGGCTCCACGGTTTTCGCGGAAGTAGTACCAGAATTCGCGCAGTCTGCCGGGACGTTCCATTGTGGTTTCCATCAGCGCTTCCTGATCTTGGGGTTGATGAAACCGTAGAGCACGTCAACGGTGAGGTTCACGATCATTACGAATACCGCAATGAGCAGCAGCCCGCCCTGAACCACCGGGTAGTCACGGCGGAAAATGGAATCCAACATCCATTTGCCGATGCCAGGCCAGCTGAAAATGGTCTCCGTCAGGATGGCACCACCCATCAATGTGCCGACTGACAGGCCAATGACCGTAATCACCGGTATGAGCGCGTTGCGCAGGGCGTGCAGGCCGTTGACCTCAACCGGGGCGAGCCCCTTGGCCCGCGCGGTGCGGATGTAGTCCTCGCTCAACACCTCCAGCATGGCCGAGCGCGTCTGGCGGGCAATGACCGCGAGAGGAATGGTGCCCAGAACGATGGCTGGAAGGACGAGGTGATTTACAGCCGACATAAAGGCACCGTCCTGCCCGGACAGCAGCGAGTCGATCAGCATGAACCCGGTTACCGTGTCGAAATAGTAGAGCAGGCTGATCCGCCCCGATACCGGCGTCCATCCCAGGTTGCCGGAGAACACGATGATCAGCAGCAGCGCCCACCAGAAGATGGGCATGGAGTATCCCACCAGCGCCGTTGACATAAGCGTCCGGTCAAACAGCTTGCCGCGGTTGACGGCAGCGATCACACCGGCGGGCAGCCCCAGCACAACCGCAAAAACCATGGCACAGAGCGCAAGCTCCAGGGTGGCGGGGAAGAGCGCGAAAAACTCGTCCCAAACCGGCTTTTTGGTCACAAAACTCTCGCCGAGATCCCCCTGCAAAACACCGGTCAGGTAATCCCAGTACTGGACGAGGATGGGCCGGTCGAAACCGTATTCCGCTGACAGTTCCGCGTAACGCTCGTCGGACAGGCCGCGTTCGCCTGCCATGACGATGATCGGGTCTCCAGGCAGCACACGGATGAATGCGAAGGAAATCAGGGTCACGCCAAAAAACGTCGGCACAAAGGTCAGCAGCTTGGACAGAAAGTACTTTATCATGTGCCAATCACCGTCAGTTCTTTGGGAAATTGGGTGAGCGAGCGGCACCCGGTATCCGTGACCAAAATATCATCCTCGATCCGGACGCCGAACTCACCGATCTGGTAGAGCCCAGGTTCATTCGTGAATACCATTCCCGCCTCGAGGACCTGGTGATTGCCGCGCATGATGTAAGGGGCTTCATGGACGTCGCGGCCGAGACCATGCCCGGTTTTGGTGCGGATACGGTCCGCGAAGGGCGAGGCCTCCAGGACGCCGATCACGGCGTCATCCACCTCGTGGCAGGTCACGCCGGCTTTCGTCACTTCATGGCCGCGCAGATTGGCGCGGTAGACCGCATCGTAGACCTCCGCCGAGGCGTCATCCACATGGCCCACGAAAAACGTCCTTGTGATGTCGGCACAAAACCCGTCTTTCCGCGCCCCAAAATCTAGAAGCAGCGCATCGCCCGCCTGCACCCGGTAGTCTGACCGGGCATGGGCATGGGGCATGGCCGAGTTGTCGCCGGCTGCCACAATGGGCCCAAACGCATGGGCATCCGCACCATTGGCGAACAGCGCCTGCGTCAACAGCCCCTGAATTTCGGTCTCGGTCATACCGACGCGGACTTTGGAAATCGTGTGGTCCAGCGCCCGTTCGGAAATATGGATCGCGTCAGAGAGCAGGGACACCTCCGACTCGCTTTTGATGATGCGCAGACCCGAAATCTGCTTTTCGGCATCGACGATCCTCAGACCGGGCCAGGCCGCGGCGATGGCGTGGTGGACAAACACCCGCATGATCTGCCCCTCAACGGCGAGGGAAGAATGCGGAAGCTGGGATGCCAGCGCCTTAAACGCGTGGTCATAACCGTCCTGGTCGCGCCAGTCGAACACCTCGCCCTCAAACCCGATCAGGTCAAAGGAGCGCAGCTCCAGATTGGGCACGATAGCCGCCGCGTCGCCTTCGGCGGGGATAAAAACGACCAGCGGGCGTTCATTGCTGTGAAATTCGGCGCCGAACAGTCTGGTGAAGTTCGGACCGGGCACAATTGCGACCGCATCGACGTTTAGGTCGCGCGCAACGGCGCGGTACTGGCTCAGGAGTTTACACATGGCTGGCGTTCCGTGCTGGCGTGACCGGGGCGCAAACGCCCCGATCGGTGGCGTGATTACTGAGCGAGTTCAACACCGTAGAAGATGTGACCACCCAGCGGATGAACCTTGTAGCCGGACACTTCGGGACGAACGGGCATGTAGACGACCGAATGCGCGATCGTGGCCCACGGTGCCTGCTCCTTGAAGACAACCTGGGCCTCCTCATAAAGCGCGGTCCGCTCCTCAACATCCGTGGTCACCTTGGCCTTCTGGATCAGTTCCTCGAACGGCTCGTGGCACCACTGCGCCCGGTTCGAGTTGCCGATACCGTCACAGCCAAGCAGAACGGCAAGGAAGTTGTCCGGATCACCGTTGTCGCCGGTCCAGCCGAGAAGGATCGCGCCGTCGCGGTCAAGCTCGCGCGAGCGGCTCAGGTACTCACCCCACTCATAGGAGACGATCTCAACATCAACGCCGATCTCTGAGAAATCCTCCTGGATCAGTTCCGCCATACGGCGGGCGTTGGGGTTGTAGGGACGCTGCACCGGCATCGCCCAGATCTTCATGGACAGGTCCGTTACACCTTCGGCCTCAAGCATGGATTTTGCGGCTTCCGGATCGTAGGGGTCATCCTCGATCGCGTCGTTATAGGACCACATGGTCGGCGGGATCGGGTTTTTCGCGATCTGACCGGAGCCCTGGAAGACAACGTCGATGATGGCCTGCTTGTCGATGGCCATGTTCAGCGCCTTGCGGACGTTGATGTTGTCAAACGGTTCCTGTTGCGTGTTGTAGCCAAGGTAGCCCACGTTCAGGCCTTCCTGCTCCAGCACGTTGATGTCGGGATCCGACTTCATCGCCTCGATATCCGCAGGGTTTGGATAGGGCATGACGTGGCACTCGCCAGCCTTCAGCTTCTGGTAGCGCACGGAGGCATCCGGCGTGATCGCAAAGATCAGGCCCTCAAGGGAGGACGCGCCTTCCCAGTAATCCGGGTTGGTGGCGTAACGGATCACCGCGTCTTTCTGATAGGCGACGAACGAGAACGGACCGGTGCCGATGGGTGCCTGGTTGAGCTGCTCGGGAGTGCCGGCTTCCATCATCGCGTCGGCGTATTCGGCGCTGAGGATGGAGGCAAAATCCATGGCCAGGTTGGCGATGAACGGCGCTTCCGGACGGTTCAGGACAAATTTGACGGTGTAGTCGTCGATTTTCTCAACCGAGGCGACCAGATCGGGCATCGACATGCCCTCAAAATATTCCCAGGTACCGCCGGACACTTCGTGATAGGGATGATCCTCCAGACGCTGGCGCTCAAAGCTGAAGATCACGTCATCGGCGTTGAAGTCCCGGGTCGGCGTGAACGCGTCGTTGGAGTGGAATTTTACACCCTGACGCAGGTTGAAAGTGTACTCAAGACCATCCTCGGATACTTCCCAGCTTTCGGCCAGTCCGGGGACCACTTCGGTCGTTCCGGTCACGAATTCGGTCAGGTGATTGTAGATCGGATGGGACGATGCATCAAAAGTGGTCCCTGACGTGAACAGGGCCGGGTCAAAGCCCTCCGGCGAGCCCTCAGAGCAGTACACTAGCGGTGCCGCAATAGCGCTTGACGCCAGAACCGACAGCACGGCGCCGGTTGCAAGTGTCTGTTTTAGTTTCATGATTTTCCCTTCCGTTGGACTCTTGGAATTGTTGCGGGAATGTGCCGTCGAAGGGTCGGTTCCATGCAGTGTCGCACAGTCGAATATCTCCCCTCCGGACTGTCGGCCGCCACCCGAGATCGCCTATTCTTGCAGCAGTATTTCAGGAAGGTCCATATGGGCGGCAAAAGTTTCTTTCCCTGCCGTTAGGTTGACGTCACGTCGCCCCGTATTCAGCCGGACCAGGTCACTCCATACGGCAGTTTACTTTGCGTGAAACGTGGCCTTACACTCATTGCGACAGTGTTTGACTGGAGGAGGATACAGGTCATGAAGACGCGAATGATGGCAGGCGCCGCCCTGGCACTCGCCCTGACGGTCACGGGCGCGGGGAGCCCATGGGCCGCAACCTACATGCGGGGCAACAACGGAAATCCCGAAACACTTGACCAGCACAAGACGTCGACGGTGGTGGAGGCGCATATTCTACGCGACCTCTATGAGGGGCTGGTTGTCTACGATGCCGCCGCCCAGGTCGTGCCGGGGGTGGCTGAAAGCTGGGAGGTGTCGGAGGACGGCACGGAGTATACTTTCACGCTGCGCAACAATGCCAAATGGTCGAACGGTGATCCCGTCACCGCCGGCGATTTCGTTTTCTCCCTTCGGCGTATCATGACCCCGGCCACCGGAGCCAAATACGCAAACATTCTTTATCCCATTAAAAACGCCGAGGCCGTCAACACCGGCGACATGGAGCCCGACAGCCTTGCGGTGGAGGCCGTTGACGACCACACGCTGAAAATTACCCTCGAAAATCCAACGCCGTTTTTCATTGAGTTGCTGACTCACCAGACCGGTCTGCCGATGCATCCGCCCACCGTGGAAGCCAATGGCGCCGATTTCGTTCAGCCGGGCATCATGGTCTCCAACGGTGCCTATGTTCTCGAAACCAACATTCTGAATGACAAGATCGTTTTGCAGAAGAACGAGAATTATCATGACGCTGACAACGTCGCCATCGAGACGGTCAACTTTATTCCGATCGAGGATCGCGCAACCTGCGTAAGAGCGTGGGAGGCGGGCGAAATCCATTCCTGCGCCGACCTTCCCGCCGAAGATCTTGAGCGGCTTCAGTCCGAACACGGCGACGCCACCCGCGTCACGCCATATCTCGGCACGTACTATTACGCGCTCAACCACGAGGATGAGTTCCTGTCCGACCCCGAGGTGCGCCGGGCGCTGTCAATGGTCATCGACCGGGAATTCCTGGCCGAGAATATCTTCCAGGGCATGATCCCCGCTACAAGCTTCATTCCGCCAGGGATCGGCAACTACGAGACCGGCTCTCCCGAGACGGATTACTTCAGCATGTCCATGCTCGATCGCGAGGACATGGCGATCGAAATTCTTGAGGCAAAGGGCGTCACGCCGGACACACCGCACAAACTGGAAATCATGTATAATTCCAGTGAGAACCACAAAAACGTTGCCACGGCGATTGCGGACATGTGGGCAAATGTGGGTGTGAACGTCACCTATAACGTGCGGGACATTTCGGCGCATTACGCCCACCTCCGCGACCGGGGTGATTTCGACGTCGCACGTGCGGGATGGATTGGCGACTACTCCGATCCGCAGAACTTTCTCTTCATGGTCGAATCCGACAATGACGGCTTCAACTATTCCCGGTACGAGAACCCGGAATATGACGCCCTGATGGATGCCGCGGCGGCGGAGACGGATCTGACGAAACGGTCGGAACTGCTGAGCCAGGCGGAGGCCATGTTCATGCGTGACCTGCCGTTCCTGCCGCTCCTGTACTACTCCTCGCTCGCGCTGGTATCGCCCAACCTTCAGGGGTGGGAGGACAACATCCAGCATGTGCATCTGAGCCGCTACATGAGTATCACCGAGTAACCTGTTGATACGGCTGGGCGGCCCCGGTCGCCCGGCCATTTTGCCGACCGAAGTTGCACCGGGAGGAGATCGACATTTTAAGATACGCCCTCAGACGGCTTCTGGGTGCCGTACCGACCCTGTTCCTGATCATCACCGCTGCCTTCTTCATGATGCGGATCGCCCCCGGGGGGCCATTCGATCAGGAACGCACGCTGGAAGCCACGGTGCTGGAAAACCTCAACCGGACATTCGGCCTTGATAAACCGCTCTGGCAGCAATACGCGATGTATCTCAACAACCTGCTGCACGGCGACATGGGGCCATCCTTCGTGTTCCGTGACAAACGGGTCCATGAGATCCTCGGTGAGGGGCTTCCGGTCTCGATGCAGCTTGGCTTCCTCGCGCTGCTGCTCGCACTTTTCATCGGGGTGTGCATGGGAACCGTCGCTGCCCTGCGGCAGAATTCCAAAGCGGACTATTTCGTCGTCGCTCTCGCCACTTTCGGCATAACGGTGCCGCCATTCGTGGTCGCACCCGTTCTCGCCCTTGTCTTCGCCGTGTTTCTTGGCTGGCTGCCCGCACAAGGTTGGGGACGAGCGGACCAGATGGTGCTGCCCGTAATTGCCCTCGCTCTGCCCCAGGTCGCGGTTATCGCGCGTCTGACGCGAGGCGCCATGATCGAGGCCCTGCGGTCGGACCATGTACGCACGGCGAAGGCCTACGGGCTTCCAGCGAGTATGGTTGTCATCAAACACGCCCTGCGCGCTGCGGTCTTGCCGGCCATAAGCTATCTTGGGCCCGCTGCCGCCGCTCTACTGACCGGTTCAATCGTGGTGGAGCAGGTATTCAATCTGCCCGGTATCGGCCGGTATTTTGTGCAGGGCGCTCTCAACCGGGACTATACGATGGTCATGGGAACCGTTGTGATCGTTGCAGTTTTTGTGATCCTTTTCAACTTGATGGTCGATCTTCTTTTCGCCGTGTTTGATCCAAGGGTGCGCTATGACTGACGCTGCCATCGCAGAGGAGACCCCACCCCAGGGCTCCGTGCAGAACCGCTCGCTCTGGGCCACGGCGCTGTTGCGGCTGAAACGAAACCGTGCGGCGGTGGCATCGTTCTTCGTGCTGATTTTCCTCATCATCGCAGGCGGGCTGGGCCCCATGGTTTCGCCGCACAGCTATTCCGAGGTCTATCCGGAGTTCGTCAAAACCAGGCCCAGTCTTTCCCCATACCCCCAGGCCGAGCAGATCATTCCCGCTGCTGAAAGCGCCCTGCGCCGCGCCCGGGTGGAGGTCGGAGAGATTGTGATCGAGGACGGCACCGTCCGGATTGCGGTCAGTTCGGAATCCGAAATTGACCCTCGCATTTCCCGTTACGTCGACCGGTCCGACGTGTTTTCCAACGCGGAGGTCGTGGACATTTCCGGCGATGGGCTCTCCGGCGCCATCACCGCCGACGTGCAGCAGCTATACTTTCTGATGGGAACCGATGCGAATGGTCGTGACCTGTTTTCCCGCACCCTGATCGCCCTGCGGATCTCCCTGATGATCGGTGCCCTTGCGACGGCGGTGGCACTGGTGATCGGCGTGATTTACGGCGCGACATCGGGTTTCGTGGGCGGACGTGTCGACAACCTCATGATGCGCTTCGTCGATATCATGGATTCACTCCCCTTCGTGTTCTTCGTGATCCTGTTGGTGGTCTTCTTCGGCAGCAACCTCGTGCTGATGTTCATCGCCATCGGCGCGACCCAGTGGCTCGACATGTCCCGCATTGTACGTGGCCAGACCTTAAGCCTGCGCAGACGGGAGTTCGTGCAGGCGGCGGAAAGCCTTGGCGTCTCGTCCTGGGACATCGTCAAACGCCATATCATCCCAAATACCCTTGGCAACGTCATGGTCTACATGACCCTCCTCATCCCGAAGGTGATCCTGCTGGAAAGCTTCCTGTCATTTCTCGGCCTAGGCGTGCAGGAGCCGCTCACGTCCCTGGGCGTGTTGATTGCGGAAGGGGCCAAAAACATGCGCAACGCGCCCTCCATGCTGTTTTATCCGGCCGCGACCATGACGGTCCTGCTCTTTGCGCTCAACTTCCTGGGCGATGGACTGCGCGACGCACTTGATCCGAAGGACCGCTGACATGACCGATACTCGGGAAATGGTGCTTGAGGTCGAGGACCTCCACGTCAGTTTCGAAACACCCGACGGTCCGGTGGATGCCGTCCGGGGCGTGTCGCTAAACGTCCGCGCCGGGGAAACCGTCGCAATTGTTGGCGAAAGTGGTTCCGGAAAAAGCCAGGTCATGATGTCTGCCATGGGGTTGCTGGCCTCCAATGGCAGGGCCAGCGGTCGCATCCGCTACCGGGGGCGCGACATCCTGAACATGCCACCCTCCGAACTGAACCGGTTGCGCGGTGCGAAGATCACCATGATCTTCCAGGAACCCATGACATCGCTCGATCCGCTTTTTACCATCGAGAGCCAAATGTCGGAGCCGCTGCGCGTCCATGGTGGTTTGAACCGAAAGCAGGCCTCACAACGGGTCCTCGAACTCCTGAAACTGGTGCAGATCCCAAACCCGGAGAAACGCCTGCGGGCCTATCCCCACGAACTGTCCGGGGGGCAGAGGCAGCGCGTGATGATCGCAATGGCGCTCGCCAATGACCCGGATCTGTTGATTGCTGACGAGCCGACCACCGCGCTCGACGTCACAATCCAGGCGGAAATCCTGCAACTGCTCTCCGATCTCCAGGCCCGGCTCGGCATGTCGATCCTGTTCATCACCCACGATCTCGGCATCGTGGAGGCCTTCGCCGACCGGACCTACGTCATGTGCAGGGGGCGGGTCGAAGAGCAGGGGCCGACCGCGGATGTCTTCCACGCCCCCAAAACCGACTACACGAAGATGCTGCTTGCGGCCGAACCCGAAGGCCACAAGAAACCACCCCGCGAAACCGCCCCCGTGCTGCTGGAGGGTGAGGACATACAGGTCACCTTCGGTCTGCCGGCCGGTTTTCTGCGGAAAAGCACCGAGCTTCACGCCGTGCGCGGCATCGACATCGCCCTGCGCGAGGGTCAGACCATTGGTGTGGTGGGCGAGAGCGGTTCTGGCAAATCCACCCTCGGCCGTGCCCTGCTTCAAATGATCCCCAGCACCGGCCGCGTGGTCTGCATGGGCTCTGAAATCGGAGGTCTCGACCGCAAGGCCATGCGCCCCCACCGCAAGGGCCTGCAAATGGTCTTCCAGGACCCTTACGGCTCGCTTTCGCCACGCATGACCGTTCGGGAAATCGTGACGGAAGGGCTTCTCGTTCACGAGCCGGGCCTCGGTGCCGCCGAGCGCGACCGGCGGGCGGAGGAAACCCTGCGCGATGTGGGGCTCGACCCGTCCGTGAAGAACCGATTCCCCCACGAGTTCTCCGGCGGTCAGCGCCAGCGCATCGCCATCGCCCGTGCGGTTATCCTGCGCCCAAGGATCATTATCCTGGATGAGCCCACATCCGCACTCGACCGCTCGGTTCAGAAACAGGTCATCGACCTTCTGCGTCGGTTGCAGATCGAAAACAGCCTGTCCTACATTTTCATCAGCCATGACCTCGCCGTGGTCCGTGCCCTCTCGGATTACGTGATGGTGATGAGGAACGGAGCCGTGGTGGAGCAGGGGCCGGTGGACCAGCTTTTCGATGCTCCAAAGACGGACTACACCCGCGAACTCATGCGCGCGGCATTCGACCTGCGATCGCTTCTGACCGGGTAATCCGACCGAATTTTCGGCTTTTGCCTGCGCGCGCCGCAAATCCCTCAATCAACGCGAATTTTTGTCGCGAATGTTTCTGGCGTTGATTGAATTTTATCAACAGCCATTTAGGATAAAACCGACGATGGAGGGCTCCCCCGAGTGCAGTTGGTTTTAATCGAGATACTCATTTACCTGATGGCCGCAGTGGTCGCGGTCCCGATCAGTCAAAAATTCGGCCTTGGCTCGGTTTTGGGGTATCTCGCCGCCGGAGTTTTGATCGGCCCGGTGATCGGCCTTGTGGGCTCGGAGACCGAAAACCTCCAGCACTATGCCGAGTTTGGCGTCGTCCTTATGCTGTTCCTGATCGGTCTGGAGATGGAACCCAAAACGCTCTGGCAGATGCGCAAACGCCTGCTCGGGCTTGGCGGACTACAGGTGGCGCTGACGCTGATCGCCGTTGCGGTGTTCTGTATCGCCATCGGCATCGACTGGAACGAGTCCGTGGCGATTGGCATCATCCTCTGCCTGTCCTCCACCGCCATCGTAATGCAAACCCTGAACGAAAAACACCTCAACCGCACCGACGGGGGCAGGGCGAGTTTTTCGGTGCTCCTGTTTCAGGATATTGCGGCCATTCCCTTCCTGGCGCTCATTCCGCTCCTGGCCATCAGCAGCGTCCAGACCGGCGTCCCCGAAACCGATGCCGGTGAGGTCAGCGGCTGGTTGCGGGCTGCCATGGTTGTGGGAGCCGTTGTCCTGGTGGTTCTGGCCGGAAAGTACCTGACCCGCCCGTTTTTCAAGTTTCTCAACATGTCGGGTCTGCACGAGATCCACATCGCGGCAACGCTCAGTTTCATCATCCTGATCGCGGTGGTCATGGAACTGCTGCACCTGCCGCCGGCGCTGGGCACGTTCCTGGCCGGCGTTGCCCTGGCCAACAGTGAATACCGCCATCAGATCAAGAGCGACATTTCACCCTTCAAGGGGCTGCTGCTCGGGCTGTTCTTCATTACCGTCGGCGCAAGCATCGACTTCGCGCTGCTGTTCTCCGAACCCGTCAAGACGTTCGGCTTGGTGCTTGCCCTGATGGTCGTAAAATACTTCATTCTACTCGGCCTGGCGGTCCTTTTCAAAATCGAGGGCAGGGACCGGGTGCTGTTTACGCTTTCCCTCGCCCAGGCCGGTGAGTTTGGATTTTTTCTATCAAGCTTCGCCCGCCAGAACTTTGTGATCCCGTCCGACCGGGCGGATCAGCTTCTTCTGATCATTACGCTGTCCATGTTCCTCACCCCCGCGCTCTTCATGATCCACGATCATGTCACCCGGCGTCTCGTGGCCGGACCGGCCAAGCCGGATGACGAGATTGACGAACATGGTACCGTGATTATTGCCGGAATGGGCCGCTTCGGTCAGGTCGTGAACCGGCTCCTGATGGGGCTCGGCCACAAAACCGTGGTCATCGACAGCCGCGCCTCCACCATTGAGCGCATGCGTCGCTTCGGCATCCAGGGCTATTACGGCGAGGTCGACCGGCCCGCGCTGCTCGAGGCTGCGGGCCTGTCGGAAGCCAAGGCGATTGTCATTGCGGTGGATGATCCCGGCGTGGCGGCGCGCACCGCATCCTATGTCAGCCGCAACCATCCCAAGGTTGAAATCATCGCCCGCGCCCATGACCGCCACCACGTCTATGCGCTCTACGCCGCCGGGGCCAAGGCCAGCGTACGCGAGGTGTTTGACAGTGGCGTTCGGGCCGGAAAATACGCCCTCTCCGCCCTTGGATATTCCGAGGATGAGGTCGAGCGTCTGGCCACCGCTTTCTTCGAACATGATCGGCAGATGCTTGCCGAACTGGCTGAACTCTGGCGTCCCGATGTCCCGACGGAGCAGAACGGACCCTACATGGAAAAGGCCCGTGAACAGCACCAAAAGATCGCCGCAGTCCTGAGAACCCAGCTTGATCAGAAGGAGAAAGCCCTTGAAAAAGCGCGGGAAAAGGAGCGTCGCTCCAAGGAGCGGGAGGAGGCCCGTCAACGGCGCCTGAAGCAGGAGGCCGGGGAAGCCGAGGGCGGCGGCAAAAACTCCGGCGGCAAAATTGAAACCGCCGCCGAATAGGCGCTTGCGTCCCGTCAAAAAACCGAATTAGGTTGCAGTGCAGCATCCCTGCGGCTTTGGGCAGTTCCCATCCATATCAATGGAATACGGAACCGGAGCCGCCAAAAGGCATCCCGGGTGCCCTGCTGCGGGCGACGGTGGGACGGAGTAACGACAATGAAAAAATTCAAAAAAATTCTGATTGCAAACCGGGGTGAGATCGCCATACGCGTCATGCGCGCCGCGAACGAACTCGGAAAAAGCACCGTTGCCGTTTATGCCGAGGAGGACAAACTTGGCCTGCACCGCTTCAAGGCGGATGAGGCCTACCGCATCGGTGAGGGGCTCGGTCCGGTCGCCGCCTATCTCAGCATCGAGGAGATCATCCGCGTCGCGAAAATGTCCGGAGCGGACGCGGTCCACCCGGGCTATGGCCTGCTGAGTGAAAACCCCGATCTGGTCGACGCCTGTACCGAGGCCGGTCTCACCTTCATCGGCCCGACCTCCGCAACCATGCGCATGCTCGGAGACAAGGCCAGCGCCCGTAAGGTCGCCATTTCCGCCGACGTTCCCGTTGTGCCCGCAACCGAGGTTCTGCCTGATGACATGGCCGAAGTTGCCCGCATGGCCGAGGAGGTGGGCTATCCGTTCATGCTCAAGGCCTCCTGGGGCGGCGGCGGTCGCGGCATGCGGCCCGTCATGTCCCCCGACGAGCTTGAGGAAAAGGTCCTTGAGGGCCGTCGCGAGGCGCTGAACGCATTTGGCAACAGCGAGGGTTACCTCGAAAAACTCATTCTCAATGCCCGGCACGTTGAGGTTCAGATCCTCGGCGACAAACATGGCGGCATGTACCACCTCTGGGAGCGCGATTGCTCGGTCCAGCGTCGTAACCAGAAGGTCGTTGAACGCGCGCCCGCGCCGTATCTGACGGAGGAGCAGCGCCAGGAGGTCTGCGAGCTCGGCCTGCGGATCTGTAAAGCGGCCAACTACGAATGCGCCGGTACCGTCGAATTCCTGATGGACCGCGACAGCGGCAAATTCTACTTCATCGAGGTCAACCCCCGCGTTCAGGTGGAACACACCGTGACCGAGGAGGTGACGGGCATCGACATCGTTCAGGCCCAGATCCGTATTGCCGAGGGCGAAACCATCGCCGAGGCCACCGGCACGCCCGACCAGGCCGGCGTGAAACTTAATGGTCACGCCCTTCAGTGCCGCATCACCACCGAGGACCCCCAGAACAACTTTATTCCCGACTACGGCCGTATCACCGCCTATCGCGGCGCGACGGGCATGGGCATCCGTCTTGACGGCGGCACGGCCTATTCCGGCGCCGTCATTACCCGGTACTACGACAGTCTTCTGGAAAAGGTCACCGCCTGGGCACCCACGCCTGAGGCCGCCATAGCCCGCATGGACCGCGCGCTCCGTGAATTCCGTATCCGTGGCGTGTCCACCAACATCGCCTTCGTGGAAAATCTGCTGAAACATCAGACATTTCTGGACAACAGTTACACCACAAAGTTCATTGACAACACACCTGAACTGTATGAGTTCGCAGCCCGTCGCGACCGCGCTACCAAGATCCTGACCTACATCGCGGACATCACCGTGAACGGTCACCCGGAAACCGCCGGACGCGCAGAGCCTTCGGAGGACCTGCGCCTTCCCAAAGCACCCAAAACCAGCAACGACGCGCCCGTGGATGGAACGCGCCAGCTGCTCGACCGGGACGGGCCGAAAGCCGTCGCGGACTGGATGCTGGAGCAGAAACGCGTCCTGATCACCGACACCACCATGCGCGACGGGCACCAGAGCCTTCTGGCCACTCGCATGCGGTCCTTTGACATGATCCAGGTCGCACCGGCCTATGCGGAAAAACTGCCGCAGCTGTTCAGTGTCGAATGCTGGGGTGGCGCGACCTTCGACGTGGCCTACCGCTTCCTCCAGGAATGTCCGTGGCAACGCCTCCGCGACCTGCGCCAGCGTATGCCCAACCTGATGACGCAGATGCTTCTGCGCGCATCGAACGGGGTGGGCTACACAAACTATCCCGACAATGTGGTTGAGGCATTTGTGGCTCAGGCCGCCGAGTCCGGTGTGGACGTATTCCGCGTCTTCGACAGCCTCAACTGGGTCGAAAACATGCGTGTCTCCATGGACGCGGTACAGGAAGCGAACAAGATCTGTGAAGGCACCATCTGTTACACCGGTGACCTGTTCGATCCGGACCGTACCAAATACGACCTGAAATACTACGTCAACATGGGTAAGGAACTGCGCGACGCCGGTGCGCATGTCCTGGGTCTCAAGGACATGGCCGGGCTGCTCAAGCCTGCCGCCGCCCGCGTTCTTGTCAAAACCCTCAAGGAGGAAATCGGCCTGCCGATCCACCTCCACACCCACGATACCAGCGGCATTGCCGGCGCCACGCTGCTCGCCGCCGCCGAGGCTGGCGTGGACGCAATGGATGCCGCGATGGACAGCCTCTCGGGCAACACCTCGCAGCCGACGCTCGGCTCCATCGTTGAGGCGCTGCGGTTCGACGAGCGCGACACCGGCCTCGACATCGCAGCCGTCCGCGAGATTTCCGATTACTGGGAAGCCGTCCGCGGACAGTACGCCGCGTTCGAGGCGGGCATGCAGGCTCCGGCCTCCGAGGTCTACCTTCACGAGATGCCCGGCGGTCAGTTCACCAACCTCAAGGCCCAGGCCCGTTCGCTCGGGTTGGAGGAACGTTGGCATGAGGTTGCGCGGACCTATTCCGACGTGAACCGCATGTTCGGGGACATCGTCAAGGTGACCCCATCCTCCAAAGTCGTGGGCGACATGGCCCTGATGATGGTAGCCCAGGGTCTGACCCGCGAGGATGTGGAAAGCCCCGACACCGATGTGGCCTTCCCCGACAGTGTCGTGGACATGATGAAGGGCAACCTTGGCCAGCCCCCAGGCGGATGGCCCAAAGCTCTTCAGAAAAAAGTCCTCAAGGGTGCCGAACCCATGGAGGTCCGTCCCGGCTCCGTCATGGAACCCGCCGATCTCGACGCCCTGCGCAAGGAACTGGAAGAGAAATTTCCATCGGTCGCCATCGATAACGAGGATTTCTGCGGCTACCTGATGTATCCCAAGGTCTTCTCCGACTACATGATCCGCCATGCGGAATACGGCCCCGTCCGCACCCTGCCGACGCCCGCGTTCTTCTACGGAATGCAGCCGGGGCAGCAGGTCTCCGTCGATATCGACCCGGGCAAGACCATCGAAATCCGGCTCTCCGCCGTTGGCGAAACCAATGAGGAGGGCGACGCCCGCGTCTTTTTCGAACTCAACGGTCAGCCCCGCACGGTCCGTGTGCCCGACCGCAGCGCTCAGGCCGCTTCACCGAAACGCACCAAGGCCGATCCGGGCAACCCCGGCCACGTCGCCGCACCAATGCCCGGTGTGATCGCAACCATTGCGGTCGAAGCGGGCCAGAAGGTCTCGTCCGGCGATCTCATCATGACCATCGAGGCGATGAAGATGGAAACCGGCCTCTATGCGGAGAAAGGCGGCACGGTCAAAACCATCAGCGTCCAGCCGGGCAGCCAGGTCGACGCCAAGGACCTGCTCGCGGAACTCGATATCGGCTGAACCAAATCCCGTTCGACCCGACAAGGGCCGGACGGGCTTAAAACGTTGGCGGTGTGCAGGCGCTTATTATTCTGCACACCGTATCGCCTGTGTTGCGAAACCGATGGGGCAGGCGACTCTCAAACAGATATCCCTCCCCAGGCCCCAGTTCCCTGATCTGATCCGAGACGGTAATCTCGATCCGGCCCTCCGTCACAATCCCGGCTTCCTCCCCCTCATGGGTCAACAGCTCAGGGCCGGTATCGGAGCCCGGCGGATAGGTCTCATCCAAAATCTGAAGGGTATGTGTGCTGGCATTGCCAAGCTGGCGCAGGGACACGGATGGACCGCCGGATTGTGGCGATATTTCAATGAATTCGTTGCGCCCGTAAAAGTATTTTGCAGGCTGAGCCTCTTCCAGTGTCGCGAAAAACTCCGCAATGCTGATCGGGATGGCGTCTAGAAGGCATTTTAAAGAGGCAACTGAAGGGCTTGTCTTGTTTTGTTCGATCAGGGAAACGGTACCGTTCGTCAGTCCCGCGCGATTCGCCAACTCCCTTTGCGACAGGCCGCGTTCCGTCCGGATTTCCTGCAAACGCCTACCAATATCCAACCGCCATACTCCGTGGTTTCAGGGCGGAACGGTAATCGGATCCACCCGCGTCGTCTCTGGTTATAACTTCAATGAAATTCTGTTGACAGAAAAATTAAACACCCTATGAGGATTTTAAACACCCGGCCTTTGTGGGTGTGGCATAGCTCCGAAGGGAAATCGTTGCCATGACAAATGTTGTAAAACGGAAACCGCGCCGCACAAGCGCAAAATCCAAACCCGCAATTGCCGTCGTACCGGATGCGGTTGAAACCCCGAAAACCAATGCCGACCTGCTCGCCCGTCGCGAGGCCGCCGTGCCGCGCGGGGTGGCATCCGCCGCGCCGGTCTTTGCCGACCGCGCCGAGAATGCCGAACTGTGGGACGTTGAAGGCAAACGCTACATCGACTTCGCAGGCGGTATCGCCGTGCTCAACACCGGCCACCGTCATCCGAAGGTCGTCGAGGCCGCCAAGGCTCAGGAAGACCGCTTCACCCATACCAGCTTCCAGGTCGTGCCCTACGAGCCCTATGTCGCTCTGGCTGAAAAACTGAATGCGCTGGCTCCGGGCGACGCGCCGAAGAAATCGCTGCTCGTGACGACGGGAGCCGAGGCGGTGGAAAACGCCGTGAAGATCGCCCGCGCCGCAACCGGCCGTTCCGGCATCATCGCCTTCACCGGCGGTTACCACGGCCGTACGCTCCTGACGCTCGGCATGACCGGGAAGGTCTCCCCCTACAAAAAAGACATCGGCCCGTTCCCGTCCGACGTGTACCGCGCGCCGTTCCCGAACGTGCGTGACGGCATCACCGTTGAGGATGCCCTCACCGGGCTGCGCAACCTCTTCCTGACGGACGCACAGCCCGAGCGCGTCGCGGCCATCATCATCGAGCCGGTACTGGGCGAGGGCGGCTACACGCCGGTTCCCTTCGAGATGATGCAGGAACTACGCCGCATCTGTGACGAGCACGGCATCCTTCTGATCGCCGATGAGATCCAGGCGGGCTTCGGCCGTACCGGCACCTGGTTTGCCGTGGAGCATTCCGGCGTCGTGCCCGACCTGATCACCGTCGCCAAATCCATGGCCGGTGGATACCCGATTGCCGGTGTCATCGGTCGCGCCGACATCATGGACGCCATGATCCCCGGTGGGCTCGGCGGAACCTATGGCGGTAACCCGGTGGCCTGCGCCGCGGCTCTCGCAGCGATTGAGGCTATTGAGAGCGAAGGTCTGCTGGCCCGCTCCACCGAGCTCGGCAACCGCTTCACCACGCGTTTTGCTGAAATCGGCGCCCGGGTTGCACCGTACCGGATGTGGGATATTCGTGGTCTTGGCGCCATGCTGGCCGTCGAGTTCGTCACCGATTTCGAGACCGCGACACCTGACGCGGCCCTGACCAAATCGGTGGTGGCCCATGCCCTGAAGCGTGGCCTGATCCTGCTGGCCTGTGGCATGCATGGCAACGTGCTGCGCATCATGGTGCCGCTCACGGCGTCGGATGAAATCATCGAAGAGGCAATGACCATCTTCGAAGCCGCTCTGGCTGACGCGGTGGCGGAACAGACAGCCTGATCCACCCAAACAAACGAATTCAAATGGCGGGGCAGGGCTCCGCCATTTTTCGTTTGAGTTGAAGCCTTCCCGGAATTTACCTCTTGAAGCCGGGGCCGCTTCGCAGCATTGATCCATCTCGGATGGTTCAGGCGCGGCCTGAACGGGCGGAGCATCCGCCATCAAACGTCAGGGGGACATTACATGCGGTATCACAGTCCGGAAAGTTTTGACGATGCGGTGGCGCTCGCGCGTGACGCGGACGGCATCACCCGGTTTTTGGCCGGCGGTACGGATGTCCTGGTCCAGCTGCGGACCGAGACCGTTATCCCCGATGTCATGATCGACATTAAACGTATAACCGGGGTCCACGACATCACACGCGAGGATGGCGGTTGGCGCATCGGTGTCGCCGTCACCGGCGCGGAAATGTCGGAACATGCCGAGTTGAAGAACGAATGGCCGGGTCTTGTCGAGGCAATGGACCTCATCGGCTCCACCCAGGTTCAGGGACGCGCCACGCTCGTTGGCAATCTCTGCAACGGCTCCCCGGCGGCGGACAGTGTCCCTGCAATGATTGCGGCCGGCATTGAGCTGAGCATCACCGGTCCCAAAGGCACGCGCCGGGAAAAAGCGGAAAACATCCCGACCGGCCCCGGAAGGACCAGCCTTGAAAAGGGCGAACTGGTGAGCGCGGTTCACGTCCCGGCGCGTGGCGACAATGCGGGCGACGCCTATCTGCGCTTCATTCCGCGGACTGAAATGGACATCGCCGTTGTCGGCTGTGCCGTCAGCCTGCGCCGTGAGGGCAACAAAATCACCGAGGCCCGCGTGTCCTTGGGCGCCGTGGCACCCACGGCTCTGTTGGTCGAGGACGCGGCCCAGGCCATCATCGGCACTGAGCTCGATGACGCGGCTCTCGACGCGCTTGGTGCAGCCGCATCCGCGGCCTGCAACCCCATTGATGACAAGCGTGGAACCATTAAATTCAGAACACATGTCGCAGCGGTGCTCGCCAAGCGCGCCGCGAAAATCGCATACGACCGCGCGGGGGCAGACAAATGAGCAGCATTCACGTATCCACCACCGTAAACGGCGATGAGGTCGAGTTTCTCTGCGACCCACGCGAAACCCTGCTGGACGTTCTGCGCGACCGGCTCGGCCTGACCGGCGCCAAGGAAGGCTGCGGCACGGGCGACTGCGGTGCCTGTTCCGTCACTGTTGATGACCGTCTGGTCTGCTCCTGCCTCATGCTGGGCGCCGAGGCCGAAGGCAAAACCATCAATACGGTTGAGGGCATCGCCGACGGCGAAAAGCTGCACCCGCTTCAGGAAAAATTCATTGAATACGCGGCGCTCCAGTGTGGTATCTGTACTCCAGGCATCCTGGTTGCGACGAAGTCCCTGCTGGAAAAGCACCCGGATCCGACCGAGTCCCAGGTGCGCTACTGGCTCGCAGGAAACCTGTGCCGTTGCACGGGCTATGACAAAATTATCCGCGCCGTGATGGACACGGCCGCCGACATGAGGAAGGCATCCTGATGGCGTTTGATGGACCGAAGAGAACCGACTTTAAATATGTGGGCACCCGCCCGAACCGTCCCGACGGTTTCGACAAGGTAACCGGCCGCGCCAAATTCGGGGCGGACGCAACGGCGCCCGGCATGCTGCACGCCGCAATCGTGCGCTCGCCCCATGCCCACGCCAAAATCCTGAGCATCGACACCTCGAAGGCCGAGGCGCTCAAGGGCGTGAAGGCTGTCGTCACCCGCGCGGATTTCTCCACCTCGCAGACCGGCGAGAACTGGAACATCCTTGAGAACATCATGGCCGGTGAGAAGGCGCTCTACGATGGCCACGCCATCTGCGCCATCGCCGCAACAACCGCTCTTGCCGCACGGGACGCCGTCCGTCTTGTTGAGGTTGAATACGAGGTGCTGCCTCACGTTACCGACGTCGACAAGGCCATGGCCGATGACGCGCCCGTCATTCGCGCCGGTGCCGCCGACGCCTCCGTCCCCGAGGGCCTGCACCCCAACGTCGTTCGCTACCACGAAAGCGGACATGGCGATGTTGAGAAAGGCTTTGCCGAGGCCGATCTGATCGTCGAGGACAGCTTCCTGACCGAAGCCACCCACCAGGGTTACATCGAGCCCCACGCCTGTCTGGCCCAGCTTGGCTCGGACGGGAAGGGCGAGGTCTGGTGCTGCACCCAGGGTCACTTCAACGTGCAGAAGGTCTGCGCCGCACTTCTCGACCTTGAAACCAGCCAGTTGCGCGTCACCGCATCCGAAATCGGTGGCGGTTTCGGCGGCAAAACCGCTGTATTCATTGAGCCGGTGGCACTGGCCCTGTCCCGCAAGGCCAACCGCCCGGTCAAACTCGTCATGAGCCGTGCCGAGGTTTTCCGGGCCACCGGCCCGACCTCATCGACCTCGATGAATGTCAAAATCGGTATGCGCCGGGACGGAAAAATCACTGCGGCCCAGGGCACCTTCCGCCTTCAGGGTGGTGCGTTTCCTGGCGCGCCTGCCGAGATGACCGCGATGTGCGCCTTCGCACCCTATGCGCTCGAAAACGTGCATCAGGTCGGTTACGACGTCATGTCCAACCGCCCCAAACAGGCGGCCTACCGCGCGCCAGGCTCACCCATGGCGGCTTTTGCCGTTGAGTCCGTGATCGACGAGCTGTGTAAGAAACTCGAGCTCGACCCGATCGACGTGCGCCTCATGAACGCCTCGAAGGAGGGCACCAAAGCCTCCTACGGTCCGAAATTCGACCGCATCGGTCTGGTGGAAACCCTTGAGGCCGCCAAGGCGCATCCCCACTATTCAGCACCTTTGAAAGAGGGTCAGGGCCGGGGCATCTCCTGTGGATTCTGGTTTAACCATGGCGGTGAAACCGCTGTATCCCTTGCACTTTCCGAGGACGGGACGGCGGCCATTTCCGTCGGCACCCCCGACATTGGCGGCTCCCGCGCCTCCATGGCTCTCATGGCGGCCGAGGAGCTTGGCATCCCGTATGAAAACATCCGCACCACCATCGCGGACACCGCAACGCTCGGTTACAACGAGATCAGCCACGGCTCCCGCGTGACCTACGCCAGCGGTCTTGCCACCATCAAGGCCGCCCGCGACGCGGTGGACAAGCTTTGCACCCGGGCCGCTGCCAAATGGGGCATCGACCGTGACGCGGTGGTTTGGGAAGACGGCTGTGCCAAGCCGTCCGGCCACAATGCGGGCGACTTCGATCCGCTTCCGCTGGCCGAAATCACCAAAGACATGGGGGCTACCGGTGGTCCCATCGTGGGTCATTTCGAGGCAACCCCGGAAGGTGCGGGCGTCAGCTTCGCAACACACATCGTGGACAGCGAGGTTGATCCCGAAACCGGTCAGACCAAGGTCATCCGCTACACTGTGGTTCAGGACGCCGGCAAGGCGATCCACCCGACCTATGTGGAAGGCCAGTACCAGGGCGGTGCCGCCCAGGGCATCGGATGGGCGCTGAACGAGGAATACATCTATGGCGAGGACGGCCGGCTTCAGAACCCGCTTTTCCTCGACTATCGTATCCCCGTGGCCTCCGACCTGCCGATGATCGACACGGTCATCGTCGAGGTGCCGAACCCCGGACACCCCCATGGCGTGCGCGGTGTTGGCGAGACGTCCATTTGTCCGCCGCTTGCCGCAATCGCCAACTCGGTGTCGAATGCCGCGGGTGTGCGTCTGCGGCAGCTGCCCATGTCGCCGCCGCGCATTCTTGAGGCTCTCGAACGTCAGGCCAATGGCGGTTGAGGTTCATCTCTGGTCCGGCCTTCGGCGTTTCGTCGATGGCCGGGAAAGCGTGGAGGTCGAGGCCTCCAACGTAGGTGAGCTCCTGCGCGGGCTCGCCAAAATCGACCCCGGCCTGGAGGCCGCCATCGACGCGGGCGTATCCGTGTCCATAGACGGACGCATCTACGGCTACACGCTCACCGAGCCCGTAAGCCCGGAAAACGAGATCTATCTGCTTCAGAGGATCAAGGGCGGGTAGGGCGCCCAGGCGGCGCCCATCCCGGCACCAAAATTACGACAGCCGCCCGCCGCGATGGGACAGCTGCATGTTCGACGCATAGCTTTTGGTCGACTGGTTGCCCGGCGTATTCGCATCCAGGATCAGCGATTCCACCGTTCCGGTTTCAATCTCGATCGCCACGGTCTTGGTATGCTTGCTCATGCGCCAAAGGTACAGCTTTGCGGTCCCGTCCGCCTCGCCAACGGCATTTGACGCCGTCGAATTGATGTAGGCCTCGCCGTCACCCTCTACGATAACGATGCGCGGCTTCGGCAAACGGTAGGTATGGCCCTCGTAGGCATAGGCGTAGACCACCGCGACGTTGGGCTCGCCCGCACCACCATCGGTTTTCGGCGTACAGGAAAGGGTGAGCTGCGTGACGAGGTCACTGTTGACCTTAATCGTGCCCTCTGTTGCCTCGTCATCGGGGCCAAGCTTGGCTCCGATCAGCACAACCTCGCTCGGATCAAATTCACGTCCCGCTGCCAAAATGGCTGCCAAATTATCCATGTTACAATCACTCATGTTATGGTTACCTCCTGTTAATCACACCCAGACCCTGTTCCGGCCCCGACCCTGACCGATCGTAAACGTATCGAAGGGATTGAGAATTTCGCGCCAGTGCAGGCACTCCATCACGGTCTCCGCGACCCGGCCCTCGTTCATCTCCTGCAACATGTCACACACGGCATACCCCGCCGTCACATAGTCGAGGTTCTGGTTGTCGAGCGTCGCCCAGGACCGGGCCAGCGCCGTCCCCATGATGTCCCGCGCATCAGACAGCGCCGCCTTGAACCGGAAATGGTTCAGGTCATAGCTCTCCGCAAAAGCCCGCCCGTAGCGGTCGGCCAGATCCACATTCAGGTCTCGCGCATCCGCAATTCCGTGCCGGGGCAAATCCACCAGCCCCTGGTCAACGACCATGTTGTGATAGGTCTCGACCACCGCATCAAAAAACGCCCCCGTAAACGGCCGCGACCGATCATGCGGTTCCTCGCCAACCTCACTCATTTTCCGCGCGTTGCCCGCGATCCGGACCTGCCGTTCGTCGGCCAGTTCCGCAAACGCGTTCAGCTCATTCATCGCGAGCAGATTCCCCGACCCGCGCCGCAGCAGCCGGTCCATCGCCGTATCGAAATGCAGCATCCCGATCAGCGAACAAAGGTCCGATATTCCCTCGTGATAGGCCACAAAATCCGGCCCCGGCGTAAACCCGTCCGGCGGCAGGCCAATCTCCGCAAACAGCAGCGAATGACCAATCTCATGGGCAATCACATCGAAGTTCAGCGCGTAGGGATGCGCCGAACCTGACTCCGACACGTCATAGCCAAACTCCAGGTAGCCAAACCCCGACTGCGCATTGTCCCACTCGATCAGAGGCAGAATCTCCAGGCGCTGGTAATGACCTGCAAAATGCCAGTCAATCCGGTGTCCGATATAGCTTTCCCAGATATCCAAAACCCGCGCCACGCAGCCAAACACATGTGCGCCCAGGAACTCCCGGCTGTCCGGGTCGAGGTGATCGAAATGCCCGTCCGGACCGGGCTCCGCCATCGGAAATGACGGACCGTTATATGGAGGCAGGAACGGGAACTCGTAAGGCGTTTTCTCAATGGCCGGATCGACCACATACATCCGGTCATTGGATGGGCCAGCCCCGACCGTTCCCAAAGGGTCGGAGATCCATACCAGTTCCGGTTTTTCGTAACCCCGCGTCGTCGGGGCCTGCGGGTAGAGCAAAAACCGTGTACCCGCGCCTGAATTGTTTTCCGCCAAAATAAATCCGCCTGGCTCACAACGTATTGGTAAATATACTACCTTTTTTGTCGCGTTTTCACCAGTTTTAATTGGCAGCGTACGGTGATCAGCCGAAATCCGCACCAAGCCCTGATGCGGCAAGGTCGTCGAGCCATGCATGAACCACCGCAGGTGGAGGGCGATCCACCACGGGCCACGTGCCGCTATGATCGTATTCCGACATTCTTTTCAGGAGCGTCGTGGCATCCGCAGCCTTCTGTGACCGGTGCCGAGACTTCACAAACCCGATCAACTTCGCATCTCCGGAGTCCACCACAAGTTGCATGAGCTTCCGTTTCGGAAACATCTGAGCCTCCGCTGTTTCGACCAGCTTCCTTTCGTGCTCACGGTCAATCACGCCCTGTCGTCGGGCTTTTCGCAGCGTTACCCGAATATCAAACAGCGCATCAGACACCGGCCGGGACCCCAGTTCATGGGGCGCATGGGTCACCGCCACCGCATCATCCGGCGTCATCGCATAGCGCCGGTACCAGCGGTAAATCACCCCCACACCTTCCATCCCGTAGTCATGCAGTTCGGCCGCCCGCAGCGCGCCCATGCTCGACGCGCCAAAGACCGGTATGCCCTTCGACAGGACCCACATGATCTCCCGGTGCCGCACGGTCGGCACCTCGGTGAACACCCCGTCGATAATTCCAATTGCTGGCGGTCGAAACGGCAGGACCCGCATGAGATCACCCTGCTGCACCGGCGGCAGGTATTCCGCACCCAGAATTCCCTCGGCCTCATTCCGGGGCAGGGAGGGTCCTAAAAACACCACCGGCTTCATGACGTTCCTTCCATGCGCATCGGGTCCGCCATCAACTCCGGCACCAACACCCTGACCACATGCAGCGGAATTTCCCCATCCGCCAGCAGCGGAACAGCAACCACCGGACCCGGCACCACATCCAACAACGCATTCAGTCCAACCCGCTCCGCCGGCCGCGCGTCATCTGAACCGCTCGCAGGCGACCCGAATTCAGGCGCATCCCAAAGCTCAACCAGGTCACTCATCTTCGCACCGTGCCGGTACAGCGCCCGGGTCATGTCCTCCCGCGCACCGGATATCACCGCCAGCCGCGCCTGCACCGCCTCAAGCAGCGCCGCCAGTAGAGCCGCTCCCTGGTCCTTCCGCGCCGCAAACCCTTCCGCCGGCAAAGCCAGCCCCGGATTGCCGTGCGGATCCTCCATCACCCGCACCATCACACAAACCGGCCCCGGCCGCTGCGTCATGTCCCACGCATGTATCCGCAATCCACAGGCTCTCACACGCCCGAAAGTCCTGGCCAAAGCCTCGGGATGCCGGGGACACTCAGTAATGCGTCGACTCTCATCCAGCGGCCAGGCCGCAAACAACCGTATCCGCGCATCATTCTCAACGCATTCCAGCAACCCGTGCCGGATTGCCGTCCCCTCATCCGCCCCGGCACCAAGCCCAATGGAACTGCGCAGAACCGGATCGTTTTCAAATGGTCCGCCTGACGAGAAATCCGTGGAACACAGCGCCATGGGCACCGGCATCGCCGCACCCGTCCGCAGGCACCGCCCCGTCGCCCACCGGGTCGCCGCGTTCGGCCAGCCCTCAAACCCCGGCGCCAGCGGGCGCCACGCGTCAGGCACATCCTCCGGAACCTCACCGGACCACGCGGGCACACCATCGAAGTTTTCACCGGACCTCATCTCGATGCATTCCACCGCGGCACTGATCGCCGCCGACGCCTTGCTCAAACCCTTGCCCTGGGTCACCGCATTCGACAGCGCCGAGGGCCGCACCGCCTGCACAACGGGAATGCCGAGCCGGTCAAGCCCCGTCACATCCGCGATGCGCGTGATGCCATATCGTTTCAGATGTGGACAAAGAGCCTGCCAGTACCGGACGTCACTCCCGGTTTCAGACATTGAGCCGTTTCAGAAATTTCAGGGCCTGGGCTTTCTTCGGACCATCGGACACCAGATCAATCCGGTCGAGTAGCGTGCTGCTCACCTCACCGGGGACATCCAGGCCAAGCTGCACCCGCATCGAGTGGTTGCGCAGAAGCAGCATGTTGGCGTTCTGGTGCTTCGCCATCTCAAAGCCCTCATCGAGGAACCCTGCGGCCCGCTCATCCTCGCCGATCATCGTGCTGAGCCACGCCCGCCGCCGCAGCAGCTCCGGCACCCAGAACACCAGGTTTGTCTGCCGGGCCTCCTCGATTTCCCGGTCAAGATCGGCCACCGCTTCCCGCGCCTTGCCACAGAGCGTCATGGTCTCCGCGACAATATCCGCATAGATCGGCGTGTCCTCCAGCGCCCCAAGATCCCGCAGCGACTGAAGCCCGTTGCGTACCCGGTCCGCATCATAGGCCAGGTTCGAACGCGCGGCGAACCAGCCCCCGAATATCTCCCGTTTGGCGGCAATCACCGGCAACTCCCGCGAGCCGGTCAGATCGGTAATTTTCCCAAGCGTGCGGCCAATCTCGTCAAAATCCCGACGGTAAAACGCCGCGAGTGTCGCCATGTCGAGAGCGTGCAGCGTGCTTGGCGTGTGGCCGGTCTCATCGGCCCAGTCCTCCGCCTTTTTGATGGCCGCCAGAGATCCCTCAACATCGCCTTTCATCCAGAGCGACTGCGCCCGTTCGCCGAGACCGCAGACCCGCGCGTCATGCCCGTAATGATGCCGCGAGGTCTCGGCCACACTCGTGTCGTAAAGCTCCAGCCCCTCATCAATGGCCGCCAGACACCGGTCATGGGCACCCGTGGCAAACTGCGTCGCCCAGCCGCAATGTAGCGCCTGAAGCCGCGCCTCCCGGCTCTCGCTCTCCGAGATGCCCTTGATGATCACGTCCGCCCGCCGAAGCTGTTCCTTCTGGTCCGAGGCCGTAAACCACCAGCCCCACAACACCGGAAACCACTCGCCGCGCTGTCCTTCTTCCAGATCAAAGACCAGTTCCTGTCCCGACCGGTAAATTCCGGCGGCCCCGCGGGGCCCAGCCACCTGGCTGATCAGCGGCCCCAGCAGCGTGATGATCCGTAGACGCGTCTCCCGCCGCCGTTCCGCGTCCCTGATCTTCGCGGTGAGTTTCAGCGCCCGCTGCAGCGACGCCTCCGGTGCCGTTACGGCCGAACGACGGATGGCGGTCTCCGCCGTCTCGATCAGCAGATCGACGCCCTTCTCAATCCGCCCCGACCCCAGACAGTGCTCCGCCAGCGCCTCGCGCGTGACCCGCGCCCGCACGGCCGGGTCGTTTTCCACGAGGTCGACGATCTTGCCGTGGAGCATTTTGCGTGTGGAGCGCAGCTGCGTCTGATAGGCCGCCTCGCGGATCAGGGCGTGCTTGAAAACATATGTCCCGCCATTGTCCGGCGTCTCCAGGATCGCCTGCCGCAGCAGTTGATGCAGATCGACCTCAAGTTCCGGCTCCGGGAACCGCGTCTGGGCCAGTTTACTCAGCACCAGGTAGTTCGCGTCCCGCCCGATGACACTGGTGATCCGCGCGGAGCGCTTTGCCCGCCCGGCATTCTCGATCCTAACCGCGAGCAGATCCTGAAGGCTCGACACCCCGGTCTCGTTCAGCAGATCGATCTCACTCTCACCGCTCTCCCGCGCCTGTTTGGCGAAGGCCGACAGCTCAATGAGAAACAGCGGATTGCCGTCACATTTCGACACGATCCAGTCCCGTGTCCGCGCCGACAGAGCGTCCTCCGTCACCGCCCGCACGAGCGCATGGGAGTCCCCCTCCGAAAGGGGGCCGAGCGTCATGTCCTCGAACACCGCACGCGTATCCGCCGTCACACCCTCGTTGCGAGACGTGACCAGGATGAACAGGGGATGCTGCCGCACCGTCCGCGCCAGTTCCTCGAGCAGCGCGAGCGTCACCTCGTCAACCCAGTGCAGGTCCTCCACCGCCAGCAGACAGGGCCGCTCCCAGGACAGCCTGCGGATCTCCTCCGCACAGCCCTGAACGATCCTCCGGCGCCGTTCCTCGCTGGAAATGTTCGGGTCCTTCTCCAGACCGCGCAGCAGATCCGCCGTCGCCACCGCCGCATTGGCGATGCCCTGGTCCTGTTCCCTGTTCTCCCAGGCCCGCTCATACATGGTGATCAGCGGGTAAAGCGCCGAACCGGTCGTGGAGGGCTGGTTCTGCAGCGTCAGAATACGTCCGCTCTTGCCGACCTCGTCCTTTAGCGCGACGGACAGCCGCGACTTCCCGATCCCGGCCTCACCCAGAACCATTATGGCCCGCCCGGACCCGTCCTGGGTTTTGTCCCAGGCATTTCGCAGCCGCGCCAGTTCCTCCGTACGAGAGGTCAAGGGCGTTCCGGAATCCCGCGCCATTTCAAACCGCGACTGCACGTCCTTCTGCCGTTTCAGCGAAAACGCCACGCTGACATCCGGAAAGCCCTTGAGCGACAGCCCCTCGACCTGGTCGAACTCAAAAGCCCGCCGGGTCAGTTCATGGGTCGCCCGGTCCACCAGAACCGTGTTCTGTTCGGCAACCGACTGCAGCCGCGCCGCCAGGTTGGGTGCAACACCAACCGCCCCGAGCGCCCCCTGGCGCACCGCCGCGGCATTGCCGGGCAGAATTACGATACTCGTGGAAATCCCGATCCGCACATCCGGCATCGACTGCCCGTTGCGTTCCAGCTTCGCCCGCGCGTCCAGAATACCGTGCGCGGCACGCACGGCCTGGAACACCGCGTCCTCCATGGGGTCGGGAAACCCGAAATAGGCCATCCCGCCATCGCCCAGCACCTGCTCCAGCGAACCGTGGTTCGCCTGAATGCCGGACCGTGCGATCGAGTGGACACGCAGAAGCGTCTCCCGGATTTCCTCGGGATCGAGCGATGCCAGCATGTCGGTTGACCCGACTATGTCGTAGAACAGAACCGTCAGCTGTCGGCGCTCATCCGGCTGTGCCGGTTCACCAAGGAAGCCGTCCGTCTGTTCGGAACCGAAGAGTGAGCCCATGTATTTTTATCTCCCAGGGGAAACTGACAGAAAACGGCCCCCTGCGCACCAGGAAAACGTACCGTTTGGACAATATTTCAGGTAATTATCCAATGCATTCAGCAACGATGCCCGCGGCCTGTTCATGTGCTATAGTGTCCGGACGGGCGGGCTGGCCGCATTCTGATTTCATGTGCGCCGAATCGTTACGGATGGGATCCGGTCATCGTTCCAGCCCGCAAAATAAACCGGCCAGGGTGCCGATAAACAAAAAGGGGAGGAGTGATGAGGGTCTACAAAAGCCACCATCCCGACGTGCATATCCCGGACACGACCGTGTCCCAACTGGTCATGGATGGAATTTCGACGCGCCTCTCCGAGCCGGTCCTCGTCGACGGTCACAGCGGGCGCAGCGTCACGGGTGCCGAACTCGCCGATGGCATACGCCGCTTCGCCGGCGGGCTCCTTTCGCGCGGCCTTGGCAGCGGTGCGGTCACGGCGATCCTTCTGCCCAACATTCCCGAATTCGCCACCGTTTTCCACGGCATTGCCTGGGCCGGCGGCACGGCCACGCCGATGAACGCGGCCTACACCGCGCCGGAAATCCGCCACCAGCTTCAGGCCTCCGGCGCGCGCCTCGCGGTCACAATCCCGCCTCTGCTCGAACAGCTGGAAGAAGCCATCCCCGGCACCGGCGTCGAGGAAATCGTCGTCATCGGCGACTCCGGCGACCATACCTCGCTTGAGGATTTTTTCGGTGAACCGGTCGAGGCGCAAATGCCGGTCGATCCCGCCACGCATCTTGTGTCCCTGCCGTATTCCTCCGGCACGACGGGTCTGCCCAAGGGCGTCATGCTCACCCATCGCAACCTCGTCTCCAACATCTGCCAGGCCGATGCGTTTCTGAAGGTGCAGCCCGGCGAGGTCACACTTGGGGTTCTGCCGTATTTCCACATTTACGGCAAAATGATCCTGAACCTTTACCTCGCCCGTGGCGGCGCGCACGTCACGATGATGCGGTTCGATCTCGAACAGGCGCTTCAGCTGATCCAGGACCACCGCATGAAAATGCTCTACGTGGTGCCCCCCATTGTGCTCGGCCTCGCCAAGCATCCCATGGTCGACAAATTCGACCTGTCGAGCGTCGAGGGCGTGCTGTCCGGTGCGGCTCCGCTCGGTGCCGATCTCGGCCGCGCCTGCGCCGGGCGCATCGGATGCCGCGCGTTGCAGGGCTACGGCATGACCGAGGCCAGCCCCGTGACCCATCTCATCCCGCGCGATGATGAACATCACGGGTCCGCCGGTCTGGTTGTCCCCAACGTGGAATGCCGCATCATCAGCGCCCAAACCGGTGCCGATGTCGAACCGGGAGAGGAGGGGGAACTGCTCGTGCGCGGCCCCAATGTGATGACCGGCTATCTCAACAATCCCGACGCCACCGCCAAAACCCTCGACGCCGACGGCTGGCTTCATACCGGCGACGTGGCCCGGGTGGATGACGAGGGGTATTTCTTCGTCGTCGACCGCGTGAAGGAGCTGATCAAGTACAAGGGCTTCCAGGTGGCCCCAGCCGAGATCGAAGCGCTGCTCGTGACCCATCCCGCCGTCGCCGACGTGGCCGTTATCGGCAGACCGGATGACGAGTCGGGCGAGGTGCCGATGGCCGTGATCCAGCCCACGCCCGACATGGACAAGGTCACGCTCGCCGAGCTGCAGGATTTTCTTTCCACCCGAACGGCGAAGTACAAGCAGATCCAGGATCTGCGCTATGTCGAGGCGATCCCCAAATCCGCCTCCGGAAAAATCCTGCGCCGCGTCCTGCGCGACGAACTGCTCGAACCGGAACCGGCCTGAGCCTGGGCTGGACCAAGCAAAAATTCCGTCACGGGTCACTGTCAGGTGCGCGCTCCAATAGGTGTGCCGCATCGCTTTGCGGCTGGGTAAGGGTGGGGTTGTTCTCATTAATGTAATGTTATAACATAGCAATTGTAGCGACAACCCCAACCTAAGCCAACGCCTCGGCTGCGCCACGCATCCGGGCTGGAAAGACCTGCGTCCATGACAACCGACAATCGACTCCCCGTAACCGTTCTCTCCGGCTTCCTCGGGGCCGGAAAAACCACCCTGCTGAACCGCGTTCTTAACAACCGTGAGGGCCGCCGCGTCGCGGTCATCGTCAATGACATGTCCGAGGTGAACATCGACGCCGACCTCGTGCGCGCCGATACGGAGCTGTCCCGCACCGATGAGACCCTCGTGGAAATGTCCAACGGCTGCATCTGCTGCACCCTGCGCGACGACCTGCTCCACGAGGTCCGCCGCCTCGCGGCCGAGAAACGCTTCGATTACCTGTTGATCGAATCCACCGGCATCTCCTAACCGCTGCCCGTTGCCGCCACCTTCGAGTTCCAGGATGAGTACGGCGCGAGCCTCTCCGACATCTCCCGGCTCGACACAATGGTCACCGTCGTCGATGCGGTGAACCTGCTGAACGACTTTGCCAGCCACGATTTCCTCAGCGACCGCGGCGAAACCCTTGGTGAGGAGGACGAACGCACGCTCGTTCACCTGCTCACCGACCAGATCGAATTTGCCGACGTGGTGATCCTCAACAAGGTTGCCGATGCCGGTCCCGAGCGTACCGACGCCGCCCGCAAAATCATCCGCAGCCTCAACGCCGATGCCAAAATCATCGAGGCCAATCACTCAAACGTTCCCGCCGATGCCATCCTCGACACCGGCCTTTTCGATTTCGAAAAAGCCCATGAGCACCCGATGTGGGCCAAGGAGCTTTATGGTTTCGCCAACCACGTGCCCGAAACCGAGGAATACGGCGTGACCAGCTACGTCTACCGCGTCCGCCGCCCGTTCATCCCCGAGAAGATCATGGAGGTCCTGAACGGCGACATGCCCGGTGTGATCCGCGCCAAGGGCCATTTCTGGATTGCCACGCGACCGAAATGGGTCGTCGAATTCTCCCTCGCCGGAGCCCTGTCCTCCGTCACGCCGCTCGGCACCTGGTGGGCCTCCGTTCCGGAAAGCAGTTGGCCCGACCATGACGGCCTGCAAAGCTACATGAAGCAGCACTGGCAGGAACCCTGGGGTGACCGCCGTCATGAGATCGTCTTCATCGGGAGCGGCATCGACTGGCCCGCACTGAAGTTCCGCCTCGACGCCCGCCTCCTGCCGGAGGTGATGGCCAGCGGCCCGGCCTCTCTGCCCGATCTTCCCGACCCGTTCCCGGAATGGCAGCAGCCCGGACAGGCGGCGTAAAACCCCGCAACGACCTATCGCGGAATGCGGAATTCAATCCGCAATCCGCCCAGATCGGCACTCTCGGACAGTTCCAGCGCGCCGCCATGGCTGCGCGCAATATCCGCCGCAATTGACAGCCCGAGGCCCACATTACTACCACTGTCGAGGTTCCGCGAGGGATCGAGCCGTGTGAAAGGCTGGATCGCCTCCGCCCGCTGCTCCTCCGGAATGCCCGGCCCGTTATCCTCCACCACAAACACCAGCGCATTGGCATTGAGCCGCACGGTCAGCCGAACGCGCGTCCCGAACCGCGCCGCATTGCCGGTCAGGTTCTGAAGCGCCCGCGACACCGCCACCGGCCGCAGTGACACCAGCTCGCTCTCCGTGCTCTCATTGCGCTTGACCAGATCAATCCGGACGCCACTGCGCATCTGCTTGCCCACAATATCGGAAGCCAGGCCAAACGGGTTGGTTGGCACCGTTTCCTCGGTGGCATCACCGCGTGCGAAGTCGAGAAACCCTTCCAGCATCAGGCTCATCTGATCCACATCGTCGCGCAGCGCGCGCGTGTCCTCGTCATCCTCCATCATCGCAAGCGTCAGCTTCATCCGCGTCAATGGTGTGCGCAGGTCATGGCTCACGCCCGAGAGCATCTGCGTCCGCTGCTCAATCTGCCGCTCAATGCGCGAACGCATGTTGATGAAGGCACCACCCGCCCGGCGCACCTCTTCCGCACCACTGGGCCGAAACTCGTGCGTCCGGCCCTTGCCGAAGGCCTCCGACGCCTCCGCCAGCCGCCGGATCGGCCGCACCTGATTGCGCAAAAACAAAACCGCCGTCGTGGCCAGCAGCAGCGACACCATGACCATCAGAACCAGCAATTGATGCGGGTTCGACACCGACAGCCGCCCGCGCGGCACCATCATGCGCAGAACCCCAAACTCGGTCCGGGTTTTGATCAGCGCAATGTCGTCATCCGCGCTCAGGTCAATCATCAGGTCATGGGGAATACGCTCGATCAGCGTGTTCACAACCGTCCGCCCGGTGATGTCGAGAACGTCCCGTTCCACGCCCGGCGAAATCTGCTCTCCGCCATCAAGCACCGCATCAATCGCCAGTGCCTGCGCAATCCCGTTGAGCCGGTCCGCCGCCTGCGAAGAATCCGCCGAGGAATTGACGTTGTCTATCGCGAAATTCAGCCCCTGCGCCACCGAGGCCGTCATCTGCTGGGTCACACGCTGGTAGTGGCGCTGGAAGAAAACAAAGCCAACAACCAGTTGCAGAACAATGATCGGAACAAGCAATATGGCCAGCGAGCGGCCAAACAGGCTGCGGGGAAGAAATGATTTGATACCGGATGCGGCCATGATCCCGAGGATTAAGCACCGGCAAGGCAGGGCGCAAGCACGATGACGGACGACCCCTTCAACCGCGACCACGCGCCAACGCCGGGCGAGGTCGAAACGCTTGCCCCCGGCATCCGTGTCGTCACCGCTCCCAATCCGGGCCCCATGACCTTCACCGGCACGCGCAGCTTCATCGTAGGGCAGGGCGAGGTTGCCCTGATCGACCCCGGTCCAAACGACCCCGCACATCTCACGGCCCTGCAAAACGCCACCGAGGGCGAACGCGTCACCGCCATCCTCATCACCCACGCCCATATCGATCACAGCGCCGCCGCCCGCGAGGCAGCGCGGATCTTCGACGCCCCTGTCATGGCCCATGGCGACCCCGTCGCCGCCCGCTCGCCGCTCATGTCCGACTTGGCCGAACGTTTCGACCTCGGGGGAGGTGAGGGCATCGACGCCACCTTCACCCCCGACCGCACCCTGCGCGACGGCGACACCATTGACGGCCCCGGCTGGTCCCTCCGCGCCATTCACACCCCTGGTCACCTGGCCGATCACCTCAGCTTCGCGCTGGGCGACACCATTTTCTCCGGCGACGTCGCCATGGGCTGGGCGCCCGCGCTGATCTCACCCCCCGACGGCGACCTCGCCTCCTGGCGGAACAGCATTCGCACACTGCTGGCCTTGAAGCCTACAACCCTCCACCCCGGTCACGGCGCCCCTGTCGACAGTCCGGCCCTGATCCTGGACCACCTGCTTTCACACCGCCAAAGCCGTGAGGCCCAGGTCCTCGACGCACTGTCCTCCGGCCCCACCACCATCCCGGCCATGGTCACGCGCATCTACGCCGACGTGGATCCACGCCTGCATCCCGCCGCCGCCCGCAACGTCGTTGCCCACCTCATCGACTTAGTCGAGAGGGGAGAGGTCACCTGCCTCGGGCAACTCGGCCCGGATGCGCAGTTTTCGCTTATTGGTTGAAAAGAGACCTGCCTCCAAACAACCCGACCGGAACTTCTCCGCCGATACCGAATGCGCACGACCGCCACCCTTGATCGTGAGGCGATCAACGCGCAACATGGGGCAACCGGTGACAAACCGGAACCTGGGAGGACGGAAAATGACGGAACAACTGAAACAGGCGTGCGACCGCGTCCTGACTGACATAACGACAGGCGACAGCCGCGTGCCAGGCGTTGTCGCAATGCTCACCGACCGCGACGCCAATATCTACGAGGGCGCGGCGGGCGCGCGAAACCTCGATACCGGCGCTGAAATGACCACCGACACGGTCTTCGCCATGTTCTCAACCACCAAGGCCATCGCCGCCACCGCCGCCATGCAGTGCGTGGAGGATGGCCTGCTCGATCTCGACGCACCAGCGCGGGAATACAGGCCGGAGATCGGAGAGCTTCAGGTTCTCGACGGCTTCCACGCCGATGGCAGCCCACGTCTGCGCGCACCAAATCGCGAGATCACAACCCGGATGCTCCTGCTGCACACGGCGGGCTTTGGATACGACTTCTTCAACGAAAACTACCGCCGGCTTGCGGACGAACACGGCCAGCCGTCCATCGTGTCGGCTACACGTGATGCGATCAACACACCGCTTCTCTTCGATCCCGGTGAGCGCTGGGAATACGGCTCCAACATCGACTGGGTCGGCCAGATCATCGAGGCGATCCGCGGCAGACCGCTGGGCGACGTCCTGGCAGAGCGGATTTACGCCCCGCTCAACATCACCGACATGGCCTTCACCCGCACCGACGACATGAAGGCCCGCAGCGCATCCATCCACGCCCGCAACCCCGACGGAAGCCTTAAGGCCACAGGCATGGCCCTCCCGGACAACCCGGAAATCCAAATGGCCGGGCACGGGCTCTACGGATCGGTTGGCGAGTACATGAAGTTCATCCGCATGTGGCTCAATGACGGCGAGGGGGAGGCGGGCCAGGTCCTCTATCCCGAAACCGTGCAGGCCGCGGTCCGCAACGGGCTTGAACCGCACCAGAGTGTCGTCAAGCTGCCCGGCGTCATCCCGTCCCTCTCCAACGACGCCGAGTTCTTCCCAGGCCTGCGCAAGGGCTGGTCCTGCGCCTTCATGCGCAACGAGGAACCCGCCCCAACCGGTCGGCCCGCTGGCGCGCTGGGCTGGGCCGGGCTTGCAAACCTGTTCTACTGGATCGACCGCGAAACCGGCATCGGTGGCTTTTGGGCCACGCAGATTCTGCCCTTCGCGGACGCGGTCTCGTTCACCGGTTACATGGATTTCGAGACCACAACCTATCAAACCCTCTCCGGATCCACCCCGCCGGTCCGTGAGGTCGAAGCGGCGGTAGGCTGACAAAAACCAACCCAGGCCCCGACCGGCCAAATCCGGACGGGGCCCGCACCCAAAGCAACAAAATCGCAGGATTTTGCAGCTACACATGCGTTCCCGTAAAATCTCAGGATTTTGCGGCTACACATGCGTCCCCGTGGCTACCGGGACGCCACGGACCGGAACAATTCATGGTTATCCGAACCTGAATTTCTTCCGGCCAATTGTCAGGAAAATCGCTTTAAAACAGCGTGTTCCGGCGCGTTCCTGGTAACCTTAACTTCAGACCTTCCAGGTTAACTGCCCCACGGGAAAGCTTTGGGGGCTGGGGATATGGCTAAAGACGCCGCAACGAATATTACTATTATCAGACGTAAGAAGGTCGTCGCTGGCGGCCATCACGGTGGTGCATGGAAAGTTGCCTATGCGGACTTCGTGACGGCCATGATGGCCTTCTTTCTGCTCATGTGGCTGCTGAACGTGTCGAACGAGGAAACCAAGGAAGGTCTCGCCGACTATTTCAGCCCAACCGTGAAAATCTTCGACACCAGCGGTGGCGGCGACGGCCCCTTTGAGGGCTCGAGCATGTATGCCCAGGAAGTACTGGCCAAGGACCTGACGGGGCAGGAGGGTGACCCGGAGGTTCTGACCGAACTTGGCAATCCGGACGACACCCAGTGGCAGAAGATCGAGGAGGAACTCCTCGGTGGCAGCGGCGATGCGATCGACGCGGATCCCATGATGGACCATGTCGCAACCCGTCTGACCGACGAGGGGCTGATTATTGAGATCTTCGATATCGAGGGTTCGCCACTTTTCGAGGGCACAACCGCCCGTCGCAACGAGATCCTTGACCGTCTTGTCGGGATGGTAGGTGGCGTTCTCTCCCACACATCCAATCCGGTCGCAATCTCAGGTCATCTGGCGGCGGGCGACGTGGCCGGGGCCGAACTCGACCCGTGGATGCTGTCCTCCGACCGCGCCCAGATCGCACGCCAGATCCTTGTTGGAAATGGTGTTGCCGACGCCCGGATCAGGCGCGTAACCGGCAAGGCCGACCGGGCTCCGGTGGACGCGGATGAGCGCAGCGACCGCAACCGCAGACTGGAAATCATCCTGCTTCGGAGCTTCGAAGAATGATTAAAAGTTTCCGGGAATTCCATCTGTTAGCGGGATATTAAGTACCCTGCCTCAGTGACTGTGTCCGTAAAGAGTCTCCAACGACCGCTCCACACGGACAAAGGACTGAGTATGAGTATCGGATCTTCAATGAACGCCGGCGTATCCGGCCTTCAGGCCAATGGCAACAAGCTGGCCACAATCGCTGACAACATCGCAAACTCCGAGACCTATGGATACAAACGGTCGGACGTTGAGTTCTCGTCGATGACAATCAGCCAGGATGGCGCTTCTGCTGCGGCCGGCGGTGGCAAACTTGTCTCCGCCGGTGGCGTGACCACCAACGCGATCTGGGATGTTGACGCAAAAGGGGCCCTCGAGAGCACCGCCAACTCCACGGATATCGCCATTTCCGGCCGTGGCATGCTTCCCGTGATGAACCTCACGGACGTGGATGATACGGATCCGGCAATCATGCTCACCACAACCGGTGGCTTTGCACTCAATGCGGATGGTTACCTCACAACATCCACCGGCCTCGTTCTGACCGGCTGGTCTGCCGACAAGGATGGCAACATCCCGCCCCAGGCCCGCTATTCCACTGAGGGTCTTGATCCCGTCTACGTCAACATTGCCGACGTATCCGCTGTTCCCACGGATGAGATCACCCTGGGTGTGAACCTGCCCGCAACGGAAACGGGATTTGGTGAGTCCGGCGATCCGCTTCCGGTGACGATGGAATACTTCGACAACATCGGCGCGTCGCAGAACCTGACCATCACCTACACTCCGGTTCTGCCTGCACTCGCCACCGACCCGGACACCAACCAGTGGACCATGGAAATCACCGATCAGGAATCGGGTCTGTCCGCAGGTATCTGGGACATTGAGTTCAGCGACGCCGCCGCAACGCCGGGACAGCTTTCGTCCGTGGTACTCAACACCCCAGGTGCCGCACCGCTGTCCACTGCATATGACGGCAACACCGGCATTATGACCCTGGACCTCGGCGACCAGACAATCGAGATGAACATGGGCTCCACACTGCCCGACGGTGTGCAGTACATGAGCCAGCTGTCGAGTTCCTTCTCTCCGCAGGGTGCAACGGCCAACGGTAACGCGGCCGGAACCTTTGCCGCACTCGAAGTTGACCAGGCCGGCATGCTCTCCGCCATCTACTCCAGCGGATTCACTCAGGTTCTCTACCAGATCCCGCTTGCCGACGTTCCCAACGTTGACGGCCTGAACGTCCTGTCAAACCAGACGTTCTCGGTTACCAACGCCAGTGGTGCCGTCTACCTTTGGGATGCGGGCGCAGGGCCCACCGGCACCGTTGAGGGCTATGCCCGTGAGCAGTCCACCACGGACATCGCAAACGAGCTGACCCAGATGATCCGGACCCAGCGCGCGTACTCCTCCAACGCGAAAATCATCCAGACCGTGGATGAGATGCTTCAGGAAACCACAAACCTGAAACGCTAATCCCCTCAACCCTTCCGTGACCCCCGGCGAAAGGACCAAAACCCATGAGTCTTAATACAGCGCTGTTGAACGCATCGTCCGGCCTTCGGGCCAATGCCCGTCTCGTGGACGGCATTTCGGACAATGTTGCCAATGCCCTGACTGAGGGTTTTGCCCGCCGGGAGGTGGACCTGACATCCACCGTGATCAACGGATACGGGGCAGGGGTCGGCATCAACGGCACCAACCGTGCCGAACATGTCCGCATGACAGCCGAGCGGCGCGCCGTAGAGGCGCCGCTCGGTGCAAGCCACACGATCTCGGAAGCCTGGGAACGGATGCTCAACGTGGTCGGCGAGCCCGGAGCCGAAGGCTCGCTCGGCGAAATGGTCAACGCTCTTGAGAGCAACCTCATCACGCTCGCCAGCACCCCCCAGTCCGCGACCGAACAGGCCGCCACCGTCCAGGCGGCCCAGAACCTCGTGAACAGCCTGAACGCCATTTCGGCAGAGAACGATTCGATCCGGACCGACGCGGAACTTGAGATCGCCCGCCAGGTCGACACGGTGAACGCCGCCCTCCATGACATCGACGATCTGAACAACCGGATCGTCCACATGACCAACACCGGGGGCGACTACAATGCCCTTATGGATGAGCGCGACCGTAAAATTGATGAAATCGCTACAATTATTCCGGTTAGCGTAGTAAGGCAGGACCGAAATCAGGTCGCCGTCTACTCCTCCAACGGCGGTGTTCTGCTAAACGGTAAAGTATATGAGCTCAATTTTGAGCCTAAAGCCGGTGGTGTCACCACGGAAATGCAGGTCGGGGTCGCCCTCAATTATCTGCAGCAGGACCGTGGCGCAAATATTGGTTTTGAGGACATCGCCGCCGGAACCGGCAGCGGCCTGCTTGATGGCGGCTCGCTCGGCGCACTGTTTGAGCTGCGCGATTCGGTTGTTCCCGAATACCAGGGCGAGATCGACGCCTATGCGGTCGACCTCATTGAGCGCTTCCGCGACCTCATGCCCGCCGGTTTCCTTGATGGAAGCGGCGAGGGCCTCTTCGTCGACAGCGCCGGCACCGGTGTCGCTGTTGGCATGTCCAACCGCATCGAAATCAACGCGGCCGTTGACCCCGCCCAGGGCGGAGAGGTCTGGCGCATCCGCGATGGCCTTGGCGCCGCCGTTGAGGGCGAGACCGGCTTCGGTGACTACATCGAGGCCATGTCCGACGCCCTTGCCGTGGCCCGCACGCCGACCGGCTTCGCGCTTCAGACCAACGCGGCCAGCTCCTCCGCCTTCGCCGGGGAAATCGCCTCATATTTCGCCGGTGAGGCCTACCGCGCGGATTCCGATCTCGCCTATCTCAACGGTCTTTCCGAGACCCTTGCCGAGAACGAGATCAACATCATTGGCGTCGATACCGACCATGAGTTGCAGAGACTAATGGTTGTTGAGGAAGCCTACGCGGCCAACGCCAAGGTTCTGTCGGTTCTCGACGAGTTAATGCAGCTTCTACTGGGAGTATAACGGGATGTTTATCAGCGGATCCACCGAACTGGCGCGCATGAACGCGATGCAGTCCCGCACCAACGCGATCCAGAATGACCTGGTCCGCGTCGGCAAGGAGCTCTCCAGCGGCCTGAAAACCGACCTCTACGAGGCATCCGGCGGCAACAAGGCAAAACTCTACGCGATCGAACGCGCGCTCGACCGCAACGACGCGTTTTCGCGCAACATCACCGTGTCCGAGCAGCGCCTGACCATCGCGCAGAACTCGCTCGAGGTCATCCAGCTCGCCGCCGAGGACCTCTCGGTCGACATGCTCGCCGCAGCGGGCAGCGCCCCGGTCGCGCAGCTTGAGCTTCACGCCGACGAGGCCCGTATCGACTTCGCCAATGCCGTCAGCATGCTGAACTCTCAGGCCAACGGCGCCACGATCTTCGGCGGCATGGCCGTGTCGAGTGTCGCGATGGAGAAGGGTGAGACTATCCTCGCCGAGCTTGACACGCTGGTTGCCGGCGCACCCGACGCCGCAACGGCCATCGGCCTCATCGAGACCTATTTCGACGCGGCAGGCCCGGGCGACTACTACACCAACGCCTATCTCGGCTCCGACCAGAACATGGCCGAGATCGAGCTTGCCGAAGGCGACCGCCTTGATTTTGGAATTCGCGGTGACACGCCAGAGGTCGTCGCAATGCTACAGGCCTATGCCATCTCCGCGGTGGTGGCCGGCGGCCTCTTCGCGGGTGATTCCGCCAACATCAAGGCGATGATGGGCGAATCCGGCGAACAGATGCTCTCCGCCAAGCAGGGGGTACTGAACCTCCGCGCCCAGGTCGGCACCCAGCAGGAGCAGATCGAGGACGCGAAATCCCGCAACACCGCCGAACGCACCACACTGGAACTGACCCGCCTGGGCCACATCGGCAAGGATGAAACCGAATCCGCTGCCGAGTTCAAGGCACTGGAAGCCCAGCTGGATGCGGCCTTCATCGTTACCGCGCGTCTCGCCTCAATCAGCTTCACCAACTACATGTAATGGACGGTCATGCGCCTTAATCCCCTTCCTGGACTGCTCGTACTGATCGCCGTGACCTTCCTGTCCGGCGTGACGACGCCTGCCGCCGCTTCGCCCGCCCGTATCAAGGACCTGGTCGAAATGGACGGGGTCAGGGGCAACGACCTGCTCGGTTACGGCCTTGTCGTCGGTCTGAACAACACCGGCGACAGCCTGCGCAACTCGCCCTTCACTGAAGACGCGATCATGAACCTGCTGGAACGGCTGGGCGTGAACGTGACAGGTGAACAGATCCGCGCCCAGAACGTGGCTGCGGTTCTCGTGACCGCTACCCTGCCGCCCTTTGCCCGCGCGGGCTCCCAGATCGACGTGACCGTGTCAGCCATCGGTGACGCGGAAAGCCTCATGGGCGGTACGCTCGTTATGACCCCGCTCAATGCGGCGGATGGCCAGATCTACGCCGTGGCCCAGGGGTCGATCATCGCCGGTGGCGTGACCGCGGGCGGTGAGGCCGAAACCGTGACCCAGGGTGTGCCCACCGCCGGTCTTATCCCGGCCGGGGCCCGCATTGAGCGTGAGGTGGAGTTCGACTTCACCCAGATGCGCAATATCCGTCTGGCCCTGCGCAACCCGGACTTCACCACCGCCGCCCGCATGGAGGCCGCGATCAACCAGGATCTCGGCGTCCGCATCGCCCGCATGCTCGACTCCGGCACGGTGGAACTGGATTTGGGCGCGGCCGGCGTGAACGAACCCGCACAGCTGATGGCCCAGATCGAAAACATCGAGGTCCTGACCTCCACCCGCGCCCGCGTCGTGGTGGATCAGCGCTCCGGCACCATCATTCTCGGCTCCGACGTCCGCATATCCCGCGTGGCCGTCACCCAGGGTTCCCTGACATTGAGGGTCGAGGAAGCACCGCTTGTGGTTCAGCCCAACCCGTTTGCCGACGGCGAAACCGTTGTGATCCCGCGCACCAATGCCGAGATCGAGGAGGATCCGGGCAACGGCCTCGCCATCGTCGAGGACAGCGTCTCACTGCCTGACGTGGTCGCGGGCCTCAACGCGCTCGGTGTCTCCGCCCGCGACATGATCGACATCCTGAAATCGATCAAGGCCGCCGGCGCGCTCCACGCGGAATTCATCGTACAGTAAAACCGGGCGTCAGTCCGTCACACCCAACCGGTCGCCCACAATCAGGGCGACCTTTTGCATGATGTCGAGCTGCTCCCGCTCCTCCAGCACCTGCCGCGCCAGCGCGGGCCGGTCGGTGATCAGCCCGTCCACCCCAAGCGACAGCATCCGCGACATGGCCGCCCGGTCATTGATCGTCCAGACGTAAACCGGCTTGCCCGCCGAATGCGCCCGGTTGATGAAGGACCGGTTCGCCATCCCCGCATTCACCGCCAGAAAATCCAGGTCCACCCGCGTCAGGTCGCCAATCGCCTGCGCGGTCAGAAGCCCCACCTGCCACTCCGGTCGCAGCTCCTTCATTTTCAGTGCGCCAGCCCGGTCCAGGGACATCGCGGCAACACTGTCCGTCATCCCCGTGGCTTCCACGATCTCTGCAACACTCTCCTCCAGCCGCACCGCATGACCGTAGTATTTCAGCTCGATGAGGACCTTCGCCCGGCCTTTGGCGGCAAGCAGGACATCCTCCAGCGTCCGCACCCGCTCGCCTGCGAATTCCGGCCCGAACCAGCTTCCGATATCGAACCCCTCAATATCCTCCGGCGTCGCCTGCCAGACCTCCACCGGCTCTCCGGCCTGGCGCATGAAATCCCGGTCGTGGATAACCACCACGGTCCCGTCCGCGAGTTCCTGCACGTCGATTTCCAGCCAGTCCGCCCCATCGGCAATCCCGCCCTCAATCGCCGCCATCGTGTTCTCCGGCGCGTTCGCCGCACCACCGCGATGGGCGATCACCTCAACACTGTCCGGCGTGGTAATCCGCTCCAGGAACAGCGGAAATCCCGCAATAGCCCCAAGCCCCGCCGATCCCGCCAGTACGGCAATCACGGCCCAGCTCAGCTTCGACTGCACACTTCCATGCGCGCTTTTCGGCGCCTCCGCCTCCGCCACCAGCTCCGGACTGCCCCGCGCCATCAGGACATTGAGGCTCAGCGCAAGCGTGGCGTTGTTAAACGCCTGCAACAGCGTATTGATCACAATCCAGATCAACGACCCGCAAATCAGCGCAAGCGCCTGATGATCCATTGAGCCGTCAATCTCGGGGATGATCAGTTTCGCCACAAAATAGAGCAGGGCGGAGGTCACCGACGCCATCAGAAACGACACCACCCCCCAGGCAATCATCGCCGGGGCCACCCCCGGTCTGCGCGTGGCAATGATGTACTCGCTGCGCCCAAATGCCGCCCGCGCGCCCATCCGCGCAAACAGCGTCAGCGGCAGGGCCAGCGCCCAGGTGATCAGCCTGCGAATGATAAATACCGCCGCCACAACCGCCGTGAGCCCAATAATCGCCCCCGCAACCCAAAACTCCGGAGGTTGCACGGTCAGGTAATAGTTGATGTCATGCCCGGTCAGCAGAAACCACCCGGCCGCCCCCATCACCAGGAGCGCGGGCAGACACATCAGCAAAACCCGCACCGACAGATAAATGCCAAATCGTAAAATCACCGGAATGCGCCGCAGGATAAACCGCACCGCCGGCATCGGCCCGGCCCGCTGCCCCTTCCGGTCGGCCATGTCGATGGCCATCATCGTCGCGGTCTCGAACACCGTCACCGTGATCAGTGCGGTTCCAATCGCCAGCATCACCGCAAGCCCCAGTGGCGAGACAAAAAATCGCGCGATCTGAAGATCGGTCAGCGTACTGCTCCCCGACAGGCGCACCAGATGCCCCGACACCATCGCAAAAACCGGCCAGAGCGCAAGGGCCGCCAGCGCCGTGGCCGCCACATGGGTGGTTAGATAGCGCAGCCACTGGTCCCAAACCCGTCGGGCGGCCTCAACATATATGGAAATGCCCGTCCGTATCATGCCCCGTCACCTTATCCCGCGCTCCTTTGTTGGATACGGGTTTTGACCTGGCAATCAAGTCCAGCCTTTTTCAAACCGCATCTGCCCGTCCTCCAGCCACATCTCACGCGACTGTTCGGGGGCCATGCGCGCCCGGGTGCGCGACAGCTTCCACCTCGGTTTGCCATCCCGCGCCCAGCCGGGCCGGGGAGCCATGTGCCAGCGCGTCTCGATCCCCGGCGCGCCACCCCAGCCAGGCGTCAGGAGCAGCATCATCGGCGCGTTCCCCCTGGCCTCATGCCCCGTCGCCGCCGCCAGATGCAGCCGCCGCACCGGCGTCAGCCCCGGCGGCCCGGGCAGATCCGCCACCACCAGCGGCATCAGCCCGCTGCGCAGCGCCTCCTCAGCGGCCCAGAGGATCTCCATCGGCGTCCTGGCCTCCCCAAACACCACCCGCCCAGGGTCGAGAAAGGGACGTATCCCGTCCCCCATCAGCCGGTCGACATTCCACATCATCCGCAGCCACAACACCGGCCCCGTCATCTTCCCCGCTGTCAGAACCGCAAACAGCCGCCGCGACGGACCACAGACCTCATGGGTCCGCGCCAAGGCAAGATCTACACCAGGAGCATGTGACAGGGCTTTGGCCTTCGGCGTGTGACGTGTGTGGAACATGGAGGATCAACCGGTTTTGTTCCTGTTATGTTCACATCTTTTTCACTCAATGGCAAGCGCGCCTCCGTCCTTTACGCCACCCGGCATATATGCGACCAACACTGATATATTAGATCGGAGTAACCTTCTCCCGTGTCGGACAATACCAGGGGCCTGCTCTGGGCGCTTCTGGCCGTGGCCCTTTTTGCCACGGCGGTGGCGCTCGCCAAGGTGGCGGCGGTCCACTATCACGTGCTGCAAATTCTGTTCTTTCGACAGGTCACCGTCCTGCTGTCCTCCCTTCCGGAGGTTGCGAAGTTCTACCCGCAGGGTCTGCGGACCAAACGCCCGGGCGCGCATTTTATCCGACTTGCCGGCGCGTTTGTGGCCATGTCCTGCGGCATCTGGGCGGTCACCGTTCTGCCGCTCACCACGGCCGTCACACTTGGTTTCACCCAGGTGTTCTTCACCACGCTGCTGGCTTTCCTGCTGCTCCGGGAACCGGTGGGGCCATACCGCCTTTCCGCCGTGATCGTAGGCTTTATTGGCGTGCTCGTCGTCATGCGCCCGGGCGTCAACGGTCTGCTCGACTGGCACGTTCTCATTCCGGTGGTGGGAGCAATGGGCGGCGGGGTCGCCGTCACGTCCGTACGCAGGCTTGCAGGCACCGAAACAACCGCCACGCTCCTGTTCTACCAGTCCCTGTTTGTGGGCCTGCTTTCCGGCGTTCCACTCCTGTGGTTGTGGACCACGCCGGACCTTGAGGGCTGGATACTCCTCCTGTCCATGGGCGTAATCGCCACGGCAGGCCAGTGGTTCGGCGTCCGCTCACTCCGTCTCGGCGAAGCCAGCGTCATCGGTAACATGGAATACACCCGTTTGATCCACGCAACCATTCTTGGCTATTTCCTGTTCGCGGAGGTGCCCGACATCTGGACCATTGCCGGTGCCACCCTGATCGTCGGTTCGTCCGCTTTCGTCTTCCACCGCGAAAACGCCGCCCGTAAACGGTCGCTCAAAACCTGAGCCGGCATACGCGATGCGCCGGGACCTGAAATCAGCATACGAACGTCAAATGAGTCACTCATGGCAGGTCGCGGACCTAAACAATCGTGTATTTCTATAAAATACCTCACATTGAAAAAACTCCTGGCCTGATAAAACAACGGCAGTAAACCTTATTCCGCACCGTGTATTCCGGTCGCGGGAAATTAAGAGTTACTGGAGTTCGGGTTTATTTTGAAATCCAATTTTATTACTGTGAAGGAGTAAATAAATGGGTGTTTATAACGGAGACAATTCCGGAAATACAATTGCACCAGGTTTTGTAACGGATGACGTAAGCAGCAACCCCCCGGGATCCACTCCCGGCAACGGATCGGACACCATCCGCGGCAACGGCGGCAACGACTATCTCGACGGAGCCGGCGGCAATGATACCGTCCTCGGCGGTTCCGGACATGACGAGGTCTTCGCAGGCTCGGGCCATGACCTCGCGCGCGGCGGTTCCGGCAATGATGACATCTGGACCGGCGGCGGCAACGACCGCGCCTATGGCGACAGCGGCAACGACTACATCACCAGCGCCGGTGGCAATGACACGCTCCGCGGCGGGGGCGGCAACGACACCATCGTCGGTCATAACGGCACCAAGGACGTCAACGGCGGCGGCGGACGCGACGAGATCCATTCCAGCGGCGCGGGCCTCTACCGCGGTGGCAGCGGTGACGACATCATGTTCGTCGGCAACGGCGTCAACGAGACGCTCGACGGCGGCGATGGTATCGACCTGATCGACATTGGTGTCGGCGGCTGGAACTACAGCCTCAACCTCTTCACCGGCCAGACCAACTGGGCGGGCGAGAGCTTCGTCAACTTCGAGAATGTCCACGGCGGCACCGGTAATGACACGGTGACCGGCAACAACGACGCCAACATCATCCTCGGCAAGGACGGCGAGGACGACATCTTCGGCGCCCAGGGGAATGACAAAATCTATGGCGGCGGGGACAACGACCTCGTGCGCGGCGGTGCCGGAAATGACCTTGTCGCCGGCGGCAGCGGTGATGACACCGTGAAGGGCGGCGACGGCAACGATCTGCTGCGCGGCAATACCGGTGACGACCTCATGTATGGCGGTGCCGACCATGACACCATGGAAGGCGGCGACGGCAATGACGTCATCTACGGCGATGATGGCGACGATGTCATCCTCGGTCAGGACGGCGACGACTGGATGTATGGCGGCGAAGGTTTCGACGACATTTCCGGCGGTGCGGGCAACGACACCGGCTGGGGCGGCACCGGCAGCGACGAGATTGACCTCGGCGACGGTGACAACCGGGCCTATGGCCAGGACGGCAGTGACATCATCAGGACCGGCGACGGTGACGACTACATCTCCGGCGGTTCCGGCAATGACACCATTTATGGCGGCTTCGGCGCCGATGACCTGCGCGGCGGCAGTGGCGCTGACGTGTTCGATTTCGACAGCGAACACGAATCCACCGGCCACTACTACAATTTCAGCTCCCCCGACACGATCCTCGATTTTGAGGGAGCGGGCTGGTGGGGCGGCGACGTCATCGACCTGTCCGGCATCGACGCAATTTACGGTGGCACCGATGACGAATTCACCTTCCGTGGCGACATGACCACGGCCCAGGGCGCCACCTACGGCGCGGGCACGCTCTTTGCCACCAACAACGTCTCCTATCCCGGTGACGACCGCACCGTGATCTGGGGCAACGTGGATGGGGACAACATCATGGAACTTGCCATCATCATCGACGACGGTGCCGTCGACGCCAGTGCCTACCAAAGCTGGGACTTCATCCTCTAGACCAGGCGACTGCCCCGCCCTGACAGGGGCGGGGACACACACGCCAGGGCGACCACAGGGCGACGCGCGGCCCAATCCGTGCTATGCTCACCGTGCTACCCAACATCTTCCGGGGCTTTGAGGACAGCGCACATGCCCACGACCGCACAGCCGCAGGCCGGAATATTGGATGCCGAGGTCGCGGATTTTCGCCCCGACCCCCATGCCGGTTTCGCCAAATACCGCGCCCGCACGGCCCTCATCAACCTTGGTGGAGACCTGCCGCTGGCAACGCGCCATGCCGATGTCTGCACCCTCATGACCGACGCCCGCACCCGTCAGATGGAGACCGAACCCCTGACCATGCGCGGCATCACAAATGGCGACCTCTACGGCTTCTTCGCGGCCTCCATGCTTCAGTCCAATCCGCCATTTCACAGCCGCAGACGACGCCCGGCGGCCAAATCCTTCTTCCCCAGCCTGATCGAGGCATGGCGCCCCCGCATTCGTGCACTTGTCACCGAAATCCTTCAGGGGCTCGACGACGAACCGCAATTCGACTTCCTGCAACAGGTCGCAGCACCGCTGCCCTCCCGCCTGATTGGTGAAATTCTCGGCGCCCCGCCGGACGACGCCCCTTGGTTTTCCGAACGGGTTCAGGTCATGTCCCGTGGGCTTACCGCCTTTCGTGAAGCGGACTTCCCAAATATCGAAGCAGCCGCCCACGATCTCACGCTCTACGTGCAAAACCTTCTGGAGGACCGCCGCGCCAGGCCCCGCGACGATTTCCTGACCGACTACATCGCGCGGGCAGGCGAGGACCCTGACCTGACCGATGCCGAAACCGTCATCCAGATCGTGACGCTCATCCTCGCTGGCAGCGACACCACCCGCTTCGGCGTCACTTCCACCCTGTCATTGCTCCTGCAGCACCCGTCCCAGTGGGATGCCCTTTGCGCCAACCCAGGTCTCGCAAAAGGTGCCGTGCTCGAATCCCTGCGGTTCGAACCTCCGGTGGGCTCCATCGGTCGCGTAGTTGTCGACCCAATGGAAATCGGCGGCATCCCCCTTCCATCCGGCACCTTCGTCGCGCTTTCCATCCTCTCCGCCCAGCGGGATCCGGCGGTCTATGACGCGCCCGACCGCTTCGACATCCAGCGCACCGACCAGCCAAAACTATCGCTGAATTTCGGCCTCGGTGCCCACCGCTGTCTCGGTGAGCACCTGGCCCGCGCGGAAATGGAGGAACTTCTGATCGCCGTGACCAGCCGCTGGCCCGGCCTGCGCTTCGCCGCGCCGCCGCCAAATACGCTCGGCTTCACCGGCATTCGCGGCATTGAACCGCTGATCCTCACCGCCGCCTGACCCGCGTGCTCAGTCCTGGTTGTCCAGTTCCAGGGCCCGGCTCACCAGCCGCCCCACCGCCACGCCGTTGGGGCGCTTGCCAAGAGGCACCTTGACATACCGCATCCGGCTCCCGTCACCCTCAAGCAGCCCCTCCGGATCGCCAAGCTCCGCACCCTTGCCAAACCCGAGCGCCACATGGCGTTTCGATTTCTGCAGACAGCAGACCATCGAATTTCCGTGGTAATAACAGGGCTGGTTCCACCTGAAATCCTCGCGCATGCCCTGACCCTTCGTCAGCACCAGGTGCCTCAGATCAGCGGCAATCTCACGCTGCTTGTTCGTCAGTCCGGAAAACCAACCCGCGACTTCATTCTTCATGTTTCGACCTCCCCCCTGGAAGCGGCCGCGACCTGTGCGGCCAAAATCACCGTACCATTTTTCAGGCTAATTTTGAAGCGTGAGCCCCGTCAATAATCCCGCCCCCGGAACGGGCCAATCCCGACCGCTCTGCAAAATCAATATGCAGCGGGCAAATTTTCAACGCTTTCCGCGCGTGAGAAACCGCATCCCATGCCCACAAATTTGGCACCGCGATCGGTATCCCGCCCCAGACCCGATTCTCGTCAGGCCCGTTCGACGAAGCCGTCCTCCACCGCCGACAACCCCAGCCGCAGCGCCTTGCGCATCACCGTCGGCAGCCGCTCCGGCAGGTCATCATCGCCGGGATAAAACCGCAGCCGGTCGCCGGGCAGGGCGTCCAACCGCCCGACCAAAACCTTCAGCCGCAAATGAAAATGCGTGAATGTGTGCCGCACCTCGCCCGGCACCTCCCGCCAATCCGCCTCCAACGGATGCACATCCTCCGGCACATCCTCGCGCCATTCCGTTCCCGGCAGGCCCAGCATCCCGCCCAAAAGCCCGCTCTCCGGCCGTGTCTCCAGCGCCACCGCACCCTCCGGCCCAATGCCCAGATACGCGACCCCGAACCGCACCGGCTTCACCGCCTTGGGCGATTTGCGGGGCAGGGTCTCCGCCACACCGGCCAGCCGCCCTTCGCAGCTCTCCATCCACGGGCAGATGCCACAGGCCGGACTGCGCGGCGTGCAGATCGTGGCCCCCAGATCCATCACCGCCTGCGCATAATCCCCCGCACGCTCAACCGGGGTCAGCCCCCGCGCCAGCCCGCGCAACTCCTCCTTCGAGCCGGGCAGGGGTGCCTCCACCCGGAAGACCCGCGCCATGACCCGCTCAATGTTGCCGTCGAGCACCACCGCCTGCCGCCCAAAGGCAATCGCCGCAATCGCCGCCGCCGTGTAGGGACCGATCCCCGGCAGCTTCAGAAGCTCCGCTTCCGTGTCCGGAAACCGCCCGTCCAGGTCCCGGCTGACAATCCTTGCGCATTTCAGCAGGTTCCGCGCCCGCGCATAATACCCCAGCCCCGCCCAGGCCCCCATCACGGCCTCATCCTCCGCAGCCGCCAGGTCCTGCACCCGCGGCCAGCGACCGGTGAAATCCAGGAAATACCGCGTCACCGCCGCCACGGTCGTCTGCTGCAGCATCACCTCCGACAGCCAGACGTGATACGGGTCCGGCAAAACGCCCGCGCGGCTGTCATGGGGCGGCACCCGCCACGGCAGATCGCGGGCGTTGCGGTCATACCATGTCAGGATCGCATCGGCGCTGGGGGAGGAAATATTTGCCATCTGGCTCCTGTTTGGCCCTGACATTTCGCCATCGAAAGTCTAGTCTGCGCGGCAGTTCCGGAGGCACCCTGCATGGCCAAACCCACAGGAAATTACAAGCGCAACAGCGGCTGGCGTCGTCAGTCCCGCGGCTTCCTCGCCGCCGGCGGCCTCATTGGGTCGCAAATGCGCACCAATGCCGCCAAACGCGCCTTTGTCACCGAAAAACTCCGCGTCAGCTGGCCTGAGATCGTGGGCGCCGAGATCGCGGCCATCTGTGTTCCCGTACAGCTTACGCTTACGCGCGGCCCCGCCGGCGGCATTTTGCGCCTCGCGGTCGTGGGCGCCATGGCCCCGCAGATCCAGATGATGGTGCCGACCATCCGCGAACGCGTGAACACCTCTCTGGGCTCCAACACCGTTGGCCGCATCCAGCTCGTCCACGCCACCGCCGCCGATCTGGCACACATGCCGAAGCCCGAAACCGACGGGCCAAAACCCGTCCCGGACGTGGAAATTCCCAATGATTTCGACGAAACCCTCTCAAGTATAAGTGATGGCGATCTGCGGGAGGCGCTGCTGACATTGACAAGGAATGTGTTATCCCGCAGCAACTGACCCGACGGAAAACAGACGGAATTTTACAAATCATGCCCATTGAACTGACCCGCCGCGAAACCCTTGCACTCACCGCGGCCGCGGCCGCGGCCCTTTTCCCGGGCGCAGCACTCGCCCAGTCCGATGACGCCCCGGTGCGCGAGGTGCGGGAAATGACCATGGGCGATCCCGACGCCCCCATCACCGTCGTTGAATACGCCTCCTTCACCTGTCCGCACTGCGCCACCTTCCACCGGGATGTCATGCCGCAGCTGCGCGAGAATTTCATCGACACGGGCAAGGTGCATTTCATCTTCCGCGAAGTGTATTTCGACCTCTATGGCCTCTGGGCCGGTGTTGTCGCCCGCTGCGCCCCCGAGGACCGGTATTTCGGTATCGTGGACCTCATTTTCAAAACCCAGTCCGACTGGACCAGATCCACGGCATCGGACGAGGAGGGCGCGAAAGCCGAGGTTACGCAGAACCTCTTCGGCATCGGCCGCCAGGCCGGTCTCACCGACGACCAGATGCGCGAATGCATGCAGGACCGCGAATTCATGGAAGCCCTCGTGGCCGAGTTCCAGAAAAACATGGAAGCCGACCAGGTCACCGGCACCCCGTCCTTCATCATCAACGGCGAAAAAGCCTCCAACATGAGCTACGCCGATTTCGAGGCACGGCTCAATGAGGAACTGGAGGGGTAAAAAAGGCTTCCGCTTTTTTCCAAGCCCGGCCGGGCCCTGGACAAAGGTCCCGCAACCCTTCCGGCGTGTCGGCACGACACGCCATGCCCGACTTTCCCCCCGGGAGGGCATCCACGACGTCGGCAACCGCTCAATGGTTTCGCCATTTTACGCGACCAGCGCTGAAATAACCGGGGCGAAGCCCTCCCAAAGTCGATCATGGCGCATCGTGCCTCGGGTCAGGCCAGTGGGTGGAGAAGTGTGAATCTCATAGCCCATGGGGGAGGTCGGCGCTGCCCGGCGTCTCCGCCGGGCGAAACAGTTGAACTGTCAGCGAAATTTCCCAGACTTTGGGGTTGGCTGAGGCCCAAACCTCTCAGCCCACATCCCCCAAAATCCGCCCCAGCGCCGCTTCCAAAACACCCTCATCCACAAACCCCAGCCGCACCGGCAGGGCCAGAACCTTCGGCCGGAACTCCTTCGGCAGACGCGCCGCGTCCTTCTCGGTGGTCACGAGTTGCGCCCCCAGCTGCTGCGCCTCCCGCTCCAGCCGCGCCAGAATACGCCCGTCATAGGGCGCGTGATCCGCAAAACCGTGGCGGCTCACGATATGCGCGCCAAGCCCGTCCAGCGTGGCGAAAAACTTCTCCGGCCGCCCGATCCCGGCAAAGGCCAGCACCCGCTGCCCCTCCCAGTCCATCCCGGTCTGCAAAGGCCGCAACTCGCCGCCCAGTACCGGCACCGTCACCCGCGACCCCCAGGCATGGGCAAAACCGGCCCGCGACGCCGCATCGCCAATCGCCAGCACCAGATCCGCCCGCGCCAGACCCACATCCACAGGTTCGCGCAGTGGCCCGGCCGGAATGACCCGCCCGTTGCCAAACCCGGTCGCCGCATCCACCACAACAATCGACAGATCCTTGGAAAGCGACGGGTTCTGATGCCCGTCATCCATCACGATCACCTGCGCGCCCGCGTCCCGCGCGGCCCGTCCCGCCGCCGCCCGGTCGCGTGCGATCCACACCGGCGCAAAGGGCGAGATCAGCAGCGGCTCATCCCCCACCTCCGCCGCCGTGTGCCGCATCTCATCGACCCGCACCGGCCCGGTCAGACTGCCGCCATGCCCGCGCGAGACCACATGCACCGCCACGCTCCGCGCCACCAGCCGCTCCACAAGCGCAATCACCGTGGGCGTCTTGCCCGTGCCACCGGCGGTCAGGTTCCCGACACAGATCACCGGGATGCCAAGGTCCAGCGGCTCCGCCCTCGCAATCCGCCGTGCCGTCAGCCAGCGGTAAATCCACGACAGTGGCGTCAACACCCACGCGGCAAGCCCAGGCCGCTCCGGCGGCCGCAACCAGAAACGCGGGGCTTGCATCACTCCGGACCGGCGTCGAGCCGGGACGTAATCGCGGCCATGACCGTCTCCGTCACCTCCGCCCCGTCGCTGCAGGTCTCCCAGGCCGCCGCCGCCATCTCCGCCGCCCGGTCGGGATGCAAGGTGTCCGCCAGAGCCGAGACCAGCTCCTCCTCATCGGTGACCTCCACCGCCGCACCCGCGTCCGTCAGCTTTTCATAGGCATCGACAAAATTCCGCACATGCGGCCCGTGGATCACCGCGCTGCCAAGCAGCGCCGGCTCAAACGGGTTGTGCCCACCAATATTAATGAGCGATCCGCCCACAAAGCTGACCGGCGCAATCCGGTACCAGATGCCCATCTCGCCCAGCGTATCGGCCAGATAGACATCCACATCGCCATCAATCGGCTCATCCCTTGAGCGCTGCGCCACCCGCAGCCCCTTGCTCCGCGCCAGCTCCGCCACCGCATCGCCCCGGTTCGGGTGGCGCGGCACGAGGATCAGGGCCAGCTTCGGGAAACTCCGGTGCACCGCCACATGCGCGGCCAGAACCACCTCCTCCTCGCCCTCATGGGTCGAGGCCGCCAGCCAGATCTGCCGCCCCACCAGATCCATGGAAATCTGCCGCCGCACATCCTCATTGCCGGGCAGGGGGGCGGCCCCCTCCTTCAGTGTGCCCGAGACCGAAATCCGCTCCGGATCGGCACCAAGCGAAATCAACTGTTCCCGCGCCAGCCGGTCCTGCGCCAGGATCTCGTCAAACCGCCGCAGCAGCGACCGCGCCATGCCCTTCATGCCCGACCAGCGCCGGTAGGTTTTCTCCGATATGCGCGCATTGATCAGCAGCATCGGAATGTCCCGGCGGTGAACCTCATAGAGCGTCCCGGGCCAGATCTCGCTTTCGGTCCATACCGCCAGGTCCGGCTTCCAGTGCTCCAAAAACCGCCGCATCCACGGCAGTACATCCAGGGGCACAAACTGATGGATGCAGTTCTTCGGCATCCGCTCCTCGAGCAGTTCCGCCGAGGTCACGGTGCCCGAGGTCACCAGACAGGTCACGTCCGGCCGCGACTCCCCAAGCCTGCGAAACAACTCCAGCAGCGACACGGATTCCCCCACACTCGCCGCATGAAACCAGATTATCGGTCCTTCGGGGCGCAGCATGCCCGGCTGGCCCATGCGTTCCAGGAACCGGTCCGGATCCTCCCGGCCTTCCTTCAGCCGCTTTCTGAGCAGATACCGTCCAAGGCTGCCCGCACGGTTGGAAAGCGTCAGATAAAAGCGCAGGCCAAATGATCCGATCCGTCCTGGTTCCACGTCCCTAACACCTTCCCACTCCATCCGGCTGTCAGACCGGCACATGGCGCAGGGACCCTATACAGCCCTTCAATTTGGCTGAATCATTCCCCCGCCGTCACCCGGCCATTCTGGGCAGCGGCGCGGTGCAACGCAATATCAGATCAGCACGTGCGGCAATCCACCGCCCATGGTGTTGTTCCGGTGCAATTTTTCGCGCCAGCCCGGCGGTGTTACCGGCTCAGCGCCCCTCCATCCCCAGAAACCGCGGTGGCAGAGCGACCACGGTGGGCGTGCGCGGCAAATCCCTCAGGGATACTTCAATGAACGGCTCATCACGCACATCAATCTCGAACTGATCCTGCATCCCCACCAAAAACCGGTCCAGCGACCCGGTTGAGAACCAGTGCATGGGGATCACCACCGCCGAGCGCACATGCTTCAGCAGCGCAATCATCTCCGGCAGGGGCAGTGTCAGCCCCCCGTCCACCGGCGCCATCACCACATCGAGCCGCCCGATCGCGGCATACTGTTCCGGCGTCGGCGTGTGATGCAGATGCCCCAGATGCCCGATGCACAGCCCCTCGGCCTCGAAGACGAAAATCGAGTTGCCATGGGCCTCAACCCCGCCATAGGCACTGCGGATATCCGTGGGCACGTTGCGGATCAGCATTTCGCCCAAATCAAGATGGTGATGCACCGCGTTCTCCCCGTCCTGGCTCCAGCCCGGCAGGACGTTCGGGATGCGCGTGTCAGGGCTGGCGGTCCAGTGCGAGCCGTGGGCGTGGTTCATGGTCACCACATCCGGCACCACGTCATCCGGCCCAATATAGCCGTTGTAATCCGTGACCACCGACAGCCCGCCGCGCGTCTGGATCAGGAACATGGAATGATCGATATAGTTCAGCCGCACATGCTCGTCCGGCACCTGACTTTTGTAATCGACCGTCTGCGGCTCCAGCGCCGCCGCCGCCCGGATCACCTGAAATCCCGGCACGTTCTCCACATAGGCCCGGCAATGCGAGGGTTTGCGCTCCACCACCTCCTGAGCCAGCGCCGGTCCCAGGGCCAGCGTCAAAACGGCAGTCAACGACCCAAGCAAACGTCCCATAGGCGACCCTCTTCATTGCGTCCGCCTGAAACGTTACCCCGAACCCCGCGCCTGTCAAAGTAACCTGATTGTCATCTGCCGCGTTTCGGTCCCCGACCGGGCAATTGCCGAAATACAGGGCAGATTTTTTTCCAAAACCCGAGGCAGGACGCGGAGGGAAATCCGCCACGCTAAGGCGCCAAACACGTCGACGGCACAGTCTGGCATCTACCAGTTCAACCGTCCCGCCCGGCGGTAACGCCGGGCAGCGCCGACTTCCCCCCAGGGAGGCGCTACAGCGCCACCCGAAGTCTGCGATGCCCTCCGGCATTCACCGGCCCGCAGGAAGCCGCTCAAACCGCCGAAAAATCAGAACCCCTGGATCGGAGCCACCTCAAGCGCGCCCTCAAGACGGTTGCGCATGGCGAGTGCCGCGGCCCGTGACCCGGCGGCGGTGGTGAAATAGGGGATCTTCATCGACAGGGCGAGCGACCGGATCTCCCGGCTGTCCGCCACCGACTGCGCCCCCTCGGTCGTGTTGAACACAACCTGAATGCCACCATCCTTGATCTGGTCCACAATATGCGGACGCCCCTCATAGACCTTGTTCACCTTCTTCGCATCAATGCCATTGGCCGACAGGTAATCCAGCGTGCCACCGGTCGCCACAATCTCGAAGCCCAACTCACTGACCACCCGCGCAGCCTCAAGCGTCAGGGCGTTCTTGTCGCTGTCCTTGACCGAGAGGAACACACGACCCTTGTCGGGCAGGGTGGTTCCGGCCCCGATCAGCGCTTTCAAAAACGCCCGGTCAAAGCTGCGGTCCACACCCATGACCTCACCGGTCGAGCGCATTTCCGGCCCAAGAATGGTGTCAACGCCCGGGAACCGGTTAAAGGGCAAAACCGCCTCCTTCACCGCCACATGCTTCGTCTTCGGACTCTTCAGCTCAAAATTCGACAGTTTCTCACCGGCCATCACACGTGACGCAATTCCGGCAATGGGCGAGCCCACGGCCTTCGCCACGAACGGCACGGTCCGCGAGGCACGCGGGTTGACCTCCAGAACGAAGATCTCCCCGTCCTTGATCGCAAACTGCACGTTCATCAGACCGACAACATTGAGCCCAATGGCCAGCGCCTTCGCCTGCGCCATCAACTCCTCAACCACCGCATCGTCGAGCGAGTAGGGCGGCAGGGCACAGGCACTGTCACCGGAATGCACGCCCGCTTCCTCAATATGCTCCATCACGCCCGCGATATGCACATCCGTGCCGTCGCTGATCGCATCCACATCGACCTCAACCGCACCGACCAGATAGCTGTCGAGCAGGATCGGATTGTCGCCAAACAGATCCACGGCCTCGCCCACATATCGGCGCAGACCCGCATCATCGCGCACGATCTCCATACCCCGGCCACCGAGCACGAAGGACGGACGCACAACCAGCGGAAATCCAATTTCGGAGGCCACGGCCTCGGCTTCCTCAACCGACCGCGCAAGACCGTTCGCGGGCTGCTTCAGCCCCAGCTTGTGCAAAAGCTGCTGGAACCGCTCCCGGTCCTCGGCCAGATCAATCGCATCGGGCGAGGTGCCCAGAATGGGAATGCCCGCCTCGTCCAGCGCATTGGCCAGCTTCAGCGGCGTCTGCCCGCCGAACTGCACGATCACGCCCTTCAGCGTTCCCTTCTGCCGTTCCACATCCAGGATGTTCAGCACGTTCTCAAGCGACAGCGGCTCGAAATACAGCCGGTCCGACGTGTCATAGTCCGTCGACACCGTCTCCGGGTTGCAGTTGACCATAATGGTCTCGTACCCGGCATCGGACAGCGCAAAACATGCGTGACAGCAGCAGTAGTCGAACTCGATGCCCTGACCGATCCGGTTCGGACCGCCGCCCAGAATGACAACCTTTTCCCGCTCCGAGGGCCGGGCCTCACACTCGCTCAGCGCCATCGCGTACTGCTCGTATGTCGAGTACATATACGGTGTCTGCGCCTCAAACTCGGCGGCACAGGTGTCAATCCGCTTGAACACCGGCGTCACACCCAGCCTCTGCCGCTCAGCACGCACGTTCATCTCATTGCGCGCCGTCAGCGTCGCCAGCCGCGCGTCGGAGAAGCCATACATCTTCAGACGGCGCATCGCTTCGGGATCATCGGGCAGGCCGTTTTTCCGAACGACCTCCTCCATATCCACGATCTCACGAATGCGCGCCAGGAACCACGGATCGAACTTCGTCACCGCATGGATTTCGTCATCGGTCAGTCCGTGGCGCATCGCCTGGGCGGTCAGCCGCATCCGGTCCGGCGTCTGATGCGACAGCGCATTGATGACGGCGGCCTTCACATCGTCGCCATCGGCGCCCTCAATCTCAATCTCGTCAAACCCGGTCAGCCCGGTCTCCAACGAGCACAGCGCCTTCTGCACGCTCTCATGGAACGACCGCCCGATGGCCATCGCCTCACCGACCGACTTCATCGCGGTGGTCAGCAGGGGCTCGGAACCCGGGAACTTCTCAAACGCAAAACGCGGAATTTTCGTCACGACATAGTCAATCGTCGGCTCAAAGCTCGCGGGCGTCACCTGGGTGATGTCATTGTCCAACTCATCGAGCGTATAGCCCACGGCCAGCTTCGCCGCGATCTTCGCAATCGGGAACCCTGTCGCCTTGGACGCCAGCGCCGAGGACCGTGACACACGCGGGTTCATCTCAATCACGATCAGACGGCCCGTTTCGGGATGCACCGCGAACTGCACGTTCGACCCGCCCGTTTCCACACCGATCTCGCGCAGCACCGCAATGGATGCGTTGCGCATCATCTGGTACTCCTTGTCGGTCAGCGTCAGGGCAGGGGCCACGGTAATACTGTCACCGGTGTGAACGCCCATCGGGTCCACGTTCTCGATGGAACAGATGATGATGCAGTTGTCCGCCCGGTCGCGAACCACCTCCATCTCATACTCTTTCCAGCCCAGCAGGCTCTCGTCGATCAGGATCTGGTTCACCGGCGAGGCATCGAGCCCCGTGGCGCAGATCCGCATGTAATCCTCGCGGTTATAGGCCACACCACCGCCCGTACCGCCAAGCGTAAACGCGGGACGAATAATTGCGGGCAGACCCACATGGTCAATCGCCGCAATCGCGTCCTCCATCGATTCCGCAATCGTAGCCCGCGGGTTTTCCAGCCCGATCCGGTCCATCGCATCCCTGAACAGCGCGCGGTCCTCGGCCATTTCAATGGCTTCCCGCTTCGCCCCGATCAGCTCGACATTGAATTTCTCCAGCACACCCATGTCCGCCAGCGCCAAAGCGGTGTTCAGACCCGTCTGTCCCCCCATGGTCGGCAGCAGCGCATCGGGCCGCTCCTTCTCAATGACCTTGGCCACCACCTCGGGCGTGATCGGCTCCACATAGGTCGCGTCCGCCATGCCCGGATCCGTCATGATCGTGGCCGGGTTGGAGTTAACCAGAATCACCCGGTATCCCTCCTCGCGCAGCGCCTTGCAGGCCTGGGCGCCGGAATAGTCAAACTCGCAGGCCTGTCCGATGACAATGGGCCCGGCTCCGATGATCAGGATCGAGTTGATGTCGGTTCTTTTTGGCATGTGGCCCCGCAGTGAACTGTCCGAAACCGAGAGATCCGGTCCGGGTTTAGGATGGAGTGCTGGTTAGCAAATTGCCGTGGTTATAGTCAGCGCACGACGCTGCGCAAGGGCTCAAACAGCCCCCGCGGCCAAACCACTCTCACCATGTTGCGAAGGGCCGGTTTTCAGGCGGCGTGCGCCGCCATGAACATGCGAATGCAGTAGGCCACATGTTTGCGGATTTCCTGCTCGGACATCGCGGGCATGTCCGGCCGGAACAGCCGCGCCCAAAGATGATTGGCCCGGACCGCTCCGATCAGCGCCGCTGCCGCCATGTCCGGATCACTGACCTTCAGAACCCCGCGTTTGTCAGCGCCCGCAAGGTATTTGGCGATCCGGGACTGGGACCGGCCGGGACCGTTTTCGAAGAAATCCATGCCCAGATTCGGAAAGGACGACTGTGACGAGGCACAAAGCACGTTGAACCTGCTGAATTCCGGCGTCGTCGTCGCCCGCAAAAGCCCTTCCAGAAACTCCGTCAGCGTCGCTTCCACGGAACCGCTGTCATCATCCATGCAGGTGATGTCCCGCAGGGCCTGCTCATTCTTCTCAAGCGCCAGTTCCGAAAACCGGGTCACGGCGGCCCGGTACAGGCCCTCCTTGTCCCCGAAGTAACTGTATATGGTGCTTTTCGATCCGCCCACGCGCTCCACAAGGGCGTCGATACTCATGCCCTGGTAGCCCATCTCGCAAAACAGTTCGATCGCCGCGTCGAGAATATCCCTGCGTTTGCCCTGTTGCCTCAGGGTCCAGCCGCGTTTGGCCGGTTTGGTCATTGGTTCGCTCATCAGTTTGTACTTTCTCTTCCTCTGCGGGGAAGGGTCAGCCAAACGGGAAGCGGATCCGTTGCATCTTTTCCATATGCCTCTATCGAATCACGATGCGTTTTCCTCCCGTCATCAATGCTTCACATATAGCATACCAAAGTACCGATAGTATTAAATTTCGTATTGTGATCAGTTATTTGATTGAGATCAATTGCATTAACGCTAATACACATGTCGGATGTAAACCTTTCAATTGTTTACATGATAAACATTGCGTGAATACGGCAGACAGTACTAAGAACGTTCCAATTTTAGTCCACGCCTGACCATCGTGACAGGTCATCCGTCTAACCTGCCGAAACCCCGATAATGCGCCTTTCCCCGCCGGTCTTGCGCCACCCCCATGCCTCGTTATAAGTCCCCACGCTAAAGTTGCGCTTTTTTCCAGGGATGATCCTTTCATGCACGCCTATCGCACGCACACATGCGCCGACCTGACCGCCGCCAATGTTGGCGAAAACATCCGCCTGTCCGGCTGGGTAAACCGGGTCCGCGACCATGGTGGCGTGCTCTTTATCGACCTGCGGGACCATTACGGTGTCACCCAGGTTCTCGCCGACGCCGACAGCCCGGCCTTCTCCGAGATCGAAAAAGTCCGCGCCGAATGGGTGATCCGCATCGACGGCACCGTAAAGGCCCGCGCCCCGGAACTGGTGAACCCCAAAATCCCCACCGGTGAGATCGAGGTGTTCATCCGCGACATGGAAGTGCTGGGCGCGGCCGAGGAACTGCCCCTGCCGGTGTTTGGCGACGTGGAATACCCCGAGGAAACCCGCCTCAAATACCGCTTCCTCGACCTGCGCCGCGAGAGCCTGCACGAGAACATCGTTCTGCGCTCGAAAGTCATCTCGACCCTGCGCGAGGAAATGGTGGGGCAGGGCTTCACCGAATACCAGACCCCGATCCTGACGGCCTCCTCGCCAGAGGGCGCCCGCGACTTCCTCGTGCCGTCGCGTCTGCACCCCGGCAAGTTCTACGCGCTGCCCCAGGCCCCGCAGCAGTTCAAACAGCTGATCATGGTCGCCGGTTTCGACCGCTACTTCCAGATCGCCCCCTGCTTCCGCGACGAGGACCCCCGCGCCGACCGCTCCCCCGGTGAGTTCTACCAGCTCGACATGGAAATGAGCTTTGCCACCCAGGAGGACGTCTTCCAGGTGATCGAACCGGTCATGCGTGGCGTCTTCGAGAAATACGGCAAGGGCCGCCCGGTGACGCAGGACTTCCCGCGCATCGCCTACCGTGATTCCATGCTCTGGTACGGCTCCGACAAGCCCGACCTGCGCAACCCGATCAAGATGCAGATCGTCTCCGAGCACTTCGCGGGCTCCGGCTTCAAGATCTTCGCAAGCCTTCTGGAGAAGGAAGGCACTGAAGTGCGCGCCATTCCCGCCCCCGGCGGCGGCTCCCGCAAATTCTGCGACCGCATGAATTCCTTCGCGCAGGGCGAAGGCCTGCCGGGCATGGGCTACATCTTCTGGCGCGAGGCCGATGGCGGCATGGAAGCCGCAGGCCCGCTGGCCAAAAACATCGGCCCCGAGCGCACCGAAGCGATCCGTCAGCAGCTTGGCCTTGGCGCAGGCGACGCCGCCTTCTTCCTCGCGGGCAAACCCCACGAGTTCGAGGCGGTGGCCGGCAAGGCCCGCGTCCATATCGGCCAGGAACTCGGCATCTCCAAAACCGACACCTTCGAGTTCTGCTGGATCGTCGACTTCCCCATGTACGAGAAGGACGAGGAAACCGGCGCGCTCGATTTCAGCCACAACCCGTTCTCCATGCCCCAGGGCGGCTTGGAAGCCCTCGAAACCCAGGACCCGCTGGATATTCTGGGCTACCAGTACGACATCGTCTGCAACGGCATCGAGCTGTCCTCCGGCGCCGTGCGAAATCACAAGCCTGAGATCATGTACAAGGCCTTCGAGGTGGTCGGCCACAGCCGCGAATTCGTCGATGAAAACTTCGGCGGCATGCTCTCCGCCTTCAAATTCGGCGCCCCCCCGCACGCCGGCATCGCGCCGGGCGTCGACCGCATGGTCATGCTGCTCGCGGACGCCGAAAACATCCGCGAGGTCATCATGTTCCCCATGAACCAGCGCGCCGAAGACCTCATGATGCAGGCCCCCTCCGAGGCCACCAACGAACAGCTCCGCGAGCTGGGCCTCCGCCTCATCCCAAAAGAGTAGGGGCCACCCCCAACCCTCCCGCCCGGCACCACCGCCGGGCGGGAAACAAATTGCCGCGTGGATCCAGCCACTCAACTGCGGGGACCCACGCACTTAAATAAACTTGTCCCCATAAAAGCCCCGCGCAATTACGTACCATTAATTCCGATCCGCTAGTCCTCCCCCGGTATTTTTCATCACTGTAGGTTTGCGGGCGGGGGGCCTGGGGTCAGTGTTTCTTGGTAGACTTGCATCGGTATTTTCCGTGCCGAAGGACAATCCCAGTCTGGTGATTGCCCAGGCCCGCACGTTCTCGCGCCAGATCCCGATGATGTACGCGATGGTCATCGTGAACTCGATCGCCCTCGCCTGGCTGCACCAGGACATCGCCCCCGACCATCTGAGCATCTACATACCCGCCGCACTCGTGGCCCTGTCCATTTACCGTACGATCAACCACTGGCGCTTCGGGCAACGGGAGATCAGCGGCGAAATCGCCCGCAAACAGCTTCGCGCGACAATGGTTCTCGCGGGCGTGCTCGGCGCTGTCTTTGCCGGCCGGGCGCTGTCTCTGTTCAAATACGGCGACGCCTATACCAAGGGGCAGGCGGTGTTTTTCATCGGCGTGACCTGCATGGGTATTCTGGTCTGTCTCATGCACCTGCGCGCGGCGGCCCTGCTTCTCACCGTGGCCGTCGTCGGCCTGACGGTGCCGTATCTGCTCATGACGGGCCAGACGACCTATATCGTTGTCGCCATCAACCTGCTGATCGTCACCGTGGCGGTTCTGTTTGTGCTCTCGCGCTATTCCAGTTCCTTCGTGGAGCTGATCGCCAACCAGGACGCGCTGAAGGCCGCGGCGGAGGCGTCGCGCGAACTCAGCGACCGCAACGAGCGGCTGGCCAATCTCGACGCCCTGACCGGGCTGCCAAACCGCCGCAGCTTCATGGCCGAACTCGACCGCCGCATCTCGGAAGGCGAGGCCGAAAACGTGGCCTTTGCGGTGGGGACCATTGACCTCGACGGCTTCAAACCGATCAACGACATCTACGGCCATGTCGCCGGTGACCGCCTGCTCCGGGCCGTGGGCGAACGCATCGCCCAGGTGGAACGGAGGGTGTTTGTCGCACGCCTCGGTGGTGACGAGTTCGGCCTTATCATCCCCGGAGATCACGGCAGCGGCGCGCTAAAAGCCCTCGGTGACCGGTACTGCAACACGCTGCGGGCACCGTTTGAGCTTGAGGATTTCACCGCCACGATTGGCGGTTCGATTGGTTTTGCGAAATACCCCGATGCGGCCTCCACGGCTGAACAGCTCTTTGAATACGCAGACTTCGCGCTTTACTCCGCCAAGGACACCGCCCGCGGCACCACAACCGTCTTCAGCCCCGAACACCGGTCCAGCATCGACCGCTCCAACCGCATCCGGCGCGAGCTTCAGGTCGCAGATCTGGAGGAGGAACTGGCCGTCCATTTCCAGTTCATTGTCGACGCCTGGAGCGGCGTGCCATGCGGGGCGGAGGCGCTCGCGCGCTGGAACAGCCCGGTGCTCGGTCGCGTCCCGCCCGGCGAGTTTATCTCCGCCGCCGAGCAGACCGGGCTCATCAACCGTCTGACCCGTATCATGCTCGCCAAAACCCTTGAGGCGGCAAAGGACTGGCCCGGCAATCTGACCGTGTCCTTCAACCTCTCGGCCAGGGATATCGGCTACCGCAACCACATCCTTCAGCTGATGGACATTGTGAAAGCCTCCGGTTTCCCGACCGAACGTCTGATGTTCGAGGTCACGGAATCCGCCGTGGTTCACGACCTGGAGCGCGCCAGCGAAACGCTTCTGCTGCTCAAAAGTCTCGGTGTCCGGATCGCGCTGGATGATTTCGGCGTCGGCTATTCCAGCCTCAGCTACGTCCAGGCCCTGCCGCTCGACCGGCTAAAAATTGACCGCAGCTTCGTGATGCAGATTGAGCAGAGCCGCAAATCCCACGCCGTGGTCCAGACCGTCGTGGATCTCTGCAACAACCTGCGTCTCGACTGCGTGGTGGAGGGCGTGGAAACCGAAGGCCAGCGCGACCTGCTGCGCCAGATCGGCTGCACCAAAATCCAGGGCTATCTCTATCACCGCCCTATGGCGTCGGAGGACGCCGTTAAATTCCTGCGCGACATTCCCGAACTCTCAAGGGTCGCCTGACCCCGTTTGAACGAGGCTGACGGCCCCAACGCGCGGGCGTGTCAAATGACCTCTTGCACGCCCAACAAAATAGGTATACCGGTCTGGCTACTTTTGGGGAACCGCCATGCCGACATCGGAAAAACCGCGCCGAAAATCCGCCCATGACCGTCTGATGCAGGCGGCCATGTCCCTGTTCTATGACCACGGCATCACCGGCACCGGTATTGATGCCATCGTTGAACGCGCCGGTGTGGCGAAAAAAAGCCTCTACAACAACTTCTCCTCCAAGGCCGATCTCGTGAACCAGTATCTCGAGGCCCGCCACGCGGAATGGCTCGGGCTCTACGACAAACGGGTTGCCACGGCGAACAACCCCAGGGAGCGCATCCTCGCGGTGTTCGACGCCTATCAGGATCACGCCGAATTCGCTTACGAGCGCGGCTTTCGCGGCTGCGGGCTTCTAAATGCCGCGGCCGAGCTTGAGGCCGGTGATAGCGGGCGCGTCGCCGTCCGCCGTCACAAGGAACAGGTTGAAAGCATCCTCGCGCAGCATCTCGGCGACCTGCTGCCCAATGATCCCGACCGCGCGAAATCCCTCGCGGAACACATCGCTTTTCTGCTGGAGGGCGCCATGGCCCGGGCCGGTCTGGAGGGCAACAGCAAACGGCTCCTCGCGGCCCGCGCCGTGGTCCGGAACATGCTGGAAGGTCTCTGACATGATGCAGGCACACGCGCTGGGCGTCATAGCCATCCTGTTTTCCGCCGTGGTCTGGGGCACCACCGGCACCGCCGCCACCTTCGCCCCGGATGTCAGCGCCGCCGCAATCGGGGCCGCCGCCATGGGAGTAGGCGGTCTTGCCCAGGCCCTGCTGGCCGCACGGGGCATCTACCGCTCCCGCGTCACCCTCTGGGACCAGCGCCGCCTCCTCGTGACCGGCGGCCTGGCGGTGGCGATTTATCCGCTCGCGTTCTACGGCTCGATGCGCCTGGCTGGAGTGACCGTGGGCACAGTCATCACCATCGGTTCCGCCCCGCTGCTCTCCGCCCTGATCGAATACCTTCTCGAGGGCCGCCGACTGACCCTGCGCTGGTCCATCGGCGCTTTGGTCGGTCTGATCGGCATGGCCCTCATCTGCGTGGCCGAGAACTCAGCCCATGCCGCCACCATCGGCGCCCAGTCCGTCCCGCTCGGCGTGGTCCTCGGCCTCATCGGCGGTCTGACCTATGCGCTCTATTCGTGGAGTGCTCGCAAAATGATGTTGCAGGGTGCGGCATCCTCTGTCGCGATGGGCGCAACATTCGGCCTCGGCGGTCTGATGCTGATGCCGGTTCTGTTTCTCACCGGCGGTCCGTTTCTGGCTTCCTGGACCAACGCGGCCGTCGGCCTCTACATGGCCGCCGTTCCCATGTTCCTGGGCTACATCGCTTTCGGCTATGGCCTCGCCCGGGTTCAGGCGAGCACGGCCACCGTCATCACCCTGTTTGAGCCGGTGGTGGCCGCGGTCCTCGCCGTCCTGATCGTGGGCGAACGGCTGCCCGCCATGGGCTGGCTCGGCGTTGTCATGGTGGTCGGGTGCCTCGCCATTATCACCCTGCCATCCTCAATCCGAAGACGGCCGGGACTCACCCCGGCGACCTGAACCAAAGGGCGCGGGATGCGTGCAAGTGTTGCCGGGTCCCGCCGCCCCGCGTCCGCACCGTCACGGGATCTCAACCGCGCGTCATGATGCGCGGGCAGGGGGCTGGTCGGCGATTCCCGGACGCGAAAACCGCTCCCGAAACTACAAACCCCGTGCAGAAACTACCACTTTTCGGGCAAACCCCGTGCAATCTGTGCCATTTGACTCACAATCTGTGCCACTTTCCTGCAGATCTGTGCCACTTCAGCACCCAAAAGAGCACTCAGCGGACCCGTTCGAGGATCGAAACATAGTTGGCAACCGACAGCCCACCCATGTTGAAAATCCCCGCCATCTCCGCATCCTTCACCTGCATCGCGCCCGCGTCCCCGGCCAGCTGCATCGCGGCCATCACATGCATGGAAACACCCGTGGCCCCAATGGGGTGCCCCTTGGATTTCAGCCCCCCCGACGGGTTGACCGGCAGCCTGCCGTCCATCTCCGTAAGTCCTTCATCCACAACGCGAAATCCCTGTCCCGGCTCGGCCAGACCCATGGCCTCATACTCGATCAGCTCCGCAATCGTGAAGCAGTCATGGGTCTCCACCAGCGACAGGTCATCGAGCGTCACCCCCGCATCCTCCAACGCCTTTCTCCAGGCCAGCGCCGCCCCGTCAAACGAGATCTTCGACCGCCTGCTGACCGGCAAAAAGTCATTGACCTGCGCGGTGGACCTGAACCCGATCACCGGCCGCCCCGTCTCCTCCGCAATCTCCGGCGTGGTCAGGACGAGAGCCGCAGAACCATCTGAAATCATTGAGCAATCCGTGCGCCTCAGCGGCCCGGCCACAATCGGATTTTTGTCCGACACCGTATTGCAGAACTCAAACCCAAAGTCCTTTTGCATATGCGCCAGCGGGTTGTTCACCCCGTTCCTGTGGTTCTTCGCCGCAATCCGCGCAAGGCTCGCGCTCCTGTCGCCCCAGGCCTGAAAATAGGCGTCCGTGACCTGCCCAAACACCCCGGCAAACCCGCCCTCAACATCCGCTTCCTCACGCACGTAGCACGCGCCCAGCAGCACCTCACCGGCGGCTTTGGTCGGAATTTCCGTCATCTTTTCAACGCCTACGACCAGAACCCGCTTCGCCTGACCGGCCCGGATCGCGTTGATGCCTGCATGGATCGCGGCTGATCCCGTAGCACACGCGTTTTCCAGCCGCGTCGCCGGCACATGCCGCAGCGCGGGTTCCGCCAGAGCCACCAGCGAGGCTTGAAAATCCTGCTTCTGAAACCCGTTGTTGAAGGCGCCCAGATAGATCGCATCGATCTCCTCAGCCCCACAGCCCGCATGGTCCAGAGCCGCCGGCACCACCTCCGCCACCAGCTCCTCCGCCCCCTCGGCCTCCGACCGCCCAAACCGCGAATGGGCCCAGCCCGCAATGCAAACGTCCATGTTGTCCTCCCGACCCGCGCACGGCTGAAACGCCGCTGCGGCAACGAATTCCCGTCGATTCAACAGTAGTATGCACGCCACGCCACGATCACAAAAGCGAATCCGGGCGGGATTCGCGCCGCGGACGGGCAGGGGAAGCGTGCGGAACGAAGGAGGAACTGCAAACCGGCCGGTACGGTGCGTCTTAACAAAGAATAATTTTCAGTAAACGCTAAATATAAATTTTGAGATAAAGGCTGCGGATCAGTCCAAAAAATCGGGGTTTTTTGCCGTTATTTCAGAAATTTAACCGCTTATAAACGCCTCAGGAAGTTAAATTGGAAAAATATATACAAAACAAAAGTACTGTTTTGTTGAAAAGTGAAAACGTCTGTGTAGACAGGCAGCGTGTCGAGGCACGCAGTAAATCGGAAGTATCAGGAGTGTTTCCAATGAGTAAACTGGCGAAATTTTCTTCGCGTTTCCTCCGTGACGAGGAAGGCGCAACAGCAATTGAATACGGTCTTTTGGCAGCCCTTATCGCTGTCGCAATCATCACGACTGCCGGATTCCTTGGCGATGAGATCGACCAGACTTTCAAAAACGTTGAAAGTGAACTGGCGGCCGCGAACAAGGACAACGGCGGCGAAGCCAAGAACGAGTAATCGGCTTACCCGTCGGGCAGGCCCTTTCCCAAGGTTCTTTCGATTTTCACGCCGGCCCCGCGCCGGCGGACCGGCCTGATCCGGCACAAAGCGTGCCGGGTCGAGCAGGCTGAATTTCCGAAACAATTCAGGGCAGGCAGCCACGACAGCGATCCGCACGGCGGATTCCGTCACACCAGAAGGTTTGAGGTATATGAGAGTACTCCTGTTCATTGTTGCGGCACTTATGGCGGCGGGTGGAACCGGGTTTTACCTCTTCCAACAGATGACCAGGCAGCCCGTTGAGGTGGCCCAGGTGCCGGAGCCGGTTACAACGACATCCGTTTATGTGCCGAGGTTCGACCTTCCGGCCGGTACCCTGATCGGCAGGGAAATGCTTGCCGAACTTGAGCTTGAAAACGAAACCGTCAGCCCGGAAATGATCGTTCCGGACGGCGACGGTGACGCGGAGATCCTTGGCAGTGTGGCCCGTCAGAGTCTCGCCAAAGGCGTCCCAATTGCCAGATCCACACTTGTGCAGCCGGGAGAGCGGGGCTTCCTCGCAGCGGTTCTGCCCAAGGGCAAACGGGCAATTTCCTTCGAGATATCAGAGACTGCGGGCCTTTTCGGCCTGATGCAGCCCGGGGACCGGGTCGACATGATCCTGACCTATTCCTTCCAGACCGAGGGTACATCCGGTCGCAGCGTCCACGCCAGCGAAACCGTGATGAAAAACCTGCGTGTTCTGGCACTGGACCAGAGGCTTCATTCCGGCGGTTCCTACCTTGATGAGGAGGGCAACCCGATTGAACGTCCCGTCGCGCGCATTGCCACGCTGGAGGTTACGCCGGCCCAGGCTGAAAAGGTGACGCTCGCCGCGTCCCTGGGAAGCCTGTCGCTGGTGCTGAACTCGGTCCAGGACGGCGGCGAGCCCGAGGTTGCGGAAGTCGACGGCGGCTTCGACGGGCTTCTGGGGCCGATCATGCGCCAGAACCCAGGCGACGGCGTGACCATGGACGCGCGCCTGTCCCAAAGCCAGCCCGGCCCACCCGAACGCAACGAGGCCGGACTGACCATGGACACGGATGTAACGACGCTTCTCCCCCGCGGCGGAGCGATCGAGGTCCAGATCGTCCGGGGCGCAAAATAGCGCCCACCTGGAGTGAATACCGATGGCAGAACCCGCCATGACCAAAACCAATGGGTGTCCCAAAACGGGCGCCGCCATTGCCGGAAACGAACCAGCACGGATCGTATGAGAGGCCAAGTGATGAAAAAACTTCTGGTTGGACTGACAGTTCTCGTGTCAGTGCTTGTAATGAACCCCCTCATGTTCCGCGCTCCGGCCACGGCCTTTGAGCTGGTAAAACCGGCCGTAGAGAGGGATGTCTCCATCGTGGTTGGCACGGGTCAGCTGATCCGGGTGGAGGAGGAGTTTTCCAGCCTTTTCGTCGCCAATCCGGAAGTGGCTGATATTGAGGTGAAATCCCCCCGGCTGCTTTACCTGACCGGCGTCGGCGTGGGCGAAACAACCCTGTTTGCCGTGGACGCGGACGACAATATCCTGATGTCCGCGGTCATTCGTGTGACCCATAACGTGGGCGCGCTTCAGCGGGGCATTGCCAGGATCGCACCCAACCGGAATATTTCGGCAACGACCGTGGATCAGTCCCTGGTGATCTCCGGCACTGTGGACTCGCCCGATCAGGCTGCTGATATCATCCAGGTCGCGAAACACTTCGTGGACAGCGACTTCCAGGTGGTCAACCATCTCGCGGTTGACTCGCCAACCCAGGTGAACCTCCAGGTGCGAATTGCCGAGGTGAACCGCAACGTGGACCGCCAGCTTGGCATCAACTGGAGTGCCGTGCATGTGAGCGCGGGTGGCTCGACCATTGGTTTCAGCGGTGGAACCGTGCCGCCCAACGGCTATTCCGGCGGTTTCAGCCGCACGACCAACAGCTTCAGCATCGACGTTCTGCTGCGCGCGCTGTCGGAGGAGGGGCTGGTGTCCATTCTGGCGGAACCCAACCTGACCGCGCGGTCTGGTGAAGCCGCGAGTTTTCTGGCCGGGGGTGAGTATCCCTATTCGGTCCGCACGGATGACGGCTATTCGATTGAGTTCAAGGATTATGGTATCGGCCTTGCCTTCACGCCCACGGTGCTGAGTGACAAACGGATCAGCCTGAAGGTGTCCACGGCGGTGAGTGACCTGAACTACGGTGACAACTCCTCGATCCCGACGCTGGATACGCGCCGCGCCGAGACCTCCGTTGATCTTGCCAGCGGGCAGAGTTTCGCGATTGCCGGACTGATCCAGAACGGCACGTCCCAGGACGAGTCCCGCGTGCCGGGGCTGGGCAGCCTGCCGATCCTTGGGGCGCTTTTCAAATCCTCCGGTTTCCAGCGTGAGCAGACCGAACTCGTGATCATCGTGACACCGGTCATCGTCGAGCCAACAGATCCGGGTGAGATCAGGACACCGGTCGACAACTACGTGCCGCCCAACGATTTCGAGCGCATTCTGCTCGGCCGTTTCCAGGGCAATGCGGCGGGGACGGATGCGGTTCGCAACCGGATGAACGACCGCCGCCTCTACGGATCTTCCGGGTTTGTGTTCGAGTAAGGATGGAGCCGAAAATGAGTAATGATATGAACGGCTTTCCCTCTTTGAAAAGCATGATCCTGCCCGCCCTTCTGGTCGCCGCCACGGGACTTTCGGGCTGCTCGGCACCCCTGCGCCCCGGTGGCAACTACAACAGTGCCGAATACAATATCGGCACCTCGCGGGCTCAGCAGGGGCTCTACTTTGAGCCGGGCAGTGCCGCGCTTGCCCGTGGCGAGAAAGCCCGCCTGGACGCGGTGATGCGCTCGCTCGAACTGCGGGCGGGGGATGACATTGTGGTCTATGTACCTGGTTCCGGTTCCGAGGTGCTGGATGAGCGTCGTGTCGAACAGGCCCGTGTGGCTGTTGAGGGACATGGCGCCCGGATCAGGGTGGTGCCAAACGCGGTGCCAGGTGATCTCAATCCCGGCCCGGATGCGGCGGTGGTACATGTCTTCCGCTACAACCGTTTCAACGTGGTCTGCCCGCGGCAGGGCGTGGATTTTGCCGATGACCGCAACGGCACACGCGAGATCCTGATCGGCTGCACCAACGCGGCCAACCGCGCCGCGATGGCCCACGAACGTGCTGATCTGATCGATCCCGGTGAGCTTGGCGGATCGTCGGTGACGACCGATCTCAAGGCCGTGGATGCCTATCGCGACTGGGCCGAGCGGGTCACAACCATCGAAATTGCCGGCGGAGAATAAGGCATGGCCAACGTTGCGAGAAAGCCCGGAGCCGGGATGGATTTCTCCGAGGACGACCTCGCGAGGGAGCCGTTTGGAGCCTATCTGCTCGATGACAGCTGTGTTGAGCCCATCCAGGAAACCATTGAGGTGCGCGGATGGTCGGCCACCCATATCCGCAAGGGTGGGCTTTCCGGGGCGCTGCGCCTGCTTGGGATCGCTCCGCCGCCCAAATTCATGATTGTCGATATCGAGGGCGAGTCCAAAGAGGACATCGAGAGCGGCATTCGCGAACTCGCCCGGCTTGGTTCGTCGGTCATTGCGCTGGGATCGGTCAATGACGTGGACTATTTCCGGACCATCATGCGGTCGGGTGCCAAGGATTACCTGATGAAGCCTGTCACGGCCGATGCGCTTGGTGAGGTGTTCGTACGTCTTGAGCAACCCAGTGACGGTGTTGCGCATCTGGGGCGTGTGATCGGCATTCTGGGCGCGCGCGGCGGCGTGGGTGTGACCACGCTCGCGATCAACACGGCCTGGACCATGGCGGAGAAGCTGAACCGCCGCACGTCGCTTGTCGATATGGACCTTTACGCGGGCAACATCGCCCTGTCGCTCGATATCGACCCGACGCGCGGTCTGCGTGAGGCTTTTGACGACCCCGAGCGTGTGGATGAGGTTTTTCTTCAGAACGCGATGGCGAAGCTCGGCAAGAGCCTGCACATCCTGGCGACCGAGGAGGCGTTCGACGACACCGTTCGCATGAACGATGCGACGGTTCTGTCCATCGCGGACACGATGCGCACGAACTTTGACATGACGGTTCTGGACCTGCCGCGGCACTTCGTCATGCGCGAGCCGCAGCTTTTCACCCGCTGCGACGATCTCGTGATCGTGGCGGAACTGACGCTGCAGTCGCTGCGCGATACGAACCGTCTGATCAAGCTGCTCAAGACCCGGAATCGCAATGCCAAGATGCATGTGGTTGTGAACCGGGTGACGTCGAAACCTGACGTGTCGAAAGCTGATTTCGAGGCGGGGATGGAGGGCAAGCTGCGCTGTTCCTTCCCGCTCGACACCAAGGCCACGACGCAGGCGACGCTGAAGGGCGAGCCGCTCGCGCAGGCGGAGCCGCGGCACAAGATGATTCAGGATCTGCAAAAACTCTGCGTGGAACTGGCCGGTGTGCCGGAGGAGTCCAAAAAGAAGGGCTTCCTGAGCCGCGCCTTCGGAAGGAAGTAACAAACCATGGATGACGGAGCCGATTTTCCGCTGGATCAGGGCGCGGGTGCGTCCGGAGGCATTTCCCTGCTTCAGTCCGCCGCTCTGACCCGTGTGCGCGAGGCTTTTGGCGAGGACGGCCTCAAAACCGTCAATCAGATGCAGATTGCGGAAAAAGCCAATGAGGTTCTGGAAGCGCTTGTGCTGAACGAGGCGGAAAAACCGGGCCTTGTTGAGCAGCGCACCATCCTCAAACACATCGTCGACGTCCTGATGGCCGAGAAGATCGCGATGGAGGTCAAAAGCGACGCCAAAAAGCAGAAGGGCTTTGACGACGGGCTGGACCCCCTGGCGGATGTCGCCGTTCAGGCGAAACCTGAGAACAAGAACGCGCGGTCCATTGAGGTTAAGACGAAGGTCATGCCGCTGCTGATGCAGCGCATTGACGTGTCGGTTGCCTCGGTTTTGACGCCTGACCAGCTGCGTGCCCAGATTTCCGGCATCGTCGAGGAGGTCATTCAGGAACTGCGCATCCAGCTCAACGCGACCGAGCTTCGGAATATCGTGCACCTGCTCGTTGACGACATGATCGGTCTCGGCCCGCTCGAGCCACTGCTCGCGGATCCGGCGGTGACGGATATTATGGTCAACGGGCCGAACCAGATCTACGTGGAGAAGGGCGGCAAGCTGGTCCTGACGGACACGACCTTCCGCGATGATGCCCATGTGATCCAGGTGGCAACACGTATCGTGACGGACGTGGGCCGGCGCGTGGACGAATCCACGCCGCTGGTGGACGCGCGTCTCAAGGATGGCAGCCGCGTCAACATCATCATTCCGCCCCTCGCGATTGACGGCCCCTCCATGTCCATTCGTAAGTTTTCGGACAAGGAGATCACGCTCGATACGATGGCCCGCCAGCGCAACATCTCCCACGAGATGGCCACGGTTCTGAAAATCGCGGCGCGGTGCCGTCTCAACATTCTGATCTCCGGCGGTACGGGTTCGGGTAAAACGACGCTTTTGAACGCCGCCTCGCGGATGATTGACAATGGCGAACGCACCCTGACCATTGAGGACGCGGCTGAGCTTCAGCTGCAGCAGCCCCATGTTGTCCGTCTGGAAACCCGCCCCGCGAACGTGGAGGGGGAGGGCGAGATCGGCATGCGCGACCTTGTCAAAAACGCCCTGCGTATGCGCCCGGACCGGATCATCCTCGGCGAGATCCGTGGCGAGGAAGCCATCGACATGCTTCAGGCCATGAATACCGGCCATGACGGATCCATGTGTACGATCCACTCCAACACGCCCCGCGACGCGCTGACGCGTCTGGAAAACATGGTTGCGATGTCGGGCTTCAAACTGCCCGCAGAAGCCGTGCGTGAGCAGATCCAGAGCGCCGTGGATCTGATCGTCCAGGTCAGCCGTATGCGCGACGGGATGCGCCGTGTGACGTACGTGACGGAAGTGACGGGCATGGAGGGCTCGGTGGTCACCACCCAGGACCTGTTCCGGTACGTCTATGACGGAGAGGATTCCGACGGGAACCTGCTGGGTGATTTCGAGTGTTCCAACCTGCGGCCGCATTTCATGCCGCGGGCGGATTATTTTGGCCTTGGCCCGAGACTTATGGAGGCGATGGGATGCAAGGCGAACTAGATCTTGCCTTCGTCGTCGGCATTTTTACCCTCTCCCTGGTGATGTTCATCTGCCTCGGGCTTTTCTTCATCACGGTCGCCATGAAGGCCCGCAAGAAGGAACGCAAACGCATTGCGCGTGTCAGCGGTCGCGGGTTCTCCGGCAAGCTGGCCTTTGAGGAGGCGCGGCTTAACCTCGCCAAGAAGCGCAGTGAAAACAATGGTGTCATCGACATTCTTGCCCGGGTCTTCCCGGTGCTCGACAGCGTTCAGCTGCAACAGAACATCGTGCGCGCCAACCTGAACCTCAACATGACCCGGTTCATTGCCTGGTGTCTTGGGGTTGCGGCGGTTTTGATGGTGCTCGGCCTTCTGTCGGGCGGAATCCAGCCGGTAATTCTCATTCCGGGGTCGCTGGTTCTGGGAATGCTGATCACCGATGGCGTGATCAAATACCTCGGCAAACGCATGACCGACCGGTTCATGCGCGAACTTCCCCTGGCGCTGGATACCATCATTCGCGGCGTGCGCTCCGGTATCCCGGTGGGGGAGTGTATTGCCACCATTGGCCGCGAGTATGACGAGCCGATTGGCGGTCATTTTCGCGCAATCAGTGAACGCGTTCAGTTGGGCGAGACGCTTGATTCCGCCATCTGGGGCGTTGCGTCCATCATCCGTCGTCCGGAGATGGATTTCATGGCGGTCTGCATCTCCATCCAGATGGAAACCGGCGGAAGCCTGGCGGAGGCGCTTGGCAACCTCGCGGACCTGCTGCGCAAGCGGCAGCAGATGAAGCTGAAGGTCAAGGCGATTTCGTCGGAAGCCAAGGCCAGCGCCATGATCATCGGGGCCTTGCCCTTTGTCATGCTCACGATGCTGTCTGTCACGGCACCGGATTATGTGGCGCCACTTTTTAACGACCCACGCGGCAACATGGCGTTGATGGGCGGTGGTTTCAGTATCGCCGTGGGCGCTTTTGTCATGTGGCGCATGACACAGTTCGAGATCTGACGGAGACGACCGACCATGGATTCCAACCTGTTCGTTGTATTTGCCCTCAGTGCCGGTCTGTCGGTTGTGTTCATCCTCTCCGGCGTTGTGATGTGGTATCTCAACTGGCGGGCGCGCCATCATCGCGTGATGGTTGCCGCGGGACTGGCCGTGCGCAACAGCGGCTCCGGCGGGAAAGCCGGCATGAGCCGTGACAAACGGATGATCAATGCCGGGCTGCTCGACTTCATGCGGCGCACGACCTCGGGTGTGACGATCCTGAAGGACAAGCAGATCAAGGACGTCAAAACAAAACTGGTTTCGGCCGGGTACCGGTCGAGTGACGCCCTTGTTGTGTACTCCTTCTTCAAGCTGGTCGCACCATTTGCGCTCACCGTCGGTGCGGCGATCTATGTTTACGGATTTGACGCCATTGGTCGTGGTCCGGCCATTGATGCGGGCGCAGTTTTGCTCGCGGCGCTTTTGGGGACCCGACTGCCGGACATGGTGCTCGACAATTCGCGCAAAAAACGTCTGGAGGAGGTCGAAAAATCTCTTCCCGATGCGCTCGACATGCTGGTGATCTGTGCCGAGGCGGGGCTTGGCTCCGACATGGCGCTCAAGCGCGTGGTGGCCGAAAGCGGACGCACGGCCACCGTACTGGGCGAGGAACTGGAGCTGACCGCGATGGAACTCGGCTTTTCTCCGGACCGGAAGAGGGCGATCGACAACCTCGCCGCGCGCGTGCCTCTGCCGTCCGTGCAGGCGTTTGCCAACTCGATGGTTCAGGCCGAAAAATACGGCACGCCTCTGGCACGGGCCTTCAAGGTTCTGTCCCAGGAGCAGCGGAATGAGCGCATGATGCGGGCCGAGGAAAAGGCCAGCAGGCTGCCCGCAACAATGACCGTGCCAATGATGGTGTTTATACTGCCGGCGCTCATGATCGTTCTGATCGGTCCGGCCGTCATCAGTGTGATGGATAATTTCGTAGGCCGCTGAACGGGCTTAAATGCGAAGGCCGCAGGCTTATTCCGCGCTTGCGACATTTTCGCCTTTTTGCAGCATCGCACGCATTTCGCGGTAATAGGCGATATTGCTGTCGATCTGACCTTCGCTGAGATCTTTCGCGAGGACCTGGCGGGCCTCCTTTTCGCGACCGGCCATACCGTAGGCGATTGCCAGGTTGCCCCGCGTGCGCGGCGAGGCCTCATGGTCATTGACCAGTTCCCGCAGTATGCGGATCGCCTCGTCGGTTTGCCCGGTAAGCGCGAGCGACAGGCCAAGGTTGCTCAGCAGGGCGAAATCCGTCGGGTCGCGGTCAAGTCCCTTTCGGTAAAGCGCCTGGGCCTCGGTGTGCCGACTGACCCGGTCGAGCGCGATGCCGCGGGCCGTGATAATCCGCAGATCTTTCGGTTTCTTCTTATAGGCCCGGTCCAGGTTGTTCAGGGCGTCGGTGTTTTTGCCCGCCGCGAGCTGCGTGCGTGCCAGTTCCAGCATGATGTCCGTGTCACGCGGTTTGCGTTCCTGGGCTGCAAGCAGAGCGCTTTCGGCGCGGTTGTACTGGCCGAGGCCGGTATAGCTGCGCCCCAGTCCAACGAGCGCCTCGACGGAGGAGGGGTTGGCCTCAAACGCCTGGCGGTACAGGGCCTCGGACGTCTCGTAGTCGCCCGAATCCGCCGCGGTTTCCGCGAGTTTCTGGGTGGATCCATCCGATCCCCCAAACGAAAGCGGATTGCCGGAGCAGGCCGAAAGGAGTGTGAGAGCTGTGAGGCAGGAAGCCATCCTGGTCTGCATGTTCCATTCCTCGTGCTGGATCGCATTTCGGCGACCGGGGTATCTGTTGACCTGCGGAAGCTGAAACAATGTAATTAAATTCCTGTTAAATTGCCTGCCAAATGCCGTCCGGTCCCGTCGGACCGGTGGTTACGGTTTGGAAAGGTTCGGTTGGGAAAATGCCGCCCACAGGTTTCGGGCAGCGACGGATCGGACACTCCACCAATGACAGTACTTCTACCGGTTTTGGCGGCCGCCTGCATGCTGGTCGCGGCCATCACGGATATACGCTCCCGCCGCATCCCCAATCTTATCTGCCTGGCCATTGCCATCCTCGCCTGCGCCCGCATGATTGTGGAGATCACCGGTCCGGGTGATCTGTCCTTTGCCGTGACGGGCATGGTTCTGGACCTTGCCGTTGGTTGTGGCGTTTTGATCGTCACGGCCGTTTTGTTTGGCCTGGGAGTGATCGGGGGCGGGGATGCGAAGCTCTTTACCGCGGGCACGCTGTTTGTCGGGGCGGCGCGCTCGGTGGATTTCTTTTTTGCCGTGGCGGTGTTCGGCCTGATCCTCGCGCTGCTGTTCATGGTCTCGAAAATGACCGTGCGCATGGAAGGGGAGGTTGTGGCGGCGTTTGAGAAACTGCCCTACGGCGTCGCGATTGCGGCCGGATGCGTCTATGTCCTTGCGGCCGGGGTTTGAGCCTCCAAGCCCCCTGAATACAACATTTTTTACGATTTGTTGAGACGGATTGCCTATGTCGAAGGCGGCCTTCGGCGCGTGGGCGGCGGCGGCCACATACGGGTAGAGGATTGGAACCGGCCATGTGGCGATCACCGTTGGCACTGCTGAAAAAACGCTTTCCACGTTCGTTGATCCGGGACGAGCGCGGCGCGATTGCCATCATGTTCGCCCTGATGTTGGTGCCGACCTTCGGGGCGGTTGGCCTGGCCGTTGATCTTACCAACGGCTATATCCTCAAAAGCCGTCTGTCGAAATCGATCGACTCCGCGGCCCTTGCGGCAGGGCGCGCCATGGCAAACGGCAATGCCGAAACCGTCGCCCGCCAGTTTTTTGAGGCCAATTTCGGACAGAGCATCGATTCCCTCGATCTGACCAGTTTTGAGTTCAAGGTCTCCGACGACGAAAAACTCATCACCATGGAGGTCTCCGCCAAGAAGGACACGTTCTTCATGCGTGTATTTAACCGCGATACGATGAATGTCAGCGCGCGAACGGTGGTGGAGCGTGAGGCAACCGGGCTCGAGTTGGCCATGGTGCTTGATGTTACCGGCTCGATGGCCTCGGGCAAGAAATTCAAAACGATGCAGTCGTCGGCCCTGAGTCTGATCGACACGCTTTTTGGTGACGATGAGGAACTGGAAAACGTCTGGGTCAGCATCGTTCCGTTCGTGGCATCGCTGAACATTGGCACGCACAACAGTGACTGGCTGAACCCGCTCGACCGGGCCATCGTCAGTGTCGAAGACTATCTGACCGAAGGGTGGCGCGGTTGTGTAGAGGCCCGGCCAAGTCCCTATGACGAGGACGACGCGCCGCCATCGGTTCAGGATTTCACGTCCTATTTCTATCCGTCGACCCGCGATACCCAGGAAGAGCCGTCGAGTGACAAGGACAATCCCTGGCCGCCCATCCGCTCCGAATGGACTTACGGGTCGACCGGTTATGGACCCAACCACGCCTGTGGCCCTGAGATCATTCCCCTGACCAAGTCCCGCACGACGCTGGAAACCGGTCTGAAAAACCTTGTGGCCTGGCACCGCGGTGGCACAACAGCCAACCTCGGATTGTCCTGGGGCTGGCGCACCCTTTCACCGCGCTGGAGAGGGGTGTGGAAGGGCGATGAGCGCAAGGACCTGCCGCTTGATTATGACACGCCGGGCATGGTGAAGTCGGTCATCATCCTGACTGACGGTGAAAACAACCTTCACGATCAGGACAGCAAGGGTAACACCCGTGTTTCCGACTACACCGCCTATGGTCGTCTCAATGAGGGACGTCTTTGGGACGCCGGGGCCTACAACCGAAGCCAGGGGCGCGCTTTGCTGGACAAGAAACTGGCTGCTACCTGCGAGGCGATGAAGGACGAGGGCATCAACATCTACACCATTACCTACGGTAGTGGCGCGAGTTCCGGCACCATCAAGAATCTGTTCCGCAACTGCGCCTCCGTCCCCGCGATGTACTACCACGCGCCCGCGAACCAGGATCTTGCCGGGATTTTTGACCAGATTGCGGGCGAGCTTGCCAGCCTGAGAATTGTTGAGTGATGGGTGCTTTTCTGAAAACGGCGGCGCGTCTGCGGCGTGCCCGTTTGCGGCGGGATGAGGAGGGTGCAACCCTTCTGGAGTTTGCCATTGTCCTGCCGGTGTTTCTGACCATGCTGTTTGGGCTGTTTGAGTTTGCTTTCATCATTTTCATCAGTTCAAGCGTGGACGCCGCCATCCTCAATGCATCCCGTCTTGGGGCAACAGGTCTGAAATACGAAGACGAAACCCGGTCCGAGATGGTCCTGAGAATTGTTCAGGAACAGACCTGGGGTCTGATCAAGCCCACCGCCTCCGATCTCGATATCCTGATCTATGACAGCTTCAGCGACATCGGTAAGCCGGAGCCCTTCGACGATGACAATGGCAATGGTGATTACGACGAGGGCGAAAGCTTCACGGACATCAACGGCAACGCCCAGTGGGACGATGACATGGGTAAGGCCGGTCTTGGCGGCTCTGATTCCATCGTGCTGTACCGGGTGCGCTATGCCTGGGGCTACGTGACCCCGTTCATCCGCAACCTGCTGGGCGATGAGTTTCAGTATTCCTCCAGCGTTGCCGTCAGAAACGAGCCGTTTAACTGATGCGCGTCCGGGTTCCCAAAATTCTCAGGCGCCTGCGTCGCAATACGGATGGTGCCTCAGCGATTGAGTTCGCGCTCATCCTGCCGGTTTTGTCCGGGCTGCTCTGCGGCTCAATGGATATGGGGCATCTGATGCTGCTGACGCAGCGGGTACAGAACGGGGCGTTCATCCTGGCGGACCTGTCGGGTCGCGATCAGACCCTGTGTGAGGACCAGATTACCGACATTTTTCACGCTATGGACGATCTGCTCAAGCCGTTCAGTTTCGATGAGGACGGCATGGCGATCATTACGAGCGTGAGTGGCATCACGCCGACGGCCGGTGGTGTCGAGTCCCAAATCAACTGGCAACGGACCGGCGGCAAGTCGCTGGCCGCGGAAAGTAATGTGGGCACCAAGGTTGGCGGGGAGGCGACCCTGCCGGCAAGTTTGCCGCTGGCCCCTGGTGATCCGCTGATGGTCGCGGAGATGTTCTACAGTTATGAGCCGTTGATCGGGATGTTCACTTCCCCAACCATCATTCACAAGATCGCCTATATCAAACCACGGCTTGGATCCCTGACAACACTTCCCCCATGCCCCTGACCAAGGTGGTCTTTTCACGTAAAAACCATGATGTGAGCGGTTGCAGCGCGTTGCCAGGGCCTGGGATATGTGCGAATAACCGGAGGTTCGCGAAAGCACTGTGAGGTTGCCAACATGAATGATTTCGCCTCGGCCCGTGAGGCCATGGTAGACTGTCAGGTGCGTCCGTCCGATGTGACGCGCTATCCGATCATTGATGCAATGCTGCGCGTGCCGCGTGAGGAATATGTTCCGTCCAACCTGCGATCCGTTGCCTATCTGGGCGATCACGTGCCGCTGGGTGGGAACCGTGTGGTTCTGGACCCGCGCGTGTTCGGCAAGATGCTCGACGCGATCAATGTGGGCCCCAAAGACCTGGTGCTGGATATCGGCTGTGGCTACGGATATTCCGCCGCGGTCCTCTCGCACATGGTCGAGGCGGTCATTGCGCTGGAGGAGGATCCCGAGCTGGCCGAGGCCGCCGAGGAAATTCTGGCCGCGCAGGGCGCTGACAACACCGTGGTCGAAAATGGCCCCCTGGTTGAGGGAAAGGCGCAGCACGGACCGTTCGACGCCATCATCATTGAGGGCGCCATTGAGGAACTCCCCGACGCGATTGCGGATCAGCTCAAGCTCGGCGGGCGCATCATTGCCATTTTTGTTTCGGGCAATGACGGTAAGGCCATGCTTGGTCTGAAGACGGAAAATGGTATAGCGTGGCGACGTAGCTTCGATGCCACAGCGCCGCTTCTGCCCGGCTTTGCCGCGACAAAACAGTTTGAGTTCTGAGACGTAAGGATCGATAGTGCCGGGCAAAGCCTGAATACAGGCGGCTTTGGTGTGAGCAGTACCCATAAGGATCGTCATGAAAACGGCACGCATACGAAATTTACTCCTGACGACAGGTGCGGTAGCCCTCCTGTCGCTGCAGCCGGTCGCGGGTTTTGCGGAATCGCTGACCGACGCGCTGATCAAGGCCTACCAGACCAGCCCGGTGCTCGCCTCCGGACGCGCGGGACTGCGCAGCCTCGATGAGAGCGTGCCGATTGCCCGCTCGACGAAACGTCCGCAGGTTGATGCCAATATCGGGGCGGGAACGTCCGCCGATTACGGTGATTTTGACGACAGCCGCAGCGATTATCTTCAGGCCACGCTCGATGCCAGCCTGATCGTTTTTGACAGCGGTCAGACCCAGGCGGCTATTGAATCGGCCCGGAATGATGTGGCCGCGGGCCGTGCCGACCTCAAGGGCATTGAACAGACGGTGCTTTATGATGCGGTGCAGGCCTATGTTGACGTGCGCCGCGATGAGGAATTCGTGAAGCTCGCCAGGGCCGATGTCGACCGGCTCGAGGAGACCCTGCGTGCGACCCGCAACCGCTTCGAGGTGGGTGAGGTGACACGCACGGACGTAAGTCAAAGTGAGGCCCGTCTGGCGGAATCGCGGGCAACGCTTGCGGTCACGAGCGGTCAGCTTCAGATTTCCCGCGAAGCCTATCGCGCCGCGATCGGCAACGCACCCAACAACCTCGAAAATCTGCCGCCCAAGCCCGATCTCCCGGCGACCTTATCAGAGGCCGAGGCCGTGGCGATGCAGAACAACCCGGACCTGATTTCGGCGCAGTTCAGTGAGCGTGTCGCGGTCTACGACTTCGACCGCGCCCTTGCCGCGAAACGACCGACCGTGCAGGTGGGGGCCTCGACCGGTCTGAGCCGCAGCACGAATTCCCTTGGCAGCTTCGGGGGTGATCCGTTTGCGGAGCTGTCGGTCTCGGGCAACATGCCGCTTTATACGGGCGGCCGGAATGACAGTCTGATCCGTCAGGCTCAGGCCCTGATCGACCAGCGCAGGTTCCAGGTTCAGGAAACCGGACGTCTGGTGCGTGAGAACGTGGCGGCCGCCTGGGCGCAGTATGAGGCGGCCGGTGTGACCATCATCGCGACCCGGGAACAGGCCGAAGCCAGCCGCATCGCGGCGGAAGGTGTAGCCGAGGAAGCCCGCCTGGGTGCGCGTTCGACCCTTGAGGTTCTCGATGCCGACCAGGACCGTCTGGAAGCCGAGGCACAGATCGTTGAGGCGATCCGCACCGAATACCTCGCGGCCTATGCGCTGTTGCAGGCGATGGGACTTCTGACGGTTGAGCATCTGAACCTTGGCATCGAAACCTACGATCCGGACATAAATTTCGCGCGGGTTCAGGACGGACCAATTGGGGGCTACGACACCTCGGTGGTTGACCGTATCCGGTCCCGCTGGGAGCAGTAGCGGCAGGCGTGACAGCGGACAATACCAGTAACGGCACGGAAGACGAACGGAGCGGCAAACACAACCCGAACGCTCTGGCTGAAGTGCTGTCCTCCATCCGGGAACTCGTAACTGCGGAAGCCGACGCGCGCATGGAAAGCGGCGGGTCGTCGTCCCGTTACGAGGGCGCCTCAACTGAAATGCAGGGGGTTTTGATCCTCACGCCGGAAATGCGTGTGGACACGGACCGCGACGATGCCCGCGATGGCGAAGTGCTGTCCGAGGGGATTGGCACGAACCCGCGGCACTCGACAGGGGCTCCGATCCTCGACGAGGAGGCTTTGCGCGGTGTGGTCAACTCCATCGTGCGGGAGGAACTTCAGGCGGAGCTTGGCGACCGTATCAGCCGCAACCTGCGCAAGCTGATCCGTCGCGAACTGGCCCAGATGCTCGACGAGCGCGAGGCCGCCAAAAAATCCGAAAACAACTGAGGCTTTTGGGCTGAGCCGCTGACACGCGCAAGGTCTGCGCGTGTTGGCTTTTGCAATGATTGCAGCCGACCGGTCAGGCGGACTTTTTCAAAGTGGCGTCAGCAGAATTGAGGATGTTCCACACACGGCTGGGCGTCAGCGGCATGTCCACGTGCCGGACACCACTGTCCCACAGCGCGTCGAGGACGGCATTGGTCACGGACGCCAGGGAACCAACCGTCCCGGCCTCGCCGCAGCCTTTCATGCCAATCTCGTTGGCGGTGGAGAGAACGGGCTGGGTGAAAAAATTGATCATGGGCATGTCGGCGGCGCGTGGCATTGCGTAATCCATGAAAGAGCCGCTCAGAAGCTGTCCATCCTCGGAATAGACCACTTCCTCGGTTACGGCCTGACCAACGCCCTGAACGACACCGCCATGCACCTGACCCTCGGCGAGCATCGGGTTCACGAGGTAGCCGAAATCATCCACCACGGTATATTTCTGCACGCTGACCTGGCCGGTGTCCGGATCGACCTCGACCTCCGCGAAGTGTGCGCCATTGGGGTAGGAGCGGGCGGGCAGGTCGTATTTGACCCGTGTGCTCAACAGGTCGGTGAGACCACGTTCCCGCGCCACTCCAGCCAGGTGCATCAGATCGACGCTGCGGTCGGTTCCGGCGACGCTGAACGAGCCGTCCTCCCAGACGAGATCCGCATCGGCGATTTCCAACTCTTCGGCTGCCAGTTCCCGGAATTTGCGGATGGCCTCGTCTGCGGTTTTGTTAATGGAGTTACCCTGGAGCGTGACCGAGCGCGACCCGCCGGTGCCGCCGCCCATCGCAATCCGGTCGGAATCGCCCTGGATGAACCGGATTTTGTCGAAGGGTATCCCGGCGCGTTCGGTCAGAAACTGCGCGAACACTGTCTCGTGTCCCTGGCCGTTGGACTGGGTGCCGACATAAAGATCCACGAAGCCATCCTCGGCAAAATCGATCTGGGTATGCTCAACCGGATCGCCCAGAATGGATTCGATGTAGTAGCAGAGACCAAGCCCTCGCAGTTTACCGGCCGCCGCACTTTTGGCCTTGCGGGTTTTGAACCCGGCGACGTTCGCTTCCTTCAGCGCCCTGTCGAGCACCATGTTGAAATCGCCGACATCATACAGCTCACCGGACACCGTCCGGTAGGGAAATTTCTCCTTGGGGATGAAGTTCTTACGTCGGAATTCGATGGGATCCTTGCCCAGTTCGCGGGCAGAGACGTCCATCAGACGCTCGATCACGTATATCGCCTCCGGACGTCCGGCGCCGCGATAGGCATCCACCGGCGTTGTGTTGGTGAACACGCCCTTCACATTGAAAAGCGCGGTCTGGAAATCATACACGCCCGGCAAAACCTTCAGCGCCAGTTCCGAGGCAATGTATTGCGCGAAGAACGAGTTATAGGCACCGAGGTTCGAGATGCAGTTGATCCGCACCGCCTTAAGCCGGAAATCCGCATCGAACGCGGCCTCCGCGGTTGTGACGTGGTCGCGACCGCCCACATCGGTCAGCATCGCCTCGCCGCGGCCACTCATCCAGCGCACGGGTGTATTCAGTTTCCGTGCGGCGAAGGCCACCGCGAAATATTCCGGATAGTTGAAGCCTTTGGTGCCAAACCCTCCACCAACATCTCCGGTGGTGACCTGAACCGCTTCCGGTTCCAGGCCGAGGTTTTCCGCGAGTTCGTTCTTGAGGTTCCAGACACCCTGGCCGGTAAACTCCATATGCAGACGGCTGCCATCCCAGACCGCGTGACAGCCGCGCCCCTCCATGGCGGAGTTGTGGATGCGGTTGTCGATCAGATCGAGGCTGGTCGTGTGCGCGGCAGTGGCAAAAGCCCGGTCGGTCGCCTCCGCATCGCCATAGGACCAGTCATAGGCGAGGTTGTCCGGAGCTTCCTTATGGATCGTCGGACCTCCGACCGCGGTTGCGACATGGACGGGAAGATCGTGATAATCGACCATAATCAGGTCCATGGCATCGAGCGCGGCTTCCTTCGTTTCCGCCACAACCAGGGCTACGGCCTCGCCCACATACCGCACGGTGCCGTCGGCCAGAACGGGGCGCACAGGGGCGGCGCCGTTCGATCCGTCGCGGTTTTTCACCGTATGAAATGCCACCTGATTTTTGAGTTCGCCCTCCAGGTCGGCGGCCGTGTAGATCGCGTGAACGCCCGCCACCGCGCGGGCCTCTTCCAGATCGGGTTGTTCGAACGTGGCGTGGGCCACCGGGCTGCGCAGGAACATGGCATGGAGCGCACCCTCGGCGGCCGTGTCGTCGCAGTATTTGCCCTGCCCGGTGAGCAGGCGGAGATCCTCCTTGCGGGTAACGCTTTGGCTGGTTCCAAACTTGATCATGGGTCTCTCCTCCTGAAGGTGGCCGGGGGCAGATTAACAACTGCTGCGTCAGCGTCCATAGGGCTTTCCCTCCTGGTGACCGGACGTTATGAAACGGGCCAGACCAGATTGGATTGCAGAACCATGCCGATGGAAAAGAACTTCGACGCCGCCACGGCGGAACCGGAAATCAGTGCAAAATGGGAAGCGGCCAACGCTTTTGCCATGGGTGCCAACGCGAAAGAGGGGGGTGAGCCGTTCTCCATCCTTTTGCCGCCGCCCAATGTGACCGGCAGCCTGCATATGGGCCACGCGTTCAACCATACGCTGATGGACATTTTGACCCGCTGGCACCGGATGAAAGGGGATTACGTTCTCTGGCAGCCGGGTCTCGACCATGCGGGTATTGCGACGCAGATGGTTGTTGAGCGCAAGCTGGCGGCTGATGGCAGCCCCGGGCGTCGCGAGCTGGGCCGTGAGAAATTCGTTGAGAAGGTCTGGGAGTGGAAGGAGGAGTCCGGCGGGACAATTCTGGAACAGTGCCGTCGCCTTGGTGACAGCTTCGATCTGGACCGCAACCGGTTCACGATGGATCCGGGCTTCCACGATGCGGTTCTGAAAACCTTCGTTGAGTTCTACAACAAGGGTCTGATTTTCCGCGGGAAACGCCTCGTGAACTGGGACCCGAAATTCGAGACCGCGATCTCGGATCTTGAGGTCGAGCAGGTCGAGACCAACGGGCACCTCTGGCGTTTGCGCTATCCGTTGGAAAATGGCGAGACCTATCAGCATCCAGTTGCATGGGATGACGAGGGCAAGCCGACCGAATTCGAGACGCGCGACTACCTGGTCGTTGCGACCACGCGGCCCGAAACCATGCTGGGCGATACGGGCGTCGCGGTACACCCCGATGATGAGCGCTACAAACATCTGGTTGGCAAAACCGTGCGTCTGCCGCTGGTTGGGCGGTCAATTCCGATTGTGGCGGATGATTACGCTGATCCGGAAAAAGGCACCGGTGCGGTGAAGATCACCCCGGCCCATGACTTCAACGACTGGGAGGTTGGCAAGCGCCAAAACCTGCGCGTTATCAATGTTATGGATCGGCAGGCGAATATTTCGCTGGAGATCGATCCGGGCTTCCTCAAAGGCGTTGAAGTTTCTGATGCCCTCAAGGCATTCGACGGTCTCGAACGCTATGAGGCCCGCAAAAAACTGATCGCTCTGTCCGAGGCTGAAGGCTGGCTTGATGGCATCGACAGCGAGGTCCATATGGTGCCCCACGGGGACCGGTCCAAGGTCGCCATTGAGCCCTACCTGACCGACCAGTGGTTTGTTGACGCGGCCAAACTGGCCGGTCCGGCCATGGACGTCGTCAAAACCGGAAAGACCCGTATCCTGCCGGAAAGTCAGGAGAATACCTATTACCGCTGGATGGAGGAGATCGAACCTTGGTGTATTTCCCGCCAGTTGTGGTGGGGTCATCAGATTCCGGTGTGGTATGATGAGGATGGCAATCCCTACTGTGCCATGACCGAGGATGAGGCCATTGTTCAGGCCGGCGGCAGGACGCTGACCCGCGACCCCGACGTACTCGACACGTGGTTCTCCTCAGGGATTTGGCCCCTTGGAACAATGGGTTGGCCGGATAAAACGCCAGAGGTGGAAAGGTTCATTCCGACAAGCGTGCTCGTGACCGGGTTCGACATCCTGTTTTTCTGGGTTGCGCGCATGATGATGATGCAGATCGAACTGTCCGGCGAGGTGCCGTTCCGCGACGTCTATATTCATGCCCTGGTTCGGGACGAGAAGGGCAAGAAGATGTCCAAGTCCCTGGGCAATATTCTCGATCCTATTGAGCTTATTGATGAATTTGGCGCGGACGCGGTGCGGTTTACCCTGTCGTCCATGGCGGCGATGGGGCGCGATGTGAAATTGAGCCGGGACCGGATTGCGGGGTACCGGAATTTCGGGACCAAGCTGTGGAATGCCGCGCGGTTTGCGGAAATGAATGGCTGCAAGCCCGATCCGGACTTTGATCCGACCTCCGTGAAGCTGACGGCGAACCGCTGGATCGTTGGTGAGACCGGTAAGGTCCGCGAGGAACTGGACGCCGCGCTGACCGCGTATCGGTTCAATGACGCCTCCAACGCGCTCTATTCCCATGTCTGGGGGCGGGTGTGTGATTGGTATGTGGAACTCGCCAAGCCGTTGTTCCAGGACGAAAATTCAGCGCCTGAGACCCGTGCTACGATGGCTTGGGTTCTTGATCAGTGTATTGTCATGATGCATCCGTTCATGCCGTTTATTACCGAAAGCCTGTGGGGTGGTATTGCCGAGCGGGCGGAAATACTGGCGCACCGGGAATGGCCGGACTACGGCACGGGACTGGTTGACGCGGATGCGGATGACCGGATGAACTGGATCATCGATCTGATCGAACAGATCCGGTCGCTGCGGGCGGAGATGCGGGTTCCGGCAGGGGCGAAAATCACGCTGCTGAAACTGGATCTCGATGCGGATCGCGCCGAGGTTCTTGCGGAAAATCAGGCGCTTGTGGCGCGGCTTGCCCGTATTGAGACCTTTGGTGAGGCGGAAGAGGCGCCGGTTGGGTCGATCACTTTCACCTGCCGTGGTGGCACGTTCTGCCTGCCTTTGGCGGATGTGATTGACATTTCGGCCGAGAAGGCGCGGCTGGAGAAGGCGGTTGGCAAACTTGAGAAGGATGTCAAAGGCTTGCGCGGTAATCTTGCCAATGAGAAGTTCCTGGCCAATGCCAAACCTGAGGTGATTGCGGACAAGCGCAGTAAGCTCGTGGAGGCGGAGGAGGAACTGGTGGTTCTGAATGCCGCGCGTGAGCGCCTCGCGACGCTGGGATAAATCCACACTATCCAGGGGGTGAGGATGCCAAAATATACGGATGTTGTGTCCTCACTTCCCGTGACCGTCCCGTTCGTGGGGCCGGAGGCGCAGGAACGGGCGTTGGGGCGGCCGTTTCGGGCGCGGATCGGTGCCAATGAGAACCTGTTTGGACCGTCGCCCAAAGCGGTTGAGGCGATGGGCAAGGCGGCGGCAGAATGCTGGAAATATGGCGACTCCACCAGCCATGAATTGCGGGAGGTACTTGCCGAACATCACGGTGTCGCTCCGGAAAATATTCTTGTAGGTGAAGGGGTTGACGGACTTTTAGGATACCTCGCCCGCCTCGTTGTGCAGCCGGGAACGCCGGTTGTGACGTCGCTGGGCGCGTATCCGACGCTGAATTATCACGTCAATGGATTTGGCGGGATTTTGCATACGGTTCCTTTCCGGAATGATGCTGAGGATCCGGAGGGCCTGGCGGCGAAGGCGCGGGAGGTTGGTGCCTCGCTCGTTTACCTGAGTAATCCGGATAACCCTATGGGAACATGGGTGAAATCCGAGCGGATTGCCGCGATGGCCGCTGCGATGCCGGAGGGGTGTCTGCTCTGTCTGGATGAAGCCTATGTGGAGTTTGCGCCGGCGGAGGCCGTTCCGGCGATTGATGTTTCGGATGAGCGCGTCATCAGAATGCGTACATTTTCCAAGGCTTATGGGATGGCTGGGGCCCGGATCGGTTATGCCATCGGGCATGTGGATCTGATTGCGATGTTTGACCGGGTGCGAAACCACTTTGGAGTGAACAAAATTGCGCAGGCCGGGGCGCTCGCGGCGTTACGGGATGGTGCGTATTTGGCACAGATTGTGAGTCAGGTGGCACAGATTGTGAGTCAAATGGCACAGATTGCTGAGGTTAATGGCCTTTCGAGCCTTCCGAGCGGTACAAATTTCGTCGCAATCGACTGTGGACGCGACGGGGCGTTCGCCCGCCGGGTTCTGGAGGCATTGGTGGCCGATGGGGTGTTCGTGCGGATGCCGTTCGTCGCGCCGCAGGACCGGTGCATCCGGGTGACGGCCGGACCGAAAGCGGAGATGGAGATTTTCGCGGAGGCGTTGCCCCGGGCGTTGAAGGTCGCGGAGCGGGGGTAGCTCACAAGTGTGCTACCCGGCGATTTCGCCGGGCAGTGTAGTTTGGGTCTGCCTAAAATCAGTTGCAGGTTTTGCGGCTGGCGTAGACGCCGCCGGCGGTGGCGCCTGCTGCGGTGGCGATTTTGTTGCCGGAGCCGCCGCCGATCTGGTCTCCGATGATGCCGCCGATTGCCGCGCCGCCCGCGGTGCCGATGGCGCAGTCGGCGTCCGGGTCGCCGGTGGAGCAGGCGGACAGGCCGATGGAGGCGATGGCCGCAATGCCGAGATACTTGATCATGTTGGGAGCCTTTCCCCTTCTGGTTTCATTCGTGCGTCTCCGGACCGTGCCGGGACGGGTGTAGCGGCTCAACTTTGAGGGGGAAAAAGGGGCGCGGCAAGTGCCATTTCGGCTGTGGCGGAATGCCGCGGCCCCGGGGTCTGTTAGCGGCAGGCGGCCTGGCTGCCCGCTACGGCACCGGCACCTGCGCCGATGGCCGTGGTGGCGCGGTTGCCGTCGCCGCCGCCGAATTGGTCACCGATCACGCCGCCAAGTGCGGCCCCACCGATGGTGCCCGCGGCACAGTCCACATCCGGGTTGCCGGTTGAGCAGGCGGACAGGCCGATGGAGGCCACCGCCGCGATGCTGAGAATGCGTATCATCAGGATTTTCCTTCCCTTACAGAGTGTCTTTCAGTCCGCCGCGCTACCGGCGAGAACGGCGGCCGCCGCGGAGACGCCGCCACTGTGATGTGGAATGTGTAGGGCCGCAAGGCCGGTTTCAATGGTCGCGAGTGCGCCGAGTACCATCGGCGGATCAAGGTGGCCCATATGTCCGATGCGGAACACGGAGTTCGGATCACCCTCGGGACCGACGATGCCGACACCGAGTGAGAGGCCCGCATTGGCCTCGCACCATTCGCGCAGGCGCTGACCGTCGCCTTGGCCGGTGTGGATGGCCGTGACGGCGGTGGAGCGGTCGGTGGGGTCGGTGATGTTCAGGCGCAGATCGCCGCCCCAGGCGTCTACTGCTGCCCAGATGGCCTCCGCGAAGCGGCGGTGGCGTTCCCAGGTGTTCTCAAGGCCGACCTCGTCCAAGATCATCGTCAGCGCCTCACGCAGGCCGTAGAGGTGATGGGTGGGCGGGGTGCCGCAGAAGCGCTGGTAGAAGATCTCCGGGTCGATGCGGGGTTTCCAGTCCCACCACGAGCTTTTGCACTCGATGGCCTCCTTCACCGCGCGGGGACCGGCCCAGGTGAAGGCAAGGCCCGGCGGGGTCATCAGGCCCTTCTGGCAGGCGGAGAGCATCACGTCGACGCCCCAGTCGTCCATCTCGAACGGCTCGCAGGCGAGCGAGGCCACGCAATCGACCATGAAAAGGGCCGGATGGCCGGATTCCTCAATGGCTTTGGCAATGTCTGGGATGTTGTTGCGCACGGAGGAGGCCGTGTCGGTCTGGGTGGTCAGCACGGCACGGATTGTGCCGGTGATGTCGCTGGCCAGACGCTCCTCGACCTGATTGGGATCGACGGCGGCGTGGAAGCCGAACTCCATGATCTCCACGTTGATGCCCATCTGCCGGGCCATGGCGGCCCACATGTGGACGAAACGGCCGGTGGAGAGCATCAGGACGTGGTCGCCGGGGTTGAACATGTTTGCCAGAACGGCCTCCCAGGCGGCGTGGCCGTTGCCAATATAGATCACGGCGGGCGCGCTGGTGCGGGCGACGCGGGAGAGGTCGGTATAGACCGTGTCGGTCATGTTGATGAGGTCTTCGCCGTAGATGTTGGGCGCGGGGCGGTGCATCGCGTTCAGGACCCGGTCGGGCATGATGGAGGGGCCGGGGATGGCGGTGAGGTCTTTGCCCTGGGCGAGTATCATGGCGGTCGGGTTCCCGTTCTGGCGGTTGTTTTTCGCGGCGGAGGAAACGGCAAATTGGCTTTGTTGTCGAGCGCAACAGTGCGTGTTAGTCGGTACTTTGCCGGGAATTTCCGGTGGATGGCGGGATCAGTGCGCAATGAGCAGAAAAAAAGCCCCGGAGACCCCGTTTTTTGGTCCGCTGCGGCGGCTCTGGGCTGACTGGCTGCGGCCGCACCGGCGGCTTCTCTATGCGTCCATTCTGTTCTCGCTGGTCACGGCGCTTGCGACCGGGGCCTATTCGAAATTCATCCAGTTTGTGATGTCAGCGCTGGAGCGGGCGGATGCCTCGGTGGCGTGGTGGGGGCCGTTGGGCGTGATTACTCTGACCATTAGCAATGGTCTGTCGCAGTATTTCAGCGAGACCCTGTCGAACCGGGCGGTGTTTCGGATGGAGCGGGACATGCGCAGTGCGATGTTTGGACAGCTTGTGGACACGGATCTGGCGCGGTTGCAGTCGGAGGCTCCGGCTTCGCTGGCGGCGCGGTTTTTCTCCGACATCACGCTTGCGGGCAAGACGGTGCGGTCGGCGCAGAGCGGCCTGACCGGGATAGCGACGCTGCTGGTGACGCTGGGATTTATGCTGACCATCGACTGGTCGCTGACGCTTGTGATGATTTTGATTTTTGGCCTCGCGCTCGTTCCGATCAATATTATCGGGCGGCGGATGCGCAAGCTGTCGAAATCCACGCAGGCGGAGATTGCCAACATGTCCTCGGAGATCAACGAGGACCTGGCGGGCATTCGCGTGGCGCGGACCTATCAGCTTGAGGAGCCGCTCCGGCGGAGCGCGGACGGGATTTTCGAGCGGCTGTTCCGGCTTTGGGTGAAGCAGAACCAGTGGCAGGCGCGGGTGACGCCGGTGCTGGAGATCCTGATGGGGCTGGCGATTGCGGTTCTGCTGCTCGTTGTTGGCTACCGGATCAGTGAGGGTACGATCTCGGTGGCGGATTTCACCGGTATTCTGACCGGTGTGGGTATTCTGGCCGGACCGGCGCGGAAGCTTGGCGGGACATTTGCCGCGATCATGCAGGGGCGCCCGGCGCTCGACCGGGTGTTCGAGGTGCTGGACGTGGAAAACACCGTGGTGGACGGCACGCAAAACATGGAGAAGGCCGAGGGCGCGATTGCGTTTGAGGATGTGAGTTTCGCCTATCCCGACGGGCATGTGGCCCTTTCCGGTGTCAGCCTCGATATTCCGCCGGGAACGAAGACGGCGTTCGTGGGGCGGTCGGGGGCCGGAAAGTCGACCATATTCAATTTGTTGCCGCGTCTTTATGATGTGACGGGTGGGATGATCCGGATTGACGGGCGGGATATCCGGGATCTGACCCTGGCGGATCTGCGGCGGCAGATTGCGGTGGTGAGCCAGGATTCGGTGCTGTTCACCGGAACGGTTGCGGACAACATCCGCTTCGGGCGGCGCGATGCCACGCAGGAGGAGATCGAGGCGGCGGCGCGGGATGCGGCGGCACACCGGTTTATCGAGGCTCTGCCCGGTGGTTATGAGACGCGGATCAATCCGGCGGAAAATTCCTTTTCCGGTGGGGAAAAGCAGCGGCTGTCGATTGCGCGGGCGATTTTGCGGAATGCGCCGATTTTGATGCTGGATGAGGCGACCTCGGCGCTTGATGCGGAATCGGAGGCGCTGATCCAGGAGGCGCTGGACCGGCTGTCGGAGGGCAAGACGACGCTGGTGATTGCTCACAGGCTGTCGACCATTCGCGGGGCGGACCGCATTGTGGTGATGGAAAACGGAGCCGTGGTGGAACAGGGCAGTCATGCGGATCTGATGGACCAGGCGGGGCTCTATGCCGAACTGCACGGATTGCAGTTTGCCGGGAGCTGACGGGTTTTTTCGCGGGCGGTGCCGCATTACATGCGGACAAAACGGAGTTTGGGATGACTGAGGCACTACACGCGACCGACCGCACGGTTCTGCTGGTTTCCGGTGAAGATACACGGGATTTTCTTCAGGGGCTCGTGTCGAACGATGTGCGCCGGCTGGAGACGGAGCCCGCGGTTTATGCGGCACTTCTCTCGCCGCAGGGGAAGTATTTGTTTGATTTCTTTCTGGTGGCGTCTCCGGAGGGCGTTCTGGTCGATGTGGCGACGGACCGGGCGCAGGCTCTGGCACAGCGGCTGAGCATGTACCGGTTGCGCGCTAAGGTGGCTGTCGGGTTGGCCGAGCGTCAGGTGGTTGTGGGTCTGGGCGATGTGCCCGGGGGTGCGTTTGCCGATCCGCGGGATGCCGGTCTTGGTTGGCGGGCCGTTGTGGAGGATGCGGGTGTGTTCATGGAGGGCATGGATACGCTGGATCCGGATGTGCTGCTGGCGCGGCGGGTGGAGCTGTGCGTGCCGGAGAGCGGTGCGGAGTTGAAGCCGGACGAGTCGTATATCCTGGAGCAGGGGTTTGAGCGCCTGCACGGCGTGGATTTCCGCAAGGGCTGTTATGTCGGGCAGGAGGTCACCGCCCGGATGAAGCACAAGACTGAGCTGCGCAAGGGATTGGCGCGGGTTGAGGTGGAGGGTGACGTGGCGCCTGGCACGCCGATCGAGGTAGACGGGAAGCCCGTGGGCACGCTCCATTCGGTGCAGGGCGGCCAGGGGCTGGCCTATCTGCGGTTTGACCGGGCGGAAAAGGGCGGCATGACGGCGGCCGGGGTTGGTCTCCGGCTCAGGGAATGAGGCCGGATCCCGTACCTGGAATTTAGGGAAGGACGTTTTTGAGCGGCTCGAAGACGTTTGCATTCGCCGCAATGACCGTGCGGCTCTCAAACACGCTGTCACCGACCAGGGGGCCTACGAAGCCGCCCGCTTCGCGTACGAGCAGGAGGCCTGCAGCTGCGTCCCAGGGTTTCACTCCGCGTTCCCAGTAGCCGTCGTAGCGGCCTGCGGCCACGTAGGCGAGGTCGAGGGCGGCGGCGCCAAAGCGGCGTATGCCGGCACAGCGGGGGGCTACAGCGGCCATGTCGTTGAGCGTGGCGGGGAGTTCGGGGCGTCCGGCAAAGGGTACGCCGGTGGCGAATATCATGTCGATCATGTCGCGACGGCCCGACACACGGATGCGGCGGTCGTTCATCCAGGCACCGGCGCCTTTTTCAGCCACGAACATCTCGTCTTTCGCGGGGTCGTAGATCACGCCCGCAACGATTTCCTTCCTGTGCTCCAGCGCAATCGAAATGGCCCAGTGCGGCAGGCCGTGAAGGAAGTTGGTGGTGCCGTCGAGCGGGTCGACGATCCAGCGGCGGGTGGGGTCCTTGCCAGGGACCTCCTCGCTTTCCTCGCCCAGCCAGCCGTAGTTGGGGCGGCCGGTGGTGAGTTCCTCGCGGATCGTGGCCTCGGCCTTCATGTCGGCGCGGCTGACGAAATCGCCTGGGCCCTTTGAGGACACCTGGAGGTTTTCCACCTCGTTGAAGTCACGCACGAGGGCGCGGGCCGCTTTGCGCGCGGCCTTGATCATCAGGTTTACGTTGGCGGAAGCTTGCGTCATTGGGTCGTCCGTAATGCAGGGAGCGTCGCCTTATGGAGGCTTTTGCGCCCTGCGGCAAGCCTGTTGACGCGTGAAATCGGGTTAACGGTCGCGATAAATCCGGTCGTAGATCATGCTGACGCAGCCGAATTCGCCTTTGTCGAGCACGCCATTGCGGTCCGCGTCGCATTTGTTGAAATGAACGTCCGACAGACCCTTGAGATTGGACTTCGCCTCCTGCGGCGTAATTGCGCCGTTTGCGTCCTCATCGACGCGGCTGAAGGAGGAGGCCCCGGCCACGAGCGGAGCCGGGGCGAGCAGAGCCAGTACGAGGATTGTGGTCCTTAGTTTCATCGGTGCGTTCCGAAACTGGTGTTACCGGTTATTCCTGTAAAGCATGTCGTACATGTTGTTCAGCAGCGGAAATTCGCGCTGGTCAACGACACCGTCGCCATTGGTATCGGCCTTGCGGTAGTGGACCTCGGACATTCCGTGGAACACGCGTTTGGCCTCCTGGTAGGTGACAACGCCATCGCCATTGGCGTCGGCGCGGCTGAAGGAGACCGCTCCGGCGGCGGAGGCGGTCAGGACAAATGCGGTTGCGGCGGCGGCTGTGTAGCGGAAACTTCTTTTCATGATCTGACCCCCCATGGGTTCACTGGTACTGAAACAAACGGTTTGAGCAAATACCGTGGCCATCCGTATTCGCGGTGGCATGGGGGCGTTGTAGGCGAGTGCCGCGCGATTTGAAAGGCCGTGCCGGACACTTTTGCGAGTGGATTGGGATGGTTTAAGGCAAAGGTCGGCTTCAGGGGACACGTCGGAGAGGACGTTTGCAAAGCTTGCGGTTTCGCTCGTCGCGGACCATACGCAGCGGGCATTCTGAAATCCGGTGATCGGGACCTGTCATGGCGCAAAATGCCACCATTCATAAAGTTGAGCTTTCGGTCTCCGACATGGACCGTCACTACTATGAGACCCACAAACTGACCGTCGCCAAACATCCCTCGGAGACGGATGAACGGATGATGGTGCGTATCCTCGCCTTTGCCCTGAATGCCCACGAGCATCTGGAAATGACGCGGGGGCTTTCGACGGAGGATGAACCTGACATCTGGCAGAAAAGCCTGAGCGGCGAGCTGGAGGTGTGGGTGGCCCTGGGGCTTCCCGGCTTGAAGGCGGTGCGGCAGTCCTGTGGAAAGGCGGGCAGGGTGGCTGTCTATGCTTACGGTGGCAGGACGGCTGAGCTGTGGTGGGAGAAGATCCAAAACAGCCTGACCCGTTTCGACAATCTCGAGGTGACAGGATTTTCCGCGAGGGACACGGGTGAACTGTCAAAACTCGCAGGCCGCGCGATGAAGCTTCAGGTTAATATTCAGGACGGTGAGGTGATGGTCAGCGAAGGCGACAGCATAGTGTATCTGACGCCACTGGCATGGAAGAGTGTCGCCTGAAGCGTTATGCAAGCAACCTGAACGCTGGTGCTTATCCCCAGGGTCCGGAGCGTCCCTGTTTGCCTGTTTTTGGAATGCTGCTGGCGGACATCCGTGGATTGGAAACACCCGCGGACTGTCCGCCCCGTGCCGCCATTGCGCGCAGTTCGGCCACCCGGTTTTCGGTCGCGGGGTGGGTCGCGAAGAGACTGTCGTGTTTATGCGCGTGCAGTGGGTTAATGATGAACATGTGTGCCGTGGCGGGGTTGCGCTCGGCCGCATGGTTGTCGATCCGGGCCGCGCCGGAGGCGATTTTTTCCAGTGCGGAGGCCAGCCAGAGGGGGTGACCACAGATCTCGGCGCCCGCCTTGTCCGCGGCATATTCCCGCGTCCGGCTGATCGCCATCTGCACAAGGCCCGCGGCCATGGGAGCGAGGAACATCATCAGGAGTGTGCCCACAAGCCCCATCCTTTCGCGGCTTCCGCCGAAAAAGAGCGCGAAGTTGGCCAGCATGGAGATCGCACCGGCGAACGTTGCGGTGACGGTCATGATTGCGGTGTCGTGGTTGCGGATATGCGCCAGTTCGTGCGCGATAACTCCGGCCAGCTCCTCCCGCGTCAGGCTTTGCATCAGGCCCGCGGTCACCGCCACGGCGGCGTTCGCGGGGTTGCGGCCGGTGGCAAAGGCGTTTGGCTGCGGCGTTTCGATCAGGTAGACCTTCGGCTCAGGCAGGCCCGCGTTGCGTGCAAGCTCCGCGGTAAGCGCGTGAAGGCCCAGCCGGTCGCCGGGCGGGACTCGACGGGCATTGTGCATGCGCAGGACCATGCGGTCCGAGTTCCACCAGGTGAAGACGTTCATTGCCGCGGCGACGACAAGTGCAATCACGGCGCCGCCCGATCCACCGATCAGGTAGCCCACGCCCATGAAGAGAGCGGTCATTGCTGCCATGAGCATCGCAGTCTTTACATAACCCATATCCGTTTTCCGAACTTCGTGGTGAGTGTTGGGAGAAATATGGGGAGGTTTGAGATGCGTGCAAGTCCGGGCGTGCGACCCTCGTCTTTGCAAAGAGGGACAGCGCGGCCAAGGCGACCAAAACAAAAACCCCGCCGGTGGGGCGGGGTTCGGAAACCTTGCGGCTATCAGTGTCGCGGATCAGGCGGCGGTGGCGGCCTTTGCGATGTCGCGCTTTACCTTCAGCGCGTTCGCGGACAGATCGTCGTCGTTGGCTTTTGCGAGGAAGGCGTCGAGGCCGCCCCGGTGGTCAACGGACCGCAGGGCCGATGCGGAGATTTTGAACTTGAACGAACGGCCGAGGGTCTCGCTCTGGAGCGTGACATCGTTCAGGTTCGGCAGAAAGCGCCGGCGTGTTTTGTTGTTGGCATGGCTGACATTGTTGCCAACCAGTACGCCCTTGCCTGTCAGTTCGCAGCGACGTGACATGGTTCTGTTCCTTGCTCTGGGCCTTGCCTGCGGCCTTGATTGCTTGTCATGGTGGATTGCCCGGCAACTCCGGGATCCTGAATCTCGAAGCGGCCAGATAGCCGAGCCCAGGTGGTTCGTCAAGTACGCGGGCTCAAGTTCGCGGAACAAACCGGTCCAGGAGCCGATCCGCCGCCGTTTCCGGTGTAATATCGCCGTTTTTGACCTCGGTGACCAGTGAATCCCGCAGGGTTTTGATGGCCTGATCCGATTCGAGTCGGGCCGTCAGACCCGCGGTGACGCAGTGGTTGAACCAGGCGAGCTGCTGGCTTGCGCGGTTATGGTCCCAGGCGCCGCTTTCGCGACGTTTTTCGGCAAGGGTGGTCATGGCGGACCACGCGTCATCCAGTCCGTCGCCGGTCATGGCGGACACGGTTGCGGCCATGGGGTAGCCTTTGGGGTCGCCGGGTCGGGCGCGCAGGAGGCGCAGGGCACCGGCATAGTCGGCACAGGTCCGCACGGCCTGGGCTTTCAGGTCGCCATCGGCCTTGTTCACCAGCAGGATGTCGGCCATTTCCATAATGCCGCGTTTGACGCCCTGAAGCTCATCACCCCCGGCGGGCGCGAGCAGAAGGACAAATATGTCGGTCATTTCCGCGACCATTGTCTCGGACTGGCCAACACCGACGGTTTCCACGAGAACCACATCAGCGCCCCAGGCCTCAACGAGGGCGATGGTTTCGCGGGTGCGGCGGCCGACGCCGCCGAGGGAGGACTGGCTCGGGGAGGGGCGGATGAAGGCCCGGGCGTCGCGGGAAAGGTGCTCCATGCGGGTTTTGTCGCCGAGAATCGATCCGCCGGAGCGGGCCGAGGACGGGTCTACGGCGAGGACGGCGAGTTTGTGGCCCTGTTCCGTTAACCGAAGTCCGAAATTCTCAATAAAGCTGGATTTTCCCACGCCGGGCGTGCCGGTCAGGCCGATGCGAATGCCGGGCTTTGCCGGGGCGGGGAGGCGTTCGAGAAGGGCCAGGGCACGCTTTCTGTCGTCTTTACGGGAGGATTCGACCAGAGTGATGGCACGGGCCAGGGCGCGGCGGTCGCCCTCCTGGAGCCTTTCAGACATGGTTTCGAGATCCATCAGTCGGCCCATCCTCACGCATGTTTCACCGGTCAACGGCCCGTTCGATCCTCGACATGAGAGCCGGTTTCGGCATAGATCAACCCGTGTAACCCGATGTCAACCGGCCAGGGGGCCCAGAATGTTGAATGCGCGAATTTCCGGTACCGTACTGGCCGTGGCCCTGATGGGTGGCGGGCCGGCGCTGGCGGAGAAATATGAGCAGAATTTCGATTTTCGCATAGCGGGGATCAAGGCGGGCGAGGTCAGCATCAAAGGTGAGACCGGGGCCAATGGTTATGTGGCTGATGCGCGGGTCACCTCCACCGGACTGATCGGGCGGATTGCGGATTTCTACTATGTTGGCACGTCGCGCGGGGCGATTACCGGCGGTGGTCGGCCGGTGCCGAAACTCTTTGAGGTGACATCGCGCTCGCCGCGGGCCGAGCGCGAGACAAGGATTGAGTTTGAGGGCGGCACGCCGGTGTCGGTTTCCGTGGAGCCGCCGCGCAGCACCTCGCCCGATCCGGCCTCGCAGGCCGGGACGCTTGATCCGATCTCAGCCGGATTTGCCGTTCTGAAGGACGGGCCGGTCGAGGGGATCTGCAACAAGCAGGTGGATATTTTCGACGGTTCACGCCGGTCGCGGATTGCGCTGGCTCCGGCACGGGAATCCGGTGGCGATCTGGTCTGTGACGGGCGTTATACCCGGCTTGAGGGCGAGGAAAACACGTTCTCGTCGAGCGATTACGGGTTTCAGATCGTCTATTCCGAGGATGGCGGCTACGCGCGTCTGCAACGGATCGAGACCAAAACCAAGTTCGGAGCCGCGACCGTCGAGCGTCGCTGATCCATTTGGGCGTGCCGGACTCTGATATGGCCGGTGCGCCTGATACCCTTCCCATAGATGCGGTTTTGCCGGAGCTTCGTGAGGTTCTGGCGCGGGAAGGCCGTGCGGTTTTGCAGGCGCCGCCGGGCGCGGGCAAGACGACGCGGGTGCCGCTTGATCTGATGGCGCATGGCGCCGTTGAGGGGCGGATTGTCATGCTTGAGCCGCGCCGGGTGGCGGCACGGGCGGCGGCGGACCGTCTGGCGGCGTCGCTGGGCGAGGAGCCGGGCGGCCGGGTTGGCTACCGGATGCGTGGCGCGACCGTGAAGGGCAGTCATATTGAGGTTGTGACCCAGGGGGTTCTGACCCGGATGATCCAGAACGATCCCGAGCTTGCCGGGATCGGCTGCGTTATTTTCGATGAGTTTCACGAGCGGGCTCTGACGGCGGATCTGGGGCTTGCGCTGGTTCTGGAACTGCGCGGGGCGTTTCGGCCGTATCTGAAGGTTCTGGTGATGTCGGCGACGCTGGACGCGGAGCCGGTGGCGGAGTTGATGGATGGGGCGCCAGTGGTGACGTCGCAGGGGCGGGCCTGGCCGGTGGAGACACGCTGGATGGAGCGGCCCTGGCGACAGGTCGGGCGGGGTCGTGCGGGGCTGGAGCTGGCCGTGCGGGACCAGGTGCTGACGGCGCTGGGCGAAACGGAGGGCGGTATTCTGGTTTTTCTGCCCGGCCAGGGGGAGATTGCGCGGGCGGCGCAGGCGCTGTCCGGGAGTTTGCCGAAGGGCGTGGAATTGCAGCAGTTGCACGGGAGCATGCCGCTGAAAGCGCAGAGGGCGGCTTTGTCGCCTTTGGCGTCCGGGCGCAAGCTGGTGCTGGCCACGTCTATTGCCGAGACCTCACTGACCATTCCGGATGTGCGGGTGGTGGTGGATGCCGGGTTCGCGCGCCGGTCGCGGTTTGATCCGGGCTCGGGCATGTCGCGGCTGGTCACGGAGCGGTTGACGCGGGCCGAGGCGGAACAGAGGCGCGGGCGTGCCGGGCGCGTGGCGGAGGGCTGGTGCTACCGGTTGTGGACGAAGGGCGAGGAAGGAGCGCTGGGCGCGTTTCCACCGCCGGAGATTGCCTCAGCTGATCTGGGGCCGCTTGCGCTTGAACTGGCGGTTTGGGGCGCGGCGCCTGGGGATCTGGCGTTTTTGACGCCGCCACCGGATGCGGCGTTTGAGGAGGCGGTGGCGCTGTTGCAGCAGCTTGGAGCGCTCGATGCGGAGGGGCGTGTGACGTCCCATGGCGGGCGGCTGGCGAAGATGCCGGTGCATCCGCGGCTGGGGCACATGCTGGTCCGGGCGGCGGAGGCCGGGAATGCGCGTCTCGGCGCGGATCTGGCGGCGCTGCTTGAGGAACGCAATCCGGTGCTCGATGGCGGGCAGTCCGATCTGATGCAGGGCCTCCAGGCCATTGCGGGACGGAAGGGCTCGGCGCGGGTCGATGCCGGGGCCGTGGCGCGCATACGGCAGGAGGCGAAACGGTTGCGGGCGCTGGTCCCGGATGGCGATGGTCCGGGTGAGCTGTCGCCCGGTGGTGCGTTATCGCTGGCCTATCCGGACCGGATCGGGTTGCGGCGCAAAGGGGACAAGCCGCGATATCTGCTCTCGGGGGGCAAGGGCGCGAAGTTTCGGGATGACGACGGGCTGGCGGCACAGACAATGGTCGTGGCGGCGGACACCGATGGCGACCCGCGGGAGGCCACGATCCGGCGGGCGTTGCCGGTGCGGATGGCTGAAATCCGGGAGATACACGCGGAGCGGATTGAGCGGGTTCAGCTTTGCGAGTGGTCGAAGCGGGAACGGGCGGTGCTGGCGCTGGAGCGGACCATGCTGGGGGCACTGGTGCTGGATGAAAACGCCTGGCGGGACGCGCCGGATGACGCGGTGGCGGCGGCGATGGTCGACGGGGTGCGGGAACTCGGGCTTGCAGCACTGCCGTGGAACGGCGCTGCACGGCGGTTTGTGGCGCGGGTGAACTGGGTCAACGGGCAGGGCGCGGGGTTGCCGGATTTTACGGAAGAGGGGCTGGAGCGGGACCTGGAGACGTGGCTGGTGCCGTACCTGCAGGGCGTGCGCCGGGCGGGCGATCTGGAGAAGGTCAATCTGCTGGCGGCGCTTGAGGCGCGGCTCGACTGGAACGCGCGGCAGGACCTGGACCGGTTGGCTCCGCCGAAGATCACGGCGCCCACGGGGACGGGGCTGCCGGTGGATTACGGCGATACGGCGCCATCGGTCTCGGTTCGGTTGCAGGAGATGTACGGGGTGACGCGGCATCCGGTGGTGGGGCCGGATGCGATTCCGCTGCTGGTGCATCTTCTGTCGCCGGGGCACAGGCCGGTTCAGACGACGAATGACCTGCCTGGATTTTGGCAAAACACCTATCTGGACGTGCGGCGGGATTTGCGGGGGAGATACCCGAAACACTTCTGGCCTGACGATCCCGCGACGGCGCAGCCCATGCGTGGGACAAAAAAACAAAATTCCTGAAAAAACGCTGTTTGGCTTGAGTAGTTGCTTAACGAGTGTTCTACAATCTCTGCCAGGTGATGAAATTACAGTCACGTGACCAGGGAGAAGTTGCATGAACGCCCCACTGAGAGAGCCGAGTTTTCGCGAATCCGTCGACCTTATGTTCAACCGCGCCATTGCGCTCACGAACATCCCCGAAGGTCTGAAGGAAAAGATCAGGGTTTGTAACTCCACCTACACCGTCCGGTTTGGCGTGCGACTGCGGAACCACATTTACACGTTCACCGGGTATCGCTCTGTGCATTCGGAGCATATGGAGCCGGTCAAGGGCGGCATCCGCTTTGCCATGAGCGTGAACCAGAACGAGGTTGAGGCGCTCGCGGCTCTGATGACCTTTAAATGTGCGCTGGTGGAGGTGCCGTTTGGAGGCTCCAAGGGCGGGCTCTGCATCAATCCGCGTGACTGGGAGGAGCATGAGCTGGAACTGATCACGCGGCGGTTTGCCTATGAGCTGGCCAAGCGCGACATGATCAACCCTGCGCAGAACGTGCCGGCCCCGGACATGGGCACGGGCGAGCGGGAGATGGCCTGGATTGTGGACCAGTACCGCCGCATGAACACCACCGACATCAATGCGGCCGCCTGCGTGACCGGCAAGCCGTTGAATGCGGGTGGTATTGCGGGACGTGTCGAGGCGACGGGCCGTGGCGTGCAGTATGCGTTGCAGGAGATGTTCCGCCACCCGGAAGACGTTACCAAGGCGGGGCTTTCCGGCGGGCTCGAAGGCAAGCGTATTGTCATGCAGGGCCTTGGTAACGTGGGCTATCACGCGGCGAAGTTCCTGTCGGAGGAGGATGGGGCGCTGATCACCGGTGTCGCCGAGTTCGACGGCGGTATCGTCAATCCGGATGGTATTTCGATTGAGGATCTCAAGCAGCACATCGTTGAGACCGGCAGCGTCAAGGGCTTTGCCGGTGGAACCTATGTGGAGAACAGCGCCAGTGTGCTCGAGGAGGAGTGTGACATTCTGATCCCGGCCGCGATGGAAGGCTCCATCAATATGGGCAACGTGGACCGGATCAGGGCGCCGCTGATCGTGGAGGCCGCGAACGGCCCGGTTACGGCCGGGGCGGATGAGGCGCTGCGCGGGCGTGGCGTAGTGATCATGCCGGACCTCTATGTGAACGCGGGCGGTGTGACCGTGAGTTACTTCGAGTGGGTCAAGAACCTCAGCCATATCCGCTTTGGCCGGATGCAGCGCCGGCAGGAGGAGGCCCAGAATGCGATGCTGGTCACCGAGATCGACGGGCTGTTGAAAAAGGCCGGGATGTCCGAGGGGCTGTCCGAGAAGTTCAAGCAGGACTACGTGCGCGGTGCCGGGGAGCTGGAGCTTGTGCGCTCCGGTCTCGATGACACGATGCGGACGGCCTATCAGTCCATGCGGGAGATCTGGAACAGCCGCGAGGATGTGCCGGACCTGCGCGTTGCGGCGTATCTGGTGTCCATCGACCGTATTGCGGCGGGGTACAAATCCAAGGGGCTTTGAGCCGGGTTTCGACCGCCAGACCGTTTCGGTTTTCAACCACCCGTGGGGCGCCTGCGGGTGGTTTTGTTTGGGCGGGCGTCGCATTAACGGTTGGTTAACGAGAGATATTGACGGGTTGGTAACAGCCAGGTTTATTGGAGTACTGTTCCGGTTGCGTGTCCGCATTGGCGATCGTGCGAGAGCGGAATGCAGGTTTGAACTACACGACGCCGGAGACTCCGTTGGATATAACTGCTGATCATGTGCGATGGAACCTTCGCAACGACAGGGCCATGGGCGAGGCCGTGCGCCATGCGCGCATCCCGTTGTGCATTTCGGATCCCAATGCGGCCGACAATCCGATAGTATTCGTCAATGACGCCTTTCTCGATCTGACCGGATATGAGGAGGCGGAGGTAATTGGCCGCAACTGCCGCTTTTTGCAGGGGCCGGAGACGACGTCGCAAAGTGTGGATGCCGTGCGCCGCGCCATCGAGGAACGCCGGGTCGATACGGTTGAGATCAACAATTACCGCAAGGACGGGTCCAGTTTCGTCAACGCGCTCCAGATCGGGCCGATCCTCGATGATGACGGGACGCTGGTCTATTTTTTTGGCTCGCAACTCGATGTGACGGAGCGGCGGGAGGAACAGCGCCGGGTGCGCAGGCTGGCCGAACAGGAACTGGTCCATCGGCTGCGCAACATCGTCAATGTCATGAGTGTCGTCATCCGAATGACCGCGCGCGAGGAGGAGGATACCGGGGCCTATGCCACTTTGATCTCCGAGCGGTTGAAGGCGTTGAGCGAGGCGCATTTCCAGACCATCAACCTGCCCGAGGATGGAAACCTGACTCTGGAGGAACTCTCGGATTCGATCCTGAGAGCCTATGCGCCCAGGGGCGAGCGGCAGTTTGGGCTGGACGGGTTTCACTTGGTTCTGCCGACGCAGCTTTTGTCCTGCATGGCGCTGACGCTCCATGAACTGGCGACCAACTCGGTGAAATACGGGGCGCTGGGCGCGGAAACGGGGCGGGTCGCGGTTGACTGGGTCGCGGTGCCTGGTGAGGGCGACGGGCGGTTTCGGGTGCGTTGGACGGAGAGCGGCGGGCCGCCGGTGAAGGCGCCGGAGCGTCATGGCGGCTCACGGCTGATCAGTGATCTGATTATGGCAACCGGTGGCTCAATGGAGCTGCACTGGGAGCCGTCGGGACTGATCGCGGAGATGGAGTTTCCGCTTTAGCCGGGTTGCCGTCCGGCGACGGGGTTATTTCCGACGGATCAGGTATTCGTGGCGGGGATGGCCGAGGCTGGTTTGACTGACAAGCTCGTGGCCCTGTTCGTTGCAGAAATGCGGGAAGTCGATCAGCGCGGCCGGGTCGTCGGCGACAACACGCAGAACCTCGCCGGATTTCAGGGCCAGCAGGCGTTTACGGGCCTTGAGTACGGGCAGGGGGCAGAGCAGCCCCTGGGCGTCGAGTTCGTCATTCCAGGTCATGGAGCTGGAATATCCAGACGTTTGGCTTCTGTAAATCGGTCAATGACATTCTGTTGACGTGACGCGGGGGCTTCCCGCAGATAGGTTGCGCGAAACTTTATCCGGGGCGTGTTGGCGGTATGTTTGGAATTGATATTTGGGATGCGTCCCTTCTCCCTGCGCTGTTTGTTGCCTTGACGGCAGGGGTTTTGAGTTTTCTCTCACCCTGTGTATTGCCAATCGTGCCGCCGTATCTGGCCTTTGTGGCCGGGTCGAGCATGGAGGACATGACCTCAAAGAAACGCGCGGGCGGACGTGTGATCATGACCGCCGGGTTTTTCGTGCTGGGGCTGTCGACGGTGTTTTTGCTGCTGGGGCTGGCGGCGTCGGCGTTTGGGCGGCTTCTGCTCGCGTATCAGCGGGAAATGGCTATGGTTGCCGGGGTGGTGATCCTGGTGTTTGGCCTGCATTTCCTGGGCGTCTTTCGCATTGGACTGCTGGCGCGGGAAGCGCGCATTGAGTCCGGGGCGAAGGGTGGCACCGTGCTGGGCGCGTATGTGCTGGGCCTCGCGTTTGCCTTTGGCTGGACACCGTGCATTGGCCCCGTGCTGGGCGCGATCCTGTCGCTGGCGGCGCAGGAGGGCTCGGTTGAGCGCGGCATGCTGCTGATGGGGTTTTACGCGATTGGGCTGGGTGTGCCCTTCCTGCTGACCGCGCTGTTTTTGGGCCAGGCGGTGGGGCTGATGAACGGACTTAAGAAGCATATGGGCCGGATCGAAAAGGTCATGGGTGTGTTGCTGGTTATCGTTGGCGTCATGATGCTGACCGGGGCGTTCAGCAGTCTGTCATTCTGGCTTTTAGAGACATTTCCGGCACTTGGACTGATTGGCTGAGATGATTTCTCTTGTTGTTGCCCGTGCCCGTGGTGGTGCGATTGGACGCGATGGTGAGATGCCCTGGCATCTGCCGGAAGATCTGCGGCTGTTTCAGCGCGAGACCCGGGGCGGTGCGGTGATTATGGGACGCCGGACCTGGGAGAGCCTGCCGGAGCCGCCACTGCCGGATCGGTTCAACTGCGTAGTGACGCGCACTGACGCGTCCGGCGCGGATGCGGTTGTGAGCGGTTTGAAGGAGGCGGTCGCGGCGTGCAGGGAGGCTGGGCATTCGCGGATCTACGGTATCGGCGGCGCGCGGATTTATTCTGGGCTGATGCCGATGGCTCACCGGCTGCTTGTTACGGAAGTGGATCTGGACGTACCGGATGCGGATACGTTTTTCCCGGAGTTTGACGCTCAGGACTGGCGGGAACTGGACAGCCTGGTGCTGAGGGAAGAGGCGCCGCGCTGTGTGCTGCGGGAGTTTTTGCGGCGGGCGGCCTGACGAGGGAAACCCTGCGACCGGAGCGTGTCCAGTCACAGGGTTGATACGGTGACAGCTCCGTTTTAGCTGCAGCCGGCGCCGGCCCAGTCGCGGATCAGCTGTTTGAAACCGTCAAGCGGGTGGTTGCGGTTCAGGGCGGGCGCGCCGACCGGGGTCAGGTAGTGTTTGCCCTGCTGGCAGAGGTCGGCTTTTGTCCAGGTGTGGCAGTCCTTGCACTGGCGGGTTTTCCAAACATCTTCCGGAAGGCCCTCGATGGGCGCGTATTGCGGGGTTGAGGTCGTGATGATCTCCGCAATGGTTTTGCCGTTAAGGTGCGGGTATTCGCTCACAACCGGCTCGTCAAAGCCAATGATCCGGGCAGCGACGGTGATGTTGCCATTATCGGCCGGAGCGGTCGAGGGCTGCTCGGTCATGGATTTGAGGGCTGCCGCAACGATATCGGGGTCTGCCGCGTTGCCGGTCGCAAGCGGGACGAGGCGGGTGTCATCTGAACCGGTGGAGTCGGAAAGGCCGGCAAGCTTCTGATCTTGTGCGGTTTCTTCCGATGCCGATCTCAGTGCCACCTCGGTTGCGGTGATCAGGTCGCGCCACTCGTTGTTTGGTCGTGCGAGGGTCGTGACAAGAACGGGTTTAAGCGGGCGCAGGGTGCCGTCATTGTTCGGACCCGGGACACGGATGGCGGGACCGGCATCTGGAGCGGCGGCGGTCTGCACGGTCTGAACCGGCGCGACGGGTTCAAAGACGGGGTCAGCCCCGGCTGATTTGGTCGCGAAGGGAGAGACGGTCGTTGTGTCAGACAGTTCCCTGGTGAAGGTTAGCTTCGTCTGGAAGGGCGAAACCGTGGTGGTGTCCGAAATCTCTTTCGTGAAGGCCAGTCTGGTCTGGAACGGGGTGACGGTCGTGGTATCGGACAGGTCCTTCGTGAAGGTCAGGACGGTGGCATCGGCGGTATTCCCACCGGAGGGCATGAAATCGTCGATTGAGATCATGCCACCGCTCAGGGCCACGAGGCCACCGGCGACGATGGCCGCGGCGGCGGCAACCCCGATCAGACCGGCGGCGCGGTTGGACCGGGGTGCGGGCGCCATTGCGGCCGGAGGGGCGTGAGGTTCCGGGCGGGGTGGCGGTGCGCTGAGGCGTGATGCTTCGGTGCGGGCTTTCTCGTACCATGCGTCATCGTCGGACGCGGGAGCGGCGCCGGAAGCCGGGCTCTGGCGTTCGGCAATACGGTCGGCGCGGGCCTGGCGGGCGGCTGCGAGTTTCTCGGGCGACATGCGGGATGCGAGATCGGACGGGTCGCCCACCCTGTGGGGCTTCGGTACGCCGGTCTCTTCGGCGTCGGACTGGGCGCGGGCGGAGGGGCCTCCCTGTTTGCGGCCCGGCACGCCGAGTGCGCGGCGGATGGATTCCAGTTCCTGTTTGTCCATTGTCCGCGGATCCTTCAGGAACAGCTCGCGGCGCAGGTCGTCGACTGAGGCGTCATCCGTTTTTTTGTACCGGGTGGAAGATCCGGTTGGGGCGCGATCATCTTCCATTGTGTTCTTCCTCGATCTGTTGAAACGCCCTTTTTTCGACCATTCTGGCAACCTGGTGGCGTACCGCCATGTCCCAATTCAAAAAAACTGCGTTTCCCGTGTCAATTCGTTTATGCTTTTCCCTGCCGGTTTGTTGGTCCGGTCTGTAGTGTCTGGTTTGAGATTAGGGGGGAGGGTCATGGGGCTCAGTGACGTTTGTCACAGACGTTCGTTACAATTTGAACTTTCCTGGACGCATCTTTCGCCGGGCACCGCAAACCCGGTTTGGACCCGGCTTTCAGGCCGGGCACCGACGCGGGCGGTGAGCCAGGACCGGCGGGGGATGTGCCGTGAGCGGGCGATGGGCCCGCCTTTGGACATGGCGGTGGGTGACCACCGTGGAAGCCGGATCAATGGCGGAAGAAGGACGCTGATGTTCAGTATGGAGGTAAAATTGGAAACCGAGAAATTTCGTGGGTGCCGCTGGACCGCTCTGATGGCGGCGGTGCTGGGCCTGGTGCTTTTGTGTTCCATGAACACGGCGCAGGCGCAGGGTGATCCCTTCGCGCCGGGCTGGGATCTGAACCTGGAGAGATCGAGCCTGGCCTATCAGTCGATCAAAAAAACCTCGGACGGGCAGCTGAAGGTGGAGTCCAATTCTTTCGCCTCTTTTGACGCCGGTATCGAGCCCGGCGGCGAGGTGAACATGACGGTGCAGCTGGACTCGGTGGACACCAAGGTGGACCTCCGGAACGTGCGGATGCGCTTTCTGTTCTTTGAGACCTTCCGCTTCCCGGAAGCAACCATTTCGATGCGGCTGACGCCGGCCATGGTGGCGGATTTGCCGGAAAAACGACGTAAAGCCATGACGTTACCGTTTGTTTTCGAGTTCCATGGTGTGCAGGCTGACATGGTGGCGGAGGTTGCGGTGACGCTGCTGGACGAGAAGCGGGTTTCGGTGGCGTCGATCACGCCGGTGTCCATCGGGGTCGCGGATTTCGGTATGCTGGAGAACCTCACCAAACTGGAGCAGGCCGTGGGTGGTGTGGAGATCGTGCCGTCGGCTACTGTAACATTTGATCTGCATTTCACGCGTCGCGAGATGGCGGTGGAACCGGAGGCGCCGGAAGCCGTGGAAGAGGCGCCGGTGGCGACCTCGTTTGCGCTGGAGCCGGAGGGGGATTTCTCGGCCGAGGCCTGTGCCGGCCGGTTCGAGGTTCTGTCGCGCACCGGAAACATCTACTTCCGCCGGGCCAGTTCCCGTCTGCAGGAGGACAGCTTCCCACTGCTGCGGTCCGTGGTGGATATTGTGGCGCGGTGCCCCGAGCTGAGGGTGGTGATCGCGGGGCACACGGACTCGGATGGATCGGATGATGCCAACATGTGGCTGTCCCAGGCGCGAGCGCAGTCCGTGGTGGACTACCTGGTGCAGAACGGCATCCAGCGGGATCAGCTTCGCGCCGTTGGATATGGTGAGACCGCGCCGGTGGTTCCGAACACCAGCGAGTACAACAAAAGCCTGAACCGAAGGATCGAGTTTTACGGGGTGTCTTCGACCTGAGCGGGTAGTCTTGCCCGCCAACTCTCCGTACGGCTGCGAATCAATTCTGGCCAGACCTGGGCGCCCGGCGGTTTCGTCGGGCGTTCCTGACTGAAATGGCGAGTGTCAGCCCGCGGGTACAGGCGTGCCGTCAGCGTTTTGGGTGGTCGTCGAAACGGTCGGAGAGGATACGGTTGGCGTCGCCCTCCGGGTCCTCGTACTGGTTGTTGCGCAGGCTCCAGAGGAAGGCGCAGAGGCCGGCTCCCCCGAGGATCAGGGTCACTGGTACGAGAATGGCGAGAACATTCATTTGGTATCTCCCAGACGCATGGCGTTGAGCGAGACTGCAATGGAGCTGGCCGACATGGCAAGGGCCGCGATCAGAGGCGTGACGAAGCCCATGAACGCGATGGGTACGGTGATGATGTTGTAGCCGAATGCGAGGGCAAAGTTTTCCACGATGCGTCGGCGCGAGGCGCGGGCGAGTTCAATGACCTCGACGATGTGATCGAGGTTGCCGCCGAGCAGGATCATGTCCGAGGCTGACCGGCTGGCCGTTACGGCGGTGGCCGGTGAGATCGAGACATGGGCGGAGGCGAGCGCGGCGGCGTCGTTGAGGCCGTCGCCGACCATCAGGGTTTTGTGGCCTTTGTCCTCAAGCCCGTTCAGAATGTCGACTTTTTCAGGCGGTGTTGCTCCGGAGGTCCAGGTGTCGATGCCGAGTTCGCGGGCGACGGCGGCGACCGGTGCCTCGGTGTCTCCGGAAACAAGCATGACGGTGAGGCCAAGATTTTTCAGGTCGCTGACCGCCTGGGCCGCTTCGGGGCGGGGGACGTCGCGAAAGAGCAGTGGCACGGGGGCATCGTCGCCGATGCGCAGCCAGGTGGCGGTGCGGTCGCTGTGGTGGTCCGCCCCAACACAGTCGGCCCGTCCGAGGCGAATGCGGTGGCCGTCGTGGGTCCCCTCAAGGCCGAAACCTGGATGCTCTTCGATGGCGTCCACCTGGGCCGGAGATATACCGGTGCGGGCGGTGGCATCGAGGATGGAGACGCAGAGCGGATGGCTGCTGCCGCCTGCGATACCGGCTGCGAGGGCGAGAGTGCCGGGATCAATGCTTTCGGGGTCGATGAGCTGCGGACGGCCATTTGTGAGTGTGCCGGTTTTATCGAAAACCACCGTGTCGACGCCCGCGAGGCGTTCGAGCGCATCACCGTCGGTGAGCAGGACGCCCTTGCGAAACAGTTTACCGGAGGCGGAGGCCAGCACGGCGGGCACTGCGAGGCCAAGGGCGCAGGGGCAGGTGATGATCAGAACGGCGGCCGCGATTGTGACGGCGAGGTACCAGTCCTGGCCGAGGATGCCCCAGCCGAGGAACGCGGCGGCGGCGAGGATGTTGACCGTGTGACCGTAAAAGCCGGAGGCGCGTTCAGCGATGGTGGAGTAGCGGCTGCGGCTCTGCTCGGCGCTGGCAACAAGCTCGGAGATTTCGTGCAGCAGGGTGTCCTCGCCGAGCGCGTTCACGGTGATCCGCAAGGTGCCTGAAAGGTTGAGCATTCCCGCGCTGACGCGTGCGCCGGGAGCGGCCTGCTCGGGCAGGGTTTCTCCGGTGAGCATGGAGCGGTCGATTTCGGAACTGCCCGAGAGCACGGTGCCGTCAACGGGAATGCGTGCGTTGGCGGCGACCTCGACCACGTCACCGGGGTTCAGCGTGTCCACGGTGACGGCCTCGACAGTTCCGTTGGGGCTCACCCGCCAGGCGCGCTGGACCTCAAGCGCGGCCAGCTCGGCGGCGGCGGAGCGGGCGGATCGGCGGGTCAGGTGGGCGAGATAACGGCCCACGAGCAGAAAGAAGGTGAGCATCAGGGCCGCGTCGAAGAAGGCGTGCTCGCCGGAATTTGCGGTCTCCCAGAGACTGACGCCAACAGCCAGCAGGATGGCGGTGGAGATGGGCAGGTCCATGTCCATACGGCCGCCGCGCAGGCCGAGGATGGCGTTGCGGAAAAAGGGCTGGGCGGAGAAGGCGACTGCGGGAATGCTGATCAGGGCTGACATCCAGTGCATGATGTCGCGGGTGGAGCCGTCGGCGCCGAACCAGACGGAAAACGAAAAAAGCATCACCGCCATGAGTGCGAAGCCCGCGACGCCGATCCGGGCGAGCAGGGCGCGTCCGACATCGTCGCGGCGGGTGGCGTCGAGTGCGGTGGAATCGAGACGGTTGGCTGTGAACCCGGCGGATTTGAGGCTTTCGAGCAGATGGTCCTCGACATCCGGCCGGTCGGCTGCGGTGACGGTCACGCGTTTGAGGCCCAGGTTAACGCGGCAGGTCTCAACCTCGGGCAGGGCAGCAAGGCAGTCCTCCACCCCGTTGATGCAGTTGACGCAGTGAATGTCGGGCAGGGAAAGTTCAATGCGCCGCAGGGGGACGCCGTCCAGTGACCGGAACGGCGCGGTGCCGCGACTGGCGGGCATAGCGGCACAGCCTGGGCAGGCCGCTCCGGTAAAGCTGGCGTCGGTCATTTTAGTGCGGGGACGTAGAGGTTCAGCCGCTGCCGAAAAGTTTCGCCCTCAAAATCCGTTGCCTCAATCTCGGCCCGCCAGATGCCGGGCGCAAGAGTCGCGGTCGCAGTGTACCCGTCCGGTCCGGCGATGAGTTGCGGCTGAATGTCGTCGCGCTCTGTGGTTGGACGGCCGATGGTCAGGTCGAGCGATGCGGGGCGCACCAGACGCCCCTCACTGTCACGCATGGCGAGCGCCACGCTGCCGTCCGCGTAGTCGAGGTTCAGGCTCCAGCCAAGGGCCTCCTGCGCCTCGCGGTTGCGGTCGAAGGACTGGCTGGCGACGTAGCTGTTGGGGACGACGAGGCCCGAAAACGTGCTGACGGCATTGAAGAGCAGCGTGAGGTTGGCCGCGAGGATAACGCCGAAAAACAGCGCGAAGATCAAGGCCACATCCCGTCCGGTGAGGGGTCTTCCGCGGATGTTCATCGTCCCGTTCCCTGGAATATGGTCGGCTCGCTGGCCGTGGTTTCGGAGTTTTCGTCGCTTACCGTCATCACGATTTCCGTTGCCCCGGCGGTTGCCGCACCGCTGTTGGCGGGCGCGGTCAGGTACACCCTTTGACGCAGGGTTTCATCGGCCGGTACGGTGACGGAGCGCGTGTCCTGTCCCTGGAGGTCGAGGACCATGTTGCCGCCGCCCTCCAGAGCAATTTCAAGGTCGCGGTCGAAACCCGTCATGTTGCGAAGCCTCAGTTCATAGGCGTTGCGGACGGAGCCGTCCGACAGCACCACGTTCACCGGATTACGGACCGGTTCGATGGAAAAGGCAAGATCGGTGCGCATCACAAGAGCGGCAATGAGACCTAGGCCGATTGCGCCCCACAGGGCCGTGTAGACGATGATGCGCGGACGCAGGATGCGCCGGATAACGGAGACGGAGGTGCCGCCCCTGGTCTCGGTTTCCTGGTCCTCGACGGTCACGTAGTCGATCAGACCGCGGGGTTTGCCGATTTTGTCCATGACATCGTCGCAGGCGTCGATGCAGAGGGCGCAGGTGATGCAGGCCAATTGCTGGCCGTCGCGGATGTCGATGCCGGTGGGGCAGACATTCACACAGGCGGAACAGTCGATGCAGTCGCCGAGATCGGCGGCTTCCGCGGATTTGCGGTGTTTGCCGCGTGGTTCGCCGCGCCAGGCCCGGTAGCCTACGGTGATGGTCTGCTCGTCCATCATGGCGCCCTGGATGCGGGGCCAGGGGCACATGTAGATGCAGACCTGCTCCCGCATGAAACCGCCGAAGATGAAGGTCGTCGCTGTCAGAATGAAAACGGACGCATAGGCGGTCAGCGGGGCCTGAAGGGTGAAAAGATCAACGAGCAGGGTGGGTGCGTCCGCAAAGTAAAATACCCATGCTCCGCCGGTCGCAACGGCGATCAGAAGCCATACGGTCCATTTAAACAGGCGCAGGCGGATTTTACGGGCGTCCCATTTGGCGTTGAAGAGACGCACGCGGGCGTTTCGGTCGCCCTCGATCCAGCGTTCCACAAGGATAAAGAGGTCCGTCCAGACGGTCTGGGGGCAAGTGTAGCCGCACCAGACGCGGCCGAGCGCGGCGGTAAACAGGAAGAGCCCGAGGCCCGCCATAATGAGCAGGCCCGCCACGAAGTAAAACTCCTGGGGCCAGATCTCGATGAAGAAGAAATAGAAGCGGCGGTTGGCCATGTCGACCAGAACCGCCTGGTCGGGCAGGGCCGGGCCACGGTCCCAGCGCAGCCAGGGCGTGATGTAGTAGATCGCGAGCGTGATCCCCATGATCCACCACTTGAGTGTTCGGAATTTACCCGAGACGCGACGCGGAAATACCGGTTCGCGGGCCGCGTAAAGGCTGGGTGGTTTGGATTGCGAAACGTCCGTCACGGAACTGTCCTTACCCGGTTACACCCGAACCCAGTCGGTTCGGGCGTGTTTGTCGATCCGGGCGGTGGCTCCCTCCAGGGAGGGATTACTGGCCGCCGCCCAGTGTATGTACGTAGATCGCGGCTTTGCGGATGTCCTCATCCGACAGGCGGCCACCGAACGCGGGCATGATGCCGAAACGCGAGTCGTGGATGGTGGTCGCGATGGACTCGGGGTCACCGCCATAGAGCCAGATGCTGTCCGTAAGGTTCGGCGCACCCTGGTCCTGCATGCCTTTCCCGTCCTCGCCGTGACAGGCGCTGCAGTTGTCCATGAACAGTTCGGTTCCGGCGCCGGCCGCTTCGGCGTCATGCTCCTGGTTGGAGAGGGACAGCACGTACTGAACGAGGCTGTTGATCTCCTCCTCCTCCAGAATGTCGCCGAAGGCGGGCATCTGGCTGTAGCGGGTGTCCGGGTCCTCCTCATAGCGGATGCCATGGGTCAGGGTCTGCTGGATGTCGGCAAGCGTGCCGCCCCAGAGCCAGTCATCGTCCAGAAGGTTGGGATAACCGCCAACCGCACCGGCCGCACCGGCGCCGTGACACTGGGAGCAGTAGTTGCGGAAGATCGCGCCACCACCGGCGGTGGCAAAGCGCAGCAACTCCGGATCCTCAACGACGGATGTGATTTCCATGTTCGCAAGGCGTTCGTCGAGCGGGGCGTTGACCTCGTTCGCAGTGGCCAGTTCCTGTGCGACCTCCTCGCGGCTGGAATAGCCGAGAATGCCGGGAGTGGCGCTGTTGATCATGGGCCAGGCCGGCATAAAGATGGTGTAGATGATCGCCCAGACGATGGTGATGTAGAAGGTGATCAGCCACCAGCGCGGCATCGGCGTGTCGAGTTCGCGGATGCCGTCCCACTCATGCCCGGTGGTTTCGGTGTTTGTTGCGGTATCGATTTCTCTTTTGTTATCGGCCATTACCGTCACCCCTTGGCATGTCCTCGTCACCCTTTGGCATGTCCTCGTTCCGGAAAATCATGTTTGCACTGTCGTCGTGGACCTTTTTGGACCCGGGTCGGAACACCCAGAGGACCACGGCCAGGAAAAACAGGAACAGTCCGGCCATTGCCCAGCTGTCGGCGAAAGCCCGAAGGCTTGTGTAGGTTTCCATATCAGCCCCCTAACGTGACTGGTCCGGCTCGAAGGTCGAGAAATCGACCAGCGTGCCAAGCATCTGGAGGTAGGCGATGACCGCGTCGAGCTCGGTAATGCGGCCTGTATCGCCATCGAAGTAGCGGGCCTGTGCACCGGGATACCGCTCAAGCAGGCCGTCGACGTCACCGTTGTCCGGGTCGGCCTGGGCGCGGAAGTCGGCTTTGGCCGCCTCGATCATTTCATCCGTATAGGGAACGCCCGTGAACTGGTGCGTTTCCATGACCTGACCGATGTACTCGCTGCTGACGGTTGTCCGCTCGAGATGCGGGTAGGCGGGCATGATCGATTCCGGGACAAGGTCGCGGGGATTGTACATGTGACCCACGTGCCATTCGTCGGAATAGCGGCCACCCACGCGCGCAAGGTCCGGACCGGTGCGTTTCGATCCCCACTGGAAGGGCCGGTCGTACTGGGATTCGGCCGCCAGGGAGTAGTGGCCGTAGCGCTCGACCTCCGCTCGCATCGGGCGGATCATCTGGCTGTGGCAAACGTAGCAGCCCTCACGGACGTAGATGTCGCGACCCGCAAGTTCCAGCGGCGCGTAGGGGCGCACCCCTTCCACATCTTCGATCGTGTTCTCGAGGTAGAAGAGAGGCACGATCTGAACGATGCCGCCGATGGTGACCACAAGGAAGCTGAGCACGAGAAGCAGAAACGCGTTGCGCTCAATGATGCCGTGTTTTGAAAGTAGTGACATGTCCGAGCCTCCCTATTCCGCCGGAACCGCTTGCGCGGGTCTGGATGTGGATGTGGCCCCGGTGGCCGTCTTCCAAAGGTTGTAACACATGATCACTCCTCCAGCGAGGTAGAGCACCCCACCGAGGCCGCGGACCACATACATCGGGAATTTCGCCGCGACGGTGTCCGCAAAGCTGTTGATCAGGAAGCCCTGGTCGTCGACCTCACGCCACATCAGACCTTCCATAATGCCGGTGACCCACATGGAGGCGGCGTAGAGGACGATGCCGATGGTGGCGAGCCAGAAGTGCCAGCTGACGAGTGACAGGCTGTAGAGACCGTCACGTTTCCAAAGACGTGGCACGAGGAAATAGAGTGCGCCGAAGGTGATCATTCCGTTCCAGCCAAGAGCGCCGGAATGCACGTGACCAATGGTCCAGTCGGTGTAGTGGCTGAGGCTGTTGACCGCCTTGATGGACATCATCGGACCTTCAAAGGTGGACATGCCGTAGAAGCCCACGGAAATCACGAGGATACGCAGAACCGGGTCCGTGCGCAGCTTGTCCCAGGCGCCCTGGAGGGTCATCAGACCGTTGATCATGCCACCCCAAGACGGCATCCAGAGCACGACGGACATCACCATGCCGAGCGTCTGTGCCCAGTCGGGCAGGGCGGTGTAGTGCAGGTGGTGCGGACCGGCCCAGATGTAGAGGAAGATCAGGGCCCAGAAGTGGATGATCGAGAGTTTGTAGCTGTAGACCGGGCGGTCCGCCTGTTTCGGGATGAAGTAGTACATCATCCCGAGGAAACCCGCGGTCAGGAAGAAGCCCACGGCGTTATGGCCGTACCACCACTGAACCATCGCGCCCTGTACGCCCGGGAAGAGCGTCACGGACTGTGAGGACCAGATCGAGACGGGAACCGCGAGGTTGTTCACGACGTGCAGCATGGCCACGGTCACGATGAAGCTGAGGAAGAACCAGTTGGCCACGTAGATGTGGGGTTCCTTGCGCTTCACGATGGTGCCGAGGAACACGGCCAGATAGGCCACCCAGACAATGGTCAGCCACAGGTCAACATACCATTCGGGTTCGGCATATTCCTTGCTCTGCGTGCCGCCGAGGATGTAGCCGGTGGCCGCCAGAACGATGAAGAGCTGGTAGCCCCAGAACACGAACCAGGCGAGATTGCCGCCCCAAAGACGGGCGGCGGTAGTGCGCTGAACCACGTAAAAAGACGTACAGATCAGGGCGTTACCACCAAATGCGAAGATGACCGCGCTGGTGTGAAGCGGACGGAGACGGCCGAAGGTGGTCCAGGGAAGATCGAAGTTGAGGCTCGGGAAGGCGAGCTGGAAGGCGATGAACGTGCCGGCGGCAAATCCAACCACACCCCAGAAGGCGGTTGCGATCACGCCATACCGGATGACGTCGTCCATGTACTCGTGTTCGAGGGCCGCTTTGGGGGTTGCCGGGGCATCCGCGGTGCGGATGGCATGGAGAAACGCCCATGCCGATACCGCCATTAACAGAAATGCATGGAAGCGGTAGACTTCCTCATGCCCCCAGTTTGCTGCAATGGCGAAGAGAAGCGTTAACGCCCCCATCGCCCCAATTTTTACTCCAGCCAGCATTTTTTTATACGCTCCTCACTTCCACACCGAATCCGTCGGCCCACCGGTGCCGATGATCCGTCAGGGTTTCCTGGTGCATGGCGCGACCTGGAGCATTGACCTGGATCAATTCGACATTCGATCGTGACGAAGGAGCCGGTTTTTTTTGGTTTGGGCTCCGATTTTAGTTTGATTACGCCCGTTTGGCGGTTGTTTCAGGTAGCGCGTGGTGGGCGTCCTCAAAACCGCTGGAGGCGGCGGACTGCTCCACAAGGCGATTGAAATCGGGGACCCGAATGGTTCGGGTATCCATCAGCTGAATGACATTGTCGCGTTTCATCGCGGAAATCTGGCGGCTGACGGTTTCGACGGTCAGGCCCAGGTAGTCGGCCATGGCCTCACGGGTGATGTGAAGCGGAAAAACCAGTCCGTCGCCCGGTTCGTTGCGGTGCAGCGCACCGTCGCGCCGGGCCATCATGACCAGAAGGCTGGCAATTTTTTCGCGCGCGGTTTTCCGGCCCAGCAGCAGCATCCATTCACGCGCCGAATCGAGGTCGTCGAGCGTTTTCTCGAGAAGTTCCTTGGCGATGCTTGGTGATTTGCTCAGGAAATGCTCGAACTGCTCCCTTTGGAAGAGGCAAAAGGTGGTTTCGGTTGCGGCTACCACATCGTAGGACACCTCACCCCGGCCAGGGCGTCCGAGAAAGTCGGACGGCAGCAGAAGTCCAACCATCTGTCGGCGTCCGTCAACCAGAGTGCTTGAGAGGGTGGCGACACCGGTTACGACCGAGCCCACGAACGACATTTTTTCGCCCGCCCAGGCAATGGTCTCGCCAGCTTTCCACGTGCGGTACTGGCGAATCCGGTTGAGTTCCTCAAGTTCCGACGAGGTACAGCTTGCGCATACGGCACGGTGACGGATTGGACAGTCGAGGCAGTTTGCGTCTGTCTTGGCGAGTGTAATTCTTGCTACCAACATCCATCCCCATATCAATTGACTTTGAAATTAGACGCGAAATTGACATGGATCAAGGAAGTTCCCGTGAAACGTGAATTCGCTTAGCCACTCAAAGGGGCGGACGATTTGCAGGTCTAGACGCGGTTAATGCGGTCCGCATGCAGGGCCAGCGGCCTTTTTGCGCGTTTTCGCTGCAGTTCGAGATTTCCCGTTGGCGTCCAGCCCGCCACGGTTGTTTCGGTGCCATCGCTGCGAAATGACTTGGACAGGGCGGACAGGACCCGGTTTCGGTCCTTTTTGGCCAGCGGAGCGAAGTCCACGAGAATCAGTCCGCCCAAGCCGCGCATTCTCAGCTGCCGGGGGAGGTCTGCCGCCGCTGCGAGGTTCGCCTTAAGCGCGGCGGCGGGGGAGAAGTCGTTACCGGTGTTGATGTCCACCGCGACACAGGCCCGTGTCGGCTCAATGGCCATTGAGCCAGTATCGAGTTGAATGACGGGATCGAGCAGTGCCGCGATCATCTCCCACGTTCCGGTTTCCTTGAGTGCCGTGTCGGATTCCAGAATGTCCGTGCCCGGCAGGTGCCAGTCGCGCCAAGCCTGATCGGCAGCGCCTGGGGCGGGGCGGATCAGGGATCCGCCGGCATCTTTTCTGTCGAGTGCCTGCTGCCAGTCCTGCAGGAGCGCGTCGAGTTCGCCCGCAACCTCCGCGTCGTCGGTGGTTTCCGCGACCGATCGCAGGATTACACCGGGTTTGGGATGATGATCCGCGAGCATCTCCTCAACGAGTGATTTGAGATCGGCCCCGCGCTCGGTCTGGCGCATGGATTTGGCAACATTGATGCCGGGGGCAAACGGGGTGAGGATGACGGTACGGCCCTTGAGCATGATACGGTCCGTGACCGGTGGAGCCTTGCCCTCGCCGGGCCAGGTCGACACCTGAACAATCATCCCTGTTCCCGGTGCGGGCGGATTTTGACCGCGCAGGTAGCCGCGCTGACCCTTTCCGAGTTCAATCATCGTGCCGCCCATGCCCTTCATGGGGCGGGCGACAGTTCCATTGTAGATGGCTTCCGGTAACGGTGTGCCGTCCAGGGTCGGGTCAATCAGAACGTCCTCAAGCCTGCCATCGACCTTAAGCGCTGTGGCGTGGCCGCCCTCGGGCAGCGGTTCGATGAGGATCTGACGGCCCTTCACGGTGCGGACTTCTCCGGACGGAAGCCCGCGCCACGCAGCATGTTGACGGTTTCGGTCAGGGGCAGGCCCACCACATTACTGTAGGATCCACGTATCCAAGGGATGAACACGCCACCATAGCCCTGGATGGCGTAGCCACCGGCTTTACCCCGCCATTCACCCATAGCGATGTAGTCTGCAATGTCCTCGTCCGAGAGCGGTTTGAACCGAACGACGGTTTCCACCGTGCGAACCTGGGTCAGGATTTCCGTGCGTACGCACACGCCTGAAATCACCCGGTGGCGACGGCCTGACAGCTTGCGCAGGTATGTCTCCGCCTCCGCGTCGTTTTCAGGTTTTCCGAGCGACTGCGTGCCACAGGCCACAACGGTATCGGCGGCGAGAATGATCTCGCTGTCCGAGAGGTCCGAGGCGAGGGCCTTTTGTTCAGCCAGGCGTCCGGCAAGGACGCGGGGCTTTTCACCTTTGACAGGGGTTTCATCAATATCCGCAGGCCGGACCGCATCCGGGCGGATGTTGGCCTGTGCCAGTATTTCCTGCCGGCGCGGGCTTGCGGATGCCAGAATCAGGCGCATGGCCCTGTTCCGGAATTATTTGAAACGATAGTTGATACGTCCCTTGGTGAGATCATAGGGGGTCATCTCGACCTGAACCTTGTCTCCCGCCAGCACGCGGATGCGGTTTTTGCGCATTTTACCCGCGGTATGGGCAATAATCGTATGGCCGTTCTCGAGCTCCACCCGGAAAGTCGCGTTGGGCAGAAGCTCGGTCACGACACCGGGGAATTCGAGAAGCTCTTCCTTGGCCATGTTTACTCCGATGCAGTTGAAATCAGGCGACGGCACCTGCCCGCCACGGCGCGGTATATGGCCCCAATACGTTAATGAATCAAGTTAAATGGCCCATTTGTTCACTGAATGTGCCATTTTGTTGCGTTTTTATGATTGGAAACCGGCAGTCAGCACTGATTTAAGTTAACATTCAGCCTGAAAAAACACTTGAATTGCTGCTATCTGTCTCCGGGTGTTAATGCGCAGACTATGGTAAAAAGCCGGCGTGCCGTCGCCATGTCGGTGTCCACTTTCTTCTCGAGATGTCCAAGAAGGATGCGCGATCCCTCATCATGGATCGTGCGGCGCCCCTCGTCGATTGCCTCGATGCGGGAGGGGGGCAGGTGCCTGACGGCGTCGAAGTAGCTTTCGCAGATTTGGGCGTAGTCGCGGACCACCTGCTGCAAACCGGCAAGTGGCACGGGTATGTCGACCAGGTCAGGTCTGTCACCGGTGCCGGCGGAGAAAACAAGCTGATGGCCCTGCTGTGAGATTTTCAGCTGCCAGGGGCCCGATGCACCGGTGGGGTTTTCTTTCAGACCGAAGGTATTGCCCTCGAGCAGGTCAAACACGGCGACGCGTCGTTCCTGCTCAAGTTCCGGCGTCCGTGGCGCCGCAATCGAGCCATCGAAGCTGACGTCTTCCAGTCTGTCGGTTTCAGCCGTCATCGCCGCCTTCATTGATGCGGCTCAGGCGGCTCAGGATCGAGAGCGCGTGAGCCTCGAGGTCTTCGGAATAGGCCAGATGCGCCGCCGACGGACCGATTTTGGCCAACGCGCCCGGTGTCATGCGGCTTAGTGTGGTGCGCTTCATGAAGTCGAGCACGGAGAGGCCAGATGAAAAACGCGCGGACCGGCTGGTGGGCAGCACATGATTGGGGCCGCCGACATAGTCGCCAATGGCCTCCGGCGTGTGTGCCCCGATAAAGACCGCGCCCGCGTGCCGGACCCTGTCCGCCAACTGGTCCGCGTTTTCCGTGCAGATCTGTAGGTGTTCAGGGGCCAGTCGATCGGACACCGTGATGGCCTCGTCCCAGTTTTGGACGGTGATCACCGCACCGAAATCGGCCCAGCTGGTCCCGGCGATGTCGGCGCGTTGCAGTGTTTTCAGCCGCTCCTTCACCGCTTCATCCACCTTGCGGCCGAATTCGGCATCGTCTGTCACGAGTATGGACTGGGCTGAGGCATCGTGTTCGGCCTGCGCCATCAGATCCAGCGCAATCCAGTCAGGGTCATTGTGCCGGTCCGCGATGATCAGAACCTCGGAGGGGCCGGCGATCATATCGATGCCAACCGTGCCGAAGACCTGACGCTTCGCCGACGCGACAAAGGCGTTGCCGGGGCCGGTGATTTTGTCGACCTTGCTGACCGTTTCCGTCCCATAGGCCAAAGCGGCCACGGCCTGGGCACCCCCGATCCGGTAGACTGTTTCCACCCCACAGATCCGGGCGGCCAACAGAACCAGAGGATTGACCTGGCCATCCGGCGTGGGGGCACAGATCACCAAATTCTCCACGCCAGCAACCTTTGCCGGAATGGCGTTCATCAGAACGGACGAGGGATAAGAGGCAAGTCCACCCGGCACGTAGAGCCCGGCTGATGCCACCGCCGTCCATCGCCATCCGAGTTCCGCGCCGCTCTCATCCGTCCACCGCGCGTCATCGGGAAGCTGGCGTTCGTGATAGGCCCGGATACGCTCCGCTGCCAGTTCAAGTGCCGCGCGGTCGGCTTCCGGGACGGTGGCGCAGGCGGCGTCGATTTCGTCTTTGGTGAACGCAAAACCGCCGGATTTCAGTTCCAGCCGGTCCCATTTTTTGGTGTAGCGGATGACCGCCTCGTCGCCGTTGGTCCGGACATCGGCGATGATTGCCGCGACGTCCTGGTTCACGTCCACGTCGTCCTCGCGCTTTGTCGTCAGCAGACGCTCAAAACGCTCCTCAAAATCCCGGTCCGTCGTGGACAGAAACTGTGCCATGGTAATGTGTGTCCAATCAGGTTTCGGGGTGCTTCGGCCTGGAGCCGGAAACCGCCTGGTAGGGTTGGGTGGCGTCGGTCATCTCAATATCCAGACATTCGACATCCAGTTCAAAGCCGCCGTCGCCCGAGACGGTAACCGACAGCTTTCCTGAACACTCCTCGCCGGGCACAAATGCCAGCGAAAGGACCGAAATGACCATGTCCCCGTCCTTGGGATTGAGGCCGCTTGCGCGCACCTTCAGGACGTCATTGACTGTCAGAACCGTGCGAACGCGCTCGTAATTGCCGCCACCGGTATCGCTTCCGTCCATGATCTCCCAGCGGAAACGGTTCAGGAGCATGGAAAACCGCCGTTTTTTCGGGGACCAGGAAATGTCACTTACTGTCGCCACCGCATCCTGAAGCAACGCGGAGATCACGACCAGATCCTCTTCGCTCCTCGCGATCAGCCTCAGAGGTTTTTCCGACACATCCTCGAAGCGGGCGTCCTCGGTCACGTGATGTCTCTCCGGTTCGTCTGCGGTTTGCGCAGGTCAGGCTTCCAAACCCTCATTTGGACCGTGTCGGGGCCAAAGACAACACCGCGGGCACTATTTTGCGACTTCCGTTTCAGTTGCGTCGGCATCATCCGCGGCGTCGCGCACACGTTTTTGCGCCTTGCGGCGCTTCAGGTTGGCCTTGAGCATGGCCGCACGGCGTTCGGCCCGGTCCATCGCGGGCGTGGCGGCTTTCGCGGATTTTGGTGCGGTTTCCTTCGTCATGGCGGCTGTTTAAATGAACATGCCGTTCCGGTCCATATTATGCTTGCGCCACCCGACAAAATCGGTAAAAGGCCCGCATCGCTGCCGTAGCTCAGGGGTAGAGCACTCCCTTGGTAAGGGAGAGGCCGGGAGTTCAAATCTCCCCGGCAGCACCACTTCCACTAAATCGTCGGTTTTGTACCCCGTGTATGCGGTCAATTGCGCTGTGGGCGAGGCATTTTTGCCGTAAGACCAGGCGTGGTTTGATATTTACGCCAGTGCGGTCAGGCCTCCGCGCGGCAATATTTCGTGCAACCGGGAATTGCAGGCTGTTTGCGGGAATTACTGTATCAGGGTGCCCGTCGCGCCGAATGTCAGCCTGGGTATACCACGCGAAGCCCGGTGTGGGACGACGAAGAATCCGGGGTGTTGCCGGTGCGGGCGGCGATTCTGTAGCGGTAGCAGTAGCTTGCGTGGCACAGGAAGGAGCCGCCTTTGAGCAGGCGTTGGGCGGCACCCGGTGACGCCTGGCGGGCGGTTTTTTTCAGGGTGCGGACGCGGAACGGGTCGGCGGTCCATTCCCAGACGTTGCCGACCATGTTGTAGAGACCGTATCCGTTTGGATCGAAGCTGATGGCCGGGGCGGTGGCCGCGTAGCCATCGGCACAGGTGTTTTTGTGCGGGAAATTGCCCTGCCAGATGTTGCAGGGCTGGAACGTGTCGTCGTCGGGTGCCTCATCGCCCCAGGGGAAGGTTACGTCGCCAAGCCCGCCCCGTGCGGCATGTTCCCACTCGTGTTCCTTAGGCAGTCTGCCACCGGCCCAGCGGGCATAGGCCGAGGCGTCATGCCATGAGACATGCACGACCGGGTGATCGTCTCTGCCTGGCTCCCCGTTGGGGCCGGCGGGCATCGCCCAGGACGCGCCATCGACCCTGCGCCACCATTCCAGACCGTCTATGCCAAGCGTGGCGACTTCAGTCTCGGGCACATGGAGGAAAAAGACAAAGGACCAGCCGAAGCGCTCTGCTTCGGTGCGGTAGCCCGTGGCTTCCACGAACCGGCGGAAGGCGGAGACCGTCACCGTGCCGCGTTCCCACTCGAGAGGCTTTACACGGCGTTCGCGGAGAGGTGACTCGCCGTCGCCGTCAATGACCGGATGCATCGTGCCCACCAAAGCCTTGCCGCCGGGCACATGAACGGTGTCGCGCATCGCCACAGGCATTTCGCCATTCGGCACCGCGACCGCCGGGGAAGATTCCCCGGAGGTGTCCCGGCTGGCGCAGCAAGTTTTCGGTGATCCATCCATTCCCGCGACCTATCCTGCAGTGTTGCGTTGCGCGATGCTCAGGCGGTCGACCAGGTGGCGACCGGCATCGCGCACATGTCGGTACAGGGTTTCGGCTGTGGCGTCGACGTCCTGACGCTTGATGCAGGCGATAATCTCGCGGTGTTCGCGCAGAATGGCCTCACGTCGGCCAACCGCAACCGGCACCCGCGTAGAAATGGCCCAGAGAATTTCGCGGTGCTGCTGCCAGAGTTTGATGGCCACCCGGTTGTAATGATCACCGTAGAGAGTGGCGTGGAACTCCCGATCGAGGTCGGCGTGTCTGAGTTTGTCGGCAAAGTTCAATTCGTTCATCCCGTCCTGTATCACTTCCAGCCGGTCGATATCTTCCTGGCTCGCGGTCTCAACAAAGACGCGGACGAGGTAGGGTTCTAGCTGTTGCCCCACCTCGCTGACGTCGCCGACGAAATCGGTGTCGATGGCCCGGACCCGCGCGCCCTGGTTGGCTACGAAATAAACAAGACCCTCGCCGCGCAACTGCTGCAGGGCTTCGCGGACCGGATTGGTGGACACGCCGTAGCGGTGGGACAGTTCGCTGACCTTCAGACGCTCGTCGTCGGCGAGGTTTCCGGCGAGAATTTCGTGGCGGATCTGATGAAAGATGGCGTTTTCGGCCCCGTCAACGGCCGCAACACTGATCGACAGGGGAAGTTGTGAAGCCGTCATTCTATCGCCTGTTCCAGGTCGCGGTGCCGTGACGGTGTGTGCAACCGTGATTTGGTTCGGATCGTGTATCATTTTCGTGCGATTTGATCAAATCAACGGTAGACCGCTTGCCATTTCACTGTCAAACATATTATGTTTATTTTTAGTGTGGTGTGACGCACGGATTTCAAAAAACACTGGAGGAACGGTTTTGACCCGCAAGCCGAATGTCATTCTGATTTCGACCGATCAGCAACGCGGCGACTGCATTGGTCCGGAGGGGCGCGGTGTGAAGACACCGGGCATTGACCGGATCGGCGCGCGGGGGGTGCGTTTTTCCAAATGCATCACGCCGCATCCCATGTGTCAGGCCGCGCGGGCGTCGATCCTGACCGGTAAGCTGCCCTACAGTCATGGCGTGCGCGACAACGGTCGTGATCTAGACTACCGGTTTGGGGAGCAGGGCCTCGCGGGGATTTTCAGTGCGGCCGGGTATGATACGCATTTCATCGGGAAGGCCCATCTGTCGAGCCAGCAGACGTTCGAGCCGACAGGCCGCCCGGAATGCTATTCCAGTGCGAAGGATTTTCCGCCGGACTGGAGTGGTGAGTATTTTGGTTTTGAGAACGTGCAGATGATGCTGCGGCCGCACCACCATACCAAATGGTATCCGGCGCCGGAAACGCTACACTATGAGAATTGGCTTGATGCTGATGGTCGTGGAAAGGAGCGCTGGGATCTGGCCAAGGAGCACCTGCCTCCGAGAACCCGCAATTTTCAGGCCTGGCGCTCGGCGTTGGACGCGGAGTGGCATTCAACGCCCTGGATCGGAGACCGGACCATCGAGATGATCGAGGAGCAGGGTGAAAAGCCGCTGTTCGCCTGGGTGTCCTTCCCCGATCCGCATCCGCCGTTCCTGGCCCCACGGCCCTGGTGCGACATGTATCATCCCGACGAGGTCATTGTGCCGGAGCATATTGAGCTCGATCTCGACAAGCGGCCGTGGTGGCACCGCGAGTTTCTTGCCGGGCGTGACCGCATCAAACAGGGGGCGGAGCATAATGCGGGCGGCACCGACTGGGGGCAGCGGGGCGACATGTCGGAAGCGGCGATCCGCGAGATCACGGCCATCTATTTCGGTATGATCACCGCGGTTGATCAGCAGGTGGGCCGCATTCTCGACACGCTGGAAGCTCGGGGCGACCTCGACAATACAATCATCATCTTCATCTCTGATCACGGCGAATGGATGGGCGACCATGGCCTGCTGCTCAAGGGGCCGATGCTGTATGATGGACTGCTCCGGGTGCCCTGCCTGATTTGCGGCCCTGGAATTGCCGAGGGCAGGGTCATCGACGCGCCGGTAAACACGCTGGATACTCGCAAAACCCTCGCGGAACTGGTTGGGATTCAAGCCGAGGAGGATAATGGCACGTCCTGGGTAGGCCTGATCGAGGGGCGGCAAACCCGCGATTACGCGCTGAGTGAATTCGAGGTGGATGCAAAGCGCAGCGCGATTGATCTTGACCTGCGCACCGTGCGGAGTGACCGCTACCGGATGTCGGTGGACCTCAATACCGACATTGGCGAGCTTTACGACATGCAGGACGATCCAGATGAGATGGTCAATCTGTTCGACGACCCTGGCGCGGCGAGGATCCGACGGGAACATATGGACATGATACGGGCCCGCGCAAATGACGAAATTCCGCGCGCACCGAGGGTTGGCTGGCACTAGGTCCATGGAGGTTTCGAACGGCGTCCTGCGTTTGCGCACGGCGCCGGAATTCGGGGCGCGCATAACTGAGCTCACCGACCTGCGGAGCGGGCGCAACTGGATTGTGCCGGGGGACCTGAAAGGATCAGCAGCTGAGGGCGCGTCCTATATTGAGGAGCGGCCCAGCGGGTGGGACGAGTGTTTTCCAACTGTGGCAGCCTGCGAGATGCATGCCTGGGGTGGCGGGCTGCGCGATCATGGCGCGCTTTGGGGGCGGGCGTGGACCTGCAATGCCAAATCTTCCGGCATCGTCGCCACGTATGAAGATCCGCGGTTTGTGTTCCGCCGGTCGCTCCGGTTGGCAGGGGAGTATGTGATACTGCGCTATTCCCTGACAGAGCGACAGTCTTCGCCGCTGCCGTGGCTGTGGAGCCAGCACTGTCTGCTGGCCTGTCGCCCAGGGGAGCGCATTGTGGCGTCCGGCATTGGTCCTTGGCACGATTCCGCGGGGAAAGAGGTCAGCCCAGGTCCAGTTTTGCCCGCTTCGGCCGGGGGCGCGGGGAAGTTCTTTGCTCCGGTTGAAGGGCGGGCGAGCGTTGCATTCGCCGGGGACGGAGGACTGATTGAATTTACGTGGGATGCCGCTTCGGCACCGTGGGTGGGGCTGTGGTTTTCCTATGGCGGCTGGCCATTGGATAACCCGCTTTACCAGATCGGGATTGAGCCCACATCGGCCCCATTCAATCCGTTGTCGGAGGCGGTTAAGCGGGGCGGAGCAGACTGGCTGGAAACTGGTGAGACGCGTCACTGGCAGTGCAGAATTCGCATAATAATCTGATTTTTTTGATATATTTTGGAATCGTACATGATTTCATAAAATTGTGTACGGCACATAAATTTAATGATAATATGTTTTATGAGGAGGATTCTTGCCATGGAAAAACCAATGACTTCCATTCTGGGGTTGGCGCTCGCTGCGGGCCTGTCACCGGCTGCAGCGGGGGCCCAGACAGTGCTCGATGTGGTGGCCTGGAAAGGTAACGAGGCCGAGCCTGCGGGTATGCCCGAGCTGATCGCCAAATTTGAGGCCGAAAACCCGGATATCGACGTCGACCTGACCTTCGTCGCCCGCAAGGACGTCGACAAGGTGATCCCGCCGCGTCTTCAGGGCGGCAACCCGCCGGATGTCACGATGGTGGATTCCTCTCTGGTTGATCTCTGGGGCGGGGCGGGTTTCCTGACGGATCTGGGTACCGACAGCGACTGGTACGGGCAGATGATCCCGGCGGTGCGCGACGTGATGACAAGCGACGGGGAAATCCTCGTGTATCCGCTTGAGGTCATCGGCATGGGCAATTTCGTCAACATGGACCTCCTTGCTCAGGCCGGAATTGACAATGCACCGGTGACGATCGACGAACTGAAGTCCGCCTGTCAGGCGCTGGCCGCTGAAGGCATTGCGCCGATGATCTTTGCGGGTGGGTTCCCCGCAATGCTCTATGTTGGCGCGAATGGTCTCGACCCCAACGGCGTTTCCGCTGCGGAATATGGCAGCGGCGAGCGGACCTTTGTGGACGATGAAAACTTCAACACCTCGCTCGACAGCGTGCGGGACCTGGTCGAGGCGGAGTGTTTCGATCCAAAACTGCAGGCCGGTCTGGACCCCTGGGCCACGGCGCCGCAGGAATTCCGCTCCGGCAATGTTGCCATCCTGCCGCAGGGTGCCTGGAACATTGGGAATTTCTCTTCCGTTGAGGGGCTGAACTTCCAGTTTGCCCCGATGCCGTCCCGCTTCACGGAGCATGGTCTGGCCCTTGATCTCGTCGGTCCCGGTTGGGCGATCCCGCGTGATGCGGCAAATGCCGAGGCCGCCCGCAAATGGATCGACTTCTTTACCGAGGAGGAAAACCTCAACGTCTTCCTCGAGGCGGAGGGTGCCTACAGCCCCTTTACCGGCGGCGTGTCGACCATGCCCGATCTGGCTGAACCATACACGGCAGCCCGCGATGCCGGAAGTCTGATCCTGTGGCCGTTCTCGACGCTGGAATTCCCCAAAATCCTGCAGTCGGAATGGGAGGACAGCATCACCGGTTTCCTGCTGAACATTGACGCCGACAATGAGGAAACGCTCGAGCGCTGGGACTACGCGGTCGAGGACAGCATGTAGGAAAAATGGCCTGGCACGTTAACTGCCGGGCCTCTCACGGACGGAGGACACCATGCGCGCACGATATTCACTCTACCTGTTCACGGTGCCGGCACTGCTGGTGATTGGACTGTTCTTCGTACACCCGATCATCCTGACCTTCGACATGAGCCTGACCAATTTCGCGGGTATCGGAGAGGCGAAGGACGTTGGCTGGCGCAACTACGAGCGCATCTTTGGCCGCGACCGGTATTTGCGGGAAATCTGGCTGACACTCTGGTACACGGTGATCGTGGTATCGGCACTCACGGTGACGGGGCTGTTTTTCGCGGCCATGCTGCACCGGCTGCCACTGATCCGAAATTTCAGCCGGGCCGCACTCTATACGCCCGCCATGATGTCCTTCGTTGTCGTCGGATATGTCTGGCAGTTCCTCTACTCGCCCCTGAATGGCGGCATCAACGTGGCCCTGCGGGATCTCGGCCTCGGTGCCTGGGAGCAGAACTGGCTCGGTGATCCGGCGATTGCGCTCTATTCCGTGGCTTTCACCCAGATTTGGATGTTCACCGGGTTTACCTGCGCCATCTTTTTGGCCGGGTTCGCGGGCATCCCCGAAGAGATTGGCGAGGCCGGCCGGCTTGAGGGCGCAACATCCTGGCAACGTTTCCGCTACCTGGAACTGCCGCTGTTGGGGCCGTCAATTACCGTATCGGTCATGCTGACCACCATCGGCACGCTTAAGACTTTTGAACTTCCCTTCATCCTGACCAAGGGCGGGCCGGACGGGGCCACGCGGCTTCTGTCCATCGACATCATCGACAACCTTTTTGGCCAGTACAGGTTCGGTTTCGCCAGCGCGCTTTCCATCGTCATGCTGGTCATCGTCCTGATCGTGGCCTTCATTCAGAACAAGGTCCTTCGTGACCGGGAGCAAGCGTGATGAGCCTCTCCGAAACCGCCACCGCGCACAGCGCGACCAGCCTCGACTGGGATCTGATCCGGCGCCGCGGCAAATCCGTTTTCGCACACGGCATTGTACTTGGGCTTGTGGGCGTCATGCTTTTGCCGCTGATTTACATGGTAATGATGTCCTTCAAAACATCGACCGAGATCGCACAGGATCCGCTGGGCCTGCCCAACAGCCTCTACTGGGGCAACTACATGGAGGCGCTGGCCTCCATGGGATATGTCCGCTCGGTGATCAACTCCATGGGCATTACGGTATCCGTGATCCTTGTTGTGGTTTTCGCGGGCGCCATGGCGGCCTATCCGCTGGCGCGGCTGGAAAACCGGATCAGCCGGGTCATCGTCATGGTTATGGCGCTGGGCCTGGCCACTCCGAATTTTGTCACCATCACGCCGATTTATGTGATCTTCCGCGATCTCGGTTTGCTGGACAGCTATCTGGGTATCGTTCTGGCCTTCGCCGCGCTTAAACTGCCGTTGGCCGTGTTCTTCTACACCAGCTTCATCGCGGCCATTCCCATTGAATTGGAAGAAGCCGCGCGGCTCGACAACTGTAACAACTGGCAGGTCTTTTGGCATGTCATCAGGCCTCTGCTTGCGCCCGTTACCGCCACGCTGTCCCTGTTTGTGATGATCATGGTCTGGAACGACTTCATCTATCCGCTGCTGCTCCTGACCGACAAGGACAAGCTTACGGTCATGATCGCGGTATACAAGTTCGTGGGCAACACCGGTATCGAACCGACCAAACTGTTCCCGGCGGCGGTTCTGGGATCAATTCCACTGCTCATCATGTTCGCGGTGTTTCAGCGCAAGATCATGGCGGGTGCGACTGCGGGAGCGGTCAAATGAACCTCGAAGGTAAACATGTTATCGTCACCGGAGCCGGGGCAGGAATCGGTCTTGGCATCGCCAAAGCCTGCCGCAATGCTGGGGCAGACGTCACCGGCTTTGACTGGAAGACCGAGGGCCGCGAAAGGCTGGAGGCGACCGGCGCGCGCTTTGAGCAGGTGGATGTGACCGACCTCGACGGGTTTGAGGCGGCGATTGCCGGGGCGCATGACCGGGCCGGGCGGCTTGATGGCATGGTCAATAATGCGGGCGTCACCATCAAGGTGCCGTTCCTCGAAATGACACGCGAGCAGATGGAAACCCTCTGGACCGTCAACCAGCGTTCGGTGCTAGTGGGGTGTCAGGCGGCGGGCCGGATCATGGCCAAAGCCGGGCAGGGCTCCATCGTCAACCTTTCGTCGGTGCATGCGCGTTCGACCAATCCCGGCCACGAAGGCTACGCGGGCACAAAGGCCGCGATTGCGGCGATGACCCGTGCGATGGCCTGGTCGCTTGGGCCCGAGGGGGTTCGCGTCAACTCGATCTGCCCGGCTTTGACCCGAACCGAGATCGTCGACAAAGCGATGGAAGATCCGGACAACACGGCGCGCTTCCAGTCGTGGACGGCCGATGGCGAAGTGACGACCGTGGACGAGATTGGCGCACTGGCCGTCTTTCTGCTGTCGGACGCGGCATCCGCGCTCAACGGGTCGGAGGTTACCGCCGACCGCGGCATGTCCGCACTTCTGGACGTATTTGATCTGAGGAGGAACTGAGATGGCTGAACTGGCGCTCAAAAATGCGATCAAGCGCTACGGTGCGACACAGGTCGTTCACGGCGTCGACCTTCAGGTCGATGATGGCGATTTTTGCGTTTTCGTTGGCCCGTCGGGATGCGGAAAATCAACCCTGCTCAGGATGATCGCGGGTCTCGAGGAAACCAGTGATGGGCGCATGACAATCGGCGGGAGGGACGTCACCCACGCGGACCCGGCCAAGCGGGGCGTGGCGATGGTGTTCCAGACATATGCGCTTTATCCGCATATGACGGTGCGTGAGAACATGAGCTTCGGGCTGAAAATTGGCGGAACCGAGAAATCCGAGATCAAGCGGAAGGTGGACGCGGCCGCGCAGATTCTGAAGCTGGATGACTATATGGACCGCAAACCCAAGGCCCTGTCCGGCGGCCAGCGTCAGCGTGTGGCAATCGGTCGTGCAATTGTTCGGCAGCCGGATGTGTTTCTGTTTGATGAGCCGCTCTCGAACCTTGATGCGGAACTGCGCGTCGAGATGCGGGTGGAAATTGCCAAGCTGCACAAGCAACTGGGTGCGACGATGATCTATGTCACCCATGACCAGGTCGAAGCCATGACCATGGCCGACAAAATCGTGGTTCTGCGGGACGGCCGTATCGAACAGGCCGGGGCACCGGTCAAACTCTATGAGGACCCCGACAACCTGTTTGTTGCGGGTTTCATCGGCTCGCCTCGAATGAATTTCTTCGCGGGCACGGTTGCCCGGGTCGAGGCTGGTATTGCTCACGTGACACTGCCGCGGCTTGGCGGTGTTGAGGTGCCGGTCAGGGTCTCCAATCTGCCCGCTGCTGGTCAGGCGGTAAAACTCGGTCTGCGGCCGGAGCATTTCGAGCCCGGTGGCGCAATCCAGGCTGAACTTGCCATTGATGTGATCGAGAATCTTGGTGGCGTTTCCTACGCATATTCTTCAGCAGAAGGCGATGAGCATCCGGTGATTGTTGAACTTCGAGGCAAGACGCGGCCCGGCGAAAGCGGTGCTTTGAAGGTCGCTTTCGATCCTTCCTCAGTTCTTCTTTTCGACTCCGAGACGGGCCAACGCATCCGCTAGAAGCCCAAAAACCAGGTTGTTTTTGGCCGGGCCTTTCGTTGTCAGGCCTGCCAGCGCACCGCGGTCGCGGTCAGGCCGGGGGTCTCCACATCAATGGCAAAAAGACCGCCGTCGAGGTCCGGTGTGTCGACGCCGATCGCGGCGCTGGTGATGTAGAGCCGTTTGAGGTCATCGCCGCCGAAGCAGCAGCTCGTCGGCCGTTGTGCCCGCAGTTTGATTTGCCGCAGGATCTTGCCCTCGGGCGACAGGCATTCGACCCGTCCGCCATCCCAAAGCGCCACCCAGATGTTTCCGTCCCGATCGACGCAAAGCCCGTCCGGCTTCCCTTTTTCCGGAGTGCGTGATGCCAGTACCGTGCGATTACTCAGTGCGCCGCTCTCCGGGTGATGGTCAAAGGCGTAGATCTTGCCTGCCGCACTGTCCACCAGGTAGAAACGGCGGGCGTCCGGGCTCCAGCCGAGGCCATTGGACACGGTCAGGCCGTCGACCAGCTTCCGCGGGTCGTTTCCCTGATAGCGCCAGAGGGAACCCGTTGGCCCTTTGGCGCCCTCACTCATCGTGCCGGCAAAGAGATTGCCCTGGGGGTCGGCCTTGCAGTCATTAAGCCTGTTCCCCGTCAGGTCCGGCTCGGGATCATGCAGGATGTCCAACTGTTCGGTTTTTAAATTGAGGAGGGCCAGACCCCTGGCTGTCGCCACGACCAGATCGTCGGACCCTACAAGCAGCAGCACGGCGCTGACGAGGAATGGCAGTTTAAAAGTTGTATTGATGCTGGTTGCCGGATCAAAGGCGTGTACCTGATGGTTCGCAATATCCACCCACCGCAACACGCGATGTCGAGCATCCCAGACAGGGCTTTCCCCACAGAGCGCCGCGGTTTCGGCGACGCAGGCAGCTTCGGTGAACGAGGTGGTCATGGGGTGCATCCAAGTTGAAAACTCACGTCGGCACACAAACATAATATGTTTATATCATCAAGGTCGTGGTGGCGATTTGCCCGCATCCTTCACCACTTTGGATAGGCGACGCGCCGCATCCGCGAGATGTTCCTTCATGCGCTCGTAAGCCGCTTCCGGGTTCTGCGCCTTAATTGCTTCCGCTATGGCCAAATGCAGGGGAATGGACTTTCGGTTGCGCTTCTCGTCCGGGTTAGTGATCCGGATCGACAGCATGAGCCCCGCGAAGATCGCGTTCTCCAGCGCATCCAGATAGGGGTTGTTCGCGGCACGCAGGACCGCAATGTGGAACCGCGCATCGCTTAGCACATATTCGCTGTTTTCACCCGCATGCTGTTCCATTTGTTCGCAGGCATCGAGAATTGCGGCAAGCTGTTCATCGCTGCGGCGGGCGGCCGCGTAGAAGGCGGCGTCAGGCTCAATCGACTGGCGCAGTTCCATAAGACTGATCAGCCGCGCGTTGTCGACGGTAATGGACTGGTGCCACATCAGCACGTCCCGATCGAGCATCTGCCAGTACCGCACGTCGAGAACCCGGGTGCCAATCCGCTGCCGCACCTCAAGGAAGCCCTTGGCGACCAGCATCTTCACCGCTTCGCGTACCGCGGTGCGGCTGACACCAAACTCATCGCAGAGCGCGTTTTCATCAGGCAGAAGCTCGCCGGGCATCAGTCGCCCTTCGAGGATACGCTCGCCCAGTTTGCGGGAAATTTGTCCCGAGAGAGAGCGGGACAGGGTATTCGACTGCGGTATCAGGACATCGGTTTCATGAAGTGTCACGGGCGGTTACTCCTTGCATTCCCGTAATCATAATACCTTTACCTGTAATAACAATCATAAGTTCCGGGTTGTCTTACCAGTTTGTCACCGCGCCATCGGTCCATGTCAGATGCAGACATTCCACCTGGCGTGGGTTTTCAACGTTCCATCAGAAAAATACATTGATAATATGTTTAAACAAGGTTAAGGTCGCAGTGTAAGTTTGAAGTGATGCCGAAATCCCCGATTCCTCAGTGGCTTATCGCCGCGCTGTGCGGGGTCGTTCTGATAGCGCGGCTTGCAGAGCCTCAAACGTGACTGAAGACATGCTGAGAGATACGGGATGCCAGCCAGGAACATTGTCCTTTTCATTACCGACCAATGGCGCTGGGACACGCTGAACCAGCCTGGCCATCCCTGTAAGCTGCCCAACCTTGAGGCTTTCCGGCGGGAAAGCACAAATCACGTCAATGCCTTCACCTGCGTACCACTTTGCACACCCGCACGGGGAAGTCTGTTCACCGGGAAATGGCCTCACCAGACCGGCACGATGGACAACGTCCAGGGGTCGTCGTTTTATCCCCATGGCAAACTGCATCCCAGCCACCGGACCTATATGGAGCGGCTGCAGGATGCAGGCTACAACGTCAGTTTCGTAGGCAAGTGGCATCTTGGTGACGGTACGCTGCATGAGCGCGGAATCGACGCGCCGCTTTCTGACGGCGGTGATGATCCGCTGATGCCACCGGCGGACATGGAATTCGCAAACCCGCGCAAAACGCCCTTCTACGGCACCATCATCAAAGGCATCCACATGGATGAGAAGCGGGTGATGAAAGGCATCGACAAACTCGAAAGCCTTTCAAATTCCGCCAAGCCGTTTTGCCTTATCGTTTCGCTCCCGGGGCCGCATTTTCCTCACCACGTGCCCGGGGAATGGGTGCGTCTATATGATGACATTCCCGACGACTACATGCCGGACAATTTCATCCCGCAGTTTACGGAGGAGGGTAAACCCGCGGCTCAGGGAGCGCCATACTGGCCGTGCCAGGACACGCGGAACCTCGATCAGCAGGACTGGCGCCGCACCGCACAGCACTACTGGGGCTTCTGTTCCTTCATCGATGACCTCTTTGGCCGGTTTCGCCGGCGGATGACCGAGCTTGGCCTCGACGATACGACGCGTCTGGCTTTCACGGCGGACCATGGCGAGATGCTGGGTGCCCATGGCTGGTTCGACAAGGGACCGTTTTTCTATGAGGAAGTGATGCGCATCCCGATGATTATCCGCGACCCGGGTCAGACGGATGCAAGAACCAGCGAGGGGTTCGTCAGTTTCCGCGATCTATTCCCAACGCTTTTGTCCGACAGCGGTGCTGCGGAGATTTTGACGCCGGAGGAAAGGGCCCGCAGCTACGACGTAACCAACGCGGATCATGCCGTCTATTGCTACGACGCCTACCAGGGACGGCAGTTCAAATTCAGAGGTATTCGCGAAACGCGTTACAAATACGCCTGGAGTCCGCATGATCACGAGGAGCTCTACGACCTCGAGACGGACCCGCAGGAACGGGTGAACCGGGCCTCCGACCCCGCCCTGGCCGCAGAAAGAGACCGGCTGAAATCGCGGCTGTTTGACTGGATGAACGCCGAACAAGACACGCTAGCTTTTGGTGGCTATCAGTTGCCGGTTGGCAGCTACATTGACGGCCGCCCCGCGCACGAACAGCACGATCACAAACAGCATCTCAATCCGGCGTTGAAGCAGTGATGCCGACGCCTCCTACCATCGATTGCGCTGCGACACTGATCGCCAAATTCCAGGCTCGAGGCGTATGAGCAACAGATCCGCCTCGGCCGCAAAAACACCAAGACCGGTTTTCAATTCAAAACCGGCCAGGAGACACACCGCATGAATTTTCCCAACAGGATGTATATCGACGGCGCGCTGACGGCCGGGCAGGGCACGGTTGAGGTGATCAATCCCGCATCCAACGAATGTATTGTCACCGTAACGGCGGCCGGAATGGATGACGTGGGAAGGGCGCTCCGGGCTGCGAAGGCCGCCGCGCCAGGTTGGGCCGCGACCCCGGTGGCGGAGCGACAGAACTGGATGCTCAAACTGCGCGATGCCGTGATCGAACACGAGGACTGGCTGCGCACCTGCATCCACTACGAAATGGGGAAACCCTGGGGCGGCACGCAGGAGGATTTCGATCTTCTGGAGCGGTCGCTTAAATTCTACGCGGAAGAAATTCAGCGCGTCCATGACGAGACCCTGCGTGATCCTGACGGGACGCATGAACATCGCCTGGTTTATGAGCCGGTTGGCGTGGTGGTGGCCTATCTCGCGTGGAATTTTCCACTGCTGAACCTGGCCTACAAGATTGCGCCCGCCATGGCTGCCGGTTGCCCGGTCATTATCCGACCCTCGGCAGCAACACCAGTCTCGGCCTATGCGGTTGGAGAACTCTGCCAACGGATTGGACTGCCTGCGGGAGTGGTCAACATCCTGACGACCGACGGCTACGGCCCGTCCGACGCGCTTGCGGCGTCGACCGTTCCCAACCTGATTACCCTGATCGGCTCCACGAGTACCGGCAAACACCTCATGAAGGTTGGAGCGACCTCGATCAAGAAATACTCCATGGAACTGGGCGGCAATGCACCGGTGCTGGTCTACCGCGACGCGGATCTCGACATGGCGGCGGATATTGTGACCACTGTGAAATTTAACAACGCAGGCCAGATCTGCGTGACCCCCAACCGTGTTTTCGTCGAGCGTGACGTCTACGACGACTTTCGGGAAAAGGTGGTGCAGCGGGCCCGCGACGCGAAGGTGGGTTTTGACCGCGATGCGGACACCCTCACGGGACCGATGATTGACGGTCGAGCCTGGACGCGGGTCAAGGGGCTGATCGACGATGCCGTTCAGAAAGGCGCCAGACTCCTGATCGGTGGTGACCGGCCGGAAGGTCTCGAACACGGTCACTTCATGGCCCCAACCGTGCTGGATGGTGTAACACCGGATATGCGGATCTACCAGGATGAGATCTTCGGCCCGGTCGTCAGCCTGATCCCGTTCGATGACCGCGACGCGGTCCTTGATCGCGCGAATGACGGTGAGGAGGGAGGCCTGGCCTCCTATGTGTTCACGACTGATCTGGCCCTGGCCGAAAGGGTCGCGAGACGCCTGCGCTATGGTGAGGTGCAGATCAACGGCGTGAAGTACGATATCTACCTGCCACATGGCGGTATCGGGCAATCGGGTATCGGGCATGACTGTTCGCGTCTTGCCCTGAATGATTACCTGGTCGTGAAGCGCATCAGCCGGGGGCTGAACTGATGGAGGGCAATATGAAACTTGACGTTGTCACTGGCGATCTGAAAATCACAAAGATCACCAGCCACGTTCTGCAATGCGATATGCCCGAGGAACTGGGCTATTCGCAGCAGTATTACGCGAAACGGACTGCCCACCTCGTCGAGGTCCAGACCGATCAGGGGATCACCGGCTGGGGCGAGTGTTTCGGGCCCGGCAACGTGGCGATTGCCAACAAAACGATAGTGGAAAAGGTCATCCAGCCGCTGGTGCTCGGCATGGATCCCATGGACCGTGACGTGATCTGGCACAGGGTTTACAATCTGCTGCGCGATCACGGCCAGAAGGGTATGCCGCTGCAGTCACTCTCGGGCGTTGACATTGCTCTGTGGGACATTGCCGGGAAGGTGGCGGGGCAGCCGATCCACAAGCTGATTGGCGGCGCGCATCGCAGCCAGGTGAAAGCCTATGGCTATGGGATGATGCTCAAGCGCGAGAGCGTCGGGGACCACGTGGCGCGTTTTGCCGATGAGGCCGCGGCGATCCGCGACATGGGCTTTGCCGCGACCAAGATGAAACTAGGGCTCGGCCCGAAGGATGACGTGAAACTCGCGGAGGCCGTGCGCCGTGGGATCGGAGACGATTTTGACTTCATGGCCGATGCCAATCACGCCTACAACACCGCGGACGCGTTTTACGTGGGCCGTGCGCTGGATGAACTGGGAGCGTTCTGGTTCGAGGAGCCGGTCGCTCCCGAGGATCTCGATGGCTACCGCGAATTGCGTGCCGGGCTGAAGGTGAACATCTCGGGTGGCGAGGCGGAGTTCAATCGCTGGGGCTGGCGCGGTCTGCTGGAAAACCGGGGCCTCGATATCGCGCAGCCGGAAGTGTGCGCGCTTGGAGGGATATCTGAATACCTTCGGGTGCTTGCCCTGTGTCACGCGCATTTCACGCCGGTGGTGAACCACGTGTGGGGATCCGCTATCGCTGTAGCCACGAATTTGCAGCTTCTGGCTGCTATGCCGCCGATGCCAGGTGGTCTGTTCCCGCGTGAGCCGTGGCTTGAGTTCGACACGACCGAGAACCGTTTCCGCGACAACCTGCTGGCGGAGCCGCTCGACATCCAGGGGCAGGTTGCCCGCAATGACGGTCTGATCGCCATTCCCACCGGGCCCGGACTTGGGGTCGAACCGGATCGGGACTTTATCAAAGCTTACGAGATGGAACTCTAGGACCTTGCCGGGTGACATGATTCGCTTCGTCGCCGTGGACTGGGGCACCTCGAGCTTGCGTGTCTGGGCCATGGCTGCTGATGGCTCGGTTCTGGCGGAGCGCAAAAGCGGGCAGGGCATGTCGACGCTCGATCCCTCTGGTTTTGCCCCGGTATTGGACGGACATCTGCATGCCCTGTCGATACCTGCTGAGGTGCCCGTGCTCATCTGCGGAATGGCCAGTGCACGTACCGGCTGGCGTGAGGTCGCCTACCTGGATTTGCCCCTGCGTCTCGACACAGTACCGGAGGCCGCAGTTCAGGTGGATGAGGAGCGCGACATCCGCATTCTTCCCGGTGCCGCCCAGCGTGTGCCGGATGCGCCGGATGTCATGCGCGGCGAGGAAACCATGCTCCTCGGCGCGGTCCGTCAGCACGGTGCCAGTGGTGTCGTCTGTATGCCCGGCACACACTCGAAATGGGCGACGCTTCAGGATGGCGTGCTGACCCGTTTTGAGACGTACATGACCGGCGAGGTCTTCAATCTGTTTCGTCAGCACTCGACTCTCGCGGATTTTTTGAGCGGCACTGACTTCGATGAAACCGCCTTCGCGGCTGGTCTCGAGGCTGGCCTGCGCCAGCCTGAGGCCGTGATGTGCAAGGTCTTCGACCTGCGCGCTGGGCCGCTGCTGGGGCTTGTTTCTGAAAACACCATCCCATCGCGTCTGTCGGGTCTGCTGATCGGTCTTGAGATCGCCGGAGCCAGGGCTTCGGCAGGGACGGACGTCACACTCATCGCCTCAGGACCTCTCGCGGACAGATATCACCGGGCGCTGACGCTTGCCGTGCTAAACCCGCGGCTGATCGACGCTGATGACGCGGTCCGGGCCGGGCTGGCCCATTCCGCCGCCGCCATCTGGAAGACGCCTTATGCCATGGAGACTGCAACATGACCGGTCCTGAAATTTGGGAACAGATCGACGTCAAACTCATCGCCATCCTGCGCGGTATCACTCCTGACGAGACGCCTGGGATCGTCACCGAACTGCTCGAGAGCGGGTTCCGTGCGATTGAAATCCCCCTGAATTCGCCCGATCCATTTAACTCGATCGCGCGGGCGGTAGAGATTGCCAAGGGCTACGGGGCCTGCCTCGTCGGTGCCGGAACGGTTCTAACCAGCGAAGATGTGGCAAGGGTCAGGGGTGCCGGCGGCAACCTGATCGTCTCGCCGGACATCAATCCGGAGGTCGTCTCAGCCACTGTGGCAGCAAAGATGGCGAGTTTCCCAGGGGTCTTCACCGCAACCGAAGCGCACCATGCCATCCGGCTCGGCGCGACAGGCCTGAAGTTTTTCCCGGCATCGCGGATTGGTCCGGAGGGGATCAATGCCATTCGTGCGACACTGCCTGTCTCCACGCGCATCTGCGCGGTTGGCGGTGTCGGGCCGGCACAGTTTGGCGCTTACCGCGCTGCGGGCGTTACGGGCTTCGGGCTGGGCGGCAACCTGTACAAACCTGGCGCGTCTGCCGCCGAAGTCGGTGAAGCGGCGCGGAGTGCGGTCAAAGCCTTCCGGGAAGGATAGTACAATGCCATCCGTCCCGGATTTTCATGTCATTGGCGTTTGCCTCAGAAATCCCAGTCCTCGTCTTCTGTGGCGACGGTTTTGCCGATCACGTAGGAGGAACCGGAGCCTGAGAAGAAGTCGTGGTTCTCGCTGTCCGGGCTGAGCGCAGCCATGATGGCCGGGTTCACCTCGCAGGCCGCCGGCGGGAACAGGGCCTCATAGCCGAGGTTCTGCAGGGCCTTGTTGGCGTTGTAGTGCAGAAACGCTTTCACGTCGCCGGTCAGGCCGATGCCGTCATAAAGCTCACCCGTGTAGCGGGTCTCAATGCCATAGAGATCGAACATGAGGTTGAAGGCAAAATCCTTCAGGTTCTGACGCTCGGCCTCGGAGAGGCGCTCGGCGGCACGCTGAAACTTGTAGCCGATGTAGTAGCCGTGGATGGCCTCGTCCCGAATGATGAGACGGATCAGGTCGGCGGTGTTGGTAAGCTTGCCGCGGCTTGACCAGTACATCGGCAGATAGAAACCGGAATAGAACAGAAAACTTTCCAGAAACACGCTGGCGATCCGACGGCGCAGGGGATCGGCACCGGCATCGTATTCGTCGAGGATGAGACGCGCCTTTTCCTGCAGGTGCGGATTGTCCTCGGACCAGCGGAACGCCTCGTCGACCTCGCGGGTCAGGCAGAGGGTCGAGAAGATCGAGGAATAGCTGCGCGCGTGAACCGCCTCCATGAAAGCGATGTTGGTCAGCACGGCCTCCTCATGCTGCGTCTGGGCATCGGCCAGCATCGCCGGGGCGCCGAGGCTGTTCTGAATTGTGTCGAGCAGGGTCAGGCCGGTGAAGACACGAATGGTCAGTTCGCGCTCCTCCGGACGCAGCGTGGCCCAGCTTTGTACATCATTGGACAGAGGCACCTTTTCCGGGAGCCAGAAGTTGACGGTCAGACGGTTCCAGACTTCCAGGTCCTTCTCGTCCTGAAGGCGGTTCCAGTTGATGGCGCGGGGGACTGCGCGGGGCTGTTCAATGGTGTCTTTCACGGCGCGTACTTTCTGGCGGATCGGAGTGCGGGGTGGAGCGGGGGCGACGGTATCAGAGGGTACAGGAAACGCAGCCCTCAACCTCCGTGCCCTCAAGGGCCGTCTGGCGGAGCCGCACATAGTAGATGGTTTTGATGCCCTTCTTCCAGGCGCGGATTTGTGCGCGGTTGATGTCCCGCGTCGTGGCTTCTGCCGGGAAGAACAGGGTCAGGGAGAGACCCTGGTCCACATGCTCGGTCGCGGCGGCATAGGTGTCGATGATGGCGTCCGGTCCGATCTCATAGGCGTCCCGGTAATAGTCGAGATTGTCGTTGTTCATGAACGGCGCGGGATAGTAGACGCGCCCGATCTTGCCCTCCTTGCGGATCTCGATTTTCGACACGATCGGGTGGATGGAGGAGGTCGAGTTGTTGATGTAGCTGATCGACCCGGTCGGCGGCACGGCCTGAAGGTTGCGGTTGTAAAGCCCATCCCTCATCACCGCCTGCTTAAGTTCGGACCATTCCTCCCGCGTCGGAAGCGTCACGTTCAAGCGCTCAAACAAAGCGCGGATGGCATCGGTTTCGGGCAGCCAGTCGCGAGTTGTATATTTGTCGAAGAATGAGCCGTCCGCATATTTGGACTTCTCAAATCCCTTGAAACTATGCCCGTGTTCCCGCGCCAGAGCGTTGGAGGCGCGGATGGCGTGGTATGTAATGGCGGCGAAATAGCAGCTGGTGAAGTCGATGCCCTCTTCGCTGCCGTAATGGATGCTCTCGCGGGCCAGGAAACCGTGCAGGTTCATCTGACCGAGGCCAACGGCATGCGCCTCATCATTGCCGCGCCGGATGGACGGTACGCTGTCGATGGCGGACATTTCCGACACGGCAGTGAGGGCGCGGATGGCCGTTTCAACGGTCGCACCGAAATCCGGGCTGTCCATGGTTGCCGCAATGTTGAGCGAGCCGAGGTTGCAGGAAATGTCCGTGCCGAGATGGTCGTAGCTCAGGTCGTCATTGAAGCGCGAGGCTTCGTTGACCTGAAGGATTTCCGAGCAGAGGTTGGACATGGAGATGCGCCCGTCGATGGGGTTCGCGCGGTTCACCGTGTCCTCAAACATGATGTAGGGGTAGCCGGATTCGAACTGGATTTCCGCCAGCGTCTGGAAGAAGGCACGAGCGTTGATCTTCCGCTTGCGGATGCGACGGTCGTCAACCATCTCCTCGTATTTTTCGGTCACGGAGATTTCCGAGAACGGCTTGCCATAGACCCGCTCAACGTCGTGGGGCGAGAACAGGTACATGTCTTCGTTGCGCTTCGCCAGCTCAAAGGTCACGTCCGGGATCACCACGCCAAGCGACAGGGTCTTGATGCGGATCTTCTCGTCGGCATTTTCGCGTTTGGTGTCGAGAAAACGCAGGATGTCGGGATGGTGGGCGTTGAGGTACACTGCGCCCGCACCCTGGCGCGCACCAAGCTGGTTGGCGTATGAAAAGCTGTCTTCCAGCAGCTTCATCACCGGGATGACACCGGAGGATTGGTTCTCGATGCCCTTGATAGGTGCGCCGTGCTCCCGGATGTTGGTCAGCATCAGGGCCACGCCGCCGCCGCGTTTGGACAGCTGGAGTGACGAGTTGATGGCCCGGCCGATGGATTCCATGTTGTCTTCCATACGGAGAAGGAAACAGGAAATCAGTTCACCGCGGCTCTTCTTGCCCGCGTTCAGGAAGGTTGGCGTGGCGGGCTGGAAGCGGCCCGAGATGATTTCCTCCATCAGACGCATCGCCAGCGCCTCGTCGCCGCGCGCCAGGGACAAGGCCACCATCACGACCCGGTCCTCGTAGCGTTCGAGGTAGCGCTGACCGTCGCGGGTCTTCAGGGTATAGGAGGTGTAGTACTTGTACGCGCCGAGGAACGCCGGGAAGCGGAATTTTTTCGCGTAGGCCGCGTCCCAGATCTTGCGCTGGAAGTTGCGGGAATACTGGTCGAGCACCTCGACCTCGTAATAGCCCTCATCAACCAGGTATCCGAGTTTTTCGTCGAGCGAGTGAAAGAATACCGTGTTCTGGTTCACATGCTGCAGAAAATACTGCCGTGCCGCAAGGCGGTCTGCGTCGAAGCGGATGTGTCCATCGCCATCATAGAGGTTCAGCATCGCGTTGAGCGCGTGAAAATCGGGTGTCGGGGTCAGTTCCGCATCAAGCATTGTTTCGGGGTTCCTCTGTCAGGTGAACGACCCCGGCAGAATGGCGGTGCCGGTCGTCAGTGGTGGAGCTTTGTCTGGTGTGAGCGAGGGAAGGCGCTGTCATCATCGTGTTGGTGTCAGGCGGCGGTTTGAAACGGGGCGAAGGCTTTCAGTCCGGACCGGACGACGGCCACGTCGTTTCCGGTGCCCGCAAGCTCAAACCGGTGAAGCAGGGGCACCGAACATTTTTGGGAGATGACCCGCCCGGCCAGGGCAAACGTCGCGCCAAAATTGCGGTTGCCGCCTGCAATCACCCCGCGCAGCAGACCGCGGCGCAGGGGATCGTTGAGAAAGCGGATCACCTGTTTTGGTACCGCGCCGCGCCCCTCGCCATCGGCATAGGTCGGACATACCAGGACATAGGGCGCGTCGGGTTCGGGCATCGTGTCCTTCGGGCTGACGGGAATGCGGGCCGCAGACATGTCGAGGGCAGAGACGAAACGCGCCGTATTGCCCGAGCCGGAGGAGAAGAACACGAGACGCGCCATTGTGTCAGGCCAGGCCGGCGATCAGGTCGGGACGGAAACCGGCCCAGTGCGATTCTCCGGCGATGACAACCGGAGCCTGGCGGTAGCCCAGTTCGGTGACGCGCGTCATGGCATCGGCATCGCCCGTGAGGTCCACTACCTCAAAGCTCAGGCCGCTTGCCTCAAGGGCGCGGGTGGTCGCCGTGCACTGTACGCAGGCCGGTTTGGAATAAACTGTGATTGTCATTGCTCTGTGCCTTTTCCTGTCCTTCGGACCAGGGACACCGCGTCGCCGGATGATCCATCCATCCGTCCCGCGTGTGCGCGCCCCAGGGCCCTCCGCCGTCGGTCGTCATCATTTGCGCCCTGGCAGGTTTCCTGGCTCACGGCTCGCCGCCTGGCTGGCCTTCCCGGGGTGGAACCGGTGGCGTTTCAGCCCTGCTTGCCGTCTACAGTTGCGGGGGCAGCACCGGATTTGACCCAAAGACCGCACCGGTTTCCCTCTTAGCCCCCGACGCGAGTCGTGAGCACCAAAGCATCTGCATATTGGGGTTTGGGGTGGGTGTGTGTCAATATATGGATTTGAGTTTCTTCAAAATTGAACGCATTTTAATTGCACACGTATAGCGTGCATAGCCGAAACTCATGATTTGGAGGAGTTGCCTCTCTGAAGGGATTCCCGGAACAGGTCAATTGAATATTGCCCCCGAACCTCCCCCGAATTGTCGGGGAGGGTTGCGGCCAAAACTTGATATGATATAACATTACATCAGTTTGGAGCCGCTGGCCGGGAAGGTCTGCTGAACCCCTCGCGCCGTCGGCTCCTCCAACGCTGCCGGACCGCGTGAACTGCGTTACGTGGGCCATTTGCTGAGGGAAAAAAGGATAGTTGTGAGGCGCTGACGTAACGGCTGATCAGGTCCCTTTGCCTGACGCATCCCCTGAAACCGAAACCCCATTGACCCGGTCGCCTCCGCTTCCGGGAACGAAGGAATTTTTCCATGTTCATCCACAACGGACGGCTTGTGCAGGCGGGAAGCCGTCGCCGGGCGGCACCCGTCGAAAACCTGATTTTGGCGCAGGGCCAGGCATTCAACGGCGCGCCAACCCAAAAGGTGCGTCCATGACCACCGTTCCGCCCGCGATAGCGACCGCGATGAACAGCAGTGACGATCCGAAAGTCCTGCGAACCCTGGGCATGAAAGGTGTCTCACTGGCGTTGTGGGACCGTGCCCTCCCGGATCATCTCGCAAATGCGCTGGACAGCCTGCCGCCCGACAATTTGCCGGTGATGCGTCGCAGGCTGGCGGTGTCACAGGTCCGTCGCGCCGTGCTTGAGGCATGCGAGGATGCGGGCGCGGACGAAATTGCCACTGATCTCGCTACTGAGATCCGTGAACTTGCCTCCCATGCCATGGCCGTTTTTGCGTCCCCCATGCTGGAGATCCGCATTCAGGTCGCCGAGGGCCAACCCTGTCCGAAATGGCATGTGGACGCCGTACAGGGTCGGCTGCTTTGCACTTTGCGCGGACCAGGAACCGAATACGGGCCGCTTCAGCCCTCCGGCGAGCCCGAAACGGTTCATCGTATGAGACGCGGGCGGGTCGGGGTTTTCCGCGGGGCGCTGTGGCCCGGTCGTGAACTGGCGGCGATCGTTCACCGCTCGCCTCCGAAAGACGCCGGCGGCACCCGGCTGGCCGTCGTGATTGATCCGGTGGACCACGCGGGGACGGCCTGATGGCGCGCAAATCCAACCTTGGCGAAACACGTGCGCCGCGTCGCAGGCGGTCAGGGGATCCCATGCGGACCTACGACGCCCTGCCGCCACCACTTCGCGGCTGGCTCGCCCAGGCCGCTCTTCCCTGGTCGCCGGCAAGCTGCCGCAGGATCTGGCAACGGGAACGTGCCAGAGGGGAGAGCGTCGAGGCTATTTTGGCCAAGCTCGACCACGCACAGGCAACCACACTCGCCCGCGAGACCGCGAAACGCTCCGGGAACCGCCCGGATCACGACTCTTGAAAACAGGATGATCACGATGATCGGAAAATTCCTCGCCATGACCGCCGCACTGGCGCTGTCGACGGTGTCCGTACAGGCCCAGTCGGATGACAGGCTCGACGTCGCCGCGCAGTTCGAGATCCAGGGGCCGGAACCCTCAACCTCCGGATACATCTTCACCAGGATGGGTGTGACTGAGACCCTGGTCAACGCGGGTACGGACGGGCAACTGACCCCCGGTCTTGCCACCGTCTGGTCGGTTTCCAATGACGGCCTGACATGGACCTTCGATCTGCGTGACGATGTGGTTTTCCATAACGGCACCCCAATGACGGCGGATACCGCCGTCAATGCCCTTGAAATCGCCAGGAACAAACCTGGCCCGTTCGGCACACTGCCGGTGACCGGCATCACCGCTGGCGACGGAAAAGTTGAGATCACGCTTTCCGAGCCCTTTGCCGCCTTGCCCGCCTACCTCGCGGAGTTCCGGTCCCAGATCCTCGCACCGGCATCCTACGGACCCGATGGTGCCGGGATCGAGATAATTGGCACGGGGCCTTACCGGATCACGGCCATGGAACCGCCCCTGAGCCTCGATGCCACGGCTTTTGCGGACTACTGGGGTGAGGCCCCAAAGATCTCCGATGTCAGCTATTCCGGTGTCAGCCGCGTGGAGACCCGTGCGTTGATGGCGGAATCGGGCGATGCCGACTTCGTGTTCGGGCTCGATCCGGCCAGCGTATCGCGCCTCGGCATGCTGGATGACGTCGAGGTTCTGTCCGTTGCCATTCCCCGCACGCTCCTGATCAAGGTCAATGCGGGCCATCCCTACCTTGCCGATCCGCAGGCGCGTCAGGCCCTCAGCCTCGCCATCGACCGTGAGGGCATTGCGAAAGCCGTGCTGCGTTACCCTGAAGGCGCGGACCAGTTGTTCCCGCCCTCTGTCGCCGGCTGGCACAGCGATGAGCTGGAGCCGCTTGCTTATGACGTGGCCGCGGCACAGGAAATCCTCGACAGGCTTGGCTGGGTCGTCGGTTCCGATGGCATCCGCACGCGGGACGGGGAACGGTTTACGGTGACCCTGACGACCTATCCCGACCGTCCGGAGCTTCCGCTGGTGGCTGCGGTTCTTGAGCAGCAGTTCCGGGCTATCGGGGTCGAGATGATCATCAACGTAACCAATTCCTCGGAAATTCCCTCGGGTCATCAGGACGGCTCGCTCGATCTCGGCCTGATTGCGCGCAACTTCTCACTGATCCCTGATCCCATCGGGACGGTTCTTTCCGATTTTGTCGGTAATGGCGACTGGGGTGCCATGAACTGGCAGGACGACAAATTCGCCGGCCTCGTCCGGGGCATTGCACGGGGAGAGGGCGATAACCTCGACCGGGAAAAGGCGAGTGCCATCCTTCAGAACGATCTGCCCGTTATCCCGATCGCCTGGTACCAGCAGACCCTCGCGGTGTCCGACAGCGTGACCGGCGCGAAGATCGATCCCTTCGAGCGCAGCTTTGGCCTCCAGGAGATGAGATGGGCGGAATGAATGCACTGGCCTCCCGGCTGGTTCAGGCGGTCATGGTTGCGGTTCTGATCGGGACAGCAACATTTGCCATGATGCGCAGCCTGCCGGGGGACGCGGCCTGGCGGATCGCTGCCGGCCGGTACGGATACGACAACGTCGATGCCGCTGCCGCCGATGCGGTGCGTGTGGAACTGGGTCTTGGCGGTCCGGCGTTGCCCGCGTTGATGCAGTGGCTGGGTGATCTGATGCGCCTCGATTTCGGAAACTCGCTCGTCACCGGCCAGCCGGTGATTGAGGAGATCGCGCACCAGCTTGGGGCTTCAGCCGCTCTCGCCCTCTCGGCGGTGGTTTTGTCCCTCCTGATCGGACCTCCCCTTGGCATACTTGCGGGCCTTCGGGCCGGTGGCGCGCTGGACCGGACGCTTCTGGTGGTGTCGACGGGACTGAAGGCCGTACCACAGTTTCTTATGGCCCTTGTGCTGATCGTCGTCCTCGCCGTGCAACTTCGCTGGCTGCCCGCTGCGGGGCATGGCGAGCTGAGGCATTTCATTTTGCCGAGCCTGACGCTCGCGCTGGGCCTCGCGGCGGTCAACGCCCGTATCGCACGGGACGCGATGGCCCGCATCGCCGATATGCCATTTTGGCGCTTTGCCCAGTGGAAAGGACTGACGGAGCGGGAGACGCTGATGCGGCACGGGCTGCGCAACGTCTCCGTTCCTCTGATCACCTATCTTGGGCTCCAGTTCGTCACCCTGGTGGAGGGCGTGATTGTCGTCGAATCCGTGTTCGGCTGGCCAGGAATTGGGCATGCCCTTGTCCACGCGATCTTCTCACGGGATGTTCCGATGGTGCAGGGCACCGCTCTGGTTCTTGGGCTTGGCTTCGTACTGGTGAATGCAGTGATCGACCTTGCCGTTCGCCGCATCGACCCGAGGGTGGCGGCATGAGCATGATGGAGCTTTCCACCGCACGTGGGTCGTCCCGGTCGCCATCGCGCATGGTCGGCGTTGCTCTCGTGTTTCTGGTCGCCTGCTTTGCCGTTTTTGGCCCCGTTGTCGTGCCTGGTGATCCCTTTGCGCAGTCGCTGATCAACGCGCTTGGCGGGCCCGAGCCCGCTGCACCGCTGGGCTACGATCACCTGGGGCGGTCCGTCTACCACCGACTTGCCCACGCGCTACGGCTTTCGCCCCTGATCGCGCTGGCAGCTGTCGTGACGGCCGGAGCGGCCGGTTTGACCCTTGGCACTTTGGCCGCCACGCGGGGAGGCTGGATTGACCGCATTCTGGTGATGCTGGCGGACGCGCTGCTGGCCCTGCCTGGTCTTTTGCTGGTGCTGATCGTTTTGGCCATGGTGCCGGGCACCGCGACCGGGTTCTGGATTGGCCTGTCTCTTGTTCTGTGGGTGGAGTTCTACGTCTGACCCGCGCCGCCTCCCGCGAAACCCTTGCCTTACCGGCCGTGCAGGCCTCCAGGCTGCTGGGGTTTCGGGCGCCCTACATTTTCCGTGTCCATGTCTGGCCGGAAATCGCTCCCATGATGCTGACCGCCGCCGCCTTTGGGGCCGCAACCGCGATTATGGCCATTGCCGCTCTTGGTTTTGTCCATGTGGGCATGCGCGCGCCAACGCCGGAACTTGGGCTGATGATGGTCGAGTTGTTGCCGTACTGGCGAGAGGCACCGCTGGCGCTTCTTTCGCCGGTCCTTGCGACATTTGCCCTGCTGCTGGGCCTTACACTTCTGGCCGGGAGCCGAGAGACATGAGCCTTTTGAAAGCGAAGGACATTTCCGTCGCGGATGGTGATGAGCGTCTGCTGTCACCCCTGTCGATTGACCTTGTGCCGGGCGAACCCCTGATCATTCTGGGGGAAACCGGGTCCGGGAAGAGCCTGATGGCGCAGGCTCTGATGGGCACGTTGCCTGCCGGTTTAAAGGCATCCGGCCGGGTTGCCGTCAGTGGGCGCGTGTTGAATGCGTCGGATCCCGCAGGTTTCCGTGGCCTCTGGGGGCGCGAGATCGGTGTCCTTCCGCAGGAACCGTGGCTGTCACTGGATCCGCTCATGCGGGCCAGTGAGCAGATCGCGGAGAGCCATGTTCTGGTCCGTGGCCTGAACCGACGGGGTGCCACGGAGAGAGCCACATCGGACCTCGCCGCCTTCGACCTCGCGGACGCGGGACGGCGCTATCCGCACGATCTGTCCGGAGGCATGGCCCAGCGTGTAGCGATTGCTGCGGCCAGGGCCGGTGGCGCCAAAATCATCATTGCCGATGAGCCCACAAAGGGGTTGGACGCCGCCCGGCGCGACAGCGTCGCCAATCTGCTTCTTTCGGAAATGGGGGAGAGCGGTGGCCTGTTGGTCATCACCCATGACCTGGCCCTCGCGCGTCGCATCGGTGGACAGGTGATCGTGCTGCGGTCCGGTGAGATTGTCGAAAGCGGCGCAACGGAACAGGTTTTCGCCGCACCGGCACAGGCCTATACGCGCGAACTGATCGCGGCCGACCCCGAACACTGGACCCCACGCGACAAGGGCAATGCCGGTGGTGATCCGGTGGTCTCTGGCAGCGGGCTGAGCCTGGCGCGGGGCGGAAAGATGCTGTTCCGCGATCTCAGCATTTCAGTGCGGCAGGGTAGCGTCTTCGGCGTGACCGGTCCGTCCGGCTGCGGCAAATCGTCGTTCGGTGACGTTTTGCTCGGTCTCGCCAAACCGATGCAGGGAAGCGTGCGTCGCAGAGCCGGCGACGCGCCCACCGCATTTCAGAAACTCTACCAGGACCCGGTCTCGGCCTTTCCACGCCGCCGCACCCTGCGCCAGTCGATTGAGGATGTGGCGCGCCTGTCGGGCCGCGCGACCGACGTGATTGACGCCCTGATGGACCGGCTTGGGCTGGCCCCGAAGCTGCTTGACCGTCGCCCGGACGCGGTATCGGGTGGAGAACTGCAGCGCCTTTCGCTGCTGCGGGTTTTGCTTATGCGCCCCAGCTTCATTTTTGCCGATGAGCCGACCTCAAGGCTCGACCCGATCACGCAGGCCAGGGTCATCTCGCTTTTGACAGGGGTTGCCGACCAGGACGGCGTCGCCGTGATGCTGGTCAGCCATGATCGCGCCCTGATCCGGAATACCGCCGATGACGCGCTGCAAATGGGGGAGGTGGATGAAAATTCCCTGCAATTCCCGGAAGCGTGTGCGGCATCGGTGTTGCAGTGAAATGTTTCAGCCAGTTCAAATACGCAGGAAAGGAATCACCATGAAAACCATCAGCCTCGCGCTGCTCGCTTCCACGGTTGCGCTGCCGCTTTCGGCCCAGGAAACCCGCGAAATGGACGCGCATGTTCACGGCGTCAGCAAATTGGAGCTGGCCGTTGACCACGGTGAGCTTCAGATCGTTCTGCTGTCGCCAGGTGCGGACATTGTCGGTTTCGAGCATGAAGCGGTGTCGGTTGAGGACCGCGAAACCCTGGCGGCCGCGATCCGTACCCTCGTGGTGCCCGAAAATGTCATCACTCTGCCCGAGGCCTCTGAATGCCGCCTGACCGGGGTTCTGGCCCATCTCCATTCCGGCGCGCATGATCACGGCGATGAGCATGAGGAACATGACCATGGCCATGACGACCACGATCACGATGATCATGACCATGAGGAACACGCCCACGAGGGGGATGATCACGACCATGAGGATGAGCATGATCATGACGAGCACGATCATGAACATGAACACGAGGAAGGCGCGGTCCACAGCGAATTCCACATGACCTACGGCTTCGTTTGCGAGCATCCCGAGGAACTGACCACCATTGAACTGCCGTTCTTTGGCACCTTCGAAAACGCTCAGGAAATTGAGGCGCAGTTCGTGACCGAAACCGGTGCTGGTGCGGCGGAAATCGGGCGGGATGCCGCGGTTTTGAACCTCAACTGACGATGACCGGGTGCGCCGTTTCCTTGAGCAACGTGAGCTTTGCCTGGCCGGGTAGGGGTGGCTTTGCCCTCCGCTGCCCATCCTTTGAGGTGGCCAGAGGGGAAAGCGTACTGTTGCTGGGGGCGAGCGGCTCAGGAAAATCCACGCTACTTTCCCTGATTTGTGGCATTGTTGCTGCGGATCAGGGCAAGGTTCACCACGGGGATGTGGATATCGGCGCCATGCGGGCCGGAGCCCGCGACCGGTTCCGGGCGGAGCGGATCGGTGTCATTTTCCAGCAGTTCAATCTGCTCCCCTACGCCCGCGTAATCGACAACATTCTCCTTCCCCTGCGCTTTGCCCCGGAAAGACGGACGCGAGCCGGCAACGGGACGACGGAGGCCAAACGGCTCTGCGCCGCGCTTGGCCTGCCAGACGGGGTTTCCAACACCCCCGCCGGGCAACTCAGCGTGGGCCAGCAGCAGCGCGTGGCGGTGGCCCGCGCCCTGATCGGCTCGCCGCCTCTGATCGTTGCGGATGAACCGACATCCGCCCTCGATGCCGCGACGCAGGACACCTTCCTCGCGCTTCTCTTTGAACAGGTCACCGAGGCAAACTCATCGCTCCTGATGGTCAGCCATGACGAGCGCCTCGGCGACAGGTTCGACCGGGTGATCCGGCTTGAGGACGTGGTCTCCACCATGCGGGAGGCCGCATGATCCTGCGCCTCGCCGTTGGCTCACTTATGGCGCGGGCGCTGACCGTGGGCATGACCGTGCTCGCCATTGCTCTCTCCGTCGCGCTGTTCCTCGGCGTGGAGAAGGTCCGCACCGGCGCCCGTGCGAGTTTCGCTGACACGATTTCCGGCACTGACCTCATCGTTGGCGCAAGGTCCGGGTCGGTGCAGCTGTTGCTTTACTCCGTCTTCCGCATCGGCAACGCCACCAACAACGTGACATGGGAGAGCTATCAGGACATCGCCTCCCGCCCTGAAGTCGACTGGATCGTGCCGATCTCCCTTGGCGACAGTCACAGGCAGTTTCGCGTCATGGGGACAACCCAGGGCTTTTTCGATCACTACCGCTACCGTGGCGACCGCGCGCTTGAAATCGGAACGGGTCATGGGCTGGACGACCTCTACGACGCCGTGATCGGGGCCGAGGTGGCTGATGCCCTTGGCTATACGGTGGGCGATCCCATCGTGGTCTCGCACGGCCTCGCATCATTCTCGGACCATGACGATCAACCGTTCCGCGTGGCTGGCATTGTTGAGCGAACCGGAACGCCGGTGGACCGGACGGTCATCGTGAGTCTGGAGGCCATCGAGGCCATCCATGTGGACTGGAAATCCGGCGCCAAAATCCCCGGTCGCACCACCCCGGTTGAACGGATCCGGCAAATGGATCTGACGCCCACGGGCATTACAGCCGCCATGGTTGGCGTGGAAAACCTGCTTCAAATCTTCGGTCTTCAACGCTGGATCAACGAGTACCCGGAGGAGCCGCTTCTCGCCATCCTGCCGGGCGTCGCGCTCCAGGAACTGTGGCAGATCGTCGGCGTCGCTGAAACCGCGCTGGTGGGTGTATCGGCCATGGTGGTGGTGACTGCGCTGCTCGGAATGATGGCGATGATCTTCTCCAGCCTCAACGAGCGTCGCCGGGAAATGGCCATCTGGCGCGCGATGGGCGCACGGCCCGCCGTGATCCTCGGGCTGTTGGTTCTGGAGGCCATGCTGATAGCGGCCGCCGGAGCGGTGCTGGGCTTTGTCCTGCTCTATTTGGGTCTGGTGGCGGCGCGGCCCTGGGTTGATGCGGCATTTGGCCTTTGGCTGCCTATTGAAGCGCCCACCGTGCGGGAACTCTGGACCCTGCTGGCGGTTGTCGGCGTGGCTGCGTTGGCCGGGCTTTTACCGGCGCTCAGGGCCTACCGACTCTCGCTTGCGGATGGTATGATGGTAAGGACATGACCCACTTTTTGCACATGCCGCGCAGGCGGTTCATCGGGCTGACGGGTGCGGCCGCATTCGCGCCCGCTAACGCATGGCCCAACACTTACCGTGAAATCACCTGGGAGGATCTCATTCCTCCCGGTGTTCCCTATTCCGAGATCATCGGAGAGGGAGAGATTGATCAGGTCAATGACACCTGGGCCCCGATATTCGACGCAAATGCGACGAAGCTGAACCCGGAGCTCGACGGGGCGGATGTCAAGCTGCCCGGCTATATCGTTCCGCTGGACATGGGCTCGGACGGGGTGACCAGTTTTATCCTCGTGCCCTATGTCGGTGCCTGTATTCATGTGCCTCCCCCGCCGCCAAACCAGCTCGTGTTTGTCACGACAGAGGACCCGTGGCCATCGGACAGCCTTTGGGATGCGGTCTGGGTGCTTGGCCGGATGAGCGCGCAGCTCAATTCCACGGAACTGGCGGAAACCGGTTACGAGATCAGCGCCAATGAGATCGAGATCTACGAGTGGTGAAAACTGGCCTCTCCCGACGGGCCATGTGTGCGGGTCTCGCGGGATTTGCCGGTCTGGGGCCGGGCAGGGTGGTTGCGTCGGACGTCATCGATCTGGAGTGGAGTGACCTGATCCCGGAGGGCGAAACGTGGATCCCGCCCGAGATCCAAGGGCTGCTGCCCCATGACGAAAACGCAATGGCGTCGCGTCAGCCTCCCTCGAGCGGCGTCCGCACGGACTGGAATGGCAAAACGGTGCGCATATCCGGGTTTATCGTGCCGCTGGATTTCGACGGGACCGGGCTTAAGGCCTTCATGCTCGCGCCATTTGTCGGCGCCTGCATTCACGTGCCACCACCGCCCGCCAATCAGCTCGTTCTCGTCACCACCGAGGAGCCCTATGAGGCGGATACCATGTTCGACCCGGCGACCGTCACCGGGTTGTTCGGGACCGTCTCGACTGCAACGGAACTGGCGAATGTCGGATATGCCCTCGCGGCGGAAACCGTCGTACCGTATCGCCGGTAACCGCCGGTTCTCAGTGCGAAAACTTCATCAGCAGCATGCCCGCGACAATCAGAAGTGCGGCAACTACCCTCTGCACCGTCAGGGCCTCACCCAGAAACCAGACACCCGCAGCAAACGCTCCTACCGACCCAATACCGGTCCAAATCATGTAGGCCGTCCCCAGGGGCAGGCTGCGCATGGCGACGGCCAAAAGGCCAAACGATCCGATCATGCCGACAATCATAATGACGGTGGGTTGAAGCCGCGTCATGCCCTGCGATTCCTTCATCGCAAAGGCCCAGACAATTTCCAGAAGACCGGCAAAAAACAGTATGACCCAGGACATGTTTCACTCCATGTTCGGGTCGTCCCGGTATGAATTCAGCGAAACGGGGTCGTCCCCGTTCGGGAATGAAATGGGACAATGCCGCGCCCATGGCAAGGCCAGGGGTCGACAACCGCCCAAATAAAAATGCGCCCCCGGGGAGGCGCATCCATCAGCATCGTGGTGGCGCGAAAGCGCCCCAGTCAGGTTCAGTCGACCAGCGACAGGTTGGTCGCGGACTCGCGGCCGTCACGGCCTGCTTCGAGTTCGTACTCAACTTTCTGGTTGTCGGCGAGGCCGGTCAGACCAGCGCGCTCAACAGCCGAAATGTGGACGAATACGTCCTTCGAGCCGCCCTCGGGCTGAATGAAGCCGAAGCCTTTGGTGGAATTGAACCATTTCACGGTGCCTTTGGCCATCGTGAGATCTCCTAACAGTATAGTTTCTGCTGCCCGCATCGTGCGACAGCCCGGCTTGTCAGAGCAAAATCAGTCGCTGAAGCCGTATAGGAGACAGTGTAGATTTGGTAACGTAGCAGTGCGAGATATGGGGCGTGTGCGGTTGAATTGCAAGAAAAACCGTGAGTTGTGTTTATGAAATTTTTATTCCTTATCCTGTGGAAAATCCGGAATCGTTGCAGGCTGACAGGCATTGCAAAAACCCGTTAAATAGAAGGCTCGGCGGTATTTTGCCGGCCATAATCGAGCCTGTCAGTTTTGTGCGATAAGTATTTCAAGCGCCTGAAATGCAGAAATAAAAAGTGACCGGGGCCACTCCTGACCATTTGCCAGTTCTATCAACTCCGCGCCGCCGAAGGCCGGAGGTCTGTCACTATGCTGCCCCGTCACGGATTTGACCACCACGGAAACCTCGATAATCCAACCCTTATCACCCCGCCACGGCGAAAATGGGACGGGCGGAAACCAATGCCTCAACACATTTTGGCGTATTGCGAGCGACCCCACCCGTGAAGACTCCGCGAATCGCTCCTTCGATCCCGATCAGCATGGAACCATGCGCCCGTGCCTGCGTTCATCCACATGGCGGTTGGCAAGCCCCGCGGAGGACCCGCGACGGCATCCCCGCCGGGTAAAATGGAGAGGACACATGCCACGCAGGTCGAAAGAGGCCAAACCCAAACGCCCGAAACCCGGACCGTATTTCCCGCCCACCTGGCGGTTCACGGATTGGGCGTCGTTATGAGAGCTCTTCGACCCCGCATGTAACACTTCTCTCGTCCCGCTTCCCGGACCCGGGCGGACCCTGTAGACTGGCGTGAGGCATATCGCCGATCCGGTAACAGGGGGGGAAGGGATGGACGTTCAAAATTTGACCGCGGTCTTTGGGTGGATGACGGTCATCAACCTCGCCATTTACCTCTGGGCCGCGCTTTTCATTATCATTGGCCGGGACCGGATCTACCGGTTGCAGGCATGGATGACCGGCGTACCGGCAGAGGACTGGCCACGGTACGACATGGACTACCTGAGCCGGTACAAGCTTGGCATCATGATCTTCAACATCGCACCGTGGCTGGCGCTGAAGATCGTCTTCTGATCCCTATTCCGCGTGCGGCACATCGTAGAGCTGCGACGGGTCGTAGCCATTCCCCGCCAGCACATCCTCCGCCTTTGCCCGCCGCGCCGCGTCAATGGACGGCGACCGTGCCAGGATCCAGCCCGCATTGCCCGACGGTACACCGACCACGGCGGTCTCATAGGCCTCATCCACCCACAGCACCCAGTAATCCCCGGCCGCAAACGGTATGCCGTCAAACTTCACCTTCAGCTGCCCCGGCGCCACGATGTCGGCCGTACCCGAGATCTGCTCGACCGGGCCATCCGGCGTCTCATCGCGGCAGGTGTTGAGCACGCTGATCGTGTCCTCATCCACCGGCCCGTATTCGGCGGTGGTGGCGGTACAGTCCTCCTCGAAAAACACCGGGAACCGCGCGACCTCATACCACAGCCCCAGATAGCGTTCCGCGTCAAAATCCTGCTGCGCCACAATCGGCTGGTCCGTATCGCGATAGGATGTGGAACAGGCGGCAAGTGTCCCGCAAAGCAGCATCAGGGCCGTGGTGCGCATCATCTGGTCTCCCTCTCCGTTTGGTGCGCCGCGATCATAGCGCAGCCGCGCCGCGAGGGCGATATTTCTCTGCATCTGTGCTATGATACCGGTCAGCGGAAGGGAGGAAACGCTATGAGCTACATGACGATTACCACCAGGGAACTGTCCGACGGGTCCGACTGGGACACCAACCTGCGCAACGTGCGCGAACACCGCATGCCTGCCCTGATTGAGATGGGCGCCACACGGGTCACGGTGATCCGCACCAGCGACCGGACGAGCGCCGCCATCAGCGAGTGGCCGGACCAGCGCACGCGCGACAACGCCATGCACCTGATCGAACAGGTCCGTGGCAAAATTCAGGCCAATGACGGGTTCAGGCTGACAGGCGAAATGCGCGGCGCCGTGGTGGCGGAAGTGAGAAATGCGGTCGAACTGATCTGACCCAAACGCCTCCACTCATCCCCGAGGGCAGCGCCTGACCCTGGTGGGTGCGAAAGCGCCCTCCTGGGGGAGGGTCGGGCGCTGCCCGGCGTTGACGCCGGGCGGAGGGTTGAAGTTCAATATTATGCAAAAAATGGTGTCGGCCGATTAATGTGTCGATGCCTGAGTTAACTGCAATGCCAGCTGTTTTAGGATTGGAAACTTGCTATCGCTGCCGCCGCCTTCGAACGTAGTTCCAATTCCTCTTGTTTCTTTTTATCTTCTTCTAAAACAATTTTTATTGATAGTTTGATAGGTTCAAAGGCCTGCAGGCAAAGTTCGTCTGAAAGCTCATGGATCCCTTTGCTCAAAACAGAGTATAGACGTCTATTGTCATAAAGAAAGGGAGGGATATGTTCCCTCAGGAGTTCAACCTTTTGGTCCATACGGAGTGATCGAAATTCTTGGTAATCCCAATTTTCGGATTCTTTAAACTCGTTAAATCGTCCATTTACGAGTCTTTCGAAAATGCGCCGCAGGTAGACGAAGGAACCTATGCCGACGCCATGTGCGGCCAATCCGATTGCTTTGTGAAGTTCGGATGAATCTTCTTTAGACAAAATTTCGCGGTAGCTTCGAGCCTCATCGTTCGCTACGTCTGCCAACGACGGAAACTGACCCGTTTTTGTCAAAAAATACTCGTCACCATCTGAGTGATGAATTCTGAACCAATACCTAATTTGGTGATCAGGATCGCGCGCGCAAATCATTTCCCGAAAGTGAAATTTTACTACCGCATTGTATTCTAATTTTTCATCCCAAGTACCACCATAACTATCGTACTTGCTAATTTTTTTTTGTACAAAAAATGTGCTGGTTTGCCCGCAGTACGGGCAATGGCCGTCAACACGACAGCCGACACAACCTAGTAGAATCGCGGCTAAGTTGAAATCGCTTGGCAGTGGCAAATCGGAGTATAGAGGCGTTTCAAAAGCAAACTTTTTAAATTCTTCTGACATTTTCTCACCGCGCAAACTTCTTATACTTGATCCGCTTCGGCTCCACCGCATCCGGGCCCAAACGTTTAATCTTGTCCGCCTCGTAATCCTCGAAGTTGCCCTCAAACCACTCCACGTGTGCATCCCCCTCAAAGGCGAGGATATGCGTGCACAGGCGGTCGAGGAAAAACCGGTCATGCGAAATGATAACCGCACAACCCGCGAAATCCGTAATGGCGTCTTCCAGAGCCCGCAGGGTTTCCACGTCCAGATCGTTGGTCGGCTCGTCGAGCAGCAGAACGTTGCCGCCTTCCTTCAGCAGCTTTGCCATGTGCACCCGGTTGCGCTCTCCGCCCGAGAGCAGGTTCATGGTCTTCTGCTGGTCACCACCCTTGAAGTTGAACGCTCCGCAATAGGCGCGTGAGTTCACCTCCGCATCGCCCAGCTTGATGATGTCGTTCCCGTCCGAAATCTCCTCCCAGACGGTCTTTTTGTCGTCCAGCTTATCGCGGCTCTGATCTACATAGGACAGCTTCACGGTGTCGCCATAGCTGACCTCACCCGCATCGGGCTGTTCCTGGCCGGTCAGCATCCGAAACAGCGTCGTTTTACCCGCACCGTTCGGCCCGATCACACCGACAATACCACCCGGGGGCAGGGAGAAGCTGAGATCATCAATCAGCTGCCGGTCCCCGAAATGCTTCGAGATGCCCTCAACCTCAATGACCTTCGACCCAAGCCGCGGCCCGTTTGGAATGACGATCTGGGCACGGGTGATTTTCTCCCGCTCGCTCTGTGCGGCCAGGTCGTTATAGGCGTTGATACGCGCCTTCTGCTTCGCCTGCCGTGCCTTAGCGCCCTGGCGGATCCACTCAAGCTCGCGCTCCAGGGTTTTCTGTTTCGATTTGTCCTCGCGGGCTTCCTGCTCCAGGCGTTTCGCCTTCTGTTCCAGCCACGAGGAATAGTTGCCCTCATAGGGAATGCCCCGGCCACGGTCGAGTTCCAGGATCCAGCCCGTGATGTCATCGAGGAAGTAGCGGTCATGGGTGACGATCAGGATCGTACCCTTGTACTCGATCAGGTGCTTCTGCAGCCAGGCAATGGTTTCTGCATCCAGGTGGTTGGTCGGCTCGTCGAGCAGCAGAATATCCGGCGCTTCAAGCAGCAGTTTACACAGCGCCACACGCCGCCGCTCACCACCCGACAGTTTCGACGTGTCCGCGTCATCCTCGGGGCAGCGCAGCGCCTCCATGGCAATATCCACCTGCGCATCCAGATCCCACAGGTTCTGCGCGTCGATCTGGTCCTGGAGGGTGGTCATCTCCTCCATCAGCTCGTCGGAATACTCCTCGGCCACCTTCATGGCGACTTCGTTGAAGCGGGTGATCAGGCCCTGCTTCTCCGCCACGCCCTGCATGACGTTTTCCCGCACGGTCAGGCTGTCATCCAGCACCGGCTCCTGGCTGAGATATCCCAGCCGCACGCCCTTCGCCGCCCAGGCTTCACCTTGAAAATCCTTGTCCACGCCCGCCATAATGCGCAGCAGCGTCGATTTACCGGCACCGTTGACGCCGACCACGCCGATTTTCACGCCCGGCAGGAATGACAGGCGTATGTTCTCAAAGCATTTTTTGCCGCCTGGATAGGTTTTCGAAAGCCCGTCCATGTGGAAAACGTATTGAGGGGTGGCCATGACCATGCTCCGCGTGCGTGTGAATTCAGCGCGTATCTAACGTTTGCGCGCGGAGGCCGCAATCGGGAATGAGAGATCAGGCGATGAGGGGCGGTCAGGCCACGTCAAATACCGCCGCGCGGATCAGCCCGCGGACGCCGGGTAAATCCCGACGCACCGGTTGAGCGGTTCCGACACGCCATCGCTCGTGGAAATCGGCAGAACGTCCGGGGTTTCCCCCAGTCCCGCAACCTCAATCGTCTCCGGCGCAACACCGGCCTCAATCAGCGCGTCACGAACGGATTCCGCACGGGCCTTCGACAGGCGGGCATTGTATTCCGCGCTGCCCACCGTGTCCGTGTGACCGAAGACCTTCACCTTCTCCAAATCCATGTCGAGAATGGCCTGCGCCGCCGCCATCGTGCGGGCCTGTCCACCGGTGGTCAGTTTCGAGCTGTTGGTCTCAAAATGGATCTCGGAAATCGGCGGGGTAGGGGCGCCCTCATCCGGAGCCGTCGTGGCCTTGATCGCGGCCAGTGCATTTTCAAAACGCGAAATCTGCGACTGCAGCGCCTCAACAGTCTTTTCCGGCGCCGCGCTGGAGAAGTTCACAATCGATGCGGAGGCGGGCATGTCGCCGTTCAGTTTCTCGCCCGTTGCGTCAATTGCGGCGATGTTCATCTGCACCGCACCGGATTTGAGATCATCAAGCTCGGTCTGCATCCCGGTCAGTTCGAGCGTCAGTTCCTCGATCTTCGCATCACGCTCAATGATGGCGACATCCTGGAAATCGGTCGACGCGTCCTTGAGCGTTTCGATTTCCCGCTCCAGGTCCGTCATTGCGGTGCGAAGCTCTGAAATCTCCCGATCCCGCTCCGCAAGCGTCGCCTCCAGGTCGACCGTTTCGCCGTCAGCGGTTTCCGTCTCGCCCAGTGCGAGGTTTAGTTCCTCGATGGTTTTGTCCCGCTCCGCAACCACCGCGCGAAGGCTTTCGATCTCATTGGAAAACTCGGAAAGCATTTCCGGATCCGCCGCTGCCGGGTCTCCGTCCGCGGACGAACCTGAGAGTTGAGCAATTTCCTCCTCACGGGCCGCAAGGCTTTCGGTGAGTTCGGTGATCCGGTCGTTCAGCCCTGCAATCTCGGCCTGCAGGCTTTCGATTTCGGTTTCCTGGCCCTGAATGGTTTCGTCGATCTGGCCGGCTCCACCGATACCCGCGGTCTCAACCGCCTCCGGCTCGGCCCAGGGGGCAAGTCCCGCTTTGGTTGATAGACCGATGGCTCCGGCTCCCGCTACAAAACCGGCGACCGCTGCATAGGACAGTTTTTTTCGTGTTTCGTTGTTCATGGCTGCCCCGCTCGTTTTTCTGGCGCTCGAATGTCTATTGTTTTAATATTTTCTTAATACTTCCGCGGAATCTCAGGCAAGAAAGAACGCGCCGGGGTGGCGTCCGGGGGAAAACTGCCGGAATTCTGTGCTCTATGTGCCACAATTACAGTAGTAATCGGGTCGCGGTCGCCTCAAATCCGGAACCAATCGGTACGGTTGCGGTTTCAGCGACCGGAACCGTGAGGCCCGCGACGGGATGTAAAACGCATCTGGCGAAGTTGTGAACTGGACATTTTCCGGTCCGTTCCGGCAGTCTCACACAGTAAAAACAGGATGCGACACACATGAAAACAGTCATTCCGGCCCTGGGATTTGTGGTGGCACTTGCCGGCTGCGGCACAACCTATGACGTCCCCGGAACCGGCCCCGCAGGTACCGCGGCCAATGCACCGGTCGAGGCGGGGTCCAGCCGCAACCGTTCACATTACGCGCAGGTGCGCCAACGGATCAAACCGGCGGCCGAGGCCCTCTGCCGTGAGGAGGCGCCAAACGCGTCGCGGACCTACTGCAACTTCCGGTTCGAATACATCACCGACCCCGACGCGCCACCCAACGCTTTCCAGACCCTCAGTGACGACGGGCGGCCGCTCGTGATCATGACCGATACGCTGCTTCAGCAGATGCGCTCGGACGACGAAATCGCGATGGTTCTGGCGCATGAGGCCGCGCACCACATCGCCACGCACATTCCCAAGCAGCAGCAAAACCAGGTTCTGGGAGCCATTCTCCTTGGTGGGATCACTGCGGTGGCCGGTGGTGGTTATGCCACGCAGGAAAACATCGAACAGGCCATGAATATCGGCGCCAGTGTCGCAGGCCGCGCCTACAGTCAGACCTATGAGCTGGAGGCCGACTGGCTGGGCGCGTTCATAGCTGCCCGGGCAGGCTACGACCCGGAACGTGGCGCGCAGATCTTCGGACGCCCCGCGCTTGCCTCATCCGCGGGTGGCACGCTCCTGTCCACGCACCCGGCCTCACCGCAGCGCAGACAGCTTGTCGCCCGCGCCACGGATGAAATCAGGCGGCAGCAGGCCGCGGGTCTCGTACCCAAACCGGCCTATGCGGACGGGATCTTCTGAACGGTTTATTCGGCCAGATCCCGCATCACGCTGATCAGGTCGGATTTCCCTTCGAAACCGATACCGGGAAGGTCGGGCATTGTGATATGCCCGTCCTCGACCTTCACCCCGTCGGGGAAGCCGCCATAGGGCTGAAACAGGTCCGGATAGCTCTCATTCCCGCCAAGCCTCAGACCCGCGGCAATATTCAGTGACATCTGGTGGCCGCCATGGGGAACGCATCGTTTCGGTGACCATCCGGCCTCATCGAGCACATCCAGCGTGCGCAGGTATTCCACCAGCCCATAGGACAGCGCGCAGTCGAACTGCAGCCAGTCCCGGTCCGGCCGCATCCCACCATAGCGCAGCAGATTTCGTGCGTCCTGATGGGAAAACAGGTTCTCCCCCGTGGCCATCGGCCCCGGATAATACCCCGCCATCACCGCCTGAAGCTGATAGTCGAGCGGATCCCCGATTTCCTCGTACCAAAACAGGGGATACTGCCGCAGCATTTTGGCGTAGGCGATGGCCGTATCCAGATCAAACCGCCCGTTTGCATCGACGGCAAGCTGCGCGGTGTCACCAATCTCGTCCAGCACCGCCTCGATCCGCCGCCGGTCCTCATCAATCGGCGCACCCCCGATTTTCATTTTGACCACGGTGTAACCCCGGTCGAGATAGCTGCGCATTTCCGCCCGCAGCGCGCTGTCATCCTTGCCAGGGTAGTAGTAGCCACCAGCCGCATAGACGAAGACACGCGGATTGGCCTCAACGCCCTTTCGCTCCGCCAGAAGCCGAAACAGCGGCTTCTCCTCAATCTTCGCCGCCGCATCCCAAACCGCCATGTCAATCGTGCCAACGGCCACCGACCGCTCACCATGTCCGCCAGGCTTTTCGTTCCGCATCATGGCCGCCCAGATTTTTTGGGGATCAAGATTGGTGCCGTCATCGCTGACGAGGCTTTCCGGGTTGGCTTCGAGGATGCGGTCGCGAAACCGCTCCCGGATCAGCCCGCCCTGGCCATAGCGTCCGTTGGAATTGAACCCGTAACCTACAACACGTCTGCCGTTGCGTGTCTGGTCCGTCACCACCGCCACGAGACTCGCGGTCATTTTGCTGAAGTCGATGTAGGCGTTGCGGATGGGTGAGGAGATCGGTTTTGTGATCTCGCAGATATCAATGATACGCATAGGCACGCTTCCTGTGTCGGAACCTGGTTCGTTGGTTTGCGCTCAACCTACCAGGCCCGCTTCATCACTTCCAATGCCAATGCGTCCTCAATTCATGCCTACGTTGCATCAATCGTGCTGTGTGTCTCGACCTGCTCCCAAAACGCCTCGCAATGCTGCGACAGCCTTGCGCGGGGCCTAAAGATCATCACGCGTACCGGGACCTCGTCCGACTGTTTCCCGGCACGGACCAGCGTCCCGTTCCCGATGTCGCTGTCCGCCAAAGAGCGGGGTAGGTAAGCTACTCCCTGTCCCGCCTTTGCCATTTCCAGATTGGTCGAGGCCAGCACCGAACTCATGACAGCCGAGGTGTTTGGACGCCCGTTCTTACGCCAGTACCGCTCCAAAATCTCCCTCAGCCCCGACGCCTCAGCATACGCGATCAACGGCACCGTCTCCGGACCGTGCAGCCGCCAGAGTGGCGCGCCAGAGTCATCGGGCGCACAAAGCGGGACAAGACTGTCGCTCCCGATCTGACGGCCTAAAAACTGCCTTTCCGGCAGTTCTTCGGGCGGCATGGCCCCTGCATGGCAAATGAAAAAGCTGACCTCACCGGCCCGAATCAGGTTCAGACATTGCCGCATCGTGTCCGACACCATGTTCAGTGTCCCGATCTCCGACGGCCCCGCCACCTGCATCAGCCAGCGCGGCACGAACGTATAGGACAGCGCGTGCGTCGCTGCCAGGTTCAGGCTGCGCTGTTCCCGCCCGGCAGCTTCCAGCACCTCCTGCCGCGTCTGTGCCATCAGGCCCACTAGTGTCTCCGCCCGGTTGCGAAGAACCAGTCCGGCCGGCGTCAAAGCAACATTCCGCGTGGTGCGCGTAATCAACTGTGCCTGCATCGAGACCTCAAGTGCGGCAATACGACGGCTGAAGGCGGGTTGTGTCACATTGCGACGCGCCGCAGCCCGCGAGAAATTCAACTCCCTCGCCAGCTCCAGGAAATCTTCCAGCTGCTCGATATTCATCATAGCATCCCGCAAACTTATACGGTTTGTGCATCACGCACCCGCCGCCATCAAGTCCCGGGCGGGGCCCCTGAAAGCTCCTCATCTCCGATCTGAAACGCCGCCTGGGCATTCCGCTGGCGCAGCCTTTCCGTCAGAAACTCGACAAACACCCGGACCTTCGCGGTCAGATGATGCCGCTCCGGATAGACCGCCAGCACGTTCGCGGTCTGATGAAACTCCGGCAAAACCACCCGCAGCCGCCCCTCGCGCACGTGATGCGACACGTCCCATTCGGAGCGCAGCATGATGCCATGCCCCTCCAGCATCCATTCCCGTGCCATTTCCCCGTCATTGGTGCTCAGGCTGCCCTTGACCCTTGCCGACGGGCTCTCGCCACCGCGCTCGTCAAACCGCCAGATATCATAGATGTCCGTCTCCTGGCGCAGCACAATGCAGTTGTGGCGCGTCAGATCATGCAGCGTTGCCGGAACCCCATACCGCTCCAGGTACGATGGCGCCGCACACATGAAGCGCCGGTTTCGCATCAGCATCCGCTGGATGTTGTTGCTCGTCGGCGGATTGCCAAACCGGATATTCAGATCAAATCCCTCTTCCACCAAATTCATCGGCGCATCCGTAACCACCAACTGCACCTCCACCTCCGGGCAGGCCTCCTGGAAGGCGGTGACAGTCGGCGCAATATGCGCCCGGCTAAACCCAAAGGTCGCATTAACCCTTAGCAGCCCGGATGGCTTTTCCCTCCCGGCCCGCAGCGAGTTCTCCAGCTCATCAATCTCCGCCAGCAGCCGCGCGGCATTCTCAAAATACGCCTCACCCTCGCCGGTCAGGCTCACCCGCCGGGTCGTGCGGTTCATCAGCCGCACCCCAAGCCGGTCCTCAAGCCGTGCCAGACGACGGCTGACCGCAGATGCCGTAATCCCGATATCCCGGGCCGTGTCCACGAAGCTTTCGCGACGGGCCAGCAGCACAAAAAAACGCAGGTCGCTCTCGCTCATTGATGATCTCACCGCAATAATGATGTTCCAATTTGGAAATTAATTAATTTCAGGTACCAGTCTATAGTTCTTTTTGGTAGTCCGGTGTTGAGCCGGCGGACCCCCGTATCACGCGCGGTCGTTGCGGAACGGGAAAGGGGAGGAAACCGAAAAAAGACCAGCAATGGTCCCTGTAAGGGTCTCCGCCCCTGCACCTGTCCGTGGCGAGGTCACGGCAGTTCATGTGGAGGAACAAATGAAATTCAATTTTGCAACCATTCTGGCCGGAGTACTGGCCGCGACCCCGTTGGCGGCGCAGTCGGTTGATGATTTCCCGACCAAGGCGATGACCTACATTATTCCGTTCAACGCCGGTGGCGAATCCGACGTGTCAGCCCGTTTCCAGCAGTCCGAGTGGGAAGCCGTGACGGGCCAGCAGGTCGTGATCCAGTACCAGCCCGGTGCCGGTGGTGCGCAGGCCTGGTCGCAGCTGAACTCCCTGCCGGGTGACGGCTACACCATCATGGGTATCAACATGCCCCACACGGTACTGCAGCCGCTGGCCGGGTCGGTGGGCTATGCCACCGAGGATCTCACGCCCGTCCACTATTTCCACTACACGCCGAACGCCGTTATCGTGCGTAAGGACAGCGAGTTTGAAACGCTTGAGCAGCTGATCGAATACGCCAAAGCCAACCCGGGCATGGCCACATTCGCGGGCTCAGGCTCCAACTCCGCGAACCACCTGGCCAGCGTACAGCTCAATGACGCCGCAGACATCGTTACCACCTACGTTCCCTTCACCGGAACCGGCCCGTCCATTACGGCAATTCTCGGCGGCCAGACAACGGCCGGGTTTAACTACGCAACCTCCGGCGTCGCCCAGGGTGACGAGATCCGCATCCTCGCTGTGGCCTCGGAGGAGCGCATGCCCGCATTCCCTGACGTGCCGACCTTTAAGGAACTTGGCTATGACATCGTCGGTGGAGCCTATCGCGGTGTAGCCGTACCCGCATCCGCGTCCGAGGAACTGCGCCAGAAAATCTCCGACATTGTCTCCGAGATCAATTCCCAGCCCGGCTTTGTCGAGAAGATGGAAAGCGGCGGCTTTGTTCTGACCGATGTTGGCTATGCTGACATGGACGCTTTTGTTGCCGAGCGTACCGAAGAGTACACCGAAGGCGCCAAAGCCCTCGGCATCATCGAGTAACGGATCACAGGAATGGACGTTTTCGGCTATCTGCTGAACGCTCTGACGCCGTTCAACCTGGTGCTTGCGCTTGTGGGCGTGGCACTGGGTACGGTAATTGGCGCGTTGCCTGGACTATCGGCAACCATGGCGGTGGCCGTTCTCGTCCCCTTTACTTTCACCATGGATCCCGCCGCGGGCCTCATTGCCCTCGGCGCGATCTACACAGGTGCGATCTATGGCGGCGCCTATGCCGCCATCCTGGTCAACACGCCCGGCACGCCCTCGGCCATCGCCACGACCTTTGATGGTTTCCCAATGGCCAAACGCGGGGACGGGGGGCTTGCCGTATCCCTCGCCACCCTCGCGTCCGTCTCCGGCGGCATAGTCGGGGCCATTGCCCTTCTGGTGATGGCACCCCCTCTTGCGGCGGTTGCCCTCGCGTTCGGCCCCACGGAGTATTTCTGGCTCGCGATCTTCGGCCTGACCCTGATTTCGGCCCTGTCAGTTGGCAACACGATGAAGGGCCTGATCGGAGCCTGCATCGGTCTCTTCCTGTCCATGGTTGGCGTGGCCGTGGTGGGCGGCGATGTCCGCTACACGATGGACATGCAGCGCTTCCTAGCGGGCGTGGACCTGACCTCCGCCATCATCGGGCTTTACTGCATCCCGGTTATCCTCGACCTCGTTGCCACCCGCGATCCGCACCTCAAACCGTCCGAGACCGGTGGCCTCCGGCTTGCGGAAGGCTTCGCGCTCGCCATGAAGCGCAAGTTCAACATCATCCGCTCTTCGATTATCGGCACGGTCATAGGCATCCTTCCAGGTGCCGGCGGCTCCATCGCCGGCCTGGTGTCCTATTCCGAGGCCCGCCGCGCCTCCGACGATCCCGGAAGCTTCGGCAAAGGCAACCCGGACGGCGTGGTCGCTACCGAGGCCGCCAACAACGCCACCGTTGGCGGCGGGTTCATCCCCACACTCGTGCTTGGCATCCCTGGCACACCTCCCGACGCCATCATCCTTGGGGCCCTGCTGGTTCAGGGCATCAAGATCGGACCGACCCTGTTCACCACGGATGCACCGGTGGTCTACACCTTCATCTGGGGGCTTCTGATCGCCACGGTCCTTATGCTGCCCGTAGGTCTCCTGATCGGCCGCTACGCCTACAACTCGATCATCAAGGTGCCGAAAACACTGCTCGCGCCCACCGTGGCTCTCATGACCATCATCGGCTCCTTCGCCATTCATTCGAATGTTGACGACGCGCAGTTGATGGTCGGCCTCGGTGTCATCGCCTGGATCCTGAACCGTTACGGCTTCCAGCCGTCACCCATCGTTCTGGGCCTCGTACTCGGTTCCATCGCCGAGCAGGGCTTCGTGCAGACCTGGCTGATCGGCAATGCCACGCAACAGTTGCCGGGCATGTTCTTCAATCGTCCGATCAGCATCGGCATCATCCTCGCCGCCGTCCTGACCCTGGCGTTCCCGCTCTGGTCCGAATGGAAATCCCGCCGCCGTGCGCAGCTGGAGGGCGCGCGGTCCCCTCTGACCGACGCGGGCATCAACATCCCGCCACAGGTCAAAACCCGCGACGTTCCCTCCATGGTCATCGCGACCCTGTTCATCCTGCTCGGCATCTGGATCTTCACGCTGGCGGGTGGCATGTCGGCGCTCGGATCGGTCTTCCCCAAAACCATCGCGGTCGCCCTGATCGGCTTTTCCGTTGCCCTCATCATTCTGCACCTGCGCCGCCCTGCCGGCGAGCCGGGGGAGGGGATGCACTTCGACACCGGGGCAAAACGACGCCTGGCGCTTGCGGCCGTGATGATGGGCTGGGTCATTTTGATGCCCGTCCTAGGCTTTCTGGTCAGCAGCTTTGGGGCCTTTGTCCTGATCATGCTGACCGCAAATTTCGAACCCAGACCGGCCAAAACATGGGCGGTCTGGATCCTGGCCGGGGCCGTTATCTGCACCGGCTTCTGGTGGCTGATGGCGAATGTGCTGCTTCTGCGCATGCCAATCGGACTGTTTTTCTAAACTGGAGACCTGAATGAGCAAGAGACTGCACAAAATCGCCGCCATCGGCGGTGACGGGATAGGTGTGGAAGTTGTCGATGCCTGCCTCGAGGTTCTGGACGTGCTGGCTGAACGTGACGGCGGCTTTGGGTTTGAGGTTGAGGGGTTTGACTGGTCCACCGACCGCTACAAGCGCACCGGTGAGTTCATGCCAAAGGACGGCGCGGACCAGCTGCGCAAATTCGACGCCATACTGTTCGGGGCCGTCGGTGCGCCGGACGTGCCCGACCACCTCACTCTCTGGGGCCTCCGCCTCGCGATCTGTCAGCCGCTCGACCAGTACGCCAACGTGCGCCCCACGCGCGTTCTGCCCGGCATCCAGTCGCCACTGCGAAACGTAAATGACGGCGAACTTGACTGGGTGATCGTACGTGAAAACTCCGAAGGCGAATACGCCGGGCAGGGTGGCCGCTCCCATCCCGGCCTGCCGCTCGAAATTGCCACGGACGTGTCGATCTTCACCCGCGCAGGAGTGGAGCGCATCATCCGCTTCGCTTTTGAGCTGGCGCAAAGCCGTCCCCGCAAACTCCTGACCGTCGTTACCAAATCCAACGCCCAGCGGCACGGCATGGTTCTCTGGGACCAGATTGCGGGTGAGGTCGCCCAGGACTTCCCCGATGTGACCTGGGACAAAATGTTGGTGGACGCCATGACGGTCCGTATGGTCATGGACCCCGGCAGCCTCGACACGATCGTCGCCACCAACCTTCACGCGGATATCCTCTCCGACCTCGCGGCCGCTCTCTCCGGCTCCATCGGAGTAGCCCCAACCGCCAACCTCAACCCCGAACGTGAAACCCCCTCCATGTTCGAGCCAATCCACGGCAGCGCCTTCGACATCACCGGCAAGGGCACGGCCAACCCGGTCGCGACCTTCTGGACCGCAGCCATGATGCTGGAACACCTCGGCGAAAAACCTGCCGCCGACCGGCTGATGCACGCGGTCGAAACCGTCACCGCGAACCCCGACCTGCACACGCCCGATCTTGGCGGCAAAGCCACAACGCGCATGGTCACGGATGCGGTGATTGACGCCCTTCGCGGCCGGAATGAGTGAGATAAAACGATGAGCAATCACTTGAAAATAGCTGTCATCGCCGGCGACGGCATCGGCAAGGAAGTCGTACCCGAAGGCCTGCGGGTTCTTGAGGCTGCAGCCAAGCGCCACGACATCGGTCTCGAGTTCGACGAGTTCCGTTTCGCCTCCTGCGACTACTACGCCAAACACGGCCAGATGATGCCCGACGACTGGAAGGCGCAAATCGAAAACCACGACGCCATTTTCTTCGGCGCGGTCGGCTGGCCGGAAACCGTACCGGACCACATCTCGCTCTGGGGATCGCTAATCCAGTTCCGCCGCCAGTTCGACCAGTATATCAGCCTGCGCCCCGCGCGTCTGATGCCTGGCGTCCCCTGTCCCCTGGCTGGCCGCAAGCCCGGCGACATCGACATGTGGATCGTGCGCGAGAACACCGAGGGCGAGTATTCCTCCATCGGTGGCCGCATGTTCGAGGGCACACCGCGCGAAGTGGTGATGCAGGAAACCGTCATGTCCCGCCACGGCGTGAACCGCGTTCTGAAATACGCCTTTGACCTCGCGCAAAGCCGTCCGCGCAAGCGCCTGACCTCGGCCACCAAATCGAACGGCATCTCCATCACCATGCCCTGGTGGGACGAGCGTGTGGAGGAGGCGGCGGCCTCATACCCGGAGGTGAGCGTCGACAAATACCACATCGACATCCTGACCGCCCATTTCGTCCTGAACCCCGACCGTTTCGACGTGGTCGTGGCCTCAAACCTGTTCGGCGACATCCTCTCCGATCTTGGCCCCGCCTGCACCGGCACCATCGGCATCGCGCCCTCCGGCAACATCAACCCGGAATGCGACTTCCCGTCCCTGTTCGAACCCGTCCACGGCTCGGCCCCTGACATCGCGGGGCAGGGCATCGCCAACCCGGTCGGCCAGATCTGGGCCGGTGCCATGATGCTCGACCACCTCGGCCACGGCGAGGCGGCGGCGGATATCGTATCCGCCATTGAAACCGTTCTGGCTCAGGAAAAACTCCGCACCCCCGATCTCGGCGGCGGTGCGGATACCGTTGCCTGTGGTAAAGCCATTGCCGACGCCCTGACCTGACGCGGAACAGGGTTGAATGAATGCGGCCGGTTCGGTGAAAAGGTCATGCCGCATCCCCAAACCGGACAGGAGCCACCCGTGCCAAATTTCGACACTCTGCCCACACCCTGCCTGCTGCTCGATGAGGCACGCATGACGCGCAACGTCGACCGCCTGTCCGACCGGGCACGGGAGCTGGGCGTGACCCTGCGCCCACATCTCAAGACCTGCAAAAACGTTGAGGTCGCGCACCGCCTGACCGAAAGCTCGAATGCGCCGGTCACGGTCTCCACTCTGGCCGAGGCCGAGGTCTTCGCCGACGCGGGCTTCACCGACATTCTCTACGCCGTCGGTATCGCGCCGCAGAAGCTTGCCCAGGTTCTCGACATTCGCAGCCGTGGCTGCGACCTCATGGTGATCCTCGACAGCACCGCCCAGGCGGAAGCCGTGGTTGCGGCGGGCGGCGGCATCCCGGTCCTCATCGAGATCGACAGCGACGGTCATCGCGGCGGTCTCGTTCCCGACGATCCCGCTCTCGTGCCAATCGCCCGCATCCTCCATGACGGCGGCATTCCCCTGCGCGGCGTCATGACCCATGCGGGCGAAAGCTACGGCGCCAGTGGCCGCGACGCCCAGGCTGAATTCGCCGAAACCGAACGCGCTGCAGTCGTACAGGCCGCTGAACGCCTGCGCGCAGCCGGTCTGCCCTGTCCCATTGTCAGCGTTGGCTCCACTCCAACGACCCATGCCGCCCGTGATCTGACCGGCGTCACGGAAATGCGGGCCGGGGTTTACGTGTTCTTCGATCTTGTCATGGCCGGAATTGGCGTCTGTGATCCCGACGACATCGCCATCTCCGTTCTGACCACGGTCATCGGCCAGAAACCGGAGCGCGGCTGGACCATCGTGGATGCGGGCTGGATGGCCATGTCCCGCGACCGTGGCACCGCCGCCCAGGCCGTGGACCAGGGCTACGGCCTGGTCTGCAATGAGGCTGGCGAAATTCTTCCCGATCTCATCCTGTCATCCGCGAACCAGGAACACGGCATCATCTCCGTACGCGAGGGCTCCGGCGCGGCAATGCCCGACCTGCCGCCTGGAACACGCCTGCGCATCCTGCCAAACCACGCCTGCGCGACGGCCGCCCAGCACGACCGCTATCACGTGATCCCGGCCGATGGTGGTCCCGAAATGCCGGTCTGGAAACGCTTCAGCGGCTGGTAGGGCAGGGCGGGCTCAACCGGCAACCGGTCGTGTGGTCTCCCGGTGCATCAGTTCAAAGCCGAGATCGCAGTGCCGCTCCCGAACCGAATTCGGCTCCCTGATCTCCGCCAGCACCATCTCAATGGCCCGTTTTCCGATCTCCTTCCGGGGCGTGGCAATTGCCGTAATCGGCGGGATCATGTGACGCGCAAACTCATTGTCATGGAAACTGCAAATGCCGAGGGCATTCGGCACATCGAACTTCCGCCGCCGCGCTTCCATCAACGCCCCAACCGCCAGATCGTCATTGTTGCAGAAAACCGCATCCGTATCCGGCGCCCGCGCCAGAAGCTGCTCCAGCAGCTGACGCCCCAGCCCCACCGAGGAGTCAGCAGGCGACGTGGCAATGCGCCGGTCGTCCACCGGCGCGTCCCCGGCCGCCGCCGCAATAAACCCCTGCATCCGCTGCTGCGACCGCACGTCGAGCCGCGCGCCAATATATCCCAGCCTCCGGTAGTCGCAGTCGAGAAAATGCCGCGCCACCGCCGCCCCGGCCGCCACATGGTCAAACCCGACTGACATGTCGACTGTCTCCCGTCCCACATCCATGATCTGAACCACCGGACAGCGAGCGTTTTTCAGCATCCGGTGCGACTGCTCGGTCTGCCCAAATCCCGTGACGATAAAGGCCGCGGGCTTTTGGCGAATGAACTGACGGATCAGCTCCTCCTCCTTCAGCGCGCTGTAATGGGAATTGCCGATCTGCAAAAAATAGGGCGCATCCCCAAGCCCCTCGTACAGTCCATGCAGGACATCATCGAACACCGTGTTCGTCAGGGATGGCAGAATCAGCGCAATCGTGGTGCTCACGGTCGAGGCCAGAGCCGACGCCGCCGGGTTGGGCACATAACCCAGTTTGGCGACGGACGCCTCCACCCTGTCGCGCAGGTGCTTTGAGACCTTTTCCGGGGTTCGCAGCGCCCGGGACACCGTGATAGCGCTGACACCGGCATGCTCCGCAACATCGGCGAGCGATGGCGTGCCCAGGGATGATGACCTTTTTCCAGACATGATTTCAGATACTTGCGCCTCAACTCCTCACGGGCCTGACCCGCAGCATAAATTGATTGCGTAACCATTGTCACCCCAACTATACACCTGCAAAGCCTTTTTGAACCGCGTTGATTCCCGCGTGGCAAAGGGCTTTAACACGGTACCCAGGAGGAGAGTCCGATGAAAAAATTTAGCCTGAGCCTGCCTCTGGCGGCAGGCGTGATGGCCGCCGTTCTGGCATCCGCAGCCACCGCACAGGAATACTCGCTGCGATTCCAGTCATCCGATCCCGCCGGCAACGCGAACTTCATCTACGCCCAGGAATGGACGAAACTGGTTGAGGAAAAAACCGACGGCCGCGTGGTTGTCGAACTGCTGCCGGTTGAGACCATCGTTGCCCATAACGAAACCCAGGACGCGGTTGCCGCCGGCATCATTGACGGCCACCTGACCGACACGTCCTATTTCTCCGGTCGCGAGCCCGCCTTCGGCCTGATCGCAAACCCGGTTGGCGCATGGTCCGCGCCCGAGCAGATGCTGGACTTCGTCCGCAATGGCGGTGGCAAGGAACTGATGAATGAAATGCTCGAGCCCTATGGCCTGCACTTCATCGGCGCCACCACACCCGGTCTTGAGGCATTCGTCTCCAAGGTGCCCCTCGACGGTGTTGACGACCTCGCCGGCCTGAAAATGCGCGCCCCCGAAGGCATGGTGCAGAAGGTGTTTGCCGCAGCAGGCGCCGCTCCGGTGAACCTGCCGGGCTCCGAAGTCTTCACCTCGCTCGACAAGGGCGTGATCGACGCGGCCGACTACAGCACCTTTGCGACCAACCAGTCCCAGGGTCTGCATGACATCGCCAAGCACCCGGTACAGCCTGGCTTCCACTCCCTGCCGCTGATCGAGATCAGCATCAACAAGGGCATCTGGGACAGCATGCCGGAAGACATCCAGGCCGGTCTTGAGGAAAGCGTCGACGCATACGCCGAATACCAGGTTGCACAGATCCGCGCGAGCGACGAGGAGGCTCTGGCCAATCTCGACGAGGGCATCACCGTGCATGACTGGTCCGACGAGGAGCGTGCGAAGTTCCGCACCATCGCCCGCAGCCAGTGGGAAGAGGCCGCAGCCGCATCGCCCGCATCCCAGAAGGTCTACGATACCCTCGTAGCCTACCTTGAGGAGAAGGGCCTGATGTCCGAATAATCGGGACATAAACACCAATGCCGGCCCCGCCGTTGCAATACGGCGGGGCCTTTTGCCACAGCCCAGGGCATCCGGGGGGAAGCCATGTCAACCAACGATCATCAAACCGGACCGGACGTCGCCGAGGCGCCCCGCGAACTGGCCAATGCCGTTCCCGAAGCCGGCCTGCTGGGCCGCGTCATTCAGGCCCTCGGGATCATATTTGCCATCGGCATTCTGTGTTCCGCCGGGATCCTCTTTTTTGAGGTCATCATGCGCTACGTGTTCAACCGCCCCACGACCTGGGCGCATGAAACGGTGATCATGCTCAACGCCGCGGCCTTCGCCTTCGGCGGGCTTTTCGTGGCGGCCCAGGACAAGCACATCCGCGTTGTTCTTCTCTACAATACCCTGTCATCGCGGGCGCGGCGCGTCGTCGATGTCTGTATCTCCCTGGTCTGCGCCGCCTCCTGCGGCATGTTTGCCTGGGCGTCTTGGCAGGGCGTCAAACGCTCTCTTTGGACTCCCCAGGGTGAGTTCCGGCTAGAGACCAGCGGCTCCGCGTGGAACCCGCCTTTCCCCGGTCTTATCAAGGCCTTCCTGTTTTTTGTTCTTGTCGCGCTGACGGTGCAGTTTCTGATTCTCGCGTACAACCACGCGCGAAAGGCCCCGACCAATGATTGAGCTTATCCCCGACCTGAAAGTCCTCGGCATCGAGGGCGCGAGCGTGGCCATGCTGGTCATGCTGATCGTGCTTCTGCTCACGGGTATGCCGCTCGCCTTCGTGACGCTGCTCGTCGCCCTGATCTTCGCCCTTGGCTGGATGGGCCCAATGGCCGTGCCGCTGATCTCCAGCCGTATTTTCAGCTTCATCAACTCCTTCGTATTCGTCTCGGTGCCCATGTTCGTGCTGATGGCGGCCATCCTCGACCGCTCTGGCATCGCCCGCGATTTGTTCGACGCCATGAAAATGGTCGGCGGCCGCCTGCGCGGCGGTGTCGCCATCCAGACGCTTGTGGTGGCCGTGATCCTCGCGGCCATGTCCGGCATCATCGGTGGCGAGGTCATCCTGCTCGGCATGCTGGCCCTGCCACAGATGCTGCGCCTCGGCTATGACCGCAAACTGGCCATCGGTGTCTGCTGTGCCGGTGGAGCGCTCGGCACGATGGTTCCGCCCTCTATCGTGCTGATCATCTACGGCTTGACCGCCAACGTTTCGATCGGTGAACTGTTCACCGCATCCTTCCTGCCGGGCCTGATGCTCGCGGGCTTCTACGCGGCCTACATCCTCATTCGCGCCTACATGAACCCGGCCATGGCCCCAATTGCCGAACCCGATGAAATGAGCCGCGCCGAAAAACTCCGCCTGTTAAAGGCGCTGTTCCTGCCGGTTCTCGTTGTGATCTTCGTGCTCGGCTCGATCTATGGCGGCATCGCCTCCGTGACCGAGGCATCGGCCATTGGCGTGATCGGGGTGCTGCTCTCCACCGTAATCCGTGGCGAGTTCACCATCGAACTGGTTCGCGGCGCCATCAAACAGACACTGGCAACTGTCGGCATGATCGTATGGATCGGCATTGGCGCAACGGCCCTGGTGGGCGTCTTTAACCTCATGGGCGGCACGCGCTTTGTCTCCGAACTGATCCGCGGCGTGTCGGAGGAACCGGTGGTCATTATCCTCCTGATGATGGGCATTCTGTTTTTCCTGGGCATGTTCCTCGACTGGGTTGGCATCGCGCTGCTCTGCATGCCGATCTTCGTGCCCGTCGTCGTTGACCTCGGCTACGACCCGGTCTGGTTTGGTGTGCTCTTCGCCATGAACATGCAGGTCAGCTTCCTCTCGCCCCCCTTCGGGCCCGCGGCCTTTTATCTAAAATCGGTAACGCCACCGGACATCTCGCTGGGCGAGATCTTCCAGGCGCTGCTGCCCTTCATCGGGCTTCAGATCATTGCCGTCATGATGCTGATCCTCTTCCCCGGCATCACCGGCCACGGCTGACTTGGTCCGGCCCCTTCCGGTCCGCCTTTCCTTCGGATGGGGCGGACCGCTCCCGCGATGCTTGCAAAACCCCGGACCCCGCACAAACCCACTGACCACTGGAACCCGTCCCATGACACTGCCCGTCCTGTTTGTCGGAGCCTTCTCGCTGGACACGCTTTACACCGTGCGCGGGTTCTCCGCGGGATCGGGCAAATACCTGTCGGACAGCCGCGTCTGCACCGCTTCCGGTATGGCCACCACCGCCGCCACCGCAGCCGTACGTCTCGGGGGGAGGGCGTCGCTTTGGGCCAGTGTCGGTGACGATGCGGTAGGTGACGCCATCATCGCCGAAATCGCGGAGGAGGGCGTCGACTGCTCCCATATCCGCCGCGTCGCCAACGGGCGCACGGCGAACGCCACCATCCTGGTCGACGAGCATGGCGAACGCTGGGTGGTGGTCGATTACGACCCGCTCACCCAAGCGCCGCCATCGCCGTCCGACCTGCCACCCATGTCCGAATACTCCGCCGTCATGGCCGATGTGCGCTGGCCGGGCGCGGCCCAGGCCGCACTGACCGCCGCCCGCGACGCCGGTCGGATTGCCGTTTTCGACGCCGACGTGGCCGAGAGCGCAACCCTCTCCCGGCTTGCCGCCTGTGCCACCCATGTCGTGGCCTCCGAAAAAGGCGCCTCAATTTTGGCCGATACAACGGACATGCACGCCGCCGCCCGCTGGATCAGCGCCGAATACGGTTGTTTCACCTGTATCACCTGCGGGGCAAACGGCTCCCTCTGGACCGGCTCCGATGCCGGCATGGTCCACGCCGTCCCCACACCGCAGGTCCAGGCCGTGGACACCAACGCCGCCGGCGACGTTTTCCACGGCGCTTTCACGCAGGCACTGGCCGAGGGTCAGACGGAGGAACAGGCCATCCGCTTCGCCAGCGCAGCCGCCGCGCTGAAATGCACCGTGGTCGGCGGCCGTCTCGGCGCACCAAACCGTGCGGACACCCTCGAACTGATGAATGGAACCTACCGATGAAGGCACCGGAGCTGATCGCCGCCCTGAAATCCGTTCGTGTCGTTCCCGTGCTGGATCCCAAATCCCATGACGAATGCCTTGCAGCGGTCGACGCGCTTATCGAGGGCGGGGGCCGCGCCATTGAAATCACCCTGCGGACTGATCCCGCCCATGACGTGTTCCGCTCCGTGCGGGCTGCCCATCCGGAGATCGTGCTCGGTGCGGGCAGCGTCATGGACCGGGATACCTTCGACCAGGCCGTGGAGATGGGCGCCGATTTCACCATCAGCCCCGGCCGCTGCATCGAACTCGAGGACCATACGCGCGACGCGGATGTGGCCCACATCCCCGGCGTCATCACGCCGGGCGAGATCATCAGCGCCCGCCGGGCCGGTCAGAAACTGCTGAAATTCTACCCCGCCGAGGGCTTCGGCGGAGCTGCAACCCTAAAGGATTTCTGCCGCATCTTCCCCGACGTCCAGTTCATGCCGTCCGGTGGCATCAAGGAGCCCAAGCTGCCCGGTTATGCCGAACTTCCCGGCGTGCTCTCGGTTGGCGGATCGTGGATGTACGCAAAATCCGGCGTCTACCGGCCGCTGCCGGAAATGACGACGGTCATGGCGCAGTCCATCGCAACCATGACCGCGGCATCGCTGGCCTGACCGCTCACCCGCCTCAGTTCAGCGGATCGCCGGCCGCCTCATGCTCGCCAACCGCGAGAACCTTCAGACGCCGGGTCTCGCCACCGCGCGTCTGCCAGGCGAGCGACGCGCCCTCCGCCAGCCCGATCAGAGCCACACCAATCGGCGTCAGAATGGACACCCGCCCGCTGGAAATGTCCGCATCCTCCGGCCGGGACAGGGTCACGGTCGTCTCCGTGCCGGTCGTCTGGTCAAGATAGGTCACCCTGCGGCCAATCGTGACGACGTTCTTCGGCAGTTTCGCCGCCGGCACGATCCGCGCCCGACCCAGTTCCTCCATGAACCGGTCAGCCAGATCCGGATTGCGCTTGTACGCACCCTCCGCCAGAGCTTCCAGATGCTCCAGATGCGCCTCGCTGATAACAACCCTGGGACGACGGCCTCCGGCCTGCGTCCCTCTCACTGTTTTATTCATTGTTTCCTCCATTTGCCCGCTTGAGCGGGGCTTTGCAGATGGTTTTCCGTTAAAAGCGACTGGCTTCCCTGACCTGCCGCCCTGTACGACTGCCGCAATGCCTGACCCCGTACGGGGCCGTCGCTGTGGCACTGGTGATTTGGAAATTTTCCCGGCACGGGGCGGCGACACTGCCGCTCTTCAGGTCATAAACCCCGGGTGGTCAGGAGCACGCACAACCGCGAACCGCCCGGGGATCGGGGCGGTTCAGAAGCGGAAACCGAATCTCACTGTTGCGCGTGCTCATGAAGGGAAACGTAGCCTCACCTGTGCCAATTTCAATCCCGGGGCCGCGCTTGCCGCTCCGAAAATTCGGCGGCCCCGGGTATCCCCACCCTGCCACATGTGCCGTCAGGACGCCTGACTGTACCGTGCGCCATTCGGCACATGCGCGTCAAACCGGCTGGCGATAATCCGCGTCAGCGCACGCCCCTCCGGCCTGATCTCAAACCCGTCGGGTGTGGCCGCGACCAGGTTCCCAAATATCCGCAAAACCATCGCCACATCCGGTTGCAGCGTCTCCGCAATCTCCCCGTGGTCCCGCCGAAGGGCCCCAAGGTCGAGCCGGAAATCACACATGATCATCTCGATCGCCCGCGCCCGCAGCCGGTCACCCGCGGTCATCAGATGCCCCCGCGCCCCGGCCAGATGCCCATCCCCGATGCTGCGCGTATAGGCCGGCGTCGCCGCCGCGTTCTGAATGTACCCTGTCGGCAGTTTCGATATGGACGAGGCCCCGATCCCGATCAGCGTGGGGCAGGTGTCGTCCGTATATCCCTGAAAATTCCGCCGCAGATGCCCTGTCTCCGCTGCGATGGCGAGCGTGTCCGCGGGCTTCGCGAAATGGTCGATCCCGATCGCCCGCAGCCCCGCATCCCCAAACCGCCGCGCTGCATGTTCGGCCAGCTTAAACCGCTCAACCTCCTTCGGCAGGGTTTCGTCCCTTATAAGCTGCTGCCGTTTCGACACCCACGGCACATGGGCATAGCCAAACAGAGCAATCCGGTCCGGATCCAGGTCCAGCACTTTCGACACAGTGTCATCAAGCCGCGCCATGTCCTGATAGGGCAGGCCATACACCAGATCCGCATTGAGAGAATGAACGCCAGCGTCGCGCAAATCCTCAACACAGTTCAGCGTCACGTAAAACGGCTGAATACGCCCAATCGCGTCCTGCACCTTCGGGTCGAAATCCTGAATGCCTATGCTGGCCCGGTTCATCCCCTCCGCAGCCAGCGCCGCGATTTTGGCCCGATCAACCATCGTCGGGTCAATCTCAACCGAGAACTCCCAGCCCTCCGCCGGTGCAATCACCGCCTTAACCGCATTCGCCAGCCGATGGATCAGGTCGGGTGGCAGGATCGTCGGCGTCCCACCGCCCCAGTGCATCCGCCCCATGCGCAGACCCTTCGGCAAAATCCCGGCCAGCAGCTCCAGTTCCCGCTCCAGCGTGCCAATGTAGGCCTCCACCGGGGTCAGCGAAGCCGTGCCCTGCGTCCGGCAGGCACAGAACCAGCACAGCCGCTCACAAAACGGAATGTGCAGATAAACCGACACCGGCTCATCCGGGTTCAGCTTCGCAAGGGCGCAGGCCTGTTCCCGTGCGCCCACATTGGGCGAGAAGGCCGGTGCGGTCGGATAGGAGGTGTAGCGGGGCACTCTGGCATCAAAAAGGCCGAGGCTTCGAAGGCGTTCAATCTGGGTCATGGCGGCGGTATGGACCGTTTTCACGGTCCAAACATTGCGCAGGATCAAAAAATCACAGTGGAAGCGCGGAAATCCCGATCACCGCCACATGAAACTCCAGTACCCCGACCCAAACGATCAGCCCCACAAAACCCCGCCGCAGCAGGGCAGGGCCATTCGCCTTCAACCACGTCCTCTGGCACAGCGGCGCAAACGACAGAACCGCGGTCCGGTCAAGGAACCGCCCCGCATCCGGCCCCAGCTCCCGGCGGGCCTTCCCGTCAAAAACCGGGATCGCCACGACCGCCATGGCGAGGAAAATCCCGAACAGGATGACATGGGCCAGGTCCCCATTGACCACCAGATGCGACCCCGCCCACAGCGCCAGAGCCACAAACAGCGGATGCCGTGATACCGCCGCAAAACCCGGCTTCTCCCGATCAAACACGGCATTCCGCCGACTGCCCAGCGTGAACGGGTTCGGCAGGCCAACACCACAGGTCACCAGCAAAATCGCTACCGGCAGAGCCACATTCGGTACCCACCGCATCCACGGCATCTGCGGCCACAGCTCGACATATGGCGTACGCCCCGCCGCACCGATCAGCCAGCCCAGCAGGATGACCGACACCACACCGTAAACCAGGAAATACGGTCGACGTCCAAACCGCCCGATCAGCCGGTCCCGAAGACCGCCAAGCCTTGGCAGAAAATGACTGCCAACGAACACCGCAAGGGCCAGACCGAATTCCGCCCATCCACCCATTGGGGTACCTCCAATTCTGTCGTCGCGATTGTAATCGAGACGCGTTGGCTTGTCCCGACCCTGCGGCACATTCAAAATCAGCTTATTGAGAATGAATTGCAGTTGCAAAAAAGAAATTTGCCGCTACCTTACCTGCAACCCAATCGAGTGTAGCGCGTTGGTCCTGTGGCATCGCCCCAGTCAACCACCCGGAAAGGACAGTTTATGACGGACATCACCATGCGTCTCCTGGCAGGGGCGGCGGCCCTCGGTCTTGTGACCGGTCCCGCATTCGCGGACGAGGACCGGATGAAGGTCGTGACCACCTTTACCGTTCTGGCCGACATGGCGGAAAACGTCGCGGGCGACGCGGCGGGGGTGGTGTCGATCACCAAACCGGGCGCTGAAATTCACGGCTACGAGCCCACACCGCGCGACATCGTGGGGGCCCAGGACGCCGACCTCATTCTGTGGAATGGCATGAACCTCGAACTCTGGTTCGAACAGTTCCTGCGCAACCTTCGCGATGTGCCCTCCGTTACCCTGACCGAAGGCATCGACCCGATCCCCATCGCCGCCGGCGCCTATGAGGGCAAACCCAACCCCCACGCCTGGATGGGCCTCGACAACGCCTTGACCTATATCGAAAACATCCGCGCGGCCTTCGCTGAACACGATCCCGACAACGCGGAAATCTATGGCGAAAATGCCGAAGCTTATGCCGAGCAGCTTCGCGCGACACTCGAACCGCTGCGCGAGGAGATTGCCGCAATTCCTGAAGAGCAGCGCTGGCTCGTCACCTGCGAGGGCGCGTTCAGCTATCTCGCCCGCGACTTTGGTATGAAGGAGCTTTACCTCTGGCCCATGAATGCCGACCAGATGGGCACGCCACAGCAGGTCCGCGCCGTAATCGACGGCGTGCGCGACAACAACATCCCGGTGGTCTTCTGCGAAAGCACGGTCAGTTCCGCACCCGCCGAGCAGGTGGCGCGGGAAACCGGATCAACCTATGGCGGCGTTCTCTATGTCGACAGCCTGTCTGAGCCCGACGGGCCGGTTCCGACCTACCTTGACCTCCTCAGGGTCACCTCCCAAACTGTGGTGGATGGGTTAACCGCAAACATGAACTGAGTATCTCCTTGGGGCCCAAAACCGGGGCATTTTTCCGGGCGGGGTGGCCTCGCTGCGCCCCGGCCTTTTGGTCAGAAAGTACCGCATGACACCTGAAGACCTCACCGGTGGAGCAGCAGACACGCAGGCCGAAGACATCACCGGCGGCATCGAGGCCCGTGACGTCACGGTAACCTACCGCAACGGCCACACCGCTCTGCGCCACGCGAGTTTTGCGATTCCGCGCGGCACGGTCACGGCGCTGGTTGGCGTCAACGGTTCGGGAAAATCCACTCTTTTCAAAGCGATCATGGGCTTTGTTCCCGCCGCACAAGGAGAGATCAGACTCCTCGGCATGACGGTAAAACAGGCCCTGAAGAAAAACCTCGTGGCCTACGTTCCACAGTCGGAGGAGGTCGACTGGTCCTTCCCGGTACTGGTCGAGGACGTAGTGATGATGGGCCGCTACGGCCATATGGGCTTCCTGCGCCGCCCGTCGCAGGTCGATCACGAGGCCGTCGAAACCGCACTTGGCCGCGTCAACATGCAGGACTACCGCCACCGCCAGATCGGCGAACTGTCAGGCGGCCAGAAAAAACGCGTCTTCCTCGCCCGCGCCCTGGCCCAGGAAGGCCAGGTGATCCTTCTCGATGAGCCCTTCACCGGCGTGGATGTCCAGACCGAGGAACAGATCATCGCGCTCCTGCGTGAGTTGCGCGACGAGGGCAGGGTGATCCTCGTCTCCACCCACAACCTCGGCACCGTCCCGGAATTCTGCGATCGCACCGTGCTGGTCAAGGGCACCGTGCTCGCCTACGGCCCCACCGAGACCACATTCACCCGGGACAACCTCCAGACCGCATTTGGCGGGGTGCTGCGTCACTTCACGCTCGGCGGCGCGGACCTCCATGACGATGACGACGCCCGTAAACTTTCCATCTTCACTGATGATGAGCGGCCCTTCGTGCAGTATGGCGACGAAACCCGCGTTCAGGAAGAACGCAAATGAGCGTCCTATTTGAGCCCTTCTCCTACGGTTACATGACCAACGCCATGTGGGTCTCCGCCCTCGTGGGCGGCGTCTGTGCCTTCCTGTCGGCCTATCTCATGCTCAAGGGCTGGTCCCTCATCGGTGACGCGCTCTCCCATTCCGTGGTGCCCGGTGTCGCTGGGGCCTACATCCTTGGACTGCCCTTTGCGATCGGCGCGTTCCTCTCCGGTGGCCTCGCCGCCGCCGCGATGCTGTTTCTCTCGGACCGCTCGGGCCTCAAGGTCGACGTCATCATCGGCATCATCTTCACCTCTTTCTTCGGCCTCGGCCTGTTCATGGCCTCGGTTAATCCCATGGCCGTCTCCATCCAGACCATCACCATGGGCAACATCCTCGCCATCACGCCGGAGGACACCCTCCAACTGGCCCTGATCGGCTTCGTCTCGCTTTTCGTCCTGCTCCTGAAATGGAAGGACCTGATGGTGGTGTTCTTTGATGAAAGCCACGCCCGCTCCATCGGCCTGCGCCCCGGTCTTCTGAAGGCGATCTTCTTCGTTCTGCTCTCCGCCTGTGTCGTCGCCGCCATGCAGACGGTCGGGGCCTTCCTCGTTATCGCCATGGTCGTCACACCTGGGGCCACGGCCTATCTGCTCTGCGACCGCTTCCCGCGCCTCATCCTGACTTCCGTTCTGATCGGTGCCGGGACCGCCTTCGCCGGCGCCTATTTCAGCTATTTCCTCGACGGTGCCACTGGCGGCATCATCGTGGTCCTGCAGACCCTGATCTTCCTTGCCACCTTCATCCTCGCACCAAAACACGGGCTGCTGGCGGCTAAACGCAAAGCCGCCGCGGCACTCGAGGAGGGGGCTACGCCATGATCGAAACCCTGCTGATGCCCTTCCAGTTCGCCTTCATGCAGAACGCCTTCTGGATTTCACTCATCGTCTCTGTCCCCACCGCGATGCTCTCATGCTTTCTGGTGCTCAAGGGCTGGGCGCTGATGGGCGATGCCGTCAGCCATGCCGTTCTGCCAGGCATCGTACTCGCCTACATTCTGGGCTTTCCCCTGATCCTCGGGGCATTCGCCGCGGGTATGCTGACCGCCATCGCCACCGGCTACCTCGCGGAAAACAGCCGCGTGAAGCAGGACACCGTCATGGGCGTCGTCTTCTCCGGCATGTTCGGCCTCGGCATCGTCATCTACGTTTCGATCCAGACCAACGTGCATCTGGACCACATTCTTTTCGGCAACATGCTCGGCGTCGGGCCGCAGGACCTCTGGACCGCGGGTCTGATCGCAGTGTTTGTCGTCGCGGCCCTGTTGCTGAAGTGGAAGGACCTGATGCTGCACGCCTTCGACCCCGCCCAGGCCAAAGCCTCGGGCCTGCCGGTCGATCTGCTGCACTACGGTCTTCTGACAATCCTGTCGCTGGTAGTCGTGGCAACCCTGTCCGCCACCGGCCTGATCCTCGCCGTTGGGCTTCTGATCGCGCCTGGCGCCATAGCCTTCCTGCTCGTGCGCAGTTTCGGCTGGATGCTGGTGATCTCGGTCGTGGTCTGTTCCGTGTCGATGGTGCTGGGAACGTATCTCAGCTTCTTCCTCGACAGCGCCCCGGCACCGACCATCATTTTGATCCTGACCGCTATCTTCGTGCTGGCCTTCATCCGACGCATGGTCCAGACCCGCCGCGTCTCGGCCAGCGTATCCCCGAACTGACGGTCCTCTAAAACGGCGCAACTTCAACGACTCATGTGATGTTGCACACATCCCCATCGTCTTCCCCGGCGTGTCGGCACGACACGCCATGCCCGACTTTCCCCCCGGGAGGGCATCCCCGAGGTTGGCCTCTGCTCAATGGTTTCGGGCTCTTACGCGACCCGCGCCGTGCAACTGGGTTGGAGCTCTCCCAAAGTCAGGTATAGCGCGTCGTGCCTCGTGTCCGGAAGCTGAAAGAAACGCCTCCGCCACGGATAAGGGGGCAGGGCATGGCGGCCGGAACCGCCACGCTCCAAATCTCTGAACCGATCAGAAGTGAACCGATTTCGTGTCGATCGGCGTCTGGTTCGGCGGCGCAAATTTCGTCAGGTCGATCCCCTTCACCGCCGTTTTGTACTCGTCCACCGTCGGTGTCCGGCCCAGAACTGCCGAGAGCACAACCACCGGCGTCGAGGCCAGCAGCGATTCACCCTTCTTGGTGTCGGAATCCGCCACAACACGGCCCTGGAACAGACGGGTCGAGGTTGCGAGAACCGTGTCACCCTTGGCCGCCTTTTCCTGGTTGCCCATGCAGAGGTTACATCCGGGACGCTCAAGATAGAGGATGTTCTCGTACTCGGTACGGGCTTCCTTCTTCGGCGCGAAATCATCGAACTCAAAGCCCGAATACTTCTGCAGAACCTCCCAGTCGCCTTCCTCCTTCAACTCATCAATGATGTTGTAGGTCGGCGCGGCCAGGACCAGCGGCGCCTTGAACTCGACATTTCCGGTGGCTTCCTCAAGATTGCGCAGCATTTGGGCGACGATCTTCACGTCTCCCTTATGCACCATGCACGATCCGACAAAGCCCAAATCGACGTGCTTTTCCGCACGGTAGTAGGAAATCGGCCGGATCGTGTCGTGGGTATAACGCTTGGACACGTCCGCGTTGTTCACGTCCGGATCCGCAATCATCGGTTCAACGATCTGATCGAGATCGACAACCACTTCCGCGAAGTATTTCGCATTCGCATCCGGCTTCAGCGCGGGTTTCTCGCCCGACCGGATCTGCTTGATACGTTTGTCGGCAATCGCGATCAGTTTGGCGAGCATGCCGTTTTCATGCTCCATGCCCTTGTCGATCATGATCTGAATGCGGCTCTTCGCGATCTCCAGCGACTCGATCAGCGTCTCGTCCTCGGAAATACAGATCGACGCCTTGGCCTTCATCTCGGCCGTCCAGTCCGTGAAGGTGAACGCCTGGTCCGCCAGAAGCGTCCCGATATGCACCTCGATAACACGGCCCTGGAAGACGTTGTCGCCGAACTGCTGAAGCATCTGCGCCTGGGTTGCGTGGACCACGTCGCGGAAGTCCATGTAATCCGCCATCTGGCCCTTGAAGGTCACCTTGACCGATTCCGGGATCGGCATCGAGGCCTCACCGGTCGCCAGTGCCAGTGCCACGGTGCCACTGTCCGCTCCGAAGGCCACGCCCTTGGACATGCGCGTATGGCTGTCGCCGCCGATAATGATGGCCCAGTCATCCACGGTGATGTCATTCAGCACCTTGTGGATCACGTCGGTCATTGCGTGATACTGACCCTTCGGATCGCGACCCGTGACCAGACCAAACTTGTTCATGAACGCCATCAGCTTCGGCGTGTTGGCCTGCGCCTTCGCATCCCAAACCGACGCCGTGTGACAGCCCGACTGATAGGCCCCGTCCACGGCGGGGGACAGAACCGTCGCCGCCATGGCTTCCAGTTCCTGCGCGGTCATCGGACCGGTGGTGTCCTGCGAGCCCACAATATTGACCTTCACGCGCACGTCCGACCCGGCATGCAGCGTTTTGCCCGGTGTGGCACCAACGGCATTGGCGTTGAAGATTTTCTCAACGGCGGTCAGACCCTGACCCTCGTGGCTGATTTCCTTGGACGGCGCGAAGACCGGCTTCGGCTCAACGCCCAGGATTTCGGCGGCAGTCGTCTGAAGCTTCTTGCCGAACACGATGGCATAGGAGCCACCGGCTTTCATGAACTCAAGCTTCTGCGGCGTGAACGACGACGACATGTCGGTCAATTCCTCACCATCCTCGCTCAGGAGTTTCTTCTTCTTCGTATTGATCTTCAGAACCGTACCGGTCTCAACGGAATATTTCTGCTCCAGAACCGGGTTGCCGTCATTGTTCAGGATCGGCTTGCCGTCGCTGTCCAGTTTCTTGACCCAGTTCTTCAGGTCCACACCCACACCGCCGGTCACGCCAACGGTGGTCAGGAAGATCGGGGAAATACCATTCGTACCGGCCACAACCGGCGCGTAGTTGACAAACGGCACGTAGGGCGAGGCCGGTTTGCCGGTCCAGAGCGCCACGTTGTTCACACCCGACATGCGCGACGAGCCCACACCCATCGTGCCTTTTTCCGCGATCAGCATCACACGCTTGCCCGGGTGCTGAAGCTTCAGCTCCTCGATGTGCTTCTGCGCGGCCTCATCAATCATGCACTTGCCGTGCAACTCGCGGTCGGCGCGGGAATGGGCCTGGTTGCCCGGCGACAGAAGGTCGGTGGAAATGTCGCCCTCAGCCGCGATGAAGGTGACAACCTCGATCTCCTCGTCCACATCTGGAAGCGTGGTGAAAAACTCCGCATCGGCATAGCTTTTGAGGATGTCCGCCGCGACGGTGTTGCCGGCCTTGTACGCCTCTTCCAGACGGTCGGTATCCGCCTCGTAGAGGAACACCTGCGTCTTCAGTACCTCTGCGGCCTGTTCCGCAATCGCCTTGTCATCACCCAGCGCCAGGTCGAGCAGAACCTCAACCGAAGGCCCGCCTTTCATGTGCGACAGCAGCTCAAACGCGAAGTCCGGCGTGATCTCCTCGACCTTCGCCTCGCCCAGGATGATCTCCTTGAGGAACTTTGCCTTCACACCCGCCGCGCTCGTGGTGCCGGGCACGGTGTTGTAGATGAAGTGATGCAGCGAATCCGCACGATGCTCGTGACCTGTGTCGCGGATCTGTTCAATGATCTCCGCAAGCAGTGCGCCATCATCAATCGGCTTGGGGCTCAGCCCCTGGATCTTGCGCGTGTCAATTTCGTCAAGGTAGCTGGCATACAGGCTCATTGGCTTTTCCGCTCACGGTTTTGATGATTTTTGGCGTTTGGTTTGGTCCGGTCAGTCAACCACCGTCCGAATTGTGTGCAATAGTATACAAAGCGGCCGGCAATTGCAAGCCACGCATTCCTACAATTTAAGCTAGCATGTCCGCATGAGGCGGCAACGTCTCATTATTGCGCACCCGTTACGTCACATCCAGGATGCTCAACAATTGGACAGTTCCGGTAAGAAACCGTGAAGATTGATTTACGGAACGCCGAATGAAGACCGAAAACCGCGAGAGTATAGTGCGCCACTACACCGCACGCCGTGGCTTGACCACGTCCTCTACTGTTCCTCTACAACCCCGGATTTGCGCACCCTCTGCCGGATCACATAGGCCATCGCCCCGAGAAACAGAGCGGCCATCGCATACCAGGTCAGGGCGTAGCTCAGATGCGTGTTGCGGAATTCCAGTTTCGTCAGCCCCCCACGCGGCCACGCCGCCGGCTCCCCCTGGTGGTCCGCATCAATGAAATACCGCGCCGCATTAATCCCGGCGGTGCGGGACATCTCCGGAATATCCGCTGACACCCAGCGCCCGGCCTCCGGATCATTGCTCTCAAGCAGGGTACCCCCGGGGCGGCTTTCCCGGACCAGACCCGTCACCTCAACCGGCCCCTCCGGCCGCGTCCATTCAGTTGGGTCGAGACCACTCGGCACAAACCCGCGATTGACCCAGACGGTCCGGTCCGCACCCTCAAGCGGCGTCATCACCCAGGACCCGGCGCCAAGCTCCGTCACCGCCTTGACGCGCAGAGCCAGATCGTGCCGCCACGTACCATCCGCGACAACCCGCAGGTATTCCGGAGGCTGCACCAGGCCCTCAACACTCACCGGATCGCCATAGGCCCGCGTTTCCACCGCCTCAGTGAGATCGAGCTTCCACTCAAGACGCCGCATCTGCCAGTTGCCCAGCAGAAGCAGGGTCACAAACACCACGAAGGCTAGGGCAATAATGACCAAGTCTACCCAAAGCGGGCGGCCCGCATGCCCGCCATCGCCGGTCATGGCAGGTTGCGAACCCTTTCGATCTGCTCATGGGCGGGCATCATGTTCTCATCCAGATGCGTCATCACCCAGATCGACCCCGCCAGAACAATCACCAGCAGAACGGCCGTAAACACCATCGACATCACCTGCCAGCCCTGTTCGGCTTTCACCGTCACATGCAGGAAGTAGTGCACATGCACCATGATCTGGATCGCGCCGAGACCAAAGATGATCGCAATCGCCCAGGCCAGGCTGATATCCACTCCGGACATCACCACCCAGAAGGGGATTGCCGTCAGTATCACCGACAGGACGAAACCGATGATGTAGGAGCGGTAGGAACCGTGACTCTCGGAACTCATAGAAGCACCCCGGTCAGATAAACAAAGGAAAAGACGCCAATCCAGATCAGGTCAAGGAAGTGCCAGAACAGGCTCAGGCACAACACCCGCCGCACATTGGCCTCGGTCAGACCGTGCATCGACACCTGAACCATCAGCACCACCAGCCAGATCGATCCGGCCGTCACGTGCAGACCGTGCGTGCCCACCAAGATCCAGAAGGACGACAGAAACGCACTGGCGCCCGGTCCGGCCCCGATATGCCACAGATGCGAGAACTCCAGCAGTTCCAGCCCCAGGAAGCCCAGACCAAACAGCCCCGTCACCGCCAGCCACTTCATCATGGCCGACTGGTTCTTCTGCTGCATGTTGATCACGGCAAACCCGTAGGTGATCGACGACAGCAGCAGAAACGCCGTCGCCAGCAGGATCTTGTCGATCTCAAACAGATCGGCGGGCGAGGGGCCTGCGGCATAGTTCGTGCCCACCACGGCATGGATCGCGAAGAGGATGCCAAAAATCAGGCAGTCGCTCATCAGATAGATCCAGAAGCCCAGCATGGTGCCGGTTTCGTGGTGATGCTCTCCGTCGTGATGCCCGTCCTCGACGACGTAGAACTCGTAATCGCCGTCCGGCGCGTTCGCGGTATGTGTTGCCATGTCCCCTTACTCCGCCGGTCTCACCACGCCCGTGCCGGTCTCGATCGCTCGAACCTCGTCGGCGGGCACGTAGTAGTCGCGTTTGTAGTTGAACGTGTGCCCGATACCCCAGGCCAGCGACGCCACGAAGGTAATCAGCGCCAGCCACCACACATGCCAGACCAGGGCAAACCCCATGACCGTCATGAAGCCGGAAATGATGATCCCGCTCGCAGTGTAACGCGGCATGTGAATGGGCTGGAACCCGTCCTGCGGCGGTTTCGCGCCATTGGCCTTCATGTGATGCCACGCGTCGATCTCATAGACATTCATGTTGAAGGCAAAGTTGTAGTAGGGCGGCGGGGAGGTCGTCGACCATTCCAGCGTCCGCGCATCCCACGGATCACCATCAACGGCCAGCTGCTCGCGCTTCATGATCGACACCACGATCTGAACGATGAAGGCCAACAGACCCAAGGCCACCAGCAGCGCCCCGATAAGGGCGGTGAAGAAGTAGCCCGCATAGATCGTGTCCTCAAACTGGCTCAGCCGGCGCGTCACGCCCATCAGCCCCAGCAGGTAAAGCGGCATGAACGCCAGCCAGAACCCGACAACCCAGCCCCAAAAGCTCACCAGCCCCCAGAACCGGTCCAGATGAAACCCGAACGCCTTGGGCCACCAGTAGTTGATCCCGGCAAAAATACCGAACACCACGCCACCAATGATCACGTTGTGGAAATGCGCCACCAGGAACAGCGAGTTGTGCAGCACGTAATCCGCCGGCGGAACCGCGAGCAGAACACCCGTCATGCCCCCAATTACAAACGTCAGCATGAAGGCCACGGTCCACATCATCGGCAGCTCGTAATGAATGCGGCCCTTGTACATGGTGAACAGCCAGTTGAACAGCTTCGCCCCCGTGGGGATCGAAATGATCATCGTGGTGATGCCAAAGAACGCGTTCACGTTCGCCCCCGCACCCATGGTAAAGAAGTGGTGCAGCCAAACTATGTAACTCAGGATCGTGATCACGCAGGTCGCGTAAACCATCGACGTATAGCCAAACAGCCGCTTTCGGCAGAACGTCGCCACGACCTCGGAGAAAATCCCAAAGACGGGCAGCGTGAGGATATAGACCTCCGGATGCCCCCAAATCCAGATGAGGTTCACATACATCATCGGATTGCCGCCCATCTCATTGGTAAAGAAATGGGTGCCCAGATACCGGTCCGCCGTCAGCAGAGCGAGCGTCGCGGTCAGAACCGGGAAGGTCGCCACGATCAGAATGTTGGTACACAGCGTCGTCCAGCAGAAGATCGGCATCTTCATCCAGGTCATCCCCGGCGCGCGCATTTTTACCAGCGTGACCACGAGGTTGATCCCCGAAAGCGTCGTCCCGATCCCCGCGATGTTCAGTGACCAGAGGTAGTAATCCATCCCCACGCCTGGACTGAACTTCAGCCCCGACAGGGGCGGATAAGCGAGCCATCCTGTTGCGGCAAAATCACCCACAAAGAGCGAAATCATGATCAAAATTGCCCCCGACACCGTCAGCCAGAAGCTGAGATTGTTCAGGAACGGAAACGCCACGTCCCGGGCGCCAATCTGCAACGGCATCACATAGTTCATGAACCCGGTCACAAACGGCATCGCCACGAAGAAAATCATGATCACGCCATGGGCCGTGAAAACCTGATCGTAGTGATAGGCCGGCAGATACCCCACATACCCGGCCGAGGCCAAAGCCTGGTGCCCACGCATAAGAAGCGCATCGGCAAATCCACGCACCAGCATCACCGTGGCAAGTATCATGTACATGATACCGATCTTCTTGTGATCGATCGACGTAAACCACTCGTTCCATAGATACGGGAGAAGCCGGTAGTAGAGCACAATTCCCACAATCGCCGCACCCAAAAGACAGGTGCCGATAAACGTCCCGAAAATGATCGGGTCATAGAACGGGAAGATCTCCCAGGTCAGCTTGCCCCAGAAAGGGTCCACCTGCGCCAGGGTATTCGCGGCCTGTTCAGCCGTCTCGGTCACGGGGGATGTCGCCATGTCAGTTCGCCTGCAAGGATTGGGGAAGGGGCGGAAGCTTGTTGGTATCCAGGACCATGGACTGCAAAATCTCCTCTCCACGATCCATCAGGTCCGGGCGCAGCACCGCAAAAATGGCCTGGGGGTCATCCGCAGTGCACAGCCCGCGATACATCTCGCGGTTCCACAGACCATCAATGCCACCGCCGCCCAGGGCATCAACCATCATCATGTCATTCAGACACAAATCGTTCGGTCCGGTGCACATGTTCAAAATCCGCTCCCAGACACCGTCCTCAACGTCGCCGAAATACTCGATGTCATTGTCGATGCTCGGCTGTTCAAGCTGATGAACCGCATCGGTATCCAGCACCGGTGATCCGTCACGAACGCTTGCGACCCAATCGTCAAATCCGGCCTCGTCCACGGAGATGAGGTCGAACCGCATTTGCGAAAATCCGTTGCCGCTGTAATTGGCGGAAAACCCCTCAAACGTGCCCGGCGCATTCATCACCGCGTTCAACTCGGTCTCCATCCCCGCCATGGCGTAGATCATCCCCGCCATTTCCGGCACGTAGAAGGCGTTCATCACGGAACTGGAGGTAATTTTCCACTCAACCGGACGGTCCACTACAACCGCGGCCTCATTGACCGTGGCAATGCCCTCCTCGGGATAGATGAACAGCCATTTCCAGTCGAGCGCGACCACCTGAACCTGCAGGGGCGCAACATTAGGATCGATCGCTTTCTCTGCCGAAATCCGGGGCAGGTCGCTGTACGGATCCAGCCGGTGGGTCGCGACCCATGTCAGACCCGCAAGGCAGATGATGATCGCAAGCGGAACCGACCAGACCACAATCTCCAGGCTGACGGAGTGATTCCATTCCGGCTCATACGTCGCCTCCTCATTGTCCTTGCGGTACTTGATCGCGAAAAAGACCGTCAGCGCCATGACGGGCAGGATCACGATCATCATGAGAACGGTCGCATAAATGATCAGATCGCCCTGCTGGGCAGCCACGTCGCCTGACGGGTTGAACAGCACCAGGTCACAGCCCGAAAGCAGCACACCACAGATCGCCAGAAGTCCAAAGCGGGCTAAACGCATATTCTCTGCCCCTCTCAGCTTGTTTTATCGCCGGGTCAGCGCAATGTCGCGCAACCGTGTTGCAGCGCTTGACAGACATAGCCGTGCTGGACTTTGCGGGCAATATGCTGCAGTGCAATTGTTACCGGGGAAAACGCCAGAGGTTGACACAAGACCGTGAGCCGTTTTCCTCTATGCTGAGGGTCTAACACGGAGCCTGAACATGTCTTACGGCAATGCATCGACACATCAGGAAGTGACACTGGATGACGTGGTAATCACGGTCGTCATGGCACGCGTCACCGACTTTTTTGGCTTTTTTGTCTATGCGATAGCGTCCGCTCTTGTCTTTCCGGTCATCTTCTTCCCGCACCTCGATCCGGTCGTGGGGACGCTGTGGTCATTCGCGATTTTCTCGCTCGCATTCTTCGCCCGGCCGGTCGCCAGTTTCCTCGGTCGTGAGATTCAGCGCAAAATCGGACGGGCGGGAAAAATCACCCTCGCACTCATGCTATTGGGCACCTCCACGGTCACAATCGGGTTACTTCCGACCTATGAGAAAATCGGAATCATGGCCCCCGTTCTGCTCGCCGTCTTTCGCTTTATCCAGGGCCTTGGCATCGGTGGCGCCTGGGACGGCATCACGCTCCAGCTCAAGGCCGTCGCCCCGAAAGAACGGGAGGGCCTCTACGGCATGGTCCCACAGCTTGGCGGCCCGATCGGCTTCTGTGTTGCCGCCGCGCTCTTCTACGTCCTCACCGGCTTCCTGACCGAGGAGGAGTTCTACTCATACGGGTGGCGTTTCGCCTTCTTCGCGGTCATGGCCGTCAACGTTGTGTCGCTCTTCGCCCGCCTGCGCCTGCTGACCACCGATTTCGTGCGCGATGATGAAACCCTTCTGCGGTCCGCTCCGCTGCGCACGCTGATCCCGAACGAATGGCGGACCATTCTGCTCTCCGCGCTTCTGCCGCTGTCGAGCTATGCCCTGTTCCACATGGTCACGGTCTTCCCGCTCAGCTACTCGCTGCTCTTCACCGAGCGGCCCATCTCGGACATCCTGATGCTGCAGCTTGTGGGCGGCACCCTCGCCATTGGCGCGGTCATCGTCTCCGGCATCCTCGCCGACCGCTTCACCAAGCGCACGGTTCTGTTCCTCAGCTGCGGTCTCATCACCGCCCTGTGCCTGACGATCACAACCGTCGAATCCGCACCGGCCATCTACATCATCTTCGGCTTCATCGTTCTGGGCCTCTCCTACGGCCAGTCCAGTTCCATCGTGCCGAACCGCTTCCGGCCCGAATACCGCTATTCCGGCTCGGCCCTCGCGACGAACCTCTCATGGCTCTTCGGCGCAGCCTTTGCGCCGCTGGTCGGGCTCTTCCTCGCCTGGCAGTTCGGCCTCTGGGCCACTACGATCTACCTGATGTCCGGCGTCGTCATGACCCTCCTGGCCCTCGTGATGCTCCAGAAACGCAAGGCCCAGGGCGAGGGATAAGCACACTCAACGCGGCGGCCATTCCACCGAATGGCCGCACGCCCTTAACCGGTGGCGCTACACCGAACTCAGCAAAATCGACGTCTCGCTGTTCGTGATGCCGGGAATACCCCGCACCTCCCGCAGAACCCGGTCAAAATCCGCCAGGCTCTCGGCGCTCAGTTGCGCCACCAGATCCCAGTTCCCGTTGGTTGAATGCAGCTGATGCAGGGCAGGGATACCGCGGAGGCTTCGGATCACCTTCGTCGTCGACTGGCCCGACACCTCGATCATCATGATCGCCCGCACCCCGTGCGGCCCGCTGTCCTCCCGCGCGCGAATGGTGAACCCCAGCACCGCGCCCGTGTCCAGCAACCGGTCGATTCGCGTCTGAACCGTTGCCCGCGAAACCCCCAGAGCCGTCGCCAGCCGCGACACCGGCGCCCGCCCGTCCTCGCGCAGAAGCGCGATCAGCCTGCGATCAAGATCGTCATAAACATGCATGGCAAATCTTATACACGAACCTGGCAAAATGTCCAAATACACTTCGCAACTTTTCCATCATGGCTATGCAATCCGTCGGGATCCGCGCGTATCTTCAGAACATGTTCTCAAAAAGGAAACCAGGTTCCATGCCCCGTACATCGCTCCAGGCACCCGCATCGGTCGTCATGATCCGCCCGCACCACTTCACGCCCAACACCCTGACTGCCCAGGACAACCACTTCCAAACCAGCGCCGCCATCGACGCGGCCGCCGTGGCCGAAGCGGCCAGAGCGGAAGTCACACGCGCCGCCGACGCCCTGCGCGCCGCCGGTGTCCAGGTCCACCTGTTCGAGGACGACGGCACCGCCACGCCGGACTCAGTCTTCCCCAACAACTGGTTCTCCACCCATTCCGGCGGCCATGTCGCCGTCTACCCGATGTACTCGCCCAACCGCCGGCCCGAGCGGCGCCAGGACGTTCTCGAAATGCTCAAGCGCGATTACCGGGTGCAGGACGTCATCGACTATTCCGGCCTCGAGCAGGACAGCCTGTTCCTGGAGGGCACCGGCGCCATGGTCATCGACCACCTCGAGCGCGTGGCCTACGCCGCCCGCTCCAAACGCACCAGCGAGATCCTGCTGGAACGCTTCTGCACCCATTTCAACTACGAACCCGTCGTCTTCGACGCCGTCGATGCACGGGGCGAGCCGATCTACCACACCAATGTTCTGATGTGCATCGGCACCGATTTTGCCATGATAGGTCTCAGCTCGATCCCTGACGCACCACGCCGCCGGGAGGTCGCCGAGCGCCTGCGCCGTGGGGAGCGTGACATCATCGAACTGACCCACGACCAGATCGCAAACTTCGCGGGCAACGCCATCGAACTCCAGGGCCGCGACGGACTTGTGCTTGCGCTCTCGTCCCGAGCCCTGCGCTCCCTCGATGTTGGTCAGCGCGCCACACTCGAACGCCACGTGACGCTGCTCCCGCTCGACATTCCGACCATCGAACACGCCGGCGGCTCCGTCCGCTGCATGATCGCCGGGCTGCACCTGTCCGCCCGTACCCCCATTGCCGCCTGAGAGGTTCCCATGACGCCGCTTCCCTCAAAACTTGCCTACGTGCCCTTCGTCTCGGTCGAGAACATGATGCGCCTCGTCCATCATATCGGCATTGAAAAGGTGCTGACCGATCTGGCAGACCAGATCGAAGCCGATTTCCGCCGCTGGCCGCTGTTCGACAAGACGCCCCGCGTCGCCTCCCATTCCGATGTCGGCGTGATCGAACTCATGCCCACCTCGGACGGAGAGACCTACGGCTTCAAATACGTCAATGGTCACCCCAAAAACATGGCCGAGGGGCTCCAGACCGTCACCGCCTTTGGTCTGCTGGCCGAGGTGGAATCGGGCTATCCCAAACTCCTGAGCGAAATGACCCTGCTGACCGCCCTGCGCACCGCCGCGACCAGCGCAATGGCGGCCAGACACCTCGCCCCCCGCGGCGCACGCACCATGGCCATGATCGGCAACGGCGCCCAGTCCGAGTTCCAGTGTCTCGCCTTCAAGGCCGTCTGCGGCATCGACACCGTGCGCCTCTACGACATCGACCTCACTGCAACCGAACGCTGCGCCAAAAACCTCGCGCAAAGCGGCCTGACCGTCGTAAAATGCCGCTCGGGTGAGGAGGCGATTGAAGGCGCCGAAATCATCACCACCTGCACCGCCGACAAACAGTACGCGACAATCCTGACCGACAACATGGTCGGCGCGGGAGTCCACATCAACGCCATCGGCGGCGATTGCCCGGGCAAGACCGAACTCCACCGCGACATTCTGCTGCGCTCGTCCATCTTCGTGGAATACCCGCCCCAGACCCGCATCGAGGGCGAAATCCAGCAGCTCGACCCCGACCACGCGGTCACCGAACTCTGGCAGGTCATCGGGGGCGAGGCCGCCGGACGCACCAGTGAGCGGCAGATCACCCTCTTCGACAGCGTGGGTTTCGCCATCGAGGATTTCAGCGTCCTGCGCTACATTGCCCGCGCGATTCAAGGCACCCGCTTCTTCGACCGGCTCGACATGATCGCCGACCCCGACGACCCGCGCGACCTCTTCGGCATGTTCAACCGCGCCCAGCCACAGGCCGCGTAGGTACCGCCCAGGCACAACAAAAAAAGTCCGGCCAAACCAGGCCGGACTTGCTCATTCCAATAACAAACCGAACTGCCGTCAGCCCGTGCGCGTCTCCACGTGAAGACCGCATTCCCGGTTCATCCCGAAAAACCGCGTGTCCTCCTCGCGCATTCCGTCCTCAAGCTTCATCGTCGTATGCGTGTCGCCCACGCTCACATAACCCTGCTCCCACAGCGGGTGATAGGGCAGGTCATGCCGCTTGAGATAGAAATGCACGTCCCGGTTGGTCCAGTCCACAATGGGGTGGAACTTCACCCGGCCATGCTGGAACTCGAGGATTTTGCGCTCGCTGCGGCTGTCCGACTGCACGCGCCTCAGCCCGCTGTACCAGGTTCCGGCGCCCACATCGGTCATGGCCCGCTGCATCGGCTCAACTTTGTTGATGGTGTTGTACCGCTTCAGCCCTTCCTCTCCCTGTTCCCAGAGCTGCCCAAAACGGGCCTCCTGCCAGGCCGGTGTCATTTCCGCCCGGAAGACCTTGAGATTGAGGTTCAGCCGCTCGGTCAGCTCGTCAATAAACCGGTAGGTCTCCGGAAACAGATAGCCCGTATCGAACAGCAGCACCGGAATGTCCGGCATCGCCTGCGTCATCAGATGAAGCATCACCGCCGACTGAATGCCAAAACTCGACGACAGCACATGATCACGCGGCAGGTTCTTCTGCGCCCACGCAATCCGCACCTCCGCCGGTTGATCCTCCAGCCATTTGTTGGCTGCGGTAAAAACCGTCGGGCCTTCGTCGGCCGCATCTGTCACGGCATGAATTCGGGCGGCTTCGTTCATGGAGCTGTCCTTTCCGGAGTCCGGTACTCGTTTACGCGGGGTCTTTGGTCGTGCGCAGATAGGGCAGGACCGTTTTGAACTCACCGAACTTCTTCGATGCGTCCTCGTCGCTGACCGACGCGGGAATGATCACGTCACCACCCGGCGTCCAGTTCGCGGGCGTCGCCACCCCCTTGCCGGTCGATGTCTGCAACCCGTCAAGCGCGCGCAGGATCTCGGCAAAGTTCCGGCCCACCGTCATCGGATAGGTCATCGACAGTTTCAGCTGCTTGTCCGGCCCAATGATGAACACCGCCCGCACCGTCGCACTGTCCGCAGGCGTCCTTCCATCGGGCAGATACGCTTCCGCCGGCAGCATGTCGAACGCCTTGGAAACTTCCAGCCCGTCATCGGCAATGATCGGGAAGCCGGCTTTGGCACCGCCAAAGGTTTCGATGTCGTTCTTCCACTTTTTGTGGTCCTCAACACCGTCCACGGACACGCCGATTACTTTGGTGCCTCGTTTCTCCCATTCATCGGCCAGCTGTGCCACGGCCGAAAACTCGGTCGTGCACACGGGCGTGAAATCCTTCGGGTGACTAAACAAAATCGCCCAGCTGTCGCCAACAAAATCGTGCAGTTTGAACTCACCCTGATCGGTCGTCACGGTCAGGTTCGGGATCGTGTCGTTAATTCGAAGGCTCATATCGCATTCGCTCCTTTGTCCGTACTCCGCCGGTCGGAGAATTGTGCAAGTCCCCCCGGCACGGAACCGAAGTACCGGTCAATCGCCTGTTGTTAAAGTGAAATTAGAGCCCGCCGCCGTGGCGTTCAACAGGTCCAAACCCAATTAGGGAAGCCGTCGCGACCTTGGCCGCGGCACACGCACACCCGTTCCACCCGCGCACGCTTTCCTGGAACACTGTTCGCCCCCGTTGCGCGCCACGCCCAGCTCCGCACGCCGCAAACACCCCAGAATCGCTTCGAAAAACGCGAAAACGGCCGGCATTGCCGCGTGGGTTGCGTCCCCGCGCACCGAAATGCCGGGCCGAAACTCACGGATCCGGTTTGAGCGCCAGCCAGATCAGAATGCCAATATAGGCAAATACGATAAGGTTCAGCACGGTATCCGGTGTTTCCCCCATCACGAACGGGTCTCCCTGCGAAGCGAGCGGAACAGGCAAATCACGAGAACCGGAACGATAAAGACGAAAGCGATGGCGGACAGGGCTATGATCGAACGGACCACACCGATATCCCCTACGAAGATCATGGCCAGTCCCAACGCGCCCAGCACACCGCCCCAGATCGTGCGGAGGCGCGGTGAGGGGTTTTCCTCCCCACCCGCACCGATCATCGCGAGCGTAAATCCGGCACTGACGACGCTCGTTACCACGAAGAGGAACGCGGCGATTACCGTGGCCGTGCGTGTCAGCATGTCGAGCGGAAATTTCTCAAGAAGCGCAAAGGTCGTTGCGTCGAGATTCTGCTGGTTGATCGCCGACAGGGCAGCATCCTCGCGCAATCCATCGAAAAAGCCGAGCCCGCCAAATCCGCCGAACCACAGAACCGAAAAGAGGGTCGGCACGACGATGACACCGGCAAGGAACTCCCGGATCGTGCGCCCGCGCGAGATGCGGGCGATGAAGATCCCGACGAAAGGCGACCACGCCAGCCACCAGATCATGTAGTTCAGCGTCCAGTCCTGGAACCAGTTCTCGATCTCGGGACCGAAAAACTCAACGGTCGAAAAGCCGGCGGGCAGGGCGTGAAACAGATACCGTCCGAAGCCCGAGACAATACCATTCATGATGTAGGAGGTCGGCCCGAGAATCACGAGATAGGCGAGGAGCCCAATCGCGATCAGCATGGCGGCATTGGAGAGCCTCGCCATGCCGTCTCCGAGGTCCCGGCGCAGCGGAACCGTGAAGGCCACGCACATCGCGACGAAGATCGGCAGTGTCAGGTTTGCAGGATTCCCCACACCAAGCAGGCCGGCAAGCCCGGTCTGGATCTGGAAGACCCCCATCGCCAGTGATCCGGCAAGGCCGACGGCAATGGCGACAATGGAGAGCAGGTCGAACAGCCAGGCCAGCCCGCGCACCCAGGCTGCGGTTCCAAACGCATCCAGCAAAGGCGCACTTAACAGCAGCCTGCCGCCGCGACGGAAGGCGAAATAGGCAATGATCAATGCGACGACGCCGTAGATCGCCCAGGCGTGGAAACCCCAGTTGAGATAGGTCACGAACAGTGCTTCACCGGCTGCTTTTGCGTCCGGGGAGAACTGGCGCAGCGTTTCAAAATGAGTGAGCGGCTCGGCAGCGCCATAGAACAGGAGGCCCACGCCCATCCCCGCAGCGAAAAGCATCGCGATCCATGCCGGGGTCGAAAAATCCGGCTTGGCATCATCTGGACCCAGTCGGATATCGCCAAAGCGGGAGAGGGCAAGAAAAATGGCCACAAACAGAATGCCACTCGCCTCCAGCATGATGAACCACCCGCGGCTGGCAAACTGCGCCGACACGGCCGTCGACGCCACGTGACCCAGCCCGGATGGATCGAGGATCCCCCAAAGGGCTATTGAGGCGCTGATGGCCAGGGCGAGAACAGGAAGGCTGCCTGGCCCTTTCCCGGATGGCTGTGACACGTGTAGTTCCCCATTTTGCCGGCTTCTGCCGCAAACACAGATGACCGCTCCTCCTCGGACAGGCGACCCGCAGCGTTTGGCGCCGTTCCGTCCGCACTATGGGTTCACCGGAATGGAAGATCAATCGCCCGGCACACTCTGTCGACATGCTACAGGCCTGATCGGGAACACAACCGGTGACGGAAGGGCCGGGTGGACACTCCTGCCGCTGCAAGGAAAGCCGTGCCTGCGCCGGGCCGGGGGGGGGCACGGAACGGTTGGATGACGCGGTTTTATGGTGAAGTGTGCCTCTTCCGATTGATCGTGGGGCCAACGTCAGCGGGCGCCGGCCCATGCGGTCCGGTCCGGCGCAGGCCCGGCAGGGCTGAAGCCCCTTTGCTCCGTGCCCGGGGTCGCGCAGTTGTGGGGGGGTGAGGCTCAGTGCCGCCATTGCAATGGCGGCGTTCAGGCCGGATCCGGAACACTCTAATACGGGGCTGGCGGACTGCACCGGGTCTTTTGGGGTTCGAACGTCGGTTGAGCGGGACAGAGCTGCCGGTCGATGCGTTTGCACGAATGTCTGTTATTAGAGCCGCGACCTGATCATCGCCCCTGACCTCGCACGGGCAGTTTGCTCGATGCTTTCATCTCCTTGAGTGAAAGGTTCGAGCGAATGCTGGTCACACCGGGCAGACGCCGCAACGTGCTGTCCACAAAGGCGCTGTAGTCGTCCAGATCGCGCGCGACCACGATCAGCAGGAAATCGTCCTCGCCGGTGGTGTTATGGCAGGCAAGGATATTGGGCGTGACCTCAATAATGCGTTGGAACTCGGCAGTGGCGGCCTGATCGTGCTCCGAGCAGCTGAGCTGTACGAATGCCATCACGCCGAGTCCGAGCTTTCTGCGACTGAGGTGGGCCTGGTAGCCCTCGATGATGCCCGTCTCTTCCAGTTTCCTGAGCCGTCGCCAGCAGGGCGTTTCGCTCATGTTCAGATGCTCAGCCAGTTTGGCGTTGGTCATGCGCCCGTCGCTTTGTAGCAGTTCGAGAATCCGTGCGTTGACGGTGTCGATTTCGCGCAAGGGAAGAATTTCCTCAATAACCCCTCAGGTTGAGGGCTTTCCGCCCAAAATAATCACAATAAGGGGTAGAATAGCAAGGTAATTTCGCCGCCATATGATAGCTTCCACTCAATGAGTCGACATAACTGAAAGATCCTGTCATGAAGGCTGTTCTGTTCGAAAAATTCCAGGAAACCCCCAAGGTCGTGAACGTGGCGGATCCTGCGCCGGACACGCATGGGGTCGTGCTGAAGGTCGAAGCCACCGGGGTGTGTCGCAGCGACTGGCACGGATGGATGGGTCACGACAGTGATATCGAGCTTCCCCACATCCCTGGCCACGAACTGGCCGGCGTGGTCGAAGCGGTCGGCAAGGACGTGAAGCACTGGAAGGTGGGCGACCGGGTCACTGTCCCGTTCATCTGCGGCTGTGGATCATGCAGCGAATGCCATGCCGGTCATCAGCAGGTGTGCCTGCATCAGGAGCAGCCCGGCTTCACCCATTGGGGCAGCTTTGCGGAATATGTGCCGATCCATCAGGCTGATCTGAACGTGGTGGCGTTGCCGGAGACAATGGATTTCGCCACTGCCGCCAGCCTGGGCTGCCGGTTCGCTACCTCGTTTCGGGCCGTGATCGACCAGGGCAAGGTCAGTGCGGGCCAATGGGTCGCCGTGCATGGCTGCGGCGGTGTTGGCCTGTCCGCGGTGATGATTGCCAGCGCGGCGGGGGCGAATGTGATCGGGGTGGACCTTGATCCGGCAAAGCTCGCGCTGGCCAGGGAGCTTGGCGCGGTTGCGGCCATTGATGGCAAGGGTGACGTGGTCGAAGCGATCAGGGAGATCACCAGGGGGCGCGCGCATGTCTCGCTCGATGCGCTTGGGCATTCGGCAACGATGACGAATTCGATCCTCTGCCTGCGTCCCCGGGGCAAGCATATTCAGGTGGGTCTGATGCTTGGCGATCACGCTGCCCCCGCGGTGCCCATGCCAAAGATCGTGGGCCAGGAGATCGAGCTTCTTGGCTCCCACGGCATGCAGGCGCACCGCTACGGTGCGATGCTCGATATGGTCGAAAGCAGCAAGCTGAACCCGGCCCGGCTGGTCGGTGACAGGATTAGCATCGACGCCGCCCCCGAGGCCCTGATGAACATGAACAAGTTCCAGTCCGTCGGCGCGACCGTGATTACGAGCTTCTGAGCCATGGAAAAGATTGCATTCATAGGCGGTGGCAACATGGCGTCGGCCATCATTGGCGGCATGATCGCCAGTGGGTGGACGCCCTCGCGGATCACGGTTGTCGACCCGAACGCGGATCAGCGGAACCGGCTGACCGCACAGCACGGCGTCACGACGGCAGACGAAGTGGCCAGCGCGGCTGCCGCTGACATCATTGTGCTGGCTGTCAAACCTCAGGTCATTGCGGCTGTGGCCAAACAGATGGATGCCGACCTGTCTGGCAAGCTGATCCTCAGCATTGCGGCCGGGGTCACGATTGAATCGCTTGAAGACCTTTTTGGTCCGGTAGCCATCGCCCGCACGATGCCCAACACGCCAGCCCTTCTCGGACTGGGAGCGACGGGGCTTTACGTCAACGACCACACGACCGACGCGCAGCGCATGGCTGCCAGGGAGATCATCGAAGCCTTTGGTATTTGCGTCATCGTAGAGCGTGAACACCTTCTGGATGCTGTCACGGCAGTGTCGGGCAGCGGCCCGGCTTATTATTTCCTGATGATCGAGGAGATGATCCGGGCGGGAATTATCCTGGGTCTGCCCCCGGAGGATGCCAGGGCGCTGACCCTGCAAACGGCACTTGGCGCTGCCGCCATGGCCGCCCAGGGCGACTCACCGGAAGACCTTCGTGCCCGTGTCACCTCACCAAACGGGACGACCCATGCTGCCATTGTCTCGTTGCAGAAGAACGGCTTTGGAGAAGTCATTGCAAAGGCCATGACCGTCTGCCGTGACCGCGCAATGGAATTGGGAAGGGGATAAGGCAGCCACCCGAACGAAGCGCAACATTTGGGCACTTTGGGCTCGAAGTTTCCATTGCCGCGGCACCGTGCAGACTTGATCCGAAACGCAACTGATGACGGCGCAGCCACGGCGGGACTTTTGCCCCTTTGTCCAGTGCCCTGGCCGCGTGCCAGTGTAAGCTGTTTGGGGTCAGATCGGCGGGCAAAACTTATCGGACCAGCCTACGGTCTCCTGATACCCAACCCCAAAAACCAAACGGCCGCCGCAGGATCCCGCGGCGGCCGTTGTTCCTGGTTTCCAACCCCTGGAATACGCCAGGTACCGCTGCTCCCGCCGCACGTACCGCAGGCGGGGGCGACGTCAGCCGCCGAAATCGTCCAGCATGATGTCTTCCCGGTCCACGCCCAGTTCAAGCAGCATGTTGATACAGGACGAGTTCATGATGGGGGGGCCACACATGTAGTACTCGCAGTCTTCCGGAGCAGGGTGGTCCTTCAGGTACTCGTCATGGAGCACGTTGTGGATGAACCCGGTATATCCCGTCCACTCATCCTCCGGCAGAGCATCCGACAGGGCCACATGCCAGGTAAAGTTCGGGAACTCCGCGGCCAGCTCGTCAAAGTCCTCAACGAAGAACATCTCCTTCTTCGAGCGCGCCCCGTACCAGAACGTGATCTTGCGGTCCCGGTTCTTCAGGCGTTTCAGCTGGTCGAAGATGTGGCTGCGCATCGGCGCCATACCGGCACCACCACCGATGAAGACCATTTCCTTCTGCGTGTCGCGGGCGAAGAACTCACCGAACGGCCCCGAAATCGTTACCTTGTCCCCAGGCTTGAGGTTGAAGATGAAGGACGACATCTGACCCGGCGGGAAATCCGTGCCCGGCGGCGGTGAGGCCACACGCACGTTGAGCATGATCAGCCCCTTCTCGTCAGGGTAGTTGGCCATGGAATAGGCCCGCTCGATCGGCTCGGCCACCGTGGACTTGTACTGCCAGAGATTGAACTTGTCCCAGTCCTCCCGGTACTCCTCCTGGACATCGAAATCGGTGTAGCTCAGCTGGTGCGCCGGCGCCTCGATCTGGATGTAGCCACCCGCCCGGAAGTTTACGTCCTCGCCCTCGGGCAGTTCCAGAACCAGGTTTTTGATGAATGTCGCCACGTTCTCGTTCGACCGGACGGTGCATTCCCACTTCTTGACCCCGAAGACCTCCTCGGGAACCTCAACCTGCATGTCCTGTTTGACCGCAACCTGACAGGACAGACGGTCGCCACAGGCCGCCTCACGCTTGGTGATGTGGCTCTCCTCGGTCGGCAGGATCGACCCGCCGCCCTCATGAATGCGCACCCGGCACTGCGCGCAGGTCCCGCCGCCACCACAGGCCGACGGCACAAAGAGCTTCTCCGCCGCCAGTGTCTGCAACAGCTTGCCGCCAGCGGGGACCGAAATGGTTTTCTCGCCGTTGATCGTAATGTTCACGTTGCCGCTCGAAACCAGGCGCGAGCGGGCCAGCATGATGATGGTGACCAGCGCCAGAACGATCAGCGAAAACAGTAGAACGCCGAGGGTGAAAGTCTGCATCGTCGCCTCTCCCTCAGAGATTCACGCCGGAGAAGGACATGAAGGCCATGGCCATCAGTCCGGCGCTGATGAAGGTGATCCCAAGGCCCTGAAGACCCTCGGGAATGTCGGAATATTTCAGCTTCTCGCGCACGCCCGCCATCGCGGTGATGGCCAGCGCCCAGCCAAAGCCGGAGGAAATGCCGTACACCGTGGACTGCGTCAGATCGTAATCGCGCTCCACCATGAACAGCGAGCCGCCCAGGATGGCGCAGTTCACCGTAATCAGCGGCAGAAACACGCCAAGCGCGTTGTAGAGCGGCGGGAAGTACTTATCGAGGATCATCTCCAGGATCTGCACCATCGCAGCAATCACCCCGATATAGGAGATCAGACCGAGAAAGGTCAGGTCCACATTCGGAAACCCGGCCCAGGCCAGCGCACCAGGGGCCAGCAGATAGGTCAGGATCAGGTTGTTGGCCGGAACCGTAATGGTCTGCACAAGCGTCACCGAGATGCCCAGACCAATGGCCGTGGAGATCTTTTTGGACACGGCCAGGAAGGTACACATGCCGAGAAAGAAGGCCAAAGCCATGTTCTCGACGAAAATGGCCTTAACGGCGAGGGAGATCAGCTCTTCCATCAGTGCGCCTCCACTGTCTGAATGCGGTATTCACGTTCCTCAACCTGCTCCGGCTTCCACGAACGAAACGCCCAGATGATCAGGCCGATGATGAAGAACGCCGAGGGCGGCAGGAGCAGCAGACCGTTCGGGTTGTACCACCCGCCATTGTTGACGGTTTCAAAAATGGTCAGGCCAAACACGCTGCCCGCACCGAACAGCTCACGCACAAACGCCACGAGCATCAGAATCAAGCCATATCCCAGACCATTGCCCACACCATCCACGAAGGAAGCAAGCGGCGGGTTCTTCATGGCGAACGCCTCTGCGCGGCCCATCACGATACAGTTGGTGATGATCAGACCCACGAAGACCGAGAGTGTCTTCGAGATCTCATAGGCATATGCCTTGAGCACCTGGTCCACCACAATCACCAGCGACGCGATGATGATCATCTGCACGATAATGCGGATGGAGGAGGGGATCTGGCTGCGCAGAACCGAGATGAACATGGACGCGAAACCCGTCACCAGGGTCACCGCAATGGTCATCACCAGCGCCACGCTCATGGACGAGGTCACCGCGAGGGCCGAACAGATTCCCAAAACCTGCAGGGTGATCGGGTTGTTGTCGACCATCGGGTCGACCAGCATGGTCCGATAGGTCTGTGCCATCAGATCTCTCCCTCTCTGACACGTTCAAGGAAAGGTTCAAATCCGCGCTCGCTGAGCCAGAACCGGATGAGGTTGTCCACCCCGCGCGAGGTCAGTGTCGCCCCGGACAGGGCGTCCACATGGTATTCCGGACCGGCGGGGGGTGCGGTTTTCGCAACCGTAATCGCCAGTTCGCCATCGCCACCATCCGTGCGCAGAAGCTTCTCGTTCCACAGCGCCTTCCAGCGGGGGTTGTCCACCTCGGCGCCCAGGCCCGGTGTTTCCGCGTGCTCATAGAACTGGAGGCCATAGATCGTGTTGCCGTCCTCCTCGATGGCGATGAAGCCGTAGAGCGTGGACCACAGGCCATAGCCGTAGACCGGCAGAATCACCTTGTCGAGCGACCCGTCCTCATTGCGCAGCAGGTAAACCGTCACGTAGTTCGCCTGTCGTCCAATGCTGGCCGGATCGTCGTCGAGCGGCGCGGACAGGGTCAGGTCCTCCGCCGCGGCACGGTCGTCAAAGGTCAGGGGATCAAGCACCTGTCCCTCAATATCCGCCCCGTCGGCAAACTCGCCCGTGGCCAGTTCCAGGACATGCGGCTCAAACGCGTCGAACGCCTCGGCCACGTCGATGCCGTCCTCATAGAGACCGGCCACCTGAACAATGTTCACCTGCTTGTCGAGCGCGGCGTTGCGCTCCTGCAACGGGCGCAGCGACACGGCTGCGGCCGACACGAACATGGATGCCACCAGGCAGAGACCTAGCGCCACAGCCACCGTTTTTGCGGTGTTATCGGCGGGCATGTCGAGGAAACGGCGCAGGAACCCGCCGGTTTTGACGACCTCGCCTTCCGGGGCCGGAAGGTCCCGGTCGGGCGGGTTCATCTCAGGCGTGAACTGTGCCTCCGCATCCTGCCCGGATTTGTTTTCGCGGTCGTTGTCAGACATTCCGACGCGCCCTCCTGCGAATATTGGCCTGAACGACGAAATAGTCGATCAGCGGTGCAAAGACGTTCCCGAAGAGGATGGCGAGCATCATGCCCTCGGGGAAGGCGGGGTTCACGACACGGATCATGACGACCATGAATCCGATCAGAGCCCCGTAAATGTAACGGCCCAGGTTGGTATGCGAGCCTGAAACCGGCTCCGTGACCATGAAGACGAGGCCAAAGGCGTAACCACCGACGACCAGGTGCCAGTACCAGGGCATGGCGAACATCGGATTGGACTCTGATCCGATCAGGTTCAGGAGCAGCGAGAACACGATCATGCCCCCCAGACATCCCACCACCATGCGGTAATTCGCGATCTTGGTCACCAGCAGGAACGCAAGCCCCAGCAGCGCCGCCAGCGTCGAGGTCTCACCAAGCGAGCCCGGGATCACCCCGATGAAGCTGTCCCACCAGGTCATGCCGCGTGCGGCCAGTTCCTGGAACCCGTCCGAGGCCGATACGGCCAGAGCGGTCGCGCCCGTGAAACCGTCCACCGGAACCCACACGCTGTCGCCCGAAAGCTGCGCGGGATAGGCGAAGTAAAGGAACGCACGTCCCGTCAGGGCCGGGTTGAGGAAGTTTTTGCCCGTACCGCCAAACACTTCCTTGCCGATTACGACACCGAAAATGATGCCGAGCGCCACCTGCCACAAAGGCGTGGTCGCAGGCAGGATCAGCGTGTAAAGCATTGATGTCACGAGGAAACCCTCGTTCACCTCATGCTTGCGCACCGTAGCGAAAATTACCTCAAAAATACCGCCCGCCACCAGCGTGGTGATATAGATCGGGAGGAAATACAGCAGCCCGTGCAGCATGTTGGCAATCGGGTTGGACGGATTGAAGCCAATGCCAATTCCGCCAATGATCGCCGCCCGCCAGCCGGAAGGGCCGTATTCCGCAATCGCGAGGTTTGTCTGAAGGCCGGTATTGTAAAGCGCCATCAGAATGCAGGGGATCGTCGCGATGACCACGTAGGTCATGATCCGTTTCATGTCGATATAGGACCGCGCATGGGGCGCCGCCGTCGTCACCGTCTTGGGCGTATAGAGAAAGCTCTCAACCATCTCATAGACGGGGAACCAGCGTTCCCATTTCGCGCCCTTGTGGAAATTCGGCTCGATCCTGTCGAAGAAGTCGCGCAGGGCCATAAACCTACCCCTCCCTTTCGATCTTGGTTAGGCAGTCGCGCAGGGCCATGCCGTATTCATATTTCGCCGGACAGGCAAATCCCACGAGACCCAGGTCCTCCTCATCGAGTTCCAGAGCCCCCAGGGCCTGTGCCTGGTCCGTATCCATCACCAGAAGCGCGCGCAGAAGCTGCGTCGGCAGGAAATCCTGCGGCATCAGCTCCTCAAACGTGCCAATCGGCACCATCGCACGCCGTCCACCATTGAGATTGGAGGTCAGCGCATAGGCCTGCTTGGCAAAGGCCGAGCCCAGCACCGGCTGCACCGCGAATTTCGAGGCCATCGGCCGGATCCATCCCATCGGGATCTGCTTCCGGTCCTCCTCGATCACCGTCACCTGGCGCGCGTAACGGCCCAGATAGGCGCTGACGCCCTCACCGGCACGCCCACTCAGAACCGAGCCGGAAATAATCCGCACCGGCATGTCGGAGGGCAGGTCCGAAGCCACCAGGTCCGCCATCGACGCACCCGCAACCGTCTTTACCAGACGCGGATCCTTACAGGCCGGACCGGCCACCGAAATGATGCGTGAAGCGTCATATTTCCCGGTCAGAATCAGCCGCCCAATCGTCAGAACGTCCTGATATCCAATGGTCCAGACCTCCGTTTCGGCACTCGGCACGTCCAGGAAATGGATATGCGTCCCGGCCAGACCGGCGGGATGCGGCCCGGTAAACTGCGCCGCCGACACACCCGGCAGGTCATGACCGGGCAGGGGCGTCTCCGCCTCCTGGCACAGATGCGTGGTCCCGTCCGTCAGAAGCTTTACCGCCGCCAGGCCCTTCGCAAACGCCTCCTCCTCGGCCCGGATGGCCGGTTCCGGATCGGGCGCCAGCGGCTCGGTATCCATAGCCGTGACAAAAATCGCCTTCGGCGCCGTCCCCGGCTGCGGCACCTTGGAGTATGGCCGCGTCCGGAATGACGTCCAAAGCCCTGCCGCACAAAGCTTTTTCGTCACACCCTCACGGCTGTTCGCGTCGCCCATCTGGGAAAAATCCACCGGCTCCGCGTCGCTGTCCGTGATATCGATCTCAATGCTCACGAGCTTCCGCCGCGCGCCACGGTTAATGGCCCGCACCCGCCCCGCAACCGGTGAGACAATCATCGCATCGGGCATGTTCTTGTCGAACATCAGCGGCGTCCCCGGCGCAACGGACGTGCCTTCCTCCACCTGAACCCGCGGCTTCAGACCGATGTAGTCATCTCCCAGAATGCCGACCGTCCTGACGTCGGCCGACGAATCTATCTCCTGCCGGGGGGATCCCGTGATGGGTAGATCCAGACCCTTGCGCAGCTTGAAGTGCTTCACCGTCCCGTACCCTCAATCCTGTTCTTTTCGATCCATTCGACACCTGCGTTAATGTTCGTTAACATGCGCGGATGTGTTCGTTAATCTGCTAGTGGTTTTTTTCGCAAATGGCCATATAGAGGTTGAAGAAACTGCGAACGTTCGAATATGTCGACGCAAAAATGGCGAAAGGTGCACTCGTGAGCCCCCTTAATTCCTTCACCCGTCGTTCCTTCCTGGTCATGCCGGTCGCTTTGGCTGCGTGTTACAAGCGCCAGCAGATCATAGAATTTGCCGGGCGCTCCATGGGGACCACGTACCGCGTTGTTGCCGTGGACCATTCCAACCGTGTTGAGGAGGCCGAGGTGCGCTCGGCCGTTTCGACCGCGCTGGCCGAGGTGAATGCGACCATGTCGAACTGGGACGGATCGTCGGAAATTTCGCGGTTGAATGCGGTTCCGGCGGGCGTTGTGAGCGGCACCTCGCCGCAGCTTTCGCGCGTCATGCAGGCTGCGGCGGACGTAAATACCGCAAGTGCCGGGCGTTTTGACACGACCGTAGGCCCGCTCATCGAGCTCTGGGGCTTTGGCGCGCCGGGTTCGCGCCCCATGCCGTCCGATGCGGCCATCGAGCAGGCCCGCGCCATGTCAGGGCACGAAAACTCGCTTGAGGTTGGCAACGGAACCGTTCGGAAAACCCATGCGGATGCACAGGTTTACCTGGCCGGGATCGGCAAGGGCTATGGCGCGGACCATGCCGGACAGGCGATTGAGGCTTTGGGCATTTCCGACTACATGGTTGAAATCGGTGGCGATCTTTATGCCTCCGGCCGTAACCCGGATGGTCTGCCGTGGCAGATCGGCATCGAATCCCCCAATGTGGCCGCAAGCGGCGTTCTGGGTGTGGTTGGTGTTTCCGGCCTTGGGCTCGCGTCCTCGGGCGATTACCGCAACTATTTCGAGGTCGACGGTAAGCGCTATTCCCACCTGATCGACCCGGCAACGGGCCGTCCGGTGGATCACACGACCGCTTCCGCGACCGTTGTGGCGGACAATGCCATGCTGGCCGATGCCTGGTCCACCGCGATGCTGATTCTCGGCCGCGAACGTGGTCTGGAAATCGCGGATCAGCACAATGTGGCGGTTCAGTTCGTCGAGCGTGACCCGGATGCGGCGCAGCTTTCGTTCCGGACATCGGCCAACGCGACCTTCAAAAACCTGACCGCCTGAGCGCGGCAGGGGAGCATCTGATGGCTACCTTTGCACTCACGTTTATGGTCCTGGCGATGGTCATGCTTGGCATGTCCGTCGGCGTGATCTTCATGAACAAGAGGATCAAGGGAAGCTGTGGCGGCCTGAATGCAATTGGTGATGCGGATCAATGCCTTGTTTGCAACAAGGAGATTGATCCCAACAGCCCGCTGCGGGAACGGATGAAGTGTCCACGGGCCAAAAAAATGCTTGAGCAGATGGAGAGGGAGGCATAGCCTGAACCTCAAAAGGGGGTACAGCCATGCCAACGTCTTACCAGGCTCCAATGCGCCAGGACCGGGAGCAGCCGGGATCCAAAAGCCAGACCGTGACCGTGGGTGACCATCACGCCAACGTTTCGGAAATTCTCGACTCCAAGGGGCGGGAGGTGTTCTCAATCCGCCCGGATGAGACCCTTGGCCAGGCCGTAAAGGAACTGCGCGACCGTCGGATTGGCGCGCTGACCGTCACGGATGGGGAGGGCGGCCTCGTCGGCATCCTGTCCGAGCGCGACATTGTCCGCAAACTCGCCGAAACCCCGGGTCAGACCCTGCCGCAGCAGGTGGGCGACGTGATGACCACCTCCGTTGAAACCTGTGCGCCGGAAGAGGCGCTGGTGACTGTTCTCAAACGCATGACCAATGGCCGTTTCCGCCACATGCCGGTGATGGACAATGAAAAACTGGTGGGAATGGTGACCATCGGTGACGTGATCAACCACCGCCTGACCGAGGTTGAGCACGAGGCTCTGCACCTCAAGCAGCTGATTACCGGCTGACACCGGCCAGTCCCGTCAGATCGAGCGGGACAAACGCCAGAATTGCGAGACCCAAAGCCGCGGGGACGCCATAGAGCCAGTACTGGTATCTTGGCCCCTCGGCCTTCCAGACCCTGCGATACTGAAACCCGCACAGGCAGGTCAGGACGAAGAGCAGCGTTGCGAGTGTCGGGGTGAGTGTGAGATCTGTCATTTGGTGCGCAGATTAATCAGCCTTTGGCGCGGATGTCCATGAGCGGGTGATTTTCACGTGAAAAATGAGGTTTTCGGCTTAACTGCCTGTAAACAGGTATGAATCGCGGGCGATTCGAAAGTTAATCCGGTTTGGTCAATTGGTAAATATATCCGCGGATATATTGCGCGTGTTTTGGGCTCCATTTGGACCGATGTGGCCTAAATCACGGTCGCGAGCGGCTGTCTTTGGCGGATTTTCCGACATTATATCCGGGGCAATCCCCCATTATTCCCCCATTATATCCACGGAATTCAGCAGTGTTTTGAGGTGGCGCAGGGCCGCTCCGGTGGCCTCGCACATGGCGGGCAGGGTCAGCCATTCCAGGGACCAGGCCGCGCCGGAGCGTTCCTGTTCGTGGATCATGGCCTGGGCCAGGGCGGCCTGCTGGGTGGCGATGAACCGGGCAAGGGCGACCAGCGATTCGGCCAGGATGGGGTTCTGTTTGTGGGGCATGGCGGAGGACCCGCCGGTGCCCGACAGGCGCAGTTCGTCCACACCCTGCTGCGCCATCAGGGCCATGTCCTGACCGATTTTGCCCGCGGTACCGGTGACCAGGGTGAGCCAGTGACCCATGGCGACAGGGCCACTGCGGTCGGTGTGCCAGACCGGGGCGGGTGTCAGGCCGAGGAGGCGCGCGACCTCGGCCGCCACGGCATCGCTCTGGCCCTCGGGGCGGTCGCGCAGGCCGATGGGGCCGCCGATCTGGGCTTTGCTGATCTCAATTGACACCGTGTCAAGTCGCGCGAGGTGGTCGGCCAGCGGACGTTGCCAGGCTGTGAGGCGTAGTGACACCGTCGCAGGCAGGGCCACCTGCATCCTGGTGCGGGCCTGCATGGGGGCGTCACCGAAACGGTCCCTCAGATCGTCGAGCGCCGAGATGGCGGAGCGCAGACCCGTGGCGAGTTTGGCGGTGACGGCCAAAAGGGTCAGGGCCATGGCGCTGTCGATGACGTCCTGGCTGGTGGCGCCGCTGTGGATGGCATGGGCCGGGCCGTCCGCGAGACCCTGGCGCAGGGCTTTGACGAGGGCGGGAACGGGCAGGCCGTCGCGGTTGCTGCCCTCTGCCAGGGTGACGGTTTGGGAGGGGTCGAATGCCTCAATGGACTGAAGCGCCGCGGTCGCATCGTCCTGGGTGACGCTCCCTGTCGAGAGGAGCGCGCGGGTCCAGGCCGCCTCGAATGCGAGCATGCGCCGCGTGAAGGCGGGGGCGGAAAACTCGGCGGCGATGGCGTCGTCGCGGAACAGGTCGCCGAAGAGGCCGGACGTGGTCAGGGCGTTGGTCAGGGTATGCTCCCGGCGGTTGCGGTTGGATCGGTCGTGGACGGAGATTGCCGTTTCACGACCGCTTTGCCAACCGTGCCGTCAGGTTTCCTCCAGCACCTTTTTGGCGACGCGGAAGCATTCGAGGTCTGAGGAAACGCATTGCCCCCGATGCGCCGGTGCGGAAGAATGGCCGCATCGCTCCACCCGATGGCCCGGGCCTTGGCATCACCGTTGACGCCGGGGCGCTGGGCTCTCCTGATCTCATACTGGATTGACACCATGCACAGAACCCACACCCAGGCCGAATGGATCGACCGCGCCCGCGAGGTCTTGCCGGCGGCAGGCTTTGGCAATTTCGACAGCGGTATTGTTATCGCGCGCGGCGAGGGGTCGCGCGTCTGGGATGAGGACGGGCGCGAATATGTGGACTATCTGATCGGGTCGGGGCCGATGCTGCTCGGGCACGGGCATCCGGAGGTCATGGAGGCGGTGCTGGAGCAGCTGCCGCAGGGCATGACGTTTTTTGCCAACAACGCCCGCGGTATCGAACTGGCCGAGGCCATTGTCGATGCCGTACCCTGCTGCGGGCAGGTGCGGTTTGTCACCTCGGGCGGTGAGGCGGACATGTATGCGATGCGCCTGGCGCGGGCCTGTACGGGCAGGCCGAAGATCCTGAAATTCGAGGGCGGCTATCACGGCATGTCGGCGGAGGCGCAGATGAGCCTCGCGCCCGCGAAACGCGTCAACTTCCCCACGCCGGTGCCGGACAGTGCCGGGATCCCGCAGGGCGTGGCCGATGACATGCTGGTTGCGCCGTTCAATGACCTGGAGGCCGTCGCGTCGCTGCTCGATGAGCATAAGGACGTGGCCGCGATTATCGTGGAGCCGTTGCAGCGGATCATTCCGCCGAAGGAGGGATACCTTCAGGGGCTGCGGGATCTGTGTGACAGGCATGGGGTGCTGCTGATCTTCGATGAGATTGTCACGGGCTTCCGGCTGGCCTATGGCGGGGCGCAGGAGCGCTATGGCGTGACGCCGGACATCTGTACGCTCGGCAAGATCATCGGGGGTGGGTTCCCGCTGGCGGCGCTGGGTGCGAGCGCGGAAATCATGTCGCATTTCGACAGGGATGCAGTGGGTGCGGAGAAATGGCTGATGCAGCTTGGCACGCTCTCGGGCAATCCGGTGGCCTCGGCCGCGGGGCTGAAGACCATGGAGGTGCTGAGGCGTCCGGGCCAGTATGACCGGCTGCGCGAGCTGGGGCAGAGCCTGATCGACATGCAGTCCGCGGCGCTGTCGGCCCAGGGCATCAGCCACCGCATCTGTGGCGATCCGACGCTGTTCGACATCTGGTTCACGGATGGCGACCCGATCGACTACCGCAGCGCGAAACATGACGATCCGACGGTCAACACGCTCTGGAACGCCACGCTGCGCGCGGATGGTCTGTTCAAGTCCCCGGGCAAACTCTATCCCTGCCTGGCGCTTGGGGCGGAGGACCTGGAACTGTCGGACGCCGCGTTCCGGCACGCCGCCGGTGTGGTGGCGGAGCAGTGCTCGCAGGTGGCCTGAGTGGGGGGGCTTGTGTAGGTACGCGGGGCTTCTGGCTGTTGACGAGGCCGTGGAAGCCCATCTTGTGGCGCGCGCACGGGCACGGCTCTCTTTCAACGGCTGAAATGTCTGCATGGCGGGTACTGATAGGGTACGCGCTTGGCTCCTGGGGCCTGGAGTGAGAGGGATGCCGGGGTTGGAGATCGGGGGAGAGGTTCCCGGTTGGTCGGTCGTGGAGGTGGCCCGTTAGGGTCAGGCAACAGAAGATGACCCCTGGTGGCTCACGCGATATTGCCTTTGGGCGGGCCGCGGGTTCCATTTTGGCCTGGGCTGGTGTAGTCACGCCGGTCTTCTGAACGCTTCCGGTGCCGGTGGGTGCCGGAAGGGGCGGCAGGCTGAGTTACGGGAGCTGAAGTTGGACAATTGCGGTAAAACCGGAGCCCAGGCGGCGGCGCGGCTGAGTGTCGCGCCCATGATGGACTGGACGGACAGGCATTGCCGGTTCTTTCACAGGCGGTTTTCGAAGCGGGCGCTGCTTTATACGGAGATGGTGACGTCCGGGGCGGTGCTGAACGGGGACCGGGACAGGCTATTGGGATTTGATCGGCAGGAGCATCCGGTGGCGTTGCAGCTGGGCGGGTCGGAGCCGGGGGAGCTGGCGCAGGCCGTGCGGGTTGCGATGGAATACGGCTATGACGAGATCAACCTCAATGTGGGCTGTCCGTCGGACCGGGTGCAGTCGGGGTGCTTTGGGGCGGCGCTGATGCGCACGCCCGCGCTGGTGGCGGAATGTGTTCAGGCGATGATGGCGGAGGCCGGTGCCGTGCCGGTGACGGTCAAGTGCCGGATCGGTGTGGATGACCAGGACCCGGAGGAGGTTCTGCCGGATTTTCTGCAGCGCATGTCCGATGCCGGGGTCAAAACCGTTGCGATCCATGCCCGCAAGGCGTGGCTGCAGGGGCTCAGTCCGAAGGAGAACCGTGATATTCCGCCGCTGGATTACGATCTGGTGGTGCGCATGAAGGAGCGGTTCGGGCATCTGACCATCGCCATCAATGGCGGTATTCCGGACCTCACGAGCGCGCAGGCGCTGATTGCGCGGGGACTTGACGGGGCCATGATCGGGCGGGCGGCGTATCACTCCCCGGCAATTTTGGGCGCGGTTGACCGGGACATTTTTGGTGATGACGTTGCGGTGGTGACGGGCGCGGAGGCGGTTACGGCCATGCTGCCCTATATCGAGCGCGAACTGGGCCGCGGTGCGCGGCTGAACCAGATCACGCGGCACATGCTTGGCGCGTTCCAGGGGATGCCGGGCGCGCGGCAATGGCGGCGTGTGCTCTCGGAAGGCGCGCATCTGCCGGGGGCCGGGCCGGAGCTGGTGGAGCGGGCCATGGCGGGTGTGTCCCCCCGGCAGGAGGAGGCGCGGAAGTCGGCCTAGACCGTGGGCGTCAGGTCAGGTGACGTTGTCGTAGAGGGCTATACGCTGCGGATCGGCCAGGGCGGCGGCGGTCCATTTCCGGACGGCGGGATGCGCCATCACCTGGGTCGCGTAAGCTTCGGTTTCCGGTGTGAGCAGACCGTAGCTGACCAGCCGCGATGCCAGCGGCGCGTGGAACACGTCCGCTGCGGAGAACTCAGGTCCGGCGAGCCAGGGGCCGCCGGTGGTTGTGAGCGCCCAGGACCACAGATCGCCCGCGCGTGCCACGTCGGCGCGCACGGCGGCAGGGGTGTCCTCCAGCGGCTGGTTGGTTCGGTGCAGGTTCATCGGGCAGGCGCCGCGCAGGGCGGAGAACCCGGCATGCATTTCGGCCACGAGAATTCGGGCGATGCTGCGGTGGCCGGGGTCGGATGGCAGGACGCCGGCGGCGGGATTGTGTTCGGCCAGCGTCTCCGCGATGGCGACGCTTTCCCAGACGCGTTTGATTTCCTGCGCCTCGGTCCATTCGAGGATCGGCACGGTGCGGGCGGGGGCCTTGAGCTTTTTCATCTCATCGAAGGCCGGGTCGTAGAGCGGCACGAACTGCTCGGTATAGTCGAAGCCGAAGGCCTCCAGCAGGAGCCAGCCGCGCAGGGACCAGCTTGAATAGGCTTTCTGTGAGATGACGATGGTGTACATGGATGCGGCCCTGTCGACTGTTGTTCAGGGCAGCTTTCCGGATTGGGGGGCGTGGGTCAAATGAATGATCCTGCGGCACCGCATCACGGGGTGTGATGGGTTGGGTCAGCCGTCGCGGGATTTCAGGCGGGCCCGGCGGCCGCCGCGTCGGGCGGGTTTGGCCGCGTCGGCACGTTGGGGGAGCAGGTCGAGGACGTCGTGGCGCTCGTCCGCGGTCATGCGGGACCAGTCGGAGATTTCACGGATGGTGCGGTGACAGCCGAGACAGAACCCGGAAGTCGGCTCAATGACGCAGATTTTGACGCAGGGGCTTTCGGGCTCCGGGCGTTTCCAGACCTCATCGGTCATTGTGCGGCCCGTTTGATGTGGTCGAGGCGGTCGAGCAGACCCTGGAGGATGTAGCCCGCAGCCACGTGGTCGATGACCTCGCCGCGACGTTTGCGGGAGGTGTCCGCCTCGAGGAGTGCGCGTTCGGCGGCGACGGTGGACAGGCGCTCGTCCCAGAAGGTGATCGGGACATCCGTCAGGCGGCTGAAATTACGGGCGAAGGCCCTAGTGGACTGGCAGCGCGGACCTTCAGAGCCGTCCATGTTGCGGGGCAGGCCCAGCACGATGCCGCCAATATTGCGGTGGCGCATGATGGCGAGAAGTGCTTCGGCATCGAGACCGAACTTGCGGCGTTTTACGGTCTCGATGGGCGTTGCAATGCTGCGCAGCGTGTCGGAGACGGCAACGCCGATGGTTTTGGTACCGAGATCAAGACCCATTAGGGCCTGGCCGAACTGGATTTGTGCGGCGAAATCCTCGGTGGATTCGAAAATTCCGTTGCTCATTGGCCCAGTCCGGCATTGGAGGCGGCGTCATTGATGACAGCAAGGGCGGCGTCGTCACCGGCGAAGGTGCGTCTGGCTTCCTCAAGGATCTCGGAGGCGTGGTCGGTGTTGCCGAGGATCGCGTGGGACGAAATGAGACGCGCCCACTCCTCCGGCGTGCCGCCCTCGTCGGCAAGGCGGGATTCAAGCTGGGCCACCATGCCGGCGATCATGGCCTCGCGGTCCTCCTGATCCATGGCTTCGGCGGCCTGCATGTCCTCGGCTGACGGGCCGGGCAGGTTCATGGAAGGAACGTCCGGGGGGGGCAGACCGGCGAGGCGGGCCACCTCGGCGATATCGGCGCGAATGGCCGGGATCCAGGGGGCGTCTGGTGGACCCTCGCGCAGAAGGCCCTCCCAGATGGGATAGGCGAGATCGGCGCGGTCGGCCTGAAGCAGGGTCAGACCGGCGTAGTAGCGGCCGATCGGGTTGGTGGGATCGAGCCGGAGGCCCGCGTCGAGCGCGTCCTCGGCCTGGGGCGAGACGTAGCCGTTGGCGGCAAGAATGCTGAGTTCGGCGAGGTTGATCAGGTCGCGGGCGCTCGCGTCCCCGCCCATGATGTCGACGACCTTTTGCTGTGCCGCGCGCGCCTCGAACGGACGGCCGATGCGCGAGAGGCTTCCGGCCAGCAGGCGGTGCCCGTCGGCATCATCGGGGCGGTCCGCGAGGACGGTTTCAAGCCTGTCGATGAGTGCAAGCGTCTCGGCGGCGGCGGCCGGGGGCTCAAAGCCCCGTTCGTCGAGATGGGCGCGGAACCTCTCCTCCATCTCGGTCTGGGAGGGGCGGTTGGCGCGGGCCTCGGCGCGCAGCCTTTCGCGGTCGGCAAGCGGCTGGTCCGGCATGCCGGGCATTCCCAGCACGGCATAGATCCCTACGGTTGACACGACCGCCAGCGCCAGAACGCCAAGGGAAATGCCGACGGTCAGGCCGCGCGGGGCCGTTTCGCCTGGTTTCTCGCGTTCGGCCTCGTCGGCGGCGGCAAGAAGGCGGCGGGAAATCTCGGTACGGCTTGCCTCGGCCTCGGACGCGGTCAGAACGCCGCGGGCCAGTTCGGTTTCCACCTCCCTCAACTGGTCATGGTAGACCTGCATGTCATAGCCCGCGCGGGTGCCTCCATCCTGACGGGCCCGGAGCATCGGCAGGAATATGGTCAGCAGGCAGGCCAGGATGATGAGGGCTGCAATTCCCCAGTAGATCATGGGCGGCGGTTTCCCGTTTCATTCGACGGCCGGACCCTAGACAAAGCGCAGGCGGCACACAATGCGACTTTGGACAAATGCCGATTGCTTGAACAGGGGGCGGTCCGGCTGTAGCAGGGGTGTCATGCGGTATGTATTTTCTCCCATGACGGTTGTTTCGTGAGCGCGCGCCCGCGGGTGGTGCTCGATGCCTGTGTGCTGTTTCCCACGGTCATGCGGGAGATGCTGCTGGGGACGGCGGAGCTGGGGCTTTATGTGCCGCTCTGGTCGGGGCGTATTCTGGAGGAATGGGCCAGGGCCACGCGGCGGCTGGGCGACGGGGCCGAGAATATCGCCAGAGGGGAAATTGCGCTGATGCGGGCGCAGTTTGCCGGCGCGGAGGTCGCGGAGGATGAGGCGCTGGCGGAAACGCTGTTTTTGCCGGATGAAAATGACCGTCACGTTCTGGCCACGGCAATTTCCGGGGAGGCGGAATTGCTGATCACCAAGAACCTGAGGGATTTTCCGGGGCGTGTTCTGGCGGGGCATGGGGTGTTGCCGCTTGATCCGGACAGGTTTCTGTTCGACCTGCACCAGGAGGATGCCGATCTGGCCGGGGTGGCGCGAAAGGTGCGGGACCGGGCGGAGGCGGCGTCGGGGCGGCCGCAGCCGGTCAGGGCGCTGCTGAAACGGGCGGGGTTGCCTCGGCTGGGGCGGGCGCTGGAGCTGGAGCGGGAGTGATGCGGGCGCCGGTCAGCTGCCGGAATTGAGTTTGATCAGGTTGTCCGCAGTGTCGCGGTGCGTGTCGTCAATGGCGTGACGGTCGTGGACCAGCGATGCGACCGTGCGCGCATGCAGGGCCCGGATGAATTCCGCATGGGCGAGCGCCAGCACCTCGGTAACGGCGGCGTTCGCGACGCCTTCGAAGTTGCAGGACGGGTCGTTTTCATCGTTGCCGATGGCGAACAGGGGCGGCGAGCCGAGGGCGTCGTAGACATCATAAAAGGTCGTGTCGGCGAGGGATTTGGCCAGTGACCAGCCGCCGCCGTGGCCCTTTACGGAGATCAGGATACCCGCGTCGCGCAGACCGGCGAGCGTGCGCCTGACCACCGCCGGGTTGGTGCCAAGCCTGTGCGCGATGTCATCGGACGTGACCGGCCCCTCCATGTTTTCGAGATGCAGGAGGGCGTGGAGCACCCTGGAGAAACGGCTGTCCTGTCGCAAATTCTTTTGTCCTCAAAATACGAAAAAATCGAACATGGAAAAAGATCAGCTGCGACCTTTTCATGAGACTTAAGGAGTTTCATGAGTAGAGGCTTTGTTCCGGGCGTGGATTTATGGTCTGAATGTGCCCGGTTTCTTTGGATCAAAATGTATTCCAAAAGGTCAAAGTAACGGTTTCGGCCAACACCGATGATTTTTTTCAGTATGTTCAGTGACAAGCATTACCCAAGTTTCACAAATTGCACAAACAAAAGACACGTGCGGGGTTTTCGGCTTTGGGAGGTTTGAGACCCACGGGCCGCATTCGGAGCGGCCCGTGGGGTTTGGCGGTGTGGACCCCTTGTGTCCGGTATCCGGGGAAGGTTTAGATCAGGAACAGGTCGGTGCTGAGGTCCGAGACATCCATGTCCTGGATCTCGATGGTGGTGTTCGAATCGAGCGCCAGAATAACGTTGTCTCCCGACTGTTCGGCGTCGTCGATCAGGTCCTCGATCTGTGACCGGCTGAAATCGTCAATTTCGAGGAGGTCCTTGTTGGTGTTGAAATCGGTGATGATGTCGTTGCCGTCGCCACGCTCGAACTCGAACACGTCCGCACCGTTGCCGCCGGTCAGCAGGTCGTCGCCGCGGCCGCCTTCCAGCGTGTCGCGGCCGGAACCTCCGCCCAGTTTGTCATCGCCGTCGCCGCCCTCGATCTCGTCATTGCCGGCGTGGCCGTAAAGCCTGTCGTCGCCGTCATCGCCGTCGATCTCGTCATTGCCTTCACCGCCCTTGATGGTGTCGTTGCCATTGCCGCCCTCGACCTCATCGTTGCCGCTGCCGGCATAGACCCTGTCATTTCCTCCGCCGGCTTCGATCTCATCATTGCCGGCACCGCCTTTGAGGGTGTCCCTGCCACTGTTGCCGATCAGATCGTCGTTGCCCTTGAAACCGACAATAAGGTCGTCGCCTTTGTAGCCCTTGATTTTGTCGCTGGAATCCGTGCCCTCGAGGATGTTTGGTTCGTTGTCGCCCATAATGTTGGCCATGTTTTCTTTTCTCCGTTCAATGCTTTCGGCGGTCTGCCGGGACAGGTAAAGTCAATCGGAGTGGGGTGCGGGCCGTTGCGCCGCGCGAGGGTGATGTCCCAAACCCACTCCCGAAAGATGTGGGCGCTGACTAACACGGGGATCCTGACAGGTACCGGGCGTTACATGTCAGGGAACTGTCAGGTACGCGGGCGTAAGAGGCGGGGGATGAGAAGAGTTTTTACCGTCGTTGCGGCGAGTTGCGTTTTTTCCCTTGCCGCATCAGGCGAAGACGGACCCGTGCCCATACCGGATTTTGAAATCGCGGAGGATGCGGTGGCGCGTGGGGAGATCATTCCACTGCGGGAGGTTTTTCTGATTCTCAATGAGGCGCATCCGGGTCAGGTGGTTGAGGTTGAACTGGAGTACAGCCACGGCATTCGCATATACGAGGTCGAGGTGATCACGACGGATGGGCGGCTGATCGAGGTCGAGCTTGACGCCGCCGACGGGACCATCCTTGAGGTGGAGCTTGAAGAAGAGGACGATGACGACTGATGCGCGCGCTGGTGGTCGAGGATGATGGGCGGATCGCGGCGGATCTGAAACGGGCGCTGGAATCGACCGGGTTTGTCACGGATCTGGCCTCTGATGGCGAGGACGCCTGGTTTACGGGCGGAACGGAAACCTATGACATCATCGTGCTTGATCTTGGATTGCCGCGTCTGGATGGGCTGACGGTTCTCAAGCGCTGGCGCGAGGAGGGGGTGGATGTTCCGGTTCTGGTGCTGACGGCGCGCGGGTCCTGGACGGAGCGGGTTGAGGGCATTGATGCCGGTGCCGATGACTACCTGCCGAAACCGTTTCACATGGAGGAACTGATAGCGCGGGTGCGGGCGCTGGTGCGGCGGTCCGGGGGGCGCGGTGCGGCGACGCAGAGGATTGGACGGCTAACGGTTGATCTGAACCGGATGACCGCGTCCGTGGAGGGGGTGCCGGTGGCGACGACCCCGCTGGAGTTTCGTCTGCTGACCTATCTGGCGCTGCATTCGGAGCGGGTGGTGCCGCCCACGGATCTGCTTGAGCATCTTTACGGGGACGATGACGCGCGGGAGACCAATGCGGTGGAGGCGGTGGTCGCAAGGCTGCGGCGCAAGCTGGGGAATGATGTCATCCGGACGAAACGCGGGTTTGGCTACTACCTCGACAGTTCGCCATGATGGGGCGGTCGCTGCGCTGGCGGTTTCTGCTGACCAGTGCCGTTGCGATTTTGGGGGTTCTGGGCGCGTCGGCGGTTGGGCTGTCGCTGCTGTTTGAGCGTCATGTGGAGCGGGTGGCGGTTGCGGAACTGCGGGCGCGGGCGCGGTCGCTGGTGGCGATGGTGGAACCCCGGGACGGGGCGGAGCCGGCGTTTCAGTATGCGACGGTTGGGCCACTCTATGAGTTGCCGTTTTCGGGGCAGTACTGGCAGATCGAACTGCTGGGTGAGGTTTACCGGTCCCGCTCGCTTTGGGATTACAGCCTGCCCGGGACGGGTGAGGAATTTGAGCCGGGCGGGTTCCGGGTGATGACCCTGGCCGGTCCGCAGGATGAGCCGCTGCTGGTCGTGGCGTTTGACCTTTTCGTGGGCTATGGCGCGGATGCGGCGCCGATGCGGGTTCTGGTGGCGTCGGATCGCGGGGAACTCGATGCGGCCAAACGCGGCTTCATCGGGGATCTGATGCCCTATCTGGTTTTGCTGGGTGTGCTGCTGCTTTTGTCATCTTGGGCGCAGGTGTCCATCGGGTTGCGGCCGCTGGCCAGTATACGGGACCGGGTTGCGGCGCTGACCTCCGGCACGCGGAAGCACCGGATCGGGACGGGGCTGCCGACCGAGGTGGGACCGCTGGCTCAGGAGATTGATCTGCTGCTGGATGCGCGCGAGGCGGAGCTGACGCGGGCGCGGCACCGGGCGGCGGACCTGGCGCATGGGTTGAAAACGCCGCTTCAGGCTTTGCTGGGGGATGCGGCGGAACTGCGCGACCGGGGGCAGGCGGGCATTGCGGACAGTATCGAGACGGTGGCGCGCGCGATGCGGCGGCTGGTGGACCGGGAACTGACCCGGGCGCGTATTCAGTCGGATCTGGGGGATGCTCGTGCGGAGCCGGGCGTGGTGGTGCGGCAGGTTGTTGAGGTGCTGCGGCGGACGCCCATCGGGGCGGAGCTGGACTGGCGGGTGGAGGCCGCGCCGGGCGTGGTGGCGCGGATCGATCAGGATGATCTGACCGAGGCGGTTGGTGCGGTTCTGGAAAATGCGACGCGGTTTGCGGTGAATTTGGTCCGTGTTGATGTTCGCAGCGAAGGGGATTTTGCGGTCATCGTGGTGCGGGATGACGGGCCGGGGGTGGCGGAGGAGGATCCATCGGTACTCATTCGGCGCGGAGTGCGGATGGATGAGGGCGGGGACCGGCAGGGTATTGGGCTGGCGATTGTCGCGGATATCGTGGAGGCGGCGCAGGGGGAGCTGCATCTGCGCAATGCGGATCCGGGGTTTGAGGTAACGATCAGGCTCAAACGGATTGCGGGGCCGGAGGGCGCGGCGGATTAACGGGGCGGGTGATGGACATTGCCGGTCAGGTGTGCTTCATCTTGTATGCAAGTTATTTTGGGGAGGTGAAGCATGAGTGCGTTTCCAGTGGTCGAGGCTGGTGAGGGCGTGTCGCGTCAGGTTTTGGCGGATCACCCGGACATGATGGTGGTGGCGTTCACCTTTGGCGGTGAGGGCGCGGAGGGTGCGCCGCACAGCCATCCGCATGTGCAGTCGACATATGTCAAAAGTGGGCGGTTTCGGTTCACAATCGGGGATGACGTGCGCGAGGTTGGGCCGGGGGACAGCTTCGTCATTCCCTCGGGCGTGACTCACGGGTGCGTCTGTCTGGAGCCGGGGGTTCTGGTGGACGGGTTTACGCCGCGCCGGGAGGATTTCCTCTAAACCCGGCGCAGGGGGGCGGTGTTACGAGAACATCGCCCGCAGGTCGACGGAATTGCGTTGACCGAGGTCTTTCCAGTGTTCGCGCAGGAATGTGTCCATGGCCATGTGGCCGGCATCGTGAAGCTGGAGCAGGAGCGCCTTGTTGGGGGTGATCTTGGTGGCGATCCCGAGCTGGCTCATGAAGGCGTCATCCCGGACGGAGTGGATGAAGTGATGCTTCATGCGGCCCTTCTCAATGATGCCCTGTTCGGTCAGGCGGTTTACCAGATCAATGGCGCGGAGTTCCCGGAGCAGCGAGGCGTTGAAGCTGATCTCGTTGATGCGGTTCAGGATCTCCGTGGAGGTGTGGGGCAGATCGTCGCGCTCCAGCGGGTTGATGTGGACGATCAGGATGTCGGGTGATTCCGTGTTGTAGAACAGGGGAAAGAGCGCCGGGTTCCCCATGTAGCCGCCGTCCCAGTAGGATTCCATTTCGCCGGTTTTGGGGTCCTCAATCTGGATGGCCTGGTAGAGCGTGGGGAGGCAGGCGGAGGCGAGGATGGCGTCGGTGGTGATGCCGTCGCCGGAAAACACCCTCGGCTTGCCGGATTTGACGTGGGTGGCGGTGACGAAAAGTTTCGGCCCCTCGACGGCGCAGACATTTTCAAAATCCAGCAGATCATCCACGATTGAGCGCAGCGGATGATAGTTGACCGGGTTGAACTGATAGGGCGACAGAACGCGCGTCATGGCGTCGCTGGCGATGACCGCGGGGTTGAATTCCAGGGCGCGGGCGATGACGTCAGGAGCCGGGGAAACCACCCGCAGCCAGTCCATCACGGGGTCGGGAATCGAGGCGTCGAGACCCGCGAGGCGGAGCCAGAAATCGGCGAGGGATTTCTTGGCGCCGTCGCTGCCGCCGGTCATCCAGCCGTGTTTCAGCGCGGCGGCATTCATTGCGCCGGCGGAGGTGGCAGAGATGCCCTCGATGTCGACCTGGTCCTCATCGAGCAGCCGGTCGAGCGCACCCCAGGTGAAGGCGCCATGAGCACCTCCACCCTGCAACGCAAGGTTGATTTTACGGCGGGTCAAAGCGCCGTCCATCCTCCGTCGACGGAAATGGTGGTGCCGGTGACCTGATCGGCGGCAGGCGAGCACAGGTAGGCCACGGTTCCGCCGATTTGTTCCACGGTGGCGAACTGTTTCGAGGGCTGACGGGCCAGAAGAACGTCGCGGATCACGGTTTCGCGGTCCTTGCCATACTGTTTCATTGTGTCGGGAATCTGTGCCTCGACGAGCGGGGTCAGAACGTAGCCCGGACAGATGGCGTTACAGGTGATCGGGTCTTCCGCCGTTTCGAGAGCGACTGTCTTGCTCATGCCAACAACGCCGTGTTTTGCGGTGACATAGGCCGATTTGTAGGGCGATGCGGTCAATCCATGGGCGGAGGCGATGTTTACGACCCGGCCCCAGCCCTGTTCGCGCATGATGGGCAGGGCGGCCGCCGTGGTGTGAAAGGCGGAGGTCATGTTGATCGCGATGATGCGGTCCCAGGTCTCGGCCGGGAAATCCTCGATCGGCGCGACGTGCTGGATGCCCGCGTTGTTGATGAGAATGTCGACGCGGCCCATCTGCTCCTTCGCTTTGTTGACCAGAGCGCGGCACTCGTCGCCGGCGGACATGTCGGCCTTGATGTAGATCGCCTTTACGTTGTGCTCACCGGCAATTTTTTTGGCCAGATCGTGATCTTCGGGGTTGTCGGAAAACGAGTTGAGGACTATGTCAGCGCCCTGTTTCGCGAGTTCTTCGGCTACCCCCAGACCAATTCCTGAATTGGACCCGGTGATGACGGCTGTTTTTCCTGAAATAGACATGTTTCCCCACTCGCTGGTTTTCATGGGGAACATATATGCCGCATGTGCGAACAGGCAAGCGGTCGCGGCGGAGCGGCAAAAAAAAGACGCCCTTACGAGAAGGGCGTCAAGTTATTGAGGCAGGTTTCATACAGGCAAGAAACCTATCGAGCAGTGAAGGTGTTATACGAAATCAAAGGCCTACCGCCAAGACAAAAATCGTGATGCGCCTGGCGCTGGACCCCGTTAGAGTGGTTATGGTTAATCAATCTGACGGAATGTGACGGAAATGACACGATTGAAACAGTGGGTTGTGGCAGCTTTGCTGTGCTCTCCCATGACAGCGTTTTCGGCGTCTGCGGCCTCTGAACATGGTATTGCCATGTATGGAAAGCCGGCTTTGCCCCCTGATTTCGCGGCACTTCCCTATGCGAACCCGGACGCGCCCAAGGGCGGTCGCATGGTGTTTGGTGAGGTGGGCGGGTTCGATTCCCTTAATCCATACATTTTGAAGGGTCGGGCCCCCTGGGGAATTAGGACACATGTTTTCGAAAGCCTGATGGGCCGAAACTGGGACGAGCCGTTTGCCTTGTACGGGCTTTTGGCCGAATCGGTGGAGACCGGCGAATCGCGGGAATGGGTCGAATTTGTCCTCCGCGAGGAGGCGCGATTCTCGGATGGCACACCGGTCACGGTCGAGGATGTGCTGTGGTCGATGGAGACTGTCGCGGAGGAGGGCAACCCGCGATACCGCACTGCGTGGATGAAAGTGGCCTCCGCCGAACAGACCGGTCCACGCTCCGTGCGCTTCACCTTCAATGAGCCTGACAATGAGTTGCCGCTGCTCATGGGGCTGCGGCCGATCCTTAAAAAGGCGGACTGGGAAGGCGTTGATTTTGCCGAGAGTTCCCTGCGTGTGCCGGTGGGGTCGGGGCCATATGTGATCGGTGCGTTCGAGCCGGACCGGTTCATCAGCTTTGAGCGCAATCCCGAATACTGGGGCAAGGATCTGAATTTCAACCAGGGGCAGAACAACTTCGATACGATCCGGTATGACTACTTCGTGGATGCCGGGGTCAGGTTCCAGGCGTTTCGTGCCGGGGAACTGTCGGTGTATCGCGAGGGCAGTCCGGCGCTTTGGCAGAGTGAGTATGATTTCCCGGCCGTGCGGTCGGGCGAGATGCTGAAGGCGGAAATTCCGCATGAGCGGCCATCGGGCATGTCCGGGTTCGTGTTCAATACGCGACGTGAGATCTTCCAGGACTGGCGGGTGCGGGATGCTTTGATTCACGCGTTCAACTACGAGTTCATCAACGCCTCGCTGAACGGTGACATTCTGCCGCGGAGGACGAGTTTCTTCTCGAACTCGGAACTGGGCATGCGCGATGGTCCGGCGGAGGGCCGGGTGCGTGAACTGCTGGAGCCGTTTGCGGATGAACTCGTTCCGGATGCGTTCGAGGCGTATGAGTTGCCGAGCTCCGACGGGGAGCCGCGCAACCGCCGGAACATGCGGCGGGCTACTCAACTTCTGGAAGAGGCCGGGTGGACGGTTCAGGACGGGGTTCTGCGCAATGAGGCGGGGGAGCCCTTTAGCTTTGAGATGCTGCTGACCACCGGGTCCAATGAAAGTGCGAACATTTCCTACGAGGCGCTGGCCAATGTGTACGGCGATGCGCTGCGCAGGCTTGGTATCGACATGCGGATCACCCAGGTCGACAGCGCGCAGTTCAATGAGCGGATCACGGAATATGACTACGACATGGTGTCGCGGTCCTGGAACCTGTCGCTCAGCCCGGGCAATGAGCAGACGCTTTACTGGGGACGGGAGGGTGTGACCTCACCCGGGACGCGGAACTACATGGGAGTGGATTCAGCGGCGATTGAGGCCATGATCGACCACATGCTTCAGACCCGCGACCGGGAGGAGTTCGTGGCGGCCATTCGTGCGATGGACCGGGTTTTGACGACCGGGCGCTATGTCATTCCGTTCTGGTTCAACGACAAAAGCTACGTCGCCCACGATGCCGACCTGACCTATCCGGAGACGCTGCCGGTTTATGGGGACTGGATTGGCTGGATGCCGGAAGTGTGGTGGGAGATCCCGGAGTAACCGGGATCAGGAAGCGAGGCGCGGTTTGCGTGTGCGACGGTTTCCGGTGGGGACGGTCGCGGCGCCATTGCTGCCCTGTTTGTCCTCGGGTTCCACGAGACCGGCGGAGATGATCATTTTCGCCGCCTCCTCGACCGTCATGTCGAGCGGTTTGACCTCGTCCTTCGGCAGGAAGAGCAGGAAGCCCGAGGTTGGGTTCGGCGTGGTCGGGACAAAGACGGAGACGAGTTTGTCGGCTCCGGACCGGCGCAGCACCTCGCCATTGGTGTCGGTGGACACGAAGGCGAGGGCGAAGACGCCCTTGCGGGGGTATTCGATGAGGCAGGCGGTCTGGAAGGAATTGTTGGACTGGCTGAAGATGGTTTCGGCGATCTGCTTCAGGCCGTTGTAGATTGACCGCACGACCGGCATGCGCTCGACGAGGCGTTCGCCGAAGCCAAGGATCTGGCGGCCCATGATGCCCTTGGTCAACGCGCCGATGGTGGTGGTGAAGGCAAGGAAGACGATCACGCCGAGGCCGAAGATGTTTCGGCCAAAGATGTTCTCGGGATTGTAGCGGCCCGGAATCAGCGGAACGACCTTCGCGTCGATAAAGCCGATGGTGGTCCAGACCAGATAAACGGTCAGGAACATGGGCAGTACGACGACAAGTCCGGTCAGAAAATCACGACGGAGTCTTTGAAACAGTGTGGGCTGCGGAACTTTCCTGCGTCGCCGCACGGGTCTTTGGGCCATATTGAAATTCCTTGGTTGAGGCAGACTTAGTGCGCCCCGACAGTCAGTACAAGCAGCGGTATTTTTTCTAATATTTCAATAACGCCAGTTTGCCCGCAATTTGTGCAGCCATGCGCGCATTGTTGCGGACGAGTCCAATATTGGCCTTTAGGGCGCGTCCCTCTGTCAGTTCTCCGATGCGCGACAGGAGGTAGGGTGTGACGTCTTTGGCGAGGATGCCCGCGGCATCCGCGTCGGCGAGGGCGCGTTCGATATGGGGTGTCATTTCCTCGGCCGGGATTTCCTCCTCCGCCGGGATCGGGTTGGTCACCAGCTGGCCGCCCGCGAGGCCGAGCTGCCGGCGCATCCGGTGGGCTTCGGCGATTTTGGCCGGGTCGTCCTGGCGCAGGGGGCTTTTGAGGCCGGAGCGGCGGGACCAGAAGGCGGGAATTTCGTCCTGGCCAACGCTGAAGACCGGAACGCCGAGGGTTTCAAGGACCTCCAGCGTTTTGGGAATGTCGAGAATGGCCTTTGCCCCGCTCGCCACGACCGTCACCGGAGTTTGCGCGAGTTCCTGGAGGTCGGCCGAGATGTCGAAACTCAGTTCCGCGCCGCGATGGACGCCGCCGATGCCGCCGGTGGCGAAGACCTCGATGCCCGCAAGGTGTGCGGCGATCATTGTGGCCGCGACCGTGGTGGAGCCGGTTGCGCCCTCGACCAGTGCCACGGCAAGGTCGGCGCGGGAGAGTTTGCGCACGTCCTTCTGGTCCGCGAGCCATTTCAGCCGCTCGCCGTCGAGGCCCACATGGATGTGTCCGTCGAAAATGGCGATGGTTGCCGGGACCGCACCCTTTGCCCGCACTTCCGCCTCGACCGCTTCGGCGGTCTGGATGTTTTCGGGATGGGGCATGCCGTGGGTGATGATGGTCGATTCCAGAGCCACGACCGGTTCTCCGTTGCGGAGGGATCCGGCGACTTCGGGTGATACTGTGAGGGGAAGTGTCATGTTGGGATTCCGGTGATGTGTCGCGCCGCGGTTTCCAGCGCCAGGTTGATGGCGGCTTCGGGCGACAGGCCATTGTTGCGCGCATTTATATGCGTGGCTGCGAAGATGTCACCCGCTCCGGTCACTGTTTGTGTTGTTAGCCGGGCCGGGGAGGCGGTGACGTGGGTGCTTTCGTCCCGGTAGGTTGCCGGGTTTGGACCGTCGGTGACGAGGGCTGCTCCGGCCCCGGCATCGACAAGCGACGCGGCGGCTTCCCCCGAGGTGGCGAAGGTGGTGCGCTGGATGGCCTCAGCCTCCAGCCGGTTGACATAAAGCGTGATGGACGGGTTGAGGGCGGCGGCCCCGTGCGTGTGCATTTTTGTGGGGCTGGCGCCGAGGAGGGTGATGGTGCGGTCGTTTGCCACATTCACGAGCTCCGCGAGTACGGCCGGGGACAGGTTGCCGTCGGCTATGATGCGGGCGTCGCGGAATGTGTCGGGATGGCTGGTGAGGGGGGAGAGTATGGTGCTGCCGGATGCCTCCAGCCCCTGACAGTCGGCGACGGAGGCGTGGAGGGAGCCGTCCATCCCCTCGATCGCGAGATAGGTTCCGGTTGGGGTGTCGTTTTTCGTCACGTGGCTGCAGTCGATGCCGCGTGAGGTAAGTTGCTGGCACAGGGTGTCGCCGCGTGCGTCCGCGCCGATGGCCGAAAGGAGCATGGTGGGGGCGCCGGTGGCCGCAAGGTGGAGGGCGACATTGGTCGCGACGCCGCCGGGGCGCCAAAGGACGCGGCCGGGAACGTCGGCGCCGGGTGGGAGCGGTTCGCCGGTTTTTGCGATCACGTCCCAGTGGGCCGCGCCGATGCAGACGAAGGCGGGGGTCAAGGCGCTGGGCTTCCCTGTGCCAGGGTGGACGGTGTCATGTCTGGTGAGTCTCTGCCATCAAAGTCAGCGCGATAGTGCATTCAATTGCGATGGCCGCAAGGGCGTCCTGCCGGCTGATTTGAGTGTTGAGTGGCGGGCGCGATGTCATAAAAACTGCATCACTCTGTGGGATGACGGGGTCAGACCACGAATGGGGTTGCCAAACCGGTCCGTAGCGACTAGTAGCGCGGCACGAAATCCACAGGCGGGGTTGCGGCATCGCGGGGGAGAAATCCCCGGGGCGTCCACCGGTTGGGCCAAACGGCTCTTCTCCCTGCTGAGGCGAAACCGGAAAAGGAAAACGGATTATGGCTCTTCCCGAGTTCACAATGCGTCAGCTGCTGGAAGCTGGCGTTCACTTTGGCCACCAGACCCACCGCTGGAACCCGCGCATGGGTCAGTACATCTACGGTGACCGCAACGGCATTCACATTCTTGACCTGACCCAGACCGTTCCGCTGCTTGACGCGGCGCTGAACGCGGTACAGCAGACCGTCGCCAAAGGCGGCCGCATTTTGTTCGTTGGTACCAAGCGTCAGGCATCCAAGGCGATTGCCGAAGCTGCCGAGCGCAGTGCACAGTATTACATGAACCACCGCTGGTTGGGCGGCACGCTGACGAACTGGAAAACCGTTTCCAATTCGATCTCGCGTCTGAAATCCATCGACGAGAAGCTTGAGGCCGGCGCCGAGGGTCTGACCAAGAAAGAGCGTCTTGGCATGGAACGTGACCAGGCCAAGCTGCAGATGTCGCTCGGCGGCATCCGCGAAATGGGCGGCACGCCGGACCTGATCTTCGTGGTCGACACCAACAAGGAAGAACTCGCCATCCAGGAAGCCAAGAAGCTTGGCATCCCGGTGATCGCGGTTCTCGACACCAACTCCTCGCCCGACGGCATCGACTTCCCGATCCCGGGTAACGACGATGCGGCCCGTGCGATTGCGCTTTACTGCGACCTGATCGCCCGCGCGGCGCTGGACGGCATGGCCGCACAGCTTGGCTCCGCCGGTGTCGACATCGGTGAGTTCGAGGATGGCCCGGTTGAGGAACTGGCCGCCGAGGAAACCGCACCGGCTGCCGAAGCCGCCCCCGCCGAGGCTGGTGGCGAGCAGGCTTCCGCCTGATCCAGTAACGAACCGCTGCCGGGAAACGGGTCCCCGGCAGCGGATATCCGTCCCGATTGATAATTTGAGGAGAGCGTTGATGGCTATCACCGCTGCAATGGTAAAAGAACTTCGCGAAGTGTCCGGCGCCGGAATGATGGACGCCAAAAAGGCACTGGTGGAGAACGACGGCAATCTTGAGTCCGCCATGGACTGGCTCCGGACCAAGGGTCTGGCCAAGGCTGCCAAGAAATCCGGCCGTACGGCTGCTGAGGGCCTGGTTGGCGTCGCGGTTTCCGGTGGCGTGGGTGTTGCCGTTGAGGTGAACTCCGAAACCGACTTCGTTGCCCGTAACGCGGACTTCCAGTCGATGGTTTCCGGCATTGCCAACGTCGCGACCGGCGTTGAAGATGTTGACGCGCTGCTGGCTGCGGACCTGGGTGGCAAATCCGTTGGCGACACCGTAACCGACAAGATCGCAACCATCGGTGAGAACATGTCGGTTCGCCGCATGGCGAAAATCGAAGGCGACAGCGTGGCGGCCTATGTGCACAACGCCGTTGCGGACGGTCTTGGCAAAATCGGTGTTCTGGTTGCCCTGAAAGGCACCGACAACGGTATCGGCAAACAGATCGCAATGCATGTTGCGGCGACCAACCCTGCGTCCCTCTCCGAGGCGGACCTGGACGAGGCCGTTGTTGCCCGCGAAAAGACCATCCTGACCGATCAGGCCCGCGAATCCGGCAAGCCGGAGCAGGTCATCGAGAAGATGATCGTTGGACGCATGAAGAAGTTCTTCGAGGAAGTGACGCTTCTGAACCAGAAGTTTGTCATCGACCCGGACGTGAGCGTTGGCAAGGCTGCCGCTGATGCGGGTGTTGAGGTTGTCGGCTTCGTTCGTCTTGCCGTTGGTGAGGGCATCGAGAAGGAAGAAGAGGACTTCGCAGCCGAGGTTGCAAAGACCGCTGGTCTCTGAGGATCCCGCCGCCTTTTTCGGCAACAGACTGAACAAAAGGAAACCGGGCGGCCTGGCCGTCCGGTTTTCGCATTGAATCCCCCGGCGTTTTCCGACATTTTACCGGCGTAGTTTTCAGCGAAAGAGTACTCCATGACGGACAGCCAGACGGACCAGCCGAAATCGGTTGAAGCCCCATCCTACAAGAGGGTGCTGATCAAGATTTCAGGTGAGGCCCTGATGGGGACGCAGCAGTTTGGTCTGCATCCGCCCACGGTGGCGGGGATCGCCGAGCAGGTGGTCGCGCTTCATGATCTTGGTCTGGAGATCTGTCTGGTCATTGGTGGCGGCAATATTTTCCGCGGTCTTCAGGGCAGCGCCCAGGGGATGGAGCGCACAACCGCTGATTACATGGGCATGCTTGCGACCGTGATGAACGCGCTCGGAATGCAGTCCGCCATCGAATCCCGTGGCGTTGATACAAGGGTAATTTCCGCCATTCCGATGGACCAGGTCTGTGAGCCCTATATCCGCCGCCGTGCGGTGCGTCACCTGGAAAAAGGGCGGGTCTGTATCTTTGCGGCCGGTACGGGCAATCCGTATTTCACCACGGATACCGCCGCGACACTGAGGGCGTCGGAGATGTCCTGTGAGGCGCTGTTCAAGGGAACGCAGGTCGATGGCGTTTATGACAGCGATCCGAAGACCAACCCGGACGCGAAACGCTACGACCAGGTGAGTTATGATGTCGTGCTGAGGGACAACCTCAAAGTCATGGACGCCGCCGCAATTGCGCTTGCGCGGGACAACAGGCTGCCAATTATTGTATTTTCGCTCGGTGAACCCGGTGGACTGCCCGCGATCCTTCGCGGCGAGGGCAGGTTTACACTCGTGGAACCGAGTTGACCGGACCGGATACTGGAGGCTGACATGTCCGTTGACGAAATCGATATCGACGCGATCGACAAACGCATGAAGGGGGCGCTCAACGCGCTTCATGGCGAGTTTGCGTCCCTGCGAACCGGCCGGGCTTCGGCGTCCATGCTGGACCCGGTGATGGTGGAGGCCTATGGCTCGCCGACGCCGATCAACCAGGTGGGCACGATCAACGTACCCGAGCCGCGGATGGTCGTGGTCAATGTCTGGGACAAGAGTCTGGTGAATGCCGTAGACAAGGCCATTCGCCAGTCCGGTCTGGGCATCAACCCGCAGATGGACGGCACCATTTTGCGTATTCCAATCCCGGAGCTGAACGAGGAACGACGCCGTGAGCTTGCCAAGGTGGCCGGTCAGTATGCGGAAAACGCCCGTATCTCCATCCGGAACGTGCGGCGCGATGGCATGGACCAGATCAAGAAGGCAAAGGCGGACGGCATGGCGGAGGATGACCAGAAAATCTGGTCGGACGAGATTCAGGAGCTGACCGATGCGGCTATTGGACGTGTTGACGCGGCGCTTGCGGCCAAGCAGGAAGAGATCATGCAGGTCTGAGGGCCTGCGGACGCGCGTATTGCGTTGAAGTAACGAGGTAGCGGCGAATGCAGACACTCCCGGAAGACGGTAAACCGGCGCTTCAGAAGCACGTGGCCATCATTATGGATGGCAACGGTCGCTGGGCCGAGAGCCGGGGGCTGCCGCGTCTTGAGGGGCATCGCCGTGGCGCGGACCGGGTGCGGGAGGCTGTCGAGGCCTGTCCGAAGTTCGACATCACGCATCTGACGCTGTTCGCGTTTTCCACGGAAAACTGGAAACGGCCGCATGCCGAGGTTTCGGGACTGATGCGGCTGTTCCGCCGGTTCATCAAGAAAGAGGGCGCGCGCCTTGTCTCCGAAGGGGTGAAGGTGCGTTTTATCGGGGGGCGCGAGCGTCTCGATGCGGATCTGCAGGCTCTGATGGGCGGGTTGGAGACGACCACGGTTGAGAACGAAAAACTTCATCTGACCATTGCCATCAACTATGGCGGGCGGGACGAGATCCTGCGGGCCACGCGGCGGATGGCTGCGGATGTGGAGTCGGGTCGGGTCTCGCCGGCTAACATAACGGCGGAGACGATGGCGGAATACCTCGATACGGCCGGTCTGCCGGATCCGGATCTGATCATCCGGACCTCGGGTGAGCACCGGGTTTCGGGTTTCCTGCCGTGGCAGTCGGCCTATTCCGAATTTGCGTTTGTGGATGCGCTCTGGCCCGATTTTACCGAGGAACTGTTCGGGCAGCAGATGCGCGTTCTGGGGCAGCGTCAGAGACGATTTGGAGCCATCGCCGGATGAAACCTTTGAGCGGGCAGGGATCGCGGTTTTCGGATCTCGGTCTGCGTTTGGGATCTGCGGTGGTGTTGGCACTGGGTGGTGCCTTCGTCATCTGGCTTGGCGGGCCGGTCTTTGTTTTGGCGACCGCCGTGGTTCTGGCGCTGATGCTCTGGGAATACGTTCGTATGATTTCCGGTGACAGGTCCATTTTCAATTTACCGCTTCTGCTGTCGGGTTTGGGGGGCATTGCCTGGGTTCTTTTGGCCGGGAGCGGCTGGACCTATGTCGGGCTGATGTGCCTTGTCGCCGGGGCGCTGGCGGCCGGGCTGGTGGCTGGTCGCAGGTTTGAGTGGCTGGCGGGCGGTGTGCTCTATCTCGGGATTGCCGCCGGGACGGCCGTGATCCTGCTCAACCTGCCGACACAGGGGATGGAGACGGTCATTCTCCTGATCCTTGTGGTGATCTCAGCGGATGTTGGGGCGTATTTCACCGGTCGGTCGGTTGGCGGAAAGAAACTCTGGCCGGCGGTGAGCCCGGGGAAGACCTGGTCGGGTGCCTTTGGCGGTCTCGCCGCGGCAGCGGTTGTAGGTGCGGTGTTTGCGGCGGCGGTGGGCTGGTCGGTGCCCTGGGCCATTGTGGTCAGTCTTTTGGTGGCGGTGGGCTCGCAGTGCGGGGACCTGCTGGAATCCGCGGTGAAGCGGCAAAGCGGCGTGAAGGACTCGAGCAATGTCATCCCTGGCCATGGCGGGGTTTTGGACCGCTTTGACGGAATTCTGGGGGGGCTGCTGGTCTATGCCGTACTGCATGCGCTCGGGCTCGGCCTGGTCGGTCAGTAGGTAGTCCATGCGCAGGAAGGTCAGTATTTTCGGCTCCACCGGGTCGATCGGGTGCAACACGGTTTCCCTTATTGAGGCGCAGGGCGGTGCGGAGGCCTATGAGGTGGTCGCTGTGACGGGGGCCACGAACCTGTCCCTGCTGGCGGAACAGGCGGTTCGGCTGAAAGCGAAATACGCGGTCACGTCCATTCCGTCGAAACTGACCGATCTGCAATCGCTGCTCTATGGCAGCGGAATTACCTCTTTGGCCGGGCCGGAGGGACTGCTGGAGGCGGCGCGGGTTCCGGTTGACTGGACCATGTCGGCGATTGTTGGGTTTGCGGGACTGGCTCCCGGGCTGGAATCGGCGCGGCATGGGGGTGTAATTGCGCTTGCCAACAAGGAGAGCCTCGTTTGTGCGGGCGATCTGTTCATGCGGACCTGTCGGGAGCATGGCACGGAACTGTTGCCGGTGGACAGTGAGCACAGCGCGATATACCAGGCGCTGTGTGGCGAGAAGATGTCCGAGGTGGAGCGGATTATCCTGACGGCGTCCGGTGGGCCATTTCGGGAGAAGCCACTGGCGGATCTGACGGATGTGACGCCGGAGCAGGCCTGTAAGCATCCGAACTGGGACATGGGCCAGAAGATATCCATCGACAGCGCGTCGATGTTTAACAAGGCCATGGAAGTCATTGAGACCAAATATCTTTTTGGCATTGATGGCGACCGGATTGAGGTTGTCGTCCATCCGCAGTCCGCGGTGCATTCCATGGTCGGCTTTTGTGATGGCGCGGTGATGGCGCATCTGGGGCCGACGGATATGCGCGGGTCCATTGGATACGCCCTGAACTGGCCGGAGCGGCGGCCGCTGCCGCTGGAGCCGTTTGATCTCGTGGCTCTGGGGCGGCTGGATTTTGCGGCAGTGGACCATGAGAAGTTTCCTTCCGTGAACCTGGCCTATCGGGCGTTGCGCGAGGGCGGGTTGGCTGGTGCGGTGTTTAACGCCGCCAAGGAGGCCGCACTCGAAGGATTTATCGCCGGTTTTATCGGTTTCCTTGACATGAGCAGGCTTGTTGAACATGTGATGGATGAAATCGCGGGAGAAGCGGCGCAGTTTGGATCGGAATACGATCTTTCCGATGTTCAACGGATCGACGGCGTCTCGAGGGTGGCCGCCCGCAGCTGGATTTCCCGGCACAACAGAAAGTAAAGCATGGAACTGATCTCACAAATTCCCCTGATTGGCGGGTTCCTGTCCACGGTTCTGCCATTTGTTGTCGTTCTGGGGATTGTGGTTTTTGTTCACGAATACGGCCACTACATTGTTGCCCGCTGGTGCGGCATTCATTCCGAGGTTTTCTCGATTGGATTTGGGCCGGTTCTGTGGTCCCGGCGGGACAGTCGAAACACGCTCTGGCAGGTCGCGGCGATCCCGCTTGGTGGATATGTGAAGTTTCTTGGAGATGCGGACGGGTCAAGCCGGGCCGATCCCGATGCCTATCACGAGTTGAGTGCCGAGGATCGCGGGCGCAGTTTTCACTATGCGAGTGTCTGGCGGCGCATGGCGACGGTTGTGGCCGGGCCGGTTTTCAACTTCATCCTGACGATTGCCATATTCTTCGGTGTGATCACCTGGAACGGTGTTTCCGTGACGGAGCCGGTGATCGGTGAGGTCAGCAGTGTGGGAGAGGGCAGATTTTCGACGTTGCAGGTCGGCGACCGGGTGCTGACGGCAAATAGTGCGGAAATCACCACCTTTGAGGGCATTCTTCAGGCCGCGCTGGATATGGAAGAGCCCGGTCCGATGGTGTTTGAGATTGAGCGCGACGGGCAGCAAATGGAAGTGGAGACGCCGTTCGCGTTTCCGCCGCTGGTTGGCGGTGTGTCGCCACTGTCGCCGGCGAGCCGGGCCGGGCTTGAGCCGGGTGACCTTATTCTGACCGCGGATGGCCAGGACCTGGTGGCGTTTGAGGACCTGCGCCAGGTTGTGATGGCGTCGGGTGACGAGACGATTCCGATGACCGTTGAGCGGGATGGCGAGGAGCTGACGCTGTCGATCACGCCTCTGGAGCAGGACATCGAGAACGGCGAGGGCGGGTTTGAACGGCGCGTCATGATCGGTGTGGCCGGTGCCACGCTCTATATGCCGGCCTTTGAGCGGCCGAACCCGATTGAGGCTTTGGGCCTGGCGGTGTCGAGCATGGTCAATATTATCACGCAGTCCCTGAATGGTCTGAAACACATGATCGTCGGTGATCTGGGTGTCGACAATCTGCAGGGACCGTTGGGTATTGCCCAGATCTCCGGTGAGACCGCGCAGCACGGGTTGATGAGTTTTATCCGGCTGATTGCGGTGATCTCGACCGCGATTGGGATGCTGAACCTGTTTCCGATCCCGGTGCTCGATGGAGGGCATCTGGTAGCGTTCGCCTATGAGGCGATCCGTGGAAAACCACCCGGGCAGGCCGTGATGCGAATTGCCATGTCGATAGGACTTGGCTTGATACTGCTAATGATGGTATTTGCCACGTACAACGACATCATGCGGATGGTGAGTTAAAAAAGGGCGGAAAAATCGCCCACGAGCAGAGGGGCGACAGAATGTTACGGCAGGTCCAGTGGATTCCGGCGGCGGTCCGGGTAATTTTAACAGCCCTTCTAATGGTTTCGGCGCAGCCGGTATCGACGGCTCTGGCGCAGGGGACCGCGGTCTTCAGCAGGATCGACGTCGCGGGCAACCAGCGCATTGAGGCCGACACGGTCCGGGCGTTTTCGGGGCTTGAAGCCGGTGAGCCGGTCACGCCGGAACAGGTCAATCTGGCGGTTCGCGAGCTTTACGAATCCGGTCTTTTTGAGAGTGTTGACGTGCAGCCGCAGGGCGGGCGCCTGCTCATCACGGTTCAGGAAAATCCCACGATCAACCAGATTGCGTTTGAGGGCAATGAGTCGCTCGAGGATGATGCGCTTTCGATGGTGGTGCAGCTTCGCCCGCGTCTGGCCTATTCGGTTCCGGCGGCGGAGGCGGATGCGCAGCGGATTGTTGAGGCGTATCGCCAGTCGGGCAGATATTCGGCTCAGGTCAATCCGGTTATTGTGCGGCGTCCCGACAACCGCGTCGACCTGGTTTTTGAAGTGTTCGAGGGTCAGAACACTCAGGTTCAGCGGGTCAGTTTCAACGGCAACCAGGTGTATTCCGACAGCCGTTTGCAGCGGGTAATCCAGACGAACCAGGCGAACTGGCTGAGTTTCCTGTTCGGTGGCACGAACTACGATGCGGACCGGCTGGAGCTCGACAAGGAACTGCTGCGCCAGTTTTATCTGGAGCGTGGCTATGTGGATGCGCAGGTACTGTCGGCCACGTCGGAAATCTCGCGGGAGCGCAGCGGGTTTTTCCTCTCTTTCACCCTGTCGGAAGGCGAGCAGTACAATTTCGGCGAGATTGGCCTGTCCTCCTCGATCCCGGGGCTTGATGCGGCGCAGTTTGAGCCTCTGCTCGATCCGGTTCTGGGCGGTGGTGTTTACAACATCCGCCTTGTGGAGCGTGTGATTGAGCGGATCACCTTCGAGGCCGGGCAGCTTGGCTACGCTTTCGCCGACGTTCAGCCGCAGGTCGACAAGGACGAGGCCAACCGGCTGATGAACATCACCTTTGAGCTGGCACAGGGCGAGCGGGTTTTTGTCGAGCGGATTGACATTACCGGCAACAACCGGACGCTTGACCGGGTTATTCGCCGCCAGTTCCGGCTTGTCGAAGGCGACGCGTTCAACACGCGGGAAATTCGCGACGCGGAAGACCGTATCCGTGGACTTGGGTACTTCTCGAATGTGAATGTGGCGGTCCGTGACGGGTCCGGTCCGGGGCGCGCTCTGGTGGGCGTGAATGTTGAGGAACAGGGCACAGGCAGCCTCTCCCTTGGTGGTGCGTTTTCGACGGGTGAAGGCGTGACCGCGCAGGTCGGTATTACCGAGCGCAACTTCCTTGGTCGCGGACAGACGATTTCGGCTACGGTCTCGGCCAACTCGGAATTCGGAAACTTCGAGTTCGGTTTTGCCGAGCCTGAACTGTTTGACCGTGACCTTCTGGCCGGGTTCAACATCTACTACCGCGAACGCGATCTGTCGGAACAGTCGTTTGAGACCAAGAACGTGGGTTTCGAGCCGCGTGTCGGGTTTCCGCTCAGTGAGAACGGGCGTCTGATTGTTCGCTACCGGCTCTCGGAAGATGAGATCGACAATGTCGAGGACACGGTGTCGCGTGTGATCTTCAATGAGGAGGGGAGCCTTACGACGTCGGCGCTCGGGTTTACCTACTCCTACGACAAACGTAACTCGGTGGTGGATCCAACGGCGGGCTTCATCCTGACACTTAACCAGGAGTTTGCGGGTCTCGGCGGCGATGTGCGCCATTCCAAGACCTATGGTTCGGCCAAAACCTATACGAGCTTCTTTGAGGAGGATCTGATCCTGTCCGCGACGCTCGAGGGTGGTGCTATTTTCTCCGACGATGGAACGCGAATCCTCGACCGGTTTAACGCCGGTGGCGACTCCTTCCGTGGCTTTGAGCGGAACGGTGTGGGACCCCGTGACATGTGTGATGTCGGCGAGTGTCTTGATCCGCAGGAGGATGTTGAGGTCGATGAATCCCTCGGCGGCAACTACTACGGCGTGCTGCGCATGGATGCGAGTTTCCCGCTTGGACTTCCGCAGGAATACGGCATCTATGGCGGTGTTTTCATGGATGTGGGTTCGCTTTGGGGCCTCGACGACACCGCAGGCAGCATGGGTGAGGTGGACGACGATTTCAAACTGCGTGCGGCCGCAGGAGTCAGCCTGTTTGTGGATACGCCGTTTGCGCCGCTGCGGTTCAACTACGCCTATCCGATCAAAAAGGTCGATGGCGACAAGGAGGAGCGGTTCCGGTTCAGCGTGGCGGCCCGGTTCTGATGAGGCACATGCGGAAAATTCTGGCGGTTTTTCTGGTCGGGGTTTTCTGCGCGGTCGGTGTCTCGCCGCAGTCGGTGGCGCAGCCCTATGAGAAGCCGCCACCGTTTCTGTTCATCAATCAGGAGCGCATTCTGCCAGGTTCCCGTCGCGGGCAGGCGCTGCTGGCGGAGGAGGACGAGGCGCGCGAGGCTCTGGTGGCGGAGGCGCGTGCGATTGATGCCGCGTTCGAGCAGGAGGAACTGGCCCTCAATGAACGGCGGGATCAGTTGTCTCCGGAGGAGTTTCGCGAACTGGCCGCCGATTTTGACCGGCGGGTGATCCAGGCGCGGCAGGACCAGGACGACAAATCGGCTGAACTGGCCCGGACGGTCGACCTCGAACGGCGGCAGTTTTACGCCTCTGTGGCGCCAATTCTGGTGGATTTGATGGACCGCTATGGCGCAAATGCCATTCTGGACGAAAAAAGTGTGTTACTGGCGGCGCAAAAGCTTAACATTACCAATGAGGTGATCGCGGAGATTGACGCGCGGTGGGACGAAAGTAAAACGTCCGCCGAAACGCTGGAGTAGGACAGGGGAGAAACCAATGCCGCTCGACATAAATGCGGACCTGAAGCAGTACGATGTCCTGGAAATAAAACGGATGATCCCGCACCGGTATCCGTTCCTGATGATTGACCGGGTACTGAATGTTGAGCCGTGGAAGACCGCGGTGGGCATTAAGAACGTCACATCCAACGAGCCCCATTTCGAGGGCCATTTCCCGGTACGTCCGGTGATGCCGGGTGTTCTGATCGTCGAGGCGATGGCCCAGACCGCGGCGGTGCTGGTGGTCGATACGCTCGATCTGATCGACACCAATCGGCTCGTGTATTTCATGAACATTGACCAGGCCAAGTTCCGCAAGCCGGTGGTGCCTGGTGATCAGGTCGAGCTTCATGTTGAGGTGGTGCGCGGCAAGACCAAGATCTGGAAGTTCAACGGCACGGCTATCGTGGATGGCACCGTCTGTGCGGAGGCCTGCTTCACCGCGATGATCATGTCGCCCGACGAAGCCGACGGGAAGGACTGATCATGGGGGTTGATCCCACTGCCAGTGTTCACCCGACAGCCGTGATTGAGGACGGTGCGGTTGTTGGACCCAACTGTTCCATCGGTCCCTACTGCGTCATTGGTCCGCAGGTTCAGCTTGCCGAAGGCGTGGTGCTGCACAGCCATGTGGTGGTGGCGGGTATCACCTCGGTCGGGGCAAAGACGACGATCTGGCCCTTTGCCTCCATCGGTCATGCGCCGCAGGACCTGAAATATGCCGGGGAGCCGACGCGCCTGGAAATCGGGTCCGGCAACCGTATTCGTGAGCATGCCACCATGAACCCAGGCACGGTGACCGGAACGGGCGTGACGCGGGTGGGGGACAACAACCTGTTTATGATGGGCACCCATGTGGCCCATGACTGTGATCTGGGCAGCAATATCGTCATGTCCAACAATGCGGGGCTTGCCGGTCACTGCATTGTGGAGGACCGGGTGATCCTTGGCGCGATGTCGGGGGTTCACCAGTTCGTCCGTCTGGGGCGTGGTTCCATGCTGGGTGGCATGGCGGCTGTTGTGGCTGATGTGGTTCCCTACAGCATTGTGGCCGGTGACAGGGCGCATCTGGCCGGGCTCAACCTCGTGGGTCTGAAACGGGCCGGAGCGGAGCGTGAGCATATCAAGGGGCTGCGCCTGGCCTTTGACGGGTTGTTTGGCCGTGAGGGGACGTTGCAGGACCGCGTGACGGCGGCGGCGGATGCCCATACGGACAATCCGCTGGTGCAGGAACTTGTTCGCTTCATGAGTACGTCCTCGCAGCGGTCCTACACCCAGCCCGCGGATTGAGCGATGGCCGCCGCAGACGGCCTTGCAATCGTGGCTGGACGGGGCGAGCTGCCCCGGCTCCTGGCTGAGAAAGAGGCCGCACGGGGCGGCAGTTACCGCATCGTTCAGTTTGAGGGTGTGGAACTGGACTGGAGTGACGGTCACCCGGTCATTCACGCCCTGTTTGAGAAGCCCGGACGTCTTTTTGCCCGGTTGCGGGAGGCCGGATGTCGGCGGGTCGTCTTTGCCGGGGGCATGGTGCGGCCGGAACTGAAGCCATTTCGGTTTGACCTCAAGATGCTCAAACTCGCGCCCATGGTCATGTCCACCCTTCGCTCCGGTGACAGCACGACGCTGCAGACCGTTGTGCGGATATTTGAGGCGGAGGGAATGACGGTGGTTGCGGCCCATGACCTGCTGCCGGACCTTTTGGTGCATGAGGGCAGTGCCGGTCGGGTTCATCCGGGCGAAAACGATCTTAAGGACATGGAGCGGGCGCGCGGGATCGTGGACGCCATGGGAGTTGCGGATGTGGGCCAGGCGACCGTGGTGGCGCGGGGAATATGCCTTGGCGTGGAAAGCATCCAGGGCACGGATGCGATGCTGAAGTTTGTTGCGGATACGAGGACCGACAACAGCGACGGGACGCGTGTGGGCGTGCTCTACAAGGCGCCAAAGCCGGGGCAGGACTGGCGTATGGACCTGCCGGTGATCGGTCGCGCAACGGTTGAGAATGCGGCGCGCGCCGGTTTGGCGGGTATCGCGGTACAGGCGGGTGGCGTGATGATGCTCGGGCGGGAGGAGACCGTTTCCACGGCCGACCGGCATGGGGTGTTCGTCTACGGGCTTGGGGGACGGTAAATGACGGAGCAAAAGCCGCGGCTGTTTATGATCGCGGGCGAGGCGTCGGGCGATCTGCTGGGAGCGGCGCTGATCAGGGGCTTTCGAGAACTGAATGGCGTTGCACCGGAGCTTGAGGGCATTGGTGGCATCAACATGGCCGAGCAGGGGCTGGCGTCGCTGTTTCCCATGGAAGAGCTGTCAGTGATGGGGATTGTCGAGGTCCTGCCCCGCGCGGGGCATCTGCTGCGCCGGGTGCGGGAGGCCGCGGATGCGGTGGTGGCGATGAAACCCGATGCCCTTGTGACGATCGACAGTCCGGATTTTTGCCTCCGTGTCGCGGCGCGGGCGCGCAGGGAGCTGCCCGATCTGAGGGTTGTCCATTACGTGGCGCCCTCGGTCTGGGCGTGGCGTCCGGGGCGGGCCAAAAAGATGGCGAAGGTCGTGGATCATGTGCTTGCGCTCCTGCCGTTTGAGCCGCCCTACATGACGGCGGCGGGGATGAGCTGTGACTTTGTCGGGCATCCCATCACGACGGTTCCGGCCGCCGGTGAGGAGGAAATTCGCAAGCTGCGGGCGGAGTTTGGTATCGCGCCCGAGCGACGGGTGGTTGTGGTTCTGCCCGGATCGCGGGCCAGTGAGATTACGCGTCTGGCGCCGGTTTTTGCGGGCGTCGTGTCCGATCTGTCGCGCGAGCATCCGGATGTGGATGTGATCATTCCGGCCGCACCCGCTGTGGCGCATTTGCTGCAGGACTACTTTCCGCCGCTCGAGACCGGTGGTCCGCATATCCTGACCGGGGAGGGACGCACGGCAAGCGAGGTGGAACTGCGCAAGCGGGCGGCGTTTGAGACGGCTGATCTGGCGCTGGCCGCGTCCGGGACCGTCAGCCTGGAACTGGCGGCGGCGGGCACGCCGATGGTTGTGGCCTATAAGGCCAATGCACTGACGGCGATGCTGCTGCGGCGGTTTTTGCTGATTGATACGGTGACGCTCGTCAATCTGGTGTCGGAAACCAAAGCGGTGCCGGAGTTTTTGCAGGAGGACTGCGTGCTCACCAAAATCGAGCCGGAGGTCGAAAGACTGCTGTCCGACCCTGACCATGCCCGGGAACAGATTGAGGCGGCGGAGAAGGTTATGAAGCTGCTTGGACGCGGCGGGGAGACACCGGGTCTGCGCGCGGCGAAATCGGTTCAGGCGTTTCTGGAACGCACCGCTGGCTGAAAACACAAAAAAGCCGGCACGGGGTGGTTCCGTGCCGGCTTTCCGTTTTGGTTTGGGGCGCCTTAGCGGTTTTCGACCTCGACATAGTCGCGGTGGGTTGCGCCGGTGTAAAGCTGGCGCGGGCGACCGATGCGGGCCTTGGGATCCTCAAGCATTTCCTTCCACTGGGAAATCCAGCCCACGGTGCGGGCCAGCGCGAAGATCGGTGTGAACATCGATGTCGGGAAGCCCATCGCGTCGAGGATGATGCCGGAGTAGAAATCGACGTTCGGGTAGAGTTTCTTCTCGACGAAGTACTCGTCCTCAAGCGCGATTTTCTCGAGTTCCTTGGCAACCTGAAGCGTCGGGTTGTTTTCGATTCCCAGGAGGCCGAGAACCTCGTCGGCGCTTTCCTTCATCACTTTGGCGCGCGGGTCGAAGTTTTTGTAAACCCGGTGACCGAAGCCCATCAGGCGGAACGGATCATCCTTGTCCTTGGCGCGGGCGATGAATTCCGGAATGCGGTCGGCCGTGCCGATCTGACGCAGCATGGAGAGGCAAGCCTCGTTGGCGCCGCCATGGGCCGGACCCCAGAGACAGGCCACGCCTGCCGCGATACAGGCGAACGGGTTCGCGCCGGAGGAGGAGGCAAGACGCACGGTCGAGGTGGAGGCGTTCTGCTCGTGATCCGCGTGCAGCGTGAAGATGCGGTCCATCGCACGGCTGAGGATCGGGTCGATCGGATAATCCGTGGTTGGCACCGAGAAGCACATGTTCAGGAAGTTCGACGCGTAATCCAGGCTGTTGTTCGGATACACGAAGGGCTGACCGATGGAGTATTTGTAGGCCCAGGCCACAATGGTCGGCATCTTGGCGATCATGCGGATCGTTGCGACCTCGCGCTGCCAGGCGTCGGAGATGTCGGTGGAATCGTGGTAGAAGGCCGACATCGCGCCCATTGCGCCACAGACGATGGCCATCGGATGCGCGTCGCGACGGAAGCCGCGGAAGAAGTAGCTCATCTGGTCATGAAGCATCGTGTGGTTGGTCACACGGGCCTCAAAGTCATCAAGCTGCTCGGCTGTGGGAAGCTCACCATAAAGCAGGAGATAGGCTACTTCCAGGAAGTGGGATTTGGATGCCAGCTGATCAATCGGGAAACCGCGATAGAGCAGTTCGCCCTTTTCTCCGTCGATATAGGTAATCGAGCTTTCGCAGGAACCGGTCGACGTGTAGCCGGGGTCGTAGGTGAAGAGGCCGGTCTTACCGTAAAGCTTACCAATATCAACGACATCCGGTCCAATGGTACCCGAATAGATTGGAAACTCGTAATCCTCGCCACGAATACTCAGCTTTGCGGTGTCTTGAGACTGGTCAGTCATGCATCATTCCCTCTGTTTCAACCGCGCTGGTGCGCAATCTGTTTGTTATGCGCGGTGGAAAAATCGCCGCGCCAAGGTTTCCGGTGCTCCGGGCTCAGACTTCTGTACCTAGAGAATTTGCACAATCGTTAATTCGGGCCAGTGACTCTTCGCGCCCGAGAATACTCATCATGTCAAACACGCTTGGAGAAACAGTCCGGCCCGTCAACGCAACGCGCAGTGGCTGGGCGATTTTCCCAAGGCCTGTCTGGTTTTCCTCCGCAAATTCCCGAACACTGGCCTCGATATCACTTGGCGTCCAAGTAGCATGTTGCAGTCGCGTGGTCAAATCCTTCAGCATACCTTGGGATACATTGCGCAGGACTTTTTGGGCCGGCGCGTCGGTTTCAAACGGACGTTCCTCAAGGATAAATCTACCCATATCAATGAGTTGCGGCAGGGTCTTTGCACGCTCCTTCATTCCGTCCATGGCCTGGAGCAGAAGTTCGCGCCGGGTTTCATCGAGGGGCGGCTTATTGTGCGCCGCAAAATACTCCTCAATTTCTTTCAAGAGCTGCTCGTTGGACGCCATGCGGATGTGCTGACCGCTCAGGTTTTCGAGTTTTTTGAAGTCAAACCGGGCCGGGGATTTGCCGACCTTGTCGAGATCAAACCATTCGACGGCCTGGGCGGTGGTGAAAAACTCGTCATCACCGTGGCTCCAGCCGAGACGCGCGAGATAGTTGCGCATGGCCTCGGCCATGTAGCCCATCTCGCGGTAGGCTTCGACGCCGAGCGCGCCGTGGCGTTTCGAGAGCTTGGCGCCGTCCGGTCCGTGGATCAGCGGAATATGGGCGAAAACTGGCACGGGCCAGCCCATCGCCTTGTAGATCAGGGTCTGACGTGCGGAATTGGTCAGATGGTCATCACCACGGATAACATGGGTCACGCCCATGTCATGGTCGTCAACAACAACGGCCAGCATGTAGGTTGGCGTACCGTCGGACCGCAGCAGGATCAGATCGTCAAGAGTATCGTTCTTCCAGGTGACCTCGCCCTGCACGACATCAGTGATCGTGGTTTCGCCTTCGCGTGGTGCCCTCAGCCGCACAACGAAAGGCAGGTCCGGGGCGTCGGCCGGGTCTGCATCGCGCCAGGGGGAGCGGAACAGCGGCGGGCGCGTGGCGGCTTTTTCGGCCTCGCGGAATGCGGCAATTTCCTCCTGGGTTGAGTAGCAGCGGTAGGCGTTTCCACTGGCCAGAAGCTCGTTGGCAACCTCGGCATGGCGGTCGGCGCGGGAAAACTGGCTGACGGCCTCGCCGTCCCAGTCGAGCCCCAGCCAGCGCAGGCCCTCGAAAATCGCGTCCGTGGCTTCGGGAGAGGAGCGGGAACGGTCGGTGTCCTCGATGCGAAGCAGAAACTTTCCGCCTTTTGCGCGGGCATAAAGCCAGTTGAACAGGGCCGTTCTTGCGCCTCCAATATGGAGGAAACCGGTTGGTGACGGCGCAAAACGGGTAATGACGGGTGTGCTGGGAGGCATATTGGTTAATCTCTCGGAAACCACGTGGGAGTTAAGCTGCTATAAAGCGAATTCCGGCCAGGAGAACAAGAGACGTGGGCGAGCGCTCACCATTGGCGATCCTGTCGTCCCAGCAAAACCACCTTCCCCTATGGATTCCCGTGGCCTTTGCCATCGGAATTGGTGGCTATTTCTCGATGCCGACCGAGCCGAATGTCATCGTGCTTTCAGCCTTGATGTTTCTGGGTTTGGTTTGTGTCGTTGCCGGAGTTTTTGCAAGGGGCGCGGCACGGATTTTGGTGCTCGCGGTTCTGATTGCTTTAATGGGGTTTGGTGCGGCGGTTTTCCGGAGCAACATGGTCGCGGCGCCGGTACTGGCCTGGCCGCAGACGGTAAACGTGGAGGGGCGGATTGTTGGGCTCGACCGGTCGTCCAGTGGTCGGCCGCGGATCACGTTGGATCGGGTCATTCTCTACGGCACCGATCCGTCCCGAACGCCGGAACGGGTGCGGGTTTCGCTGGAGCCCGATACGGATGAGAGCGTCTTGATACCGGGCGCGCGGGTTCTGGGGCAGGCGCGGCTGTCCCCGCCTTCGGCGCCGGCCGAGCCGGGTGGTTTTGATTTCCGTCGTCACGCCTGGTTTGACCGTCTGGGTGCGGTGGGGTACTCGCGCACGCCCTTCGTGGAGCGCCCAGGTAAGTCCGGGTTTGGGCTGTCGCAGGCGCTGTTCAAGCTGCGCCTGCATTTGTCGCGTCAAATTCAGGAGTTGATACCCGGACGGGATGGCGGATTTGCGGCGGCGATCCTGACCGGTGACAGGTCGGGCGTCGATCCGGAGGCGTTGCAGGATTTGCGGCGGACGAACCTGGCGCATCTTCTGGCGATTTCGGGGCTGCATATGGGGCTTCTGACCGGGTTCACGTTTGCAATGGTCCGCATTGGTCTGGCGTTTGTTCCGCGGATTGCGCTGAATGTGTCGTCGAAGAAAATCGCTGCCGTGGTCGCGCTGGTCGCGGGGGCGGTGTATCTGGGGCTGTCGGGCGCCAATGTGGCCACCCAGAGAGCCTTCATCATGACATCGGTCGTTCTGTTTGCCGTGCTGCTGGACCGACCGGCATTTTCGCTGAGGTCGGTGGCCCTCGCGGCGTTCGTGATCCTGGCGATACGGCCGGAATCCCTGACCGGGGCGGGGTTTCAGATGTCATTCGCGGCCTCCATTGCTTTGATTGTGACCTTTGACCGGCTTGGCAAACAGGAGTGGTGGCGTGATTCCGGATCGCTTGCCTGGCGGGCGTCGCGGCCGGTGATTGCGGTGGCGATCACGTCATTTGTGGCGGGAGCGGCAACCGCGCCGTTTTCGGCGTTTCATTTCAATACGCTTTCGCAGTACGGCCTGGTTGCCAATGTGCTGGCGGTTCCGGCCATGGGCCTTCTGGTGATGCCGGCGGCGGTAGTTGCGGGGATTTTGTCGATCATTGGGCTTGGTGCGCCGGCGTTTTGGGTGATGGGTCAGGGGATTGCTTACATCCTCAATGTCGCCGGCTTCATGTCGTCGCTGGAGGGTGGCGTGCGTACGATTCATGCCGGGCCGTCTCTGGCGCTGGTGCTGATTGCGCTCGGGGCGCTTTTTGTCATCCTGTGGATTGGACGGCTGCGCTATGCCGGGGTGCTTCCGGTGTTTGCCGGGCTGTTTTTGTGGATGTCGGCGGAAAGGCCGGACATTTTGGTCTCCGAGAACGGTCGCCTCTTTGGCGTCGAGACGGGCGCGGGGCGCGTGGTGAACTCCGAGAAGGGCAACAGTTTTGCGGCCAGTATCTGGCTGCGCAATGATGGCGATGGTGCCAGTCAGAGGGAAGCGTTTCGCAGGCCGGGAATGGAGCGCACCCGCGGGCGGGCGTTTATCTCAGTCCCGGGACTGGGCGGGTTTCGCTATGTCGGATCGAAAAAGCCGGGCGAGGAGTTCCAGACCGCATGCAAGACGGATGCGATCCTGTTGGCCCCGGACTGGAAATCGGAGCCGGACGGGGATTGCGTATTTATTGGGCGCAATCTGCTGCGGCGGGAGGGGGCCATTGCCATCAGCATTGTGGATGGCCGGCCCGTGCTGGATGGCGCCAAATCAAGAAACAGTTCGCGACCCTGGACGCGCGATCATTATCGATCGGCTGGCAACTGACGCGACCCGTAGGGTTGCGTGATTAGTAGGAGCGGATGAGACCCACGAGTTTGCCCTGAACCTTGACCTGGTGGTCCTGGTAGAGGCGGGTCTCGTAGGCGGGGTTGGCGGCCTCGAGCGCAATGGTGGTGCCGCGACGGCGGAAGGTTTTCAGGGTCGCTTCCTGATCCTCGACGAGCGCCACCACGATGTCGCCATTGCTGGCCGTGGACTGTTCCTGGATGACGACCACGTCGCCATTGTTGATGCCGGCCTCGATCATCGAGTCGCCCTTCACGTGGAGGGCGTAATGACGACCGGTGTTCGACAGCATGGAGGCCGGGACGGAGACGTTGTGGGACACCTCCTGAATTGCCGCAATCGGCGTACCGGCGGCGATCCGGCCCATGACGGGCAGGTCCACCGCACCGGTCGTAACCGAAGGCTTCGCGCGGGCGGCGCTTTCGCGCTCGCGGCGTTTGTCGGCAAGGCTGGCCGTTGTGGACAGAGTGCCACCATCGATGCTGTCGGGCAGTTTGACAATCTCTATGGCGCGGGCGCGGTGGGCAAGCTTTCGCACGAAGCCCCGTTCCTCCAGAGCGGTGATCAGGCGGTGAATTCCCGATTTCGACCGAAGATCAAGGGCATCCTTCATCTCATCGAATGAGGGGGGAATACCGTCCTTCTGCATTCTGGTGTGGATAAACTGGAGCAAATCGTGTTGCTTGCGCGTCAGCATCTGTGGATCCTTGTCTGTCCCTGACCTGTTCTAAGAATGTTCCTGTTTTGTGTCAAGTTGTGTTCGCGTTATTCAACCCACAATAGATTAGAACCACAGAAACTCAATCAGATCTCCCGCCTGTCGCGCAGGATCTTCGGGCGCACGCACCATTAAAGCGTTGGATTTTGCGAGGACCGAGAGGAGCGAGCTGTCCTGCTTCTGCCACGGGGCGCAGATGAAACGCCGGTTTTCCCAGCTTACCGTGGCTCTCATGTAGTGCTCGCGAATGCCGTTTTTGCCAATGTCCGTCGCCAGTTCGGCGGCGTGGCGCTCGGGCATTCCGTCCGGAAGGCCAAGCATGCGATGGACCACCGGCACGAGGAACAGCCGCGCGCAGACCATGGCGGAGACAGGGTTGCCCGGCAGACCAATCATTGGCGTGCCCTTCAGGGTGCCGGCCATAAGGGGTTTGCCTGGGCGCATGGCGATTTTGTGGAATTCGAGTTGCAGGCCCCGCTCCACGGCGGTGGACTGAACGAGATCAAAATCGCCCACAGATGCGCCGCCGATGGTGACGATCAGGTCCGCGTCACTGGCGAGGTCGAGGACTGCGGTGAGGCTTTCCGGGGTATCCTCGGCAATTGGCATCAGGCGTGCCTCGGCGCCGTGATCCTGAAGCATCGCCTGGATGCCGTAGGTGTTCGAGGCCGGGATCTGGTCGCGTCCAACGGGGGAGCCCGGGGTTACAAGCTCGTTGCCGGTGGCGATGATGGCGACCACGGGCTTCCGGGAAACCTGAACCGTTCCGTGGTTCATTGCGGCGATCAGCGCGATCCGGCTGGGGTCGAGGCGCTGGCCTGCCTGGAGCCGCGCGCCTTCCTCAAAATCGGTACCTGCGGGCCGGATGTAGACCTGGCTGTCGAGGTTGGTACCGAGTGTTATTCTGTCGCCATCGCGGGTGACGTCTTCCTGAATGACAATGCGGTCCGCGCCGTCGGGGACGGGCGCGCCGGTGAATATCCTGACGGCGGTGCCTAGAGATATGCTGAGGTCGGTGCGTTCGCCAGCGGTTGAGGTGCCGATGACGGTCAGTGTCGTGCCTGGGGCGACATCGTCGTTGCGGACCGCGTAGCCGTCCATTGCGGAGGCTGAAAATGGCGGTTGGGACCGTGCGGCAACCACATCGGCGGCAAGGGCGCGACCGTTTGCCCGTTCAAGAGGGACGGTTTCCTGGTCAAGCCGGCTGAACAGGGCCAGCAGCCGCGAATGGGCCTCCGCCACGCTAATCACGGTCAGGTTGCCTCGTACCGGCCCGACTTGCCGCCGTCCTTCAGCGTTACCCTGACATCGCCGATCACCATTTCCCGGTCCACGGCCTTGAGCATGTCATAGACGGTGAGACCGGCGACGGAGACCGCCGTGAGCGCTTCCATTTCCACGCCGGTGCGGCCGGTGGTGCGAACGGTGGCGGCAATGTTGACCCGGTTTTGCGCGTCATCAATTTCAAACTCGACGGACACCTTGCTGAGCGGCAGCGGGTGGCACAGCGGAATCAGGTCGGGGGTGCGCTTGGCGGCCATTATGCCTGCGAGGCAGGCCACGCCAAGGACGTCGCCCTTTTTGGCGGTGCCCTGACGGACCATTTCCAGTGTTTCCGGTTTCATGCCGACCCAGCCGGTCGCGGTGGCGATGCGACTGGTTACGTCCTTGTCGGTGACGTCGACCATCTGGGCGGCGCCGGACTCGTCGAAATGGGTCAGGCCGGACATTACTCGCCTTCCGGACGCCATGGGCTGCGAAGCAGTTCGCGGGTCGCGAGTTCGACATTATCCTGACGCATGAGGGTTTCACCGATCAGGAAGCAGCGCACGCCCATGCGGGCAATGCGGGCGAGGTCGTGACGGTCTCCAAGGCCGGATTCCGAGACGATCATCCGGTCGAATGGAACACTGCGTGCAAGGGAGCGCGTCGTGCCGAGATCGGTCTCGAACGTGTTCAGGTCGCGGTTGTTGATGCCCATCAGGATCGACCTGAGTTTCTTCGCGCGGTCGAGTTCTTCCTGGGTATGAATTTCGAGCAGCACATCCATGCCCCAGGCTGTTGCCGCGTCCTCGAGCTCGGCGGCTTGCGTGTCGGAGACGCTGGCCATGATGATGAGGATGCAGTCGGCGCCGAGCGCGCGGCTTTCCACCACCTGCCACGGGTCGTAGATGAAGTCCTTGCGCAGAACGGGCAGGGAGACGGCCGCACGGGCGCTGGTCAGAAAGCTGTCATGGCCCTGAAAGCTGGGCTCGTCCGTCAGAACGCTGAGACAGGTTGCCCCACCGGCCTCGTAGGCTTTGGCAATGCTCACCGGGTCGAAATCCTCGCGGATCAGGCCCTTGGAGGGGCTGGCCTTTTTGACCTCGGCGATCAGGCCGTAGCCACCGGCGGCGGAGGCGTCACGCAGGGCGTTGGCGAAGCCGCGGGTGGGGGAGGCGTTGAGCGCGGCGGCCTCCAGGTCGGCCAGCGACTGCTGTTCCTTGCGCCGGGCGACGTCCTCGAGTTTGTAAGCCTTGATGTCGTCGAGAATGGTCACGTGCGGTCTCCGGTCGTGGGTATGGGGCTGGCGGCGGCAAGTTGCGCGACTTTCCCGCGGGCCGCGCCCGAGTCAATGCTTTGACGGGCGAGCTCCGCGCCCTCGGTGAGGCTGTCGACGCGCCCTACCACCACCAGTGCGGCGGCGGCGTTCATGAGCACGGCGTCGCGATAGGCGGAGTGTTCGCCGTTGAGCAGGGCCTTCAGGGCGGTGGCGTTCTCCGCCGGGGTGCCGCCAAGGATCTGCTCGAAATCGTGTGTCGGCAGACCTGCCTGTTCGGGATGGATTTCGAACTCGTTGATGGCGCCGTCGCGCAGTTCCGCAACCCAGCTGGATCCGGAAATGGCGATCTCATCCGTGCCGTCCGATCCGTGCACGAGCCAGGCGCGGGTGGTTCCCAGAGCCTGCAGTGTCTCGGCCATGGGTCGGATGACGTCTTTGGAATAGGCGCCGGTCAGTTGGAATTTTACCGAGGCCGGGTTCGTCAGGGGGCCGAGCATGTTGAAGATCGTACGGGTGCCAAGTTCCTGGCGCGCGGGCATGACGTGCCGGGTGGCGGGGTGATGCATCGGGGCCATCATAAAGCCGATGCCGACCTCATTGATGGCTTTTTCCACCACGTCCGGGCCTACCATGACATTGATGCCAAGCTCGGTAAGCGCATCCGCCGCGCCGGATTTTGAGGAAAGGTTGCGGTTGCCATGTTTGGCCACAACAACGCCCGTACCGGCCACGACGAAGGCCGTGGCGGTTGAGATGTTGAGGGTGCCCTTGCCGTCGCCGCCGGTGCCGACGATGTCCATGGCACCTTCCGGTGCCCTGACGGCGTGGCAGCGGCTGCGCATTGCTGCTGCTGCGGCGGCGAATTCATCCACGCTCTCGCCGCGGGTGCGGAGGGTCATGAGAAAGCCGCCGATCTGGGCGGGTGTGGCGTCGCCTTCCATGATGGCACCGAAGGCGGCTTCGGCCTCTCCACGGGTCAGGGCGCGGTCAACGGCGGTGGCGATCAGGGGTTTGAGATCACTGCTCATGCCGGCACCGCGACCATGTCGAGGAAGTTTCGCAGGATCTGATGACCATGCTGCGATGCGATGGATTCGGGATGGAACTGAACGCCGTGAATGGGCAGCGTGCGGTGCTGAAGCCCCATGATGGTGCCGTCCTCCACATCCGCGGTGATCTCCAGACAGTCGGGCAGGGAGGCGCGCTCCACGGTCAGGCTGTGATACCGCGTGGCCTCAAAGGGCGAGGGCAGGCCGGCGAAAACGCCCTGACCGGTATGGCGTATGTGTCCCATCTTGCCGTGCATGATGGCGTCGGCCGAGACGACCTTACCGCCGAAGGCCTGTCCAATGGACTGATGCCCAAGACAGACCCCAAAGAGCGGTGTTCCGGTGGTTTTGACGGCCTCGATCAGGTCCAAACATATCCCGGCGCGGTCCGGGTCACAGGGGCCGGGCGAGAGGATGATGGCCGTGGGCTGCATGTCCAGGGCCTGCTGCACCGTGATGCTGTCGTTGCGCTTCACCACGGTTTCCGCTCCCAACTCGCCAATGTAGTGGTACAGATTCCAGGTGAAGCTGTCGTAATTATCGATCAACAGCAACATGGCATTCCCCTTCCGGAGCAGTCTGAATTGTGCAATATCGCTCCGGCGCCATACATGGCCCCGTTACTCGGGCAGGGTCAAGGGGAAGCTTGCGGACAGGACATCGTCGGGAAGGATTTGGTTCAGTGGTTTTTGGGTGGCTCAGAAACAGTTTTTGGCTTGGTGTGCTGACCGGCTGCGTTCTGGTGATTGCGGCCATTTTCCTGCTGTCCATGCGGTTTCCGCTGTTTGTCTACACGGTGCCTGATCCGGAGCTGGAGGTCGCCGGCCCCACGGTACCTGTCACGCAGCCTGAGGAGATCGAGCATCCCGTGGCGCCGACGGTGACCGAGCTCTTGCCGGATGTGAAATCGCCGCAGCCTCTGGTGGATATCGACCGTCAGTCAACGCCCGTTGAGGGATTGCGGGACCACAGCCTCGCGCCCACAACCGTTGAGATCCCGGAGGGCAGTACCAACTCGCCCTCGCTGTTCCGTCCGGATTTTTGACGCTGCTTTTGGCGGAGCTCTATCGAAATGCGATGGAAAGTGTCTGTCTGCATGTCGCAAAACCCCCGCTCACTTCCCCCTCGCCAGGGCGGCATGGACGATCTCCACCGCCTGGTCCGTTGGCGTGTTGACATTTCGGAAATCCACGCCGTCCGCTGCCAGAATCTGCGTCAGCACCGGAAGCCGGTCCATCTGGAGTCCGCGCTCCGACATCAGCTCAAGAACATCCGCCCGTGCGTGATGAAACCCGGCCATGCGGGTATTGTAGCGGTAAAGGCCCGACAGGGTCGCCAACAAAAACAGCAGCAGAATACCCTGGGGCACCGTTTCAGAAAGGATAAGGGGCACGGACCGCGCGGCCGTACCATTGGCCTCTCGATACATCTCGACGCATGTGGCGGTTACCTCCGTACCGTCCGCAGCCCGGCGGCAGGCGGCCATGAACCCCTCAAAGGATCCCCGCTCTGCATCAATATCCGCCTGCCCGCTTTGCACCTTGGCAAGACTTTCCAGGTCCTCGGCGAGGGCCGCCTCCGCATTGACCAAAAAATCCCGGTTGCGCCTGATTTCCTCTGGATATGCTGCGAGGAGCGGTTGGGCGCGGGTCACTGAATCGACATTGTCCTGATACCAAGTCAGTGAACTGGCCCCCATTTCGACCGGACACCTTGGCTTGACCAAGGAGGCTTAAGGATAGCCTTAAGCACATTCTGATGTCTGAGATTGAAATAATTACCGATGGCGGCCGCCGTCGGCGCTGGTCTGCGGCAGAGAAGCTGCGGATCGTGGAAGAGACAATGTTTGAGGGGGAGAGCATTTCAGCCGTTGCGCGTCGCAATGGCGTGGCTCCCAATCTGCTGTATCGTTGGCGCAAGCTCATGCTCGAAGGAGGAAGCATCGCCGTGGCCGCAGATGATAGCGTCACCGGGAACAGGACGGTCCGTGATATGGAAGCTCGTATCCGGGAACTTGAACGCCAGCTCGGGCGCAAGACGCTCGAGAACGAAATCCTGAAGGAAGCGCTGGAAAAGAGCCGCTCAAAAAAACCGACCTTGCTTGCGCAATCGCTCAGACGGGACGGTTCCCCATGAAGGCGGTGGCAACGACATTGGGGGTGTCCCGTTCCAACCTGCATGTCCGGGTGAACGGGAACGCAAAGCCGCGTCGGGGCTACCATAAAGCCCAGGACGCGGTGGTCCTGCCGCGCATCCAGGCGTTGGTGGCGAGGCGCCCGACCTATGGATACCGCCGAATTACCGCCATTCTGAACCGGCAGCTGCGTTCTGAAGGCCTTCCTGCGGTCAATCACAAGCGGGTTTACCGGATCATGGAGCGCAACAACCTGCTGCTACAGCGATCCGGCTATGATCGACCCGAGCGCACCCACGATGGCAAAGTCATCATGATGCGGTCGAACCTGCGTTGGTGTAGCGATGGCCTGGAGTTCGCTTGCTGGAACGGCGATATCATCCGCCTGGCTTTCCTCATTGATGCCCACGACCGCGAGATCATCTCGTGGCGGGCTGTGGCGAATGCCGGGATCAGCGGGTCGGATGTGCGCGACATGCTGCTCGAAGCTGTCGAACGGAGGTTCAGCACACACCGCACCCCGGAACAGGTAGAGGTGCTGTCCGACAACGGCAGCGCCTACACTGCCAAAGAAACCCGCATCTTTGCGCAACAACTCGGCCTGAAATCCTGCTTCACGCCGGTCAAAAGCCCGCAATCCAACGGTATGTCAGAGGCTTTTGTGAAGACGCTAAAGCGCGACTACGTCCGCGTGAATCCATTGCCCAACGCCAAAACCGTGCTGCCATTGATAGGAGACTGGATCGAAGACTATAACGAGAACCACCCACACAGCGGCCTAAAATGGAAATCGCCTCGCGAGTTCATCAGAGCCAAAACCGAAACCGCTTAGGTGTCCGCTGAAACGGGGGCAGCTTCAGTCAGTAATTCACTATTTCCTGACGATCCGGGCAATAATTCAAGCGTGGTCAATGTTTCTGCCTGTGGTGGAGGCAACATAACAATACCTCCACTTTCTCCTCTGGCCAGAACAGTTTTTCCGTCGGACAGCGCCCCTAAATGCGGTACCATCCAATTGAATCCGACCTTGATCCGAACCGACTCCCAGTCTTCACCGTTATTCAATGAGCTTAATATGCCTCCAGTAAAGCCCGTAGCAAAAACCGTTTCTCCGCCTGAAAGGGCCAGAAACTGGTGAATACCCACAAAATCTTCCTTCCAAACCGGTTTCCAATCCAAACCGGCGTTAGACGAACGCAAAATGCTGCCATTTCCAGCACCTGCAAGGATCGTCTCTCCGTCAGGCAACACGAGAAGACGCAAGACCGTGGCTTCTTCGCCGCCTTCTCGCACTAGTCACCAGTCCAAACCTCCATTCGAAGAACGCAAGATGCCGCCATACCCGTCGTCGGCGAGAACCGTCGTTCCGCCTAACAGGGCCAAATGCCGCGTCGTGGTGGACCCTGTGACCTCATAAACCGTTTCCCAATCCAGGCCGCCATTTGACGATCGTAATATATTGCCACCTTTTTCGGCCGCCAAAACTGTCGCCACGTCCGACAATGCCACGATCCGCACTTCACAACAGAATCTTTGCTCGTTGTCCTCCCAAACCTTTTCCCACTTCAATCCGCTATTCACGGATCGGAAAATGTTGCCATTGTCGTCGCTTGCAAAAACCGTCACGCCATCGGAGAGGGCCTGAAGCATTTCGATGCTAATCCCGTTGCCTTCCCTAACCAAATTCCAATCTAAGCCGCGATTGGAAGATCGCAGAATGTTACCAAATAGGTCTCCCGCCAGAACCGTGCCCCCATCGGACAGGGCCAGAAGCTGCCAGACGACAGGCCCGTTGCCCTCCAAAACTAACTGCCAGTCCGCACCCGAATTGATGGAGCGCAGCATACTGCCGTCACTTGCGCTTGCAATTATTGTTACTCCGTTGGTTAGAGCTAGCATCTGCGAAATGGCGAGCCTATCGTTCTCGAACACTGGCTCCCAACCAGTGCCTCCATCCAACGAGCGCAATATGACACCATCAATTGTGCTTGCAATGATCGTTGCTCCATCTGGTAGAGTCACAATTGGCCCAATGTGGTCTCCTGCTGAATCCAGAATCTTTGCCCCGGTGCGTTCTAGTGCCGTCGCTAGCCTATCTCTAATCCCCTCCCGTTCCTCTTCCAGCCGTTCGATTGTGGCTTCCCCGGTTTCTATGCTGGAATCCAGAAACTGCACGCGCCCGTCGATCACAAACCGGTAAATCGGCGCGCCCAAATAGAAAGACAACGCCAGCAACACGATCAGTATCAGCGCGACCATCGTGAGGGACGCAATCCGGCCCGCGTTTTGCCCGCGTTTGCGCAACCGCGCGACGGCATCGGCAATCACCTGGCCGTCCTGTGCGCCCTCGTCCTCTGCTTCCGAAATCATTTTTGCCCCCGGCGATCAATCCGTCGAGGGTACCACGTCATGCGTGTCAAACAAGAAATGATCTCATTCGATCAAGGTAATCGAAAGAATGGGCTATATACCGTGGAGACGTGATCCAAGGCGCGTCTCCACCTGACCTGTCTTCCCGAATTAAAGGCAGTGTTGCAGACTTAAATCGGGCTCTCAGTTCCCGCCGCCGCGTCCGCTGGTGAAGAGATGCGCGTCTTTGGCCGCCTGCATCAGCGCCTTCGATTTGTTGACGGTTTCCATGTACTCGGCGTCCGGTTCGCTGTCATGCACAACACCGCCGCCCGCCTGAACGTAGAGCGTTCCGTCGCGCAGAACGGCGGTGCGCAGTGCGATGCAGATGTCCATGTCGCCCTGTGAGCCGAAATAGCCGACGCCGCCGCCATAGACGCCACGCTTTTCGCTTTCCAGCTCGTCGATGATCTCCATGGCCCGCACCTTTGGCGCGCCCGACACCGTACCCGCCGGGAGGCCGGCCAGGAGGGCGGACAGGGCGTCTTGTTCTTCCGCCAGCTCGCCGTTGACGTTGGAGACGATGTGCATGACGTGGCTGTAGCGTTCAATGATGAACTGCTCATCGGGGTCTACCGTGCCGATTTTCGCCACACGACCCACGTCGTTGCGCCCGAGATCGAGCAGCATGAGATGCTCGGAAAGTTCTTTCTGGTCGGCGAGCAGGTCCTTCTCCAGTTCCAGGTCCTCCGCCGCCGTGGCGCCGCGGGGGCGGGTGCCGGCGATGGGGCGGATAGTGACCTTCCGGTCCTTGACCCTCACGAGGATTTCGGGGCTGGCGCCCACGACCTGGAAATCCCCGAAGTTGAAATAGAACATGTAGGGCGACGGATTGGTCCGCCGCAGAGCGCGATAGAGGGAGAAGGGCGGGAGCGGGAATTCCTGGGCCCATCGCTGACTGGGGACCACCTGGAATATGTCTCCGGCGCGAATGTAGTCCTGGGCCGTCTCGACCATTTCGCAGTAGCGCTCGTAGGTGGTGTTGGACACCGGCTCGGGCAGGGCCTTCGTGTCGGATGCGTCGTTGCTAAGGTAACCGGGTCTGCGGTCGAGATCGCGCACGGCATCCATGACACGCTCGGCGGCCTGTGCGTAGGCGGCCCTGGCGCTCAGGCCGGAGGAGGCCCAGGCGGGGCTGACAACGATCACGTCGCCCTTCACACCATCGACGATCAGCACCACGGAGGGACGGATCATGATGGCGTCGGGGACGCCAATCGGGTCGGGATTGACGTCGGGCAGGTCCTCCACAAGGCGGACCATGTCGTAGCCCAGATAGCCATAGAGCCCTGCATGTTTGTCCGGAAGCTGGCCGGAGGACGGGATGGCGCATTCCGCGATCAGGGAACGCAGGCTCTCAAGCGGCGGTGCGGTTTCCTCTTCCCAGGCGTCCGGGTCGAACCGGGCGGAGCGGTTGAGGCGCGCCCTGTTGCCGCGGCATTCCCAGATCAGGTCCGGTTTCATGCCGACGAAGGAGTAGCGGCCCCGCGTGTCGCCGCCGGTGATGGATTCAAGCAGGAAGCTGTTCTGTCCGGCCTCGGTCAGTTTCAGGATCAGCGACACCGGTGTGTCCAGATCGGCCACAAGCCGTGTCCAGACCACCTGGTTTTCCCCCGCGTCAAAACCTTCGGAAAACGTGTTGAGATCAGGGGTAAGCTGCATTGTCTCTGCCGTTAGAACTGGGAAAGGGTGGAGTCGATCAGACCCTGGTTGACGGTCACGCCGATACTGTCGCGGACCGCCGCGTTGTAAAGCGTCAGCAGGTCTACGGCGGCCATGTCGGAAATCTGCTGCGTGATGGACTCCTCAATGCCCGCGGTGGTTTCGTCCTCCGGATCCGCGGCCTCGATGGAGGTCAGCTGAACCAGAATGACACCGTCACCATCGGGAATGATCGCGGTATCGCCGTCTTCCAGAGTGAAGACATCGGCCAGCAGACGCGGTGGCAGGCCGGGAACGACATCGTTGCGGGTGACGGGCTCGGAGATTTCCACTGTGAGACCTGGGCCTTCGGCTACGCTCTCGAGGCTTTCACCGGATGCGATGGCTTCGGCATACTGCTCAGCCTGGGCGGTCAGGGCTTTGCGGGTTGCGTCGGCTTTCCAGTCGGCCTCAACCTGGTCGCGGACCTCCGCCAGCGGAATGAGGGAGGCCGGAACCGTTTCCTCAAGCCGAACCGTTACGAGGCCACCGCCCTCAAGCTCAGCCAGGTCGGTTTCTTCGCCCTTGCGGGCGTTGGCTGCCAGATCGCGGAAGGCGGGGTCATCGGAGAGGCCGCCGGTGGTGTTTGCGTTCAGCGCGATGCTGCCGGCCCGCATGATCGTCTCTTCGGTGATTTCCTCAAGGCGGGCGCCGCCGGCGATCAGGTCGTCGATCAGGCGGATTTCCTCGAGAATCTGCGAGCGGGCCAGTTCGGTGGCAAGTTCCTGACGGATGTCCTCTTTGGCTTCCTCGAAGCTCACGGTCTGCTCCGCGATGACGGCGTTGACCCGGTAGATCGCGGGGCCGAGATCGGTTTCGACCGGGCCGATAATGCCTGGACCATCTGCGCTGAATACGGCTTCGCGGGCGCGCTGGTCGATCTCGAGCGCCGTGACCAGACCCAGTTCGGTGTCGGATATGGAGAGCCCGCGTTCGGTCGCGACCTCATCAAACCCGGCGTCGCCACTGTCGAGACGGGATTTGGCCTCCGTTGCCTCCTCCATCGTTCCAAAGCCGATGCGGTCGAGGAAGCGCTGTTCCGGTGTGCCGAGCGTGTCCTTGCGGGCCTCGTATTCCGCCTGAAGTTCCTCCTCGGAGATTTCGGTATCGGCGGCAACCTCCTCCGGAATGGCGGCGGCATAGCTGAGTTTTTGCGTGACCGGGCTGGTGTAAAGCCCGGGGTGTTCCTCATGCCAGGTGGCGAGCGCGGCGTCGTCAGGCTCCGCTACCGGTTCTTCAAGCAGGCCGGAGTTGAGGCGAACCCAGGAAAACCCGCGTTTTTCGCCCGCATACTCCAGGAGGGTCCGGGCGGCGGTGTCGGGTACGACCGTGCCCGCGCTCAAACCGGTGACGAGAAGGGTGCGTGTCGCCTCTTCACGGAGGCTGCTCTCAAACTCGGAGGCGCTCAGGCCGCTGCGGTCGAGGAAAAACGCATAGGCGTCGCGGTCAAAGCCTTCGCTGCCCTGAAAGCCGGGGATGCCCTCGAGCCGTTCGCGGACCAGATCGTCGCCGGTGGACAGGCCCAGGCGGTCGGCCTCCCCGGAGAGGGCGCGTTCGTTAACGAGCCGTGTCAGGGTGTTGCGGTCGAGACCCAGTGCGCGGGCCTCCTCAACCGTCAGGGTGCGGCCGAACTGCTGGGAAATGGCGCGAAGCTCGCTGTCAAAGGCCCGGGCGTACTCCTGGGCCGAGATGTCGCGGTCGCCAACTTTGGCTACGGAACTGCTCGACAGGCCGCCGCCCGCGCCAATTCCGAAACCCGCCAGACCGATGATGAGCAGGACCATCAGAGCCCAGGCAAGCACGTTCGATTTTTTCGTGCGGAAGGAATTCAGCATGGGAGAAACCTGACCGGTAAATTTCAACGTAGAGGGCGTTCTATGCGTTGCCCGGCAGGGTGGCAAGTGGTCCGTGAGCCGCGCGCCTGTTGACGGCACCGGTCCGCGGGCTTAGGGCGTTGCAAATGGCCGAACCTCCCATTCTGACACTGTCCGACATTCACCTGACCTTTGGTGGCAACCCCCTGCTGAAGGACGCGTCGCTTGCGATTCACGTGGGCGAACGGATCGCCCTTGTGGGGCGTAACGGCTCGGGTAAATCCACGCTCATGCGCATCCTGGCGGGGCTCGTGCAGCCCGATGATGGCGAGCGGTTTCTGCGTCCGGGCATGAGCGTTGGACTGATGTCCCAGGAGCCTGATTTTGCGGGCTTCGACACGCTGATGGATTTCGCCACGGCCGATCTCGATCACGGGGATCAGTGGCGGGCGGAAATGGCGCTGGAAGGGCTGAAACTCGCGGGCGATCAGGACCCCAGGGCCGCCTCCGGTGGTGAACGGCGCCGGGCGGCGCTGGCGCGGGTACTGGCACAGGCCCCGGATCTGCTGCTGCTCGATGAGCCGACCAACCATATGGATATCGAGGCGATATTCTGGCTGGAAAAACACCTGGCGGAGACCGCGACGGCGTTTGTCTGCATCAGCCATGACCGCGCGTTTCTGCGCAACCTGACCGACCGGACGCTCTGGGTGGACCGGGGTGAGGTGCGCAGGCTCGAAAAAGGCTTCGCCCATTTCGAGGAATGGCGCGACCAGGTGTTTGAGGAGGAGGAACTACAACGGCACAAGCTCAATCGCCTGATCAAGGCCGAGGCCCGCTGGGCCGTGGAAGGCATATCCGCACGGCGCAAACGCAACCAGGGCCGGGTGCGGCGTCTGGGCGAGTTGCGCGCGGAACGGGCCTCGCAGATCGCGCGGACCGGCACGGCCAAAATGGAGTTCGAGAGCACGACCCGCTCGGGTAAGCTGGTGGTTGAGGCGGTGGAAGTTGCCAAATCCTTTGGCGACCGGAAGATCGTCAGCGACTTCACTCTCAAGGTGAACCGGGGTGAACGCCTGGCGATAGTTGGGCCAAACGGTGTGGGTAAAACCACGCTTTTGAACATTCTGACCGGTGATCTGGAGCCGGATCAGGGCAGGGTGCGGCTGGGCACGAACCTGTTGCCAGCGGTGTTTGACCAGAACCGCTCGGCGCTCGATCCCGATGCCAGCCTTTGGGAGACGCTGAACGGTGATTCCGAGATTGGTGTTTCCGGCAGCAGCGACCAGGTTCTGGTTCGGGGGACGCCGCGTCATGTGGTGGGCTACCTCAAGGATTTTCTGTTCGACGAGGGGCAGGTGCGCGGGCCGGTTTCCGCCCTGTCCGGTGGGGAAAAGGCCCGGGTTTTGCTGGCCCGGCTCATGGCGCGGGAGAGCAACCTGCTGATCCTCGACGAGCCGACGAATGATCTGGATATCGAGACGCTCGATCTGCTTCAGGAGCTGATTTCGGATTACGAAGGCACGGTCATTCTGATCAGCCATGACCGTGATTTTGTAGACCGGATCGCAACCACCACCATTGCCATGGAAGGCGACGGGCGGGCGACGGTCTACGCCGGGGGATGGAGCGATTACCGCTCGCAGCGGAAGGCAACAGCCGCCGCGGCGGCTCCGGCCAAATCGTCGAAATCATCGAAACCGGAACCGCGCAGGAAGGAAAAGAAACCGGCATCGGGCCTGAGCTTTACCCAGAGCCATCGGCTTAAGGAACTGCCTGACGAGATGGAGCGCCTGTCGCAGGAAATTGCCAAACTCGAAGGGCTTTTGGCCGATCCGGACCTGTTTTCAAGCCAGCCGGAGAAATTCGCCAAGGCCAGCAAGGCTCTGGTCCAGCGTCAGGAGGCTCTGGCGGCTGCGGAAGAGGAATGGCTGGAGCTTGAGGAACTGCGCGAGGCGGCCGAGGGGGCCGGGTAAGCCCTCAGTCCCCAGGCCTTTCCACGTGGAACGCGACGGACCGCGCGGCGAGTTCAGTCGGGTTTTCGTCCCAGTTCCAACCCTCACGGTCCGGCAGCGTCACCTCAACCGCGTCATGGGAGCGGTTGAATGCGACGGCGATCCGCGAGCCATCGCCGCGGGCCAGAACCATCACCACGATCTGTCCCTGCCAGTCATCCCAGTGCGGGGTCTCCTTCGGTCCGCCGTCGATGCGATGCCATGACACGTCCGGCGTGCCGGTAATATCCGTCTCGCCCGTTAGAAACCTTGCGTCGGACAGCGCGGGGTTCCCAGCACGCAGTCGCGAGAGGGACGCGGTGTGGTCCAGCAGGTCGGGATCAAGTCCGTCCCAGTTGATCCAGGTGATCTCATTGTCCTGGGCATAGGCGTTGTTGTTGCCCTGCTGCGTCCGCCCCATTTCGTCGCCGGCGGTGAGCATGATGGTGCCGCGCGAGGCAAACAGCGTCGAGAGCAGCGCCATGATGTCACGTTTTCGGGCCGCAATGACCCCCGCGTCGCGCGTCTCGCCCTCCACGCCATTGTTCCACGAATGGTTTTCACCATGTCCGTCACGGTTTTCCTCACCGTTCGCGTCGTTGTGTTTGCGTTGATAGGCGGTGAGATCGGCCAGTGAAAAGCCGTCATGGGCGGCGATGAAGTTGACAGTGCGGGTTTCCCGGCCGGTGAAGCAGTCGTGTGAGCCGGCAATTCCGGTCACGAATTCGCCCGGGGTTATCGGGTCGCCCTTCCAGAAACGCCTGACGCTGTCGCGGTAGCTGTCATTCCATTCGAGGAAATTGTCGGGGAAGTTGCCCAGCTGGTAGCCGCCCGGCCCAATGTCCCACGGCTCCGCGATCATGACACGGTCGGACAGAACCGGATCGGCGGATATCTCGCGGAAAATTTCCGCATTTGGGTCAAACCCCGTGGCGCTGCGGCCGATGATGGGGGCGAGATCAAAGCGGAAACCGTCAACGCCCGCCTGGGTTACAAAGTGGCGCAGGGAATCGAGGATCAGCCGCCGCATCATCGGGTGGTCGCAGGCCAGGGTGTTGCCGGTGCCGGTGTCGTTGATCTGGTTGCCGTCCGCGTCGTGGCGATAATAGGCCGCGGCATCGAGACCACGCAGGGAGAGGGTGGGGCCGAAGCGGTCGCTCTCGCCCGTATGGTTGAAAACCACGTCGAGGATCGTGCCAATGCCCGCCGCGCGGAGTTTGGCGACCGTGTCGCGCAGCTCCGCTATACCGCCGGGGCAGAGACCGGGTTCGAGGGCCATAAAGGCCACCGGGTTGTAGCCCCAGGCATTGGTCAGGCCGAGCGGCGCCAGATGGCGTTCGTCGATCCAGGCCGTTACCGGCATCAACTCCACGGCACTCACACCGATCTTCCGCAGATGGTCGATCACCGAAGGATGGGCCAGCGCCGCGACCGTTCCGCGTTGGTCCTCCGGAATTTCCGGGTGCAGCATTGTGACGCCGCGCACGTGGAGTTCATAGATCAGGCCGCCTGGCTCAAACACCGGAGGCTGCTGCGTGACCGGGGGGTGGGCCTCCCCGACCACGGATTTTGGGACCAGCCCTGCCGTATCCACCGCCTGGTCCCGCCCGAGAGCAAGGCGCGGATCCCAGGCGTAGCGCCGGTCGAGGCCGGTGGCATAGGGGTCGGTCAGCAGTTTTGCCGGATCAAACAGTTGAGCGCGGTCAGGCTCCCAGGGGCCATCCGCCCGAAACCCGTAGCGCGCGCCGGACCGAAGACCGGCGACATGGGTGGAGAATATGCCATTGCCGTCGCGTTCAAGCTCAACGCGGCTCTCCCTGTCGTCCGCGTCAAACAGGCACACCCACATACGTTCAGCCGTGCCCGACCAAACGGCGAACCGCACGCCATCTGCATCGGCCACCGCGCCGAGCGGCACCGTCTCGGGAGGAAAACCCACGCTCAGGTGATCACGTCAGGCGCATCGCGCCCGGTGCGGGATTTGATCCCGGCCAGTTCGTCGGCAGCCGCAATAACATCGGCAAGTGCGGCCTGGGTCTCGCGTTCGGCGCTGCCTGGACCGGTGTCGAGCTTTTCAAGATAAACCCGCAGCGTCGCGCCCGACGTGCCGGTTCCTGATAGGCGGAAGACCACCCGGCTGCCATCCTCAAAGCCGATGCGGACGCCCTGGTTTTTGCTGACCGAGCCGTCAACGGGGTCGTGATAGGAAAAATCATCCGCCGTTGCGACGGTGAGGTCCGCAACCGTGGTGCCGGGCAGGTCGGCGAGGCGACCGCGCAGCGCATCCATCAGGCCATTCGCGGCATCCGTCTCGACCGCCTCGTAGTCATGGCGGGTGTACTGGTTGCGACCGTATTTGGCCCAGTGCGCGGTGACGATGTCCTTCACCGGTTCCTTCCGGACCGCGAGGATGTTGAGCCAGAGCAGCACGGCCCACAGACCGTCTTTCTCCCGGACGTGGTCGGAGCCCGTGCCGGCACTTTCCTCGCCACAGATCGTGGCCTTGCCCGCGTCGAGCAGGTTGCCGAAGAATTTCCAGCCCGTCGGGGTCTCGTAAATCTCGATGCAAAGCGCCTCCGCCACACGGTCGGCCGCGCCGCTGGTCGGCATGGAGCGTGCGATCCCGGCGAGACCTTTTGCGTAGCCCGGCGCCAGATGCGCGTTTGCCGCGAGAAGTGCGAGTGAATCGGAGGGTGTCACGAAGATGCCCCGGCCAATGATCAGGTTGCGGTCGCCATCCCCGTCCGAGGCCGCGCCGAAATCCGGAGCGTCGTCGGCCATCATACGGTCATAGAGTTCCTTGGCATGGACAAGGTTCGGGTCCGGATGGTGCCCGCCAAAATCCTCGAGCGGTGTTCCATTGACGACCGTGCCCTTCGGAGCGCCGAGGCGGTTTTCGAGAATTTCGGTTGCGTAGGGGCCGGTCACGGCGCTCATCGCGTCGAACGACATGGTGAAGCCACCCTCAAACATCGCGCGGATGGCCGGGAAGTCGAACAGGCTTTCCATCAGTTCGGCATAATCCGCGACCGGGTCGATCACCTCCACCGTCATGTCGCCGAGCGTCTGTGTGCCCTGCGCGTCCAGATCGAGATCGGGCGCGTCGAGAATTGTGTACTCGGTGATGGATTTCGTGTTGGCGTGGATTTTGTCGGTGATGCCCTCCGGGGCCGGACCGCCGTTGCCAATATTGTACTTGATGCCAAAATCCTCGTCCGGTCCGCCGGGATTGTGGCTGGCGGAGAGGATGATGCCGCCAAACGCGGCGTATTTGCGGATCACGTTCGAGGCGGCGGGCGTGGACAGAATACCTCCCTTGCCCACCAGCACGCGACCGAACCCGGCGACCGCGGCCATCTTGATGGCGGTCTGGATGACCTCACGGTTGAAGTAGCGGCCGTCGCCGCCGATCACCAGGGTCTTGCCCTCAAAACCCTCCAGACTGTCGAAGATCGACTGGATGAAGTTCTGGACATAGTTGGTCTGCTGAAAATGCCGGACTTTCTTGCGCAGGCCGGACGTGCCGGGTTTCTGGTCGTCGAAAGCTGTCGTGCTGACCGTCTTGATCATCTTCGGTGATTCCGTTCAGTTCAGTTGAGCAGGGAGGCGTAGAGTTCGGCATAGGCAGCCGCGCTTCGCTGCCAGGAAACATCGGCCTTCATGCCCTGGCGCTGCATGTTGGCCCAGCATTTGGCATCGCCGTAGAGGCTGACGGCCTCAAGCACGGCCTGGCGCAGGGCGTTGGCGCTGTCCGGTGCGTGGACGATACCTGTGGCAACACCAGCGTTGAGCGCGGCCGTATTGGCATGAACCACCGTATCGGCAAGCCCGCCGGTGCGGGCAACGACCGGTACACAGCCGTAATGCAGGCCATAGAGCTGCGTGAGCCCGCAGGGTTCGAAACGCGAGGGGATCAGAATGGCATCGCCGCCGCCCTGCAGAAGGTGGGCCAGGTTTTCGTCATAACCGATAATGGCGCCGACCCGTCCGGGAAAGGCCGCGGAGAGTTCGAGGAAACGTCCCTCGAGCATGGCATCGCCGGTTCCCAGAACCGCGAGCCTTGCGCCCGCCGCGACCAGATCCGGTGTGACCTCGGCCAAAAGGTCGATGCCCTTCTGCCAGGTCAGGCGGCTGATCACCACGAAGAGCGGGCTGTTGTCATCCTCAAGGCCAAAGCGTTTGGCAGTTGCCTGGCGGTTGATGGCGCGGCCCTTCAGGGTGCGGGAGGTGTATGTCTTTTCAAGGCGGCCGTCGCTGGCGGGATCCCAGGTCTCGGTTTCGATGCCGTTGACGATCCCGTGCAGATCGGCGGAGCGGGAATTGATCAGCCCGTCCAGACCCATGCCGAAGCCGGGCGTGGTTATCTCACGTGCGTAGGTCGGGCTTACGGTCGTTACGGCGCTGGCGTTCTGGATGCCGGCTTTCAGGAAGCCAACGCCGCCGTAATACTCAACGCCGTCGATTGAAAAGGCTTCGGGCGGAAGCTGTAGTCCGGAGAAAATCCGGGCCGGAAACTGACCCTGGAAGGCCATGTTGTGGATGGTAATGACCGAGGGTTTGTCAATTTTCGCGAACCGCAGATAAGCCGGAGCCATCGCGGCCTGCCAGTCATGGGCATGGACGAGGTCCGGTGTGAAGTCGTCCAGCGCGCCGCCGGCGACAAGCGCCGCCGTCATGGACAGCACCGCGAAGCGATGCCAGTTGTCAGGATGATCCTTGCCATCCGGGCCATTATACGGCCCGCCCGGCCGGTCAAACAGCGCGGGGGCATCGAGCACGATGAGTTTCAGGCCCTCAACGGTCGCCTGTACCAGCCTGCAGTCCACGCCGAGCACGTTGAGTGCCTTCGCCGCCGGCGTTGTCCCGTCCAAACGCGACATGACCGATGGATAGCCAGGCACCAGCGTACGCACCTCAACACCGAGGCCCGCAAGAGCGGAGGGCAGGGCGCCCGCCACATCCGCAAGGCCGCCGGTTTTGACAAGCGGATAGATCTCGGATGTGACGGCCAGTACTTTCATGTGCTTACAGGTCCAGTTTGTTGATCATGGGCTGGGTTATGAGGCAGACCCCGCTGTCCGTGCGCCGGAAACGCTTGGCATCCAGTTCCGGATCCTCACCGACGACCAGACCCTCAGGGATGACCACGCCGCGATCCACGACCACCTTGGTCAGTTTCACGTTCCGCGAGATTACCGTGTCTGGTAGAAGCACGGCCTCATGCAGCTGCGAAAACGAATTCGCCCTGACGCCGGTGAACAGAAGGCTGCGCGAGAGCGAGGCCCCGGAGATGATGCAGTCACCTGCCACAAGGGACGACACGGCCGCGCCGCGGCGCCCTTCCTCGTCATGGACGAACTTGGCCGGCGGGGTGATTTCGGAGTAGGTCCAGATGGGCCAGTCCCGGTCATAGAGGTCGAGTTCCGGCGTCACGTCCGTGAGGTCGATATTAGCTTCCCAATAGGCATCGACGGTCCCCACATCGCGCCAGTAGGCCTCAGCCTCCTTGCTGGACCGGACACAGGACTGGCTGAAGCGATGCGCGACGGCTTTGCCGTTTTGCACGATATACGGGATCAGATCCTTGCCGAAGTCGCGGCTGGAATTCGGATCGTCGGCATCCCGGCGCAGCAGGTCCATGAGGAATTTGGTGTGGAAGACGTAGATACCCATGGAGGCCAGCGCCATGTCGGGATCGCCGGGAATACCAGGCGGATCGGCCGGTTTTTCAACGAAATCCGTGATCCGGTCCTCCTCATCCACATGCATGACGCCGAACGCGGCGGCTTCCATGCGCGGGACCTCGAGACAGCCCACGGTCACATCAGCACCGCTGTCCACATGCTGCCGGAGCATCAGCTCGTAATCCATCTTGTAGATGTGGTCACCGGCCAGGATCACCATGTATTCGGGCGCGTAGCCCTCAATAATGTCGGTATTCTGGTAGACCGCGTCGGCCGTGCCCTCGTACCACTGCGTCTCGGATACCCGCTGGGAGGCGGGCAGAATGTCGAAACCCTCGTTGCGTTCCTGACGGAAGAAGTTCCAGCCGCGCTGCAGGTGGCGGATCAGGGAGTGGGCCTTGTACTGGGATGCGACGCCGATACGCCGGATGCCGGAATTGAGCGCGTTTGACAGTGCGAAATCGATGATCCGTGTCTTTCCCCCAAAATACACGGCCGGTTTTGCACGTATGTCGGTGAGTTCCTTGAGTCGGCTCCCGCGGCCTCCCGCCAGAACATATGCCATGGCGTCACGGGCTAGTGGTTGGTTTGGTCGCTGCAAAACGTTTCCCCCTGTTTACTCTTTTATTCTGTGTTCGTCGCTCCGGTGAATTCAAGCCAGATTGTCGAAAGTGGTGGCAGCGTCACCGCGGCTGCGGTTGCGCCGTTTTCCGTTTTTGCGGTGACCGCACCCATATTTCCGCGTCCGCCGCCCTCATAGGTAGAGGCGTCCGTGTTCAGGATCTCCCGCCATTCACCCTCATGGGGAAGCGGGACGCCGTATCCTGAGCGTTCCACCGGCGTGAAGTTCGAGATGACCGCGACCGGCGGCCGGCCGGGCGATTTGCGCAGCCAGGCATAGACCGAATTGCGGTTGTCGTCGGCGATCAGCCACTCGAAGCCCTCACCCTCGCAGTCGCGCTCATGCAGCGCCGGAGTATCCCGGTAGAGGCGGTTGAGATCGCGAACGAGGTTTTGGACACCGCGATGCGGTGGGATGTCGGTCTGGTGCCAGTCGAGAGAGCGTTCTTCGGACCATTCCCGGCCCTGGGCGAATTCCTGACCCATGAAGAGCAGCTTCTTGCCCGGATAGCCCCACATGAAGGCGTAATAGGCCCGCAGGTTGGCAAACTTGTCCGCCCCTTCGCCGGACATTTTGGTCAGCAGCGATCCCTTGCCGTGTACGACCTCATCATGGCTGAGCGGAAGTACGAAGTTTTCGGAGAACGCATATAGCAGGCCAAACGTCAGCTCATTGTGGTGATACTGGCGGTGGATCGGATCGAGGGACATGTATTTCAGCGTGTCGTGCATGAAACCCATGTTCCATTTGTAGCCAAAGCCCAGACCGCCCTCATGGACCGGATGGCTGACCTTGGGCCAGGAGGTGCTTTCCTCCGCAATGGTCATGAAGCCCGGCGTGCTGGCATAGACCGCCTTGTTCATGTTGCGCAGAAACTCAACGGCCTCGAGGTTTTCCCGTCCGCCCTCGCGGTTCGGGATCCACTCACCTTCCTTGCGGGAGTAATCGAGATAGAGCATCGAGGCGACCGCATCCACGCGCAGCCCGTCCACATGGTAGTATTCGGCCCAGAACAGGGCGTTGTTGATCAGAAAGCTGATCACCTCCCGCCGACCGAAATTGTAGATCGCGGTGTTCCAGTCCGGGTGAAACCCCTGGCGCGGATCAGCGTGCTCATAGAGTGCCGTACCGTCAAACCACGCAAGCCCGTGAGAATCCGTGGGGAAATGCGCAGGGACCCAATCGAGCAGGACGCCGACACCGGCGCGATGTGCCCCGTCGACAAACCGGGCGAAGCCTTCGGGCGGACCGAAACGGGCGGTCGGTGCATAGAGCCCTGTGGTCTGGTAGCCCCAGGAGGGGTCGTAGGGATGCTCGCTGATGGGCAGAAACTCGATATGGGTGAAGCCCATGTCGACCACATACGGGATCAGCTGATCGGCCAACTCGTCCCAGGACAGGAACCCCTCGCCATCGGGCTTCCGCCATGAACCTGGATGGACCTCATAGATCGAGATGGGCTGCCGGCGTCCGTCGGCATTGGCCCAAAACTCCCGGTGCCCGGCATCGCCCCATTCATGGTCAATCCGGTCGTTCACGATGGATGCGGTCGCGGGCCGCAGTTCGGACCGGGCCGCAAACGGGTCGGCCTTTTGCGGCATGAGATTGCCGTGATGATCCAGTATCTCGAATTTGTACGGCTCACCGACCGGGATGTCGGGCAGGAAAATCTCCCATATGCCGGTATCGGACCGCAGGCGCATGACGTGCCGCGTTCCATTCCACTGATTGAAATTCCCGACAACGGACACCCGTTTGGCATTTGGAGCCCACACGGCGAAATGCACGCCGGTCACTCCCTCATGCATCATCGGGTGGGCGCCCAGTTTGTCGAAGAGGCGCAGATGGCTGCCTTCGCCGATGAAGTAGTCATCCATCGGGCCGAGCACGGGACCGAAACTGTAGGGATCGACCACCCACCATTCACCGGTGTCGTTTTTGGCGTGGTATTTGACCGGCTCGCGGTCTTTCAGATCAACCGGACCCTCAAAAAAATCCGGGTGATGTGGATTTGTCAGAGTGCCGATGGAGCGGTCGTCCATCGTGAACGCCTCGACCGTTTTCGCATCCGGAATAACGGTTCTGGCGTGGAAGACGCCGACGACCTGCTGTAGCCCCAGAACGGAGAAGGGGTTGGACCACGTTCCCGCCAGAGTTTCGCCAATCCACGCGGGCTCGCCGGTCTTTCCTGCTTCGGTTGACCTGTTGTTCAACGTCTTCCCCCCTCTTTGTTCTTTTAACTCATGCTACAGCGGGACGTTCCAAATGTCTCTGGAATATTCGCGAATTGTGCGGTCGGAGGAGAACCAGCCCATGCGTGCCGTGTTCAGAATGGTCTTGTTTCGCCATACCGACGGGTCGTTCCAAAGGGCATCCACCTCGCGCTGGGCTTCCGAGAAACTGTCGAAATCGGCGGCAACCATGAACCAGTCGTGGGAATAGAGACCCTCAACCAGATCCCGGTAGCGGTGCGGATCGTCCGGTGAGAACACACCCGATGCAATGGCGCGCAGGGCCTGGCTCAACTCCGGCGAGCCGGCAATCAGTTCGCGAGGATCGTAACCATTGGCACGCTTCTCCGCGACCTCCTCGGCGGTCAGGCCGAAGATCACGATGTTGTCCTCTCCCACCTGCTCGCGAATCTCGACGTTGGCCCCGTCGAGTGTACCGATGGTCAGCGCACCGTTGAGGGCAAACTTCATGTTACCCGTTCCGGACGCCTCCATGCCGGCGGTCGAAATCTGCTCGGACAGGTCGGCTGCGGGAACCAGCATTTCCGCGAGGCTCACGTTGTAGTTCGGAATGAACACAACCTTGAGAATGTCGCGCACGGTTGGATCGGCATTGATGACCCGGGCGACGTCGTTGGCAAGTTTGATGATCAGCTTGGCGTTGTGATAGGTCGGCGCCGCCTTGCCCGCGAAGATTTTGACACGTGGCACCCAGTCCTTTTCGGGGTGGGAGCGGATCTGATCGAAGAGGGACACGGCCTCAATGATGTTCAGAAGCTGGCGCTTGTATTCGTGGATGCGTTTGATCTGGATGTCGAACATGGTGTCGGGACTGATCGACAGACCCATGCGTTCGCGCACCAGATTGGACAGGGCGACCTTGTTTTCGCGCTTTGCCGCGGCAAACTTTTCCTGGAACGCCGCGTCGTCGGCATACGGCTCCAGTTCCTTTAACAGGGTAATGTCGTCCTGAAACTCCCGACCGATCGTATCGCTGATCAGCGACGTTAGTCCGGGGTTGCACTGGGTCAGCCAGCGCCGGGGCGTGATGCCGTTGGTTTTGGCATTGATGCGGTCCGGGAACATTTCGTGCAGGTTGCGGAACACGGTCTGCTTCATCAGATCGGTGTGCAGCTCGGACACGCCGTTGATGGAATGTGCGCCAACGAAGGCGAGATTGCCCATGCGCACCCGCCGCTCGCCACTCTCGTCGATGAGGCTGATCTCGCGGATGGCATCGTCCGATGCGCCATGCTCGTTGCGTGCGGATTTCAGGAGGCGCGCATTGATCTCGTAAATGATCTGCATGTTCCGCGGCAGCATGCCCTCGAAGAGCGGCACAGGCCAGCTTTCCAGAGCCTCGGGCAGAAGCGTATGGTTGGTGTACGCAATGGTGCCGGTCGTCAGCTCCCATGCCTTGCCAAACTCAAGGCCGTAAATGTCCACCAGCAGACGCATCAGTTCGGCTACGCAAACCGCCGGATGGGTGTCGTTCAGCTGTACCGCGACCTTTTCGGGCAGGTTGTCGAAGGTTTCGTACTGCTGATGATGGCGGCGCAGAATGTCCTGAAGCGATGCGGAGGAGAAGAAATACTCCTGACGCAGGCGCAGGGCCTGACCGGCCTCGGACGTGTCGGCGGGGTAGAGGACGCGGGTCAGCGCGTCGGCCCGGTTGCTCTGATGCAGACTGCCGATATGGTCGCCGCGGTTAAAGGCGTCGAGGCGGATCGGATCAACCGGCTCCGCGTTCCACAGGCGCAGCGTATTGATGCGTTCGGCTTTCCAGCCGACGATGGGCGTGTCGTAGGCGGTGGCAATCACGCGCTCAGCCGGATGCCAGGTGTATTTGCCCTCGCCATTTTCCTCGAAACTGACGCTGCCGCCGAAGCCGACCTCATATGCCGATTCGCGGCGGTCGAACTCCCAGCGGTTGCCATGCTCGAGCCAGGTTTCCGGATATTCCTGCTGCCAGCCGTCCTTGATGCGCTGGCTGAAAAGACCGTGGCGGTAGCGGATGCCGTAGCCGAATGCGGGCACGCCCACGGTTGCCATGCTCTCCATGAAACAGGCGGCAAGCCGCCCGAGACCACCGTTGCCAAGGGCTGCGTCGGCCTCCATTTCAGCAATGACGTCGAACTCCACGCCCAGGCTTTTAAGAGCCTCGCGCATCGGGTCCATCAGGCCAAGATTGGTTACGGCGTCGCGCATCAGGCGACCGATGAGGAACTCAAGGCTCAGATAGTAAACCCGTTTTCCCTCGGTACGGTAGGTTTCGCGGGTGGATTCCATCCACTGGTCGATGGTGCGGTCGCGGGTGACCAGAATGGTTGCCTGCAACCAGTCATTGTTGTTCGCGACGCTGCGGTCCTTGCCGACGCTGTAGGTCAGCCGGTCGATAATCTCCGCCGCGAGAACGTCGGGTTCGGTGGACTGGAGATTTGGTTTATGCGCCGTCTCAGAAATGTTGATCATGACATTTTTTCCGTTGGCCTGGCCAAGTGTTGTCGATTGTCCTGGTCGCCGATTGTTCCGTTTCCACCTTTACGGAGCCCGTGATCGGGTCTTGGGCTCCATAAATCCTATTTCGAATAATAAATCAAGTGGCGTGATTTATTATCTCGCGCGGCTTCTTTGTCCGCGCGGGGCAGGCGCTATTCGGCGACGCGGTCCACGCCGCCATGGGCTTTCGACCATTCCAGCGGTGCTTCGAGGAAGGACCGGACGGAGGAGAGGCTTTCCGTGCTGAAATGCCCGTCGGCCTCCGCCGCGTCGAGGACGCTGTGCCAGGTTGCGAGGTGGTGCAGTTTCAGACCGTTCTTCGCCAGCACGTCCTCCGCGCCCTTGAAGATGCCATAGTAGAATACGACCTGGGTGTGGTCGCAGATACCACCGGCCTTGCGGATGGCTTCGGCAAACCGGATTTTTGAGCCACCATCGGTGGTGAGATCCTCAACAAGCAGAACCCGCTGACCCTCGACGATGTTGCCCTCAATCTGCGCGTCCCGACCGAAGCCCTTTGGCTTCTTGCGCACGTAGAGCATCGGCAGGCCGAGGCGTTCCGCGATCCAGGCCGCGAAGGGAATGCCGGCGGTTTCGCCCCCCGCAATCGCGTCGAACTGCTCGAACCCGGCATCGCGCATCAGTTTTGCGCAGGCAAAATCCATCAGGGCGGAGCGTATGCGCGGATAGGAGATGAGTTTGCGGCAGTCGATGTAAACCGGAGAGGCCAGCCCGGAGGTGAGGATGTAGGGCTCCTCGGGGCGGAAATGTACGGCCTTTATTTCCAGAAGCATTCTGGCGGTCAGACGCGCCATCTCCGCGTCATCAGGGAAGGTGTTGGCAAACACGTTTTGCTCCAGTCAGTCGTTGATTTTCCAATATAGCGGCAGGCCAGGGTCAAACACCGTCACCGGCCCCGCTCCGGTTTCCACCGCAGCGGGAAACGGCACGGGCTTGTCGGACCGCGACAGTGTGATCCGGTCCTCATTGACGGGCATACCGTAGTGTTTTGGGCCGTTGAGCGAGAGAAACCCTTCCAGCCTGTCCAGCGCGTTTTCCTCCTCGAACACCTGGGCGATCCAGGCGACGGCGACCGGTGCGGAGAACACTCCGGCACAGCCACAGGCGTTTTCCTTGGTGTGCGTCGCGTGCGGTGCGCTGTCGGTGCCGTTGAAGAACCTGGGATCGCCACTGGTGGCCGCAGCCCGCAAGGCTTTCTGATGATCCATGCGCTTGAGAATGGGCAGGCAGTAGAAATGCGGCCGTATGCCGCCCACCAGCATGTCATTCCGGTTCAGGACCAGATGCTGAACCGTGAAGGTCCCGGCGATGTTCTCCGCGCCGTCCTTGATGAAATCCACGCCATCCGATGTCGTGACATGCTCCATCGTGATTTTCAGTTCCGGCAGGTTCCGCCGCAGTGGGGCAAGGACCCGGTCGATGTACACGGCTTCACGGTCGAAAATGTCCACATCCGCGTCCGTGACCTCGCCATGCACACAGAGCGACAGGCCAATCTCGGCCATGCGCTCCAGGACCGGCATGACAGCCGATATGTTCTTTACACCGCTGGCGGAGTTGGTCGTCGCACCGGCGGGGTAGAGTTTCACCGCCTTCACCAGTCCGGACGCATGCGCCGCGGCCACATCATCGGGTGACGTGTCTTCGGTCAGGTAGAGCGTCATCAACGGCGTGAAATCCTGACCCTCGGGCAGGGCGGCTAGAATACGGTCCCGGTAGGCTGCCGCCTGTTCCCCGGTTACCACGGGCGGCACAAGGTTTGGCATGATGATGGCCCGGGCCACGTCGCGGGATGCCGGCAGAACCCCCTCCATCATCGCCCCGTCGCGCAGGTGAAGATGCCAGTCGTCCGGTCTTCGGATCGTCAGTTGCTGAGAAATTTTATGCCCCTCCAGCGGTCGTTTGCCGACTGATAGCATGGCAAACCGCGACTTGCGATGCGATTTGCCATGGCTGGTGGCATTAATCGTCGGCTTTTTGACCGAAGAGGATCTTCTGAGCGTTTTTGTCTTTCTGCGGCGCGTTGCGCAGTTCACTGGCCACCGCACGGCCTACCTGAACGGCGGGGCGGTTGCCGACACGCTCGATCCAGACCTTCATGTTTGGGAATTTGTCGATGTCCTGCTGCTGGCCTTCCCACAGGCTCGCCCAGGGCCAGATCGCCATGTCGGCAATTGAGTATTCGCCAGCGACAAAATCACGGTCCGCCAGCCGGTTGTTCAGAACACGGTAGAGCCGTCCGGTCTCGTTGCGGTAACGGTCCTTGGCGTAGGGGAGGTCGTTGGGCGGATTCATCGCCGGGGCGTATTTGAGGAAGTGATGCGCCTGGCCGGCCATCGGACCGAGGCCACCCATCTGCCACATGAGCCACTGTTCGATCTCAACTTTTTCCCGCTCCGTCGAGCCGTAGAACTTGCCGGTTTTGCGGCCCAGATACTGAAGGATCGCACCGGACTCGAAAATTGAAATGGGTTCGCCACCCGGACCATCCGGATCGACAATGGCGGGCATGCGGTTGTTTGGCGCGATCTGCAGGAAGGACGGTTCAAACTGGTCACCCGCGCCGATGTTCACGAGATTCAGGTTGTAGTCGAGACCCATCTCCGCGAGGGCAATGGTGATTTTCCAACCATTGGGAGTGGGCCAGTAGTGAAGTTCGATTGGATCGGGCATACGTGAACCATGTTGTTTGGACTGCCTCCCAAGCAAATGGTCATTTTCGGATGGGGGTCAAGCGATCTCTGGAAAGCTGCCGTCCGTCGCGCCCCAGAAGCGTCGCAGTATCCGGGGGCGGAACGCCGTACGGACCCGGCTCCAGCGCGGGTCCTGTTCCGTCAGCCCGGGTACCCGGCGCAGATCTTCCAGATCCCAGCCCGGTTTGCGGTCCAGGATCGCCCGATAAATGCCAAACGCTCCGTGCCGGGTGTAGAAGCTCCAGTGGCAGAAATGCCTGTGAACCGGCCGCAGGGGGATGCCCTGCGCGTTGATCCAGTCGGACACCTGTGCCCGGTCGATCTGAATGTTGACCCAGTTCGGATGGTCCACCACACCGCCGGACCCGATGGGCATCGCCGTTGGTGCCGTGCGTGGTGCAAACATCCCGAAGGCCGCGTCGTAGATGTCGTTTGAGCGCGCCGTGAAGCTGTAGACATGTGCCGTGCGGTCCGCGGGCTTATCGCCGAGGAAACGCCGTGCCTCGCTGTCGAATTCCGCGCCACCCAGCAGGATGATCCGTTCGGGGTGGCGGTCCAGATGCGGCAGGGAAGAAAGTGCCACGCGTGCGCCGAGGGAATGGGCAACCAGATCGACCTTGCGCTCCGGGTCGATCGTTCGGATCATGTCGAGAAGTTCCGCAAGCTGCCGTCCGAAATCCGTCGCTTTAACGTAGATCCCGTGGAACGGGGATTTGCCGGTGGTCAGGTAGGATTTTGCGATGCTTCCGGTCGCGGGCCAGGCAAAACCGATGCAGAGCCCGTTCGCGTCGGCGCGGCGTGTGAAACCCAGGCCGTTGCTCCAGCTTCGGATTTTCCAGCAGGATACGGCCGGTTTAAATGCAAACAGCAGCCGGTGGGGATCGTCCGACTTGGTGTCGGGGTGGTACTGGTAACCGTGGATCAGGACTGTGACTTTTGCCCCCCGCGGGAGCCGTTCAAGGTGGCGTGCGAGCACCGAAGCGACCGGCCGTCCGGTCCGTGCGGATCGGAGACCTTCATTCGTCGCCGTAACGCCATAATAAGACATCACATATCCATGATCATTGCGTCTATGGGACATCTGGACGATTTCGATTTACCGAAGGTGACGGTTGTTTGAACATTTCCTGACATGCGGCAAAACTACACCGGCACACAGGGGTGTTGCGTCACACGCCACCCGGGCGTTCGGTGTCAGGATTTCCGTTTTGTGGAGTTGGTTCGGTTGGGGCTATTCGCCGGCTGGCTGAACATGCGCGGCCTGAACCGCAGCCGCGTTCCGGCGTTCCCAGCGATGGGCTATTGCGCGCAAAATGTGAGCTGAAACAAGGCCGGAGCCCAGACCGATCGTATTGGCGACGAGATCCAGCAGATCGCGATGGCGGTGCGCGTAGGGCTGAATGAGTTCCATGACACCGCTCCACATTACAAACACGACGGCCAGCGCCCACGCGAGCCGGGGCCGCGCCAGGGCGACCGGCAGGGCCAGCGCGGCGTAGGCCATCATGTGCTTGACCTTGTCCGCATGACGGAACCAACGGCCATCAAGTTCTGGAAGCGGGAAAAGGCTTGCGTAAGTTACAAAGCACAGCAGCAGGAAGGTCGTATACGGCCAGGTCTTGGCGTTCAGGCGCCGGATCAGGTCAATCATTACTCAAATTACTTCCCGGACTGGGGGACCAGAACGGCTGCCGCCATCCGGTGCGTCTTTGAAAATACGGACCCGGCCCCGTAAGGCGCGTTGACGAGTGCCAGACCCGATCCGAACATGCCCCTCTCTGGTGGCTGGCGAAAGGTCACCTCGTCAACCATAACCGGCAGGCGCGCACGGACTTTTGACAGCATCTCGCCGTGCCTTGCCGCTTTGAGCAGCGGATACCAGATCATAATTGCGGTTTCCGGCCATTTTCTGATCAGTTTGAGGGTGAACTCCGCAATCGCGGCGTATTCGGTTTTGACCTCGTAGGACGGGTCCACCAGCACCAGTCCCCGACGTGGCTGGAAGGGCGCGAGCGCCAGAACGCCCTCCAGGCCGTCCCGGCGATGGACGGCGGCCGCATGACCGGACATGGCACGTTTCAGGTGCTGATGCTCGCCCGGATGCAGTTCCATGAACGTAATACGGTCCACATCGCGCAGCAGATTTGCCGCCACAAGCGGCGAGCCAGGATAGGCGTCTGGACCATAATTTGCGCGGGTCTGCTCAAGGGCGAACCCAAATGCACCGTCGTGCGCGTCACCGAACCGCCCCAGGCCAGTTTCGGCCTCACCGGTTTTGGCGGATTCCGCTCCCGCCAGGTCATACAGCCCGCGCCCCGCGTGGGTTTCCACGTAGCTGATTCCACGCTTCTTCGCGGTCAGCAGCGTCAGCATCTCCGCAAGTGCGATGTGTTTGTGCAGGTCCGCGGGGCCGGCCGCATGATAGGCGTGCTGATAGGAAAGCATGATGCGCGCAATAACCGCTACGGTCGCGGTTGACCATAGAGTTGCGGGGCGGGGGAATTATCCGCTCACCGGGATTTAAGGCAGTGGAGCCTCCGCAACGCCCGAGAGAAACCCGTCATTGCAGTCACCGGCGGGGTGGAAACTCTCCTCGACGACAGTGGGGGTGAAGATTCCGGATGCTGCGGTCCAGCGTCCGGTGTCACGGGATCGGCGGCTGCCGCGGTGGATCGTGATGGTTCCGCTGTCCGAGTTCTCGAAGGCGGCCGGGTTGACATCGATCACCTGCGGAGACCGTCGTACGGAGCTGCCAGTGGTTTCCGCGCTGGCCATTTGAATCGGCAGGGCGGCAGAGAAAACTAAGACGGTCAGGCTCATGCGGAACATGTGATGTCCTTCCGGTTGGGTGGACGGACTCAGACCACATCAAGGTTAGCCCCGCATTAACGTGGGGCCGCAGCAGTTTCCGCGGCCCGTGCGCTTTTCTACCATTTCAGGAATTTTGTGCCCGCAACCGCTCCGGCAAGCGTCACGATGCCAATGCCGGCCACGTACCAGATTCCGAAAAACATCGGGCTGTCATCGGTGCAGAAGAAGGCATACATCGCCGCCGCCGCGCCGCCCGACATCAGCCCCGCAAACGCGCCGCACAGAGTGGGCCGGGTCGCCGCGCCGTCACGCAGTACCCAAAAGCACACCGCCGCAATCGGCAGGGCGAGCAGGGGGATGGTAGACAGACAGATCATGGCGCTGTGACCCATTGCGGTTCTCGCCCACAAATCGGGTGAGATCAGCATCATCTCCTGTCCAATGGCCAGCAATATGGCCACGGGCACAGCCAGAAGCGGCCAGATCCACGCTCCCGCCTTCGCGCCGGGGCGGCTCAGTCGAACGACGATCCCGAGACCGGCCAAAGCGACCACCCACGGAAACACCTGTTTCAGTAGCACATCGGGGCGTGTGATGGCCGTCCCGATGTCCGGCCGAATGCCGAAGAGCGCAAGAAACAGACCTCCGGTGATGAGGCCACTGACGACCAGCGCAATTACCAGACTGCGGTCAACGCGCTGTTCCATCTGGCTGTCGGCGGACAGCGTCTGAATAAACTGTTCGGTGTTCATTCAATCATCCTTTCCCGCAGACCGCTGAGCTTCTTCAGCCCACGGTGCAGCGCAACGCGCACTGCGGTCTCCGTCATTCCAAGTTTGCCGGACACGTCCGCGATACTGTCGCCGTCGATTCCGATCGAACGCACGATCCTCGCGGAGCGGTCATCGAGCTGTGATATAACCCTGTCCATGTCGCTCCTTACCGTCAGATCCTCATCGGGCTCGGCTGCGATGGTCTCGGCAAAGTCGTCGATCTGCATGTGAACGCGGCGTCCACGCGACCGGAAGGCGTCCACCACCTTGTAGCGGACAATGGCATAGAGCCACGGCCGGACCGGCAGATCCTCACGCCATGTATGGCGCTTCTGGTGTATGGCAAGAAGTGTTTCCTGCACGATATCCTCACATACCTCGTTACCAAGGCCCGATCCCCGCGACCGGGCAATACCTCTCAACAGCGGCGTCACCGCCGTCAAAAAGCCCGTATAGGCACGCTGATCGCCACGGTTGGCTGCCTTCAGAAGTTCTTCCAGGCTCGCGTCGCCAGCTGTTCCCATGCATCGTCCTTTCGGTAACGGTTGCGGGTTTGTTACATGTCCCGCCGACCTCTCCCATACGAAGTTCTTTTTTTACGGAATTCATTACAAAAAGTGAAAGTGATGAAAAGCACACAGTGGAAAAACCCTTTGTGATACGCTTGTTGTCTCAAAATAATGCGGCCTTACGGGTAAGCAGGTTGTTCACAAACTTGTGGTTGGGTGGGAAGCGTGAAAACCGAACCGGCCTCATGGTAAGGTGGGCTGGCAAGTAAACGGTTGAGGGATACGGAAACGCAATGAGCCGTTTTTACGACATGATTGCCCAGAGACTGGGGCGCTTTCTCGCCAGACGGCTGGAGGAGACGCCATCGGGGTTCGTGCCGTATACCCACGCCAATGTGGTGGCGCTTCGCCAGGTGCTCCAGCCAGGGGATGTTCTGCTGGTCGAGGGGCATGCCCGCATCTCCCAGGGGATCAAGTACCTGACCCAGTCGACCTGGTCCCATGCTGCGCTTTACGTAGGCAACGCGGTGGGTCGTGTCTCACCGACAGGGGAGCCGCTGAGCTTGATCGAGGTGGATCTGGCCAAGGGCTGCATCGCCGTTCCTCTGTCGAAATACGAGTATTTCAACACACGGATCTGCCGGGCGAGCCACCTCACCGTGCAGGACAAGGCCGAGGTTGTGGACTTCATGATCCGCAGTCTGGGCAAAAAATATGACCTGAAGAACATCGCCGACATGCTCCGATTCTTAATTCCGACCCCTCCGATTCCGGTTCGATGGCGTCGGCGGATGCTGTCGTTCGGCTCCGGCGATCCGACGCGGGCGATCTGTTCGTCGCTAATCGCGGAGGCGTTTCAGAAGATTAAATACCCGGTTCTGCCGAAGATCACGAAGGAGTTTCGCGCGGATTCCATGGCCCGGAACCAGCGCCGCGAGATCCTGCACATCCGGCACCACTCGCTTTATGCGCCGAGGGATTTTGACCTATCCCCTTATTTTCACATCATAAAACCGACGCTTGAGGCCGGCTTTAATTACCGCAACCTTGTCTGGAGCAGCAAGACCATTGGGGCGGACGGGGAAGACGCGACGGAGGGATTGAAAAAGCGACAAATGTGACCCGGGTTGAAAAAATTTGTTGCGTGACCAATATAAAGCAAACGATAAGGGTTTCGCAGGGTGCATGGCAGCCATGCGGAATTTGCAGAACACATTGGTCATGAAATGGTCATATTGCCCGAGCACCATTCAAACCGGTAAAAAAGAGGAAAACGTAGTGTTAGATTACGTGGATGAGGTCGCTTACACCAATGATCAGGGTGCCCGCGCGCAGAAGTTGTTTGCTGCGGTGGTACTGGCTGCGCTGGATGATGCGATTGCAGACGACAAGAAATACGGTAACGGCCCCGAAGTGATCGCCCGCTGGGCACGCTCCCGGGATGGCCGTGAGGTATTGATGTGCGCCGGTATCGACCCGAACGAGCGTACCGTCAAAGGCATGATGGAATTCGTTGGTCGCGGTGTGCGGACCTCCGTTGCCCTGAGCCGCGAGGAAAGTGAACGCCAGGCACAGCGCGCCGAAGCTGCTTGATACTGCCTGACGACCCGAGAAACGCGCGTACCCGAAACCCGGGTAGCGCGTTTTTTCATGGGCGGTCGCCGGATTTAAACGTAGCCGGGATCCGGTCCCAGCTAAAATTCCTCAACATGCACAATGCCTTCGACCGACCGCAGCGCCCGCACAATTCCGGGGTTGAGCGCGTAGGGTTTTTCGAGAGCGATTTCCACCTCCGCCGGCAGGGTTGGGTGGATCAGCACAAGATTAACCGGCCCGGGCCGGACGCCACGGCCCACGGAGGTGATGCTCTCAATATGGCCGGGCAGGCTGCTGGCCAGTTCCGGATCGCTGATGAAGATGCGCGCTCCCATGGAGGCGACGCCCTCAACGGCTTTGTCGATGGGAACGACGGCGGTGGCAAGCATGCTCAGGCTGTCGCCCTCCACATCGACCTTCACCGTCATCACCACATTCGAGCCCGGTTCCAGGTGTTCCCGTGACGCTTCAAGGACTTCCGAGAACACGCGTACCTCAAAAAGGCCGGTTGGGTCGGACAGCCGGACAAAAGCGAAGCGTGATCCACGTGCGGATTTGCGTTCGTCCCGGGCGGAAACCGTGCCGGCGACCCTCGCGATCATCTGGGTCTTTCCAGCCGATTTCCGAACAAGGTCCACGTAGGTCTCAACTTTTTTGCGCTTAAGTGCGCCTTCATAGTCATCCAGCGGGTGGCCGGAGAGGTAAAACCCGACCGCCTGATGCTCGTGGTTGAGCCGCTCTGAAACGTTCCACTGTTCAGGCTGCGGCAGTTTCGGTTCGGGCAGGCTGCCGGTCGCCTCGCCAAACAGGCTTTCCTGGGCGGATTCCTTTTCGCGGTGCACGGCGGCGGAATAGGCGATGAGCGTTTCGATACTGGTCAGAACCTTGCGCCGGTTGGAATCGAGAGAGTCCAGGGCGCCGGCTTTTGCCAGCATTTCCAGCGCCTTCTTCCCGATCCGCCGCAGGTCGACACGCGCCGCGAAGTCGAACAGACCCGAGAAACGGCCATTGGTGCGCACCTCTGCCGCGATCAGTTCCATGGCCTCCGCACCGACATTTTTCAGGGCGCCGAGCGCGTAGATGATCTTGCCGTCCTGGACCGAAAATTTCGGCTGTGAATGGTTCACGCAGGGCGGCACCATCTCGATATTGAGCCGGTCAATCTCCTGTTTGTAGGTCCCGAGCTTGTCGGTCAGGTGGAGATCGGAGTTCATGACGGCGGCCATGAACTCAACAGGGTGGTTCGCTTTTAGCCAGGCGGTCTGGTAGCTGACCACGGCGTAGGCCGCCGCGTGAGATTTGTTGAAGCCGTAATTGGCGAATTTGTCGAGAAGGTTCCAGACCTCCTCAGCCTTCGATTTGGAGACCCCGTTTTCCGCCGCACCCTTGAGAAATTTGGGTTTTTCGGCGTCCATGGCCTCTTGGATCTTCTTACCCATCGCGCGGCGCAGAAGGTCGGCGCCGCCGAGTGAGTACCCGGCCATTTTCCGGGCGATCTCCATCACCTGCTCCTGGTAGACGATGATGCCCTGGGTCTCGTCGAGGATCGAGTCGATGGTCTCATGCAGGTTTTCGCGTTTCTGCTGCCCGTTTTTCACCGCACAGAATGTCGGGATGTTCTCCATTGGGCCGGGCCGGTAGAGGGCAACGAGCGCGATGATGTCCTCAATGCAGTTAGGTTTCAGCTGGCGCAGGGCGCTGCGCATGCCTGGGCTTTCCACCTGGAACACGGCAACGGTCGCGGCATTGGCATAGAGCTGATAGGTCTTCTCGTCGTCGAGGGGGATTGCGCCGATATCAATGTTTTCGTTACGGTTTTTCAGAAGGTCGATCGCGTTCTGAATGACCGTCAGCGTCTTCAGACCGAGGAAATCGAACTTCACGAGACCCGCTTCCTCGACCCATTTCATGTTGTATTGGGTCGCAGGCATGTCCGAACGCGGGTCGCGGTAGAGCGGCACCAATTCGTTCAGGGGCCGGTCGCCGATCACCACACCGGCGGCGTGGGTGGAGGCGTTGCGGAAGAGGCCCTCGATCGATTTGGCGATGTCCAGAAGCCGCTGTACCTGTTCCTCGGCCCTGGCCTCCTCGCGCAGGCGCGGTTCATCCGCGAGAGCCTTTTCGATGCTGACCGGTTTTACGCCATCGACCGGGATCAGTTTCGACAGCCGGTCAACCTGACCGTAGGGCATTTGCAGCACGCGGCCAACGTCGCGCACGGCGGCTTTGGACAGAAGCGCACCGAAGGTGATGATTTGGGCCACACGGTCGCGGCCATATTTTTCCTGTACGTATTGAATGACTTCCTCGCGGCGGTCCATGCAGAAGTCGATATCGAAGTCCGGCATGGAGACACGTTCGGGGTTCAGGAACCGCTCGAACAGGAGGCTGTAGCGCAGGGGGTCGAGGTCGGTGATCGTGAGGGCGTAGGCCACCAGTGAACCCGCACCGGAGCCGCGGCCAGGGCCTACGGGGATGTCGTGGTCCTTGGCCCATTTAATGAAGTCGGCAACGATCAGAAAGTAGCCGGGGAACCCCATGCGCTCGATGACGGAAAGCTCGTAATCGAGGCGGGCGAAATAGTCCTCGCGGCTTGCGGCAAGGTCGATTGCTTCCAGCCTTGCCTCAAGCCCGGCCTTGGCCTGAAGGCGCAGCTCCTCCACCTCGTCATCGGCAAACCGGGGCAGGATCGGCGCGCGTTTTTTGGGTCGATAGGCACAGCGTCGAGCGATTTCGACCGTGTTTTCAATTGCTTCCGGAATGTCGGAGAAGAGCTCCACCATCTCGGCCTGGGATTTGAAGTAATGCTCGGCCGTCAGCCTGCGGCGGTCTTCCTGCTGGTCGACATAGGTGCCGTCCGCGATGCACAACAGCGCGTCATGGGCCTCGTACATGTCACGTTTCGGGAAGTGCACGTTGTTGGTGGCGACGAGGGGGAGTTCAAGCTCGTAGGCGAGGTCGATGAGGCCCGGCTCGCTGGCGGCCTGGGCGTCGGTGCGTGGGGTGCCATTGCTCGGATGACGCTGAAGCTCAATATACAGGCGGTTTGGGAAGGCTTTGGCCAGATTTTGTGCCAAAACCCGCGCGCGGTTGTTGAGGCCGTTGGCGATGAGCTGGCCGAGGGGGCCTTCGGCGGCGCCGGTGAGGCAGATCAACCCATCGGAGTGGGCATTGAGCGTATCGAGTGTGATATGTGGCTGCGCCGAGCCGGGGTCGAGGAAGTTTGCTGTTGAAATTTTGAGCAGGTTCTCAAACCCGGTTTCGCTCTGCGCGAGCAGAACGATGCGGTGGGGTTCGGGCGGCTGCTCGCCCGGATGTGCAGGCTTTTCATGGGCCAGACGGAACTCGCAACCGAAGATGGGCTGAATACCCGCTCCGGAGAGCTTGGCCGATAACTCCATGGCACCAAAGAGATTTCCCGTGTCGGTGATGCCAACCGCGGGCATGTCATCGGCCCTGCACAGGTCGGCCAGATCCTTGGCGGGGATGGCTCCCTCAAGCAGGGAATAGGCGGAGTGAAGGCGGAGGTGAATGAAGCGCGGATGTTCCATCCGGAGGTTGTACCAGCCCGGTAATCAGCCGCAACGGGTTTTAACCGTCTTGCGTTTCAAAAAAAAAAATTGCCTGATGGTGACGGTTTTGTGAAGCCGGTGGGGGGATTCCGTTGGCGCAAATGGAGTTCCTGGTGGCACAAAACCGGTGTGAGTTGGCGCAGATTGTATGTGAGTTGGCACAGATTGTTCCTGGTTTGGCACAGATTGCTCATGAAATGGCACAGATTGCACGGCATTTGGCGCAATCGGCAGGGTTTTGACGTGCGTTTTTCGGGGTCCGCCCGTTGACCGAACCGCTGCTCGACCTCGACGGGGTTTCCAAATCCTACCCAGGTGTGAAGGCGAATGACGACGTCCGGTTCTCGGTCGACCGGGGGGAGATTCACGCGCTGCTGGGGGAGAACGGTGCCGGCAAGTCGACGCTTGTGAAAATGATCTACGGGCTGGTGCGGCCTGACACCGGAGCGATGCGTTTCGCCGGGGCCGCCTATGAGCCGGCCGGGCCGGTGGCGGCGCGGGCGTCCGGCGTGGCGATGGTGTTTCAGCACTTCTCGCTGTTCGAGGCGTTGACCGTTGCGGAGAATATCGAACTGGGCATGGAGAACCCGCCTCCGCGGGGTGAGTTGGCCGCCCGGATTGTGAAGGTCTCGAAAGAATACGGTCTGCCGCTGGAGCCGGACCGGCTGGTCGGGGATCTTTCGGTGGGAATCCGCCAGAGGGTCGAGATCGTTCGCTGTCTTTTACAGGATCCGCGGCTTCTGATCATGGATGAGCCGACCTCCGTGTTGACGCCGCAGGAGGTGGAGATCCTGTTTGGCACTCTGCGCAAGCTGAAGAGCGAAGGCGTGGCGATCCTCTATATTTCCCACAAGCTCGATGAGATCCGGCAGCTCTGTGACCGGGCGACGATTTTGCGGCATGGTAAGGTTGTTGGCACCTGCATTCCGGCGGAGGAGACCGCGCGGAGCATGGCGGGCATGATGATCGGCCAGGAACTGGCGCATCCGGTGGCGGGCAATTTCAGTCCGGGTGAGAGACTTCTGTCGATTGAGGGGTTGAGCCTTCCAGCTTTGGGGCAGTTTGGCGTGCCGCTGTCGGATATTTCCGTGTCACTGCGCGCGGGCGAGGTGCTGGGCATTGCCGGGGTGGCCGGGAATGGTCAGGACGAGTTTATGCTGGCGCTCTCCGGAGAGCGGACATGTGCGGCGAACAGCATTCGGTTGAAGGACAGGGATGTGAGCCGGATGGGGCCGACAGCGCGGCGGCGGGTCGGGTTGCAGGCAGCGCCGGAGGAACGGTTGGGCCATGCGGCGGCCCCGGCGATGACGCTGTCGGAAAATGCGTTTCTGACCGGGCGGGTGCGCAAGGGGCTGGCGTCGAACGGGTTCTCCAAACCGTCAGCGATTGAGGCCTTCGCCAAGGACATTATCAAGGGCTTTGACGTGCGCACGCCCGGTACGGCGACGCTGGCCGGGGCGCTGTCAGGCGGGAACCTTCAGAAATTTGTGGTCGGGCGCGAGGTGTTGCAGGAGCCGGTGGTTCTGGCGGTCAATCAGCCAACATGGGGCGTGGATGCCCATGCCGCGTCGCAGATCCGGCGGGCGCTGCGGGAGCTTGCCGAACGCGGGGCCGGGGTTCTGGTGATCAGTCAGGACCTGGATGAATTGATGGAGATTTCCGACACGTTTGCGGTGCTGGCCAATGGGCGGCTGTCACCGGTGCGCCCGGCCGCGGGCATGAGCATCGAGGCGATTGGCCGGATGATGGGCGGCGATTTCAGCGTGGCGGAGAGCGGGGGTGAGCATGCTGCGCCTTGAGCCGAGAACCGAGACGACGACGCTGATCCAGGCGCTGGCTCCGGCGGCTGCGGTTCTGATCACCATGGTTGTCGGCGGGCTGTTGTTTGCCGCTCTTGGCAAGAACCCGTTTGAGGCGATCCACACTATATTTATAGAGCCGCTGTTCGACCCGTATTCGCGCACGGAACTGCTCATCAAGGCCTCGCCGCTAATTCTCATTGCGCTTGGGCTGTCCTTCGGGTTTCGGGCGGGGATCTGGAATATCGGTGCGGAAGGCCAGTATGTGATGGGTGGCCTTGCCGGGAGTGCGGTGGCACTGGCGTTCTGGAACGTGGAGGGGGCCTGGCTCCTGCCGCTGATGGCAGTGGCCGGGATTGCCGGTGGCGCGGCCTGGGCGATGATCCCGGCGTTTTTGAAGATCCGGTTCAACGCCAATGAGATCCTTGTCAGCCTGATGCTTGTGTATGTGGCCACGCTGTTTTTGTCGGCGATGGTGTCGGGGCCTCTGCGTGACCCGGACGGGTTCAATTTCCCGCAGAGCCGTCTGTTCCATGACAGTGCGCGGCTGCCCATCCTGATGGAGGGGACGCGGGTGCATGTGGGGATTATCGTGACCATGGTCGCGGTACTGGCGGCGCAGATTTTCCTGACCCGGCATCTGTTTGGATTTAACGTGCGGCTCCTGGGGCAGGCGCCGCGGGCGGCGGCGTTTTCGGGCGTGAATGCGAAGCGGCTGACCGTGATCTGCCTCGGCCTTTCCGGCGCGATGGCGGGTCTGGCGGGTCTCTTTGAGGTGGCGGGGCCGATTGGGCAGCTGCAGCCGAGCCTGCCGGTGGGATACGGGTTTACCGCCATCATTGTGGCGTTTCTGGGGCGCTTGAGCCCGGTTGGTATTCTGTTTGCCGGGATGGTGATGGCGCTGACCTATATTGGTGGCGAGACGGCGCAGTTTGCGCTGGGGATCCCGTCGGCGGCAATTTCAGTGTTCCAGGGGCTGCTTCTGTTTATCCTGCTGGCCGTTGACCTTTTGACCCGCTACCGGGTCCGGATTGTGCGGCGGGGGGAGGTCTGATGGATCTGTCGGTTGTTGATCCGGTCGCGCTGTTTGTCGGTCTGGTGGCTGCGGCGACGCCGCTTTTGTTTGCGGCGATTGGCGAGCTGGTGGTGGAGAAATCCGGTGTTCTTAACCTCGGGGTTGAGGGCATGATGATCGTCGGCGCGATCTGTGGTTTTGCCACGGCGGTCAAGACCGGTTCGCCCGCGCTGGGGTTTGTGGCCGGGGCCGCGGGTGGCTGTGTTCTGTCGCTGATATTTGGCGTGATGACGCAGTACCTGTTGTCGAACCAGGTGGCGACCGGGCTGGCGTTGACGCTGTTTGGGCTGGGGATTTCGGCTCTGATTGGCCAGCCCTTTACCGGGGTGAAATCGCCTACGGTGGCGCGGCTGGAGATCCCGGTGCTCTCGGAGATACCGCTGCTTGGGCGGCTTTTTTTCAGTTATGACATCGTGATTTACCTCGGGATTGCCCTGGTGGTCGCGGTCTGGTGGTTTTTGAAATTCACCCGGCGGGGGCTGGTATTGCGCGCTGTCGGTGAAAACCATGATGCGGCGCATTCGCTGGGCTATTCGGTGGTCGCGATCCGCCTGGCGGCGATTGCCTTTGGCGGGGCCTGCGCCGGGCTTGGCGGGGCGTATCTGTCGCTGGCGCGCGTGCCGCAATGGACCGAGGGCATGACGGCTGGCGCGGGCTGGATCGCGCTGGCGATTGTGGTGTTTTCGGCCTGGCGGCCTTGGCGGGTTCTGCTCGGTGCTTGGCTCTTCGGCGGAGTGACGATTTTGCAGCTGAACCTGCAGGCGTCGGGGTTTCTGTCCTGGCTGCAGTCGGTGGGCATACCGGCCCAGGCGCAGTATCTTTCAATGACGCCGTATCTGATCACGATTGCCGTTCTGGTGGTTATTTCCGCCGACGGCTCCAAAGCACGTTCAAATGCTCCGGCAAGTCTGGGGCGGACCTTCACCGGATCGGGCTAGATGTTCGACCAAAACATGGCATGATGCCGGATGTAACCCACAGGAGATGTATGGGATGAGACTAGTAAACACGTTTGCGGCAGCGGCTCTGGCAACGGGGCTTGCCTCCGCGGCGTTCGCACAGGATCCGACCAAGGTCGGGTTTATTTACGTGGGCCCGGTTGGCGATTTCGGCTGGACCTATGAGCATGACCAGGGACGCCTCGCGGTGATCGAGGAGTTCGGCGACGCGGTTGAGACCACGTTTGTGGAGAGCGTTCCGGAAGGCGCCGACGCCGAGCGCGTGCTGCGTCAGATGGCGCAGTCGGGTCATGACCTGATCTTCACCACCTCGTTTGGCTACATGAACCAGACGATCAATGTGGCGAAACAGTTCCCGGACGTGAAGTTCGAGCACGCCACTGGCTACCAGCGGGCGGACAACGTCTCGACCTATTCCGCGCGGTTCTATGAGGGCCGGCACGTGATCGGTCTGATCGCCGGTGGCATGACCGAGAGCAACATCGTGGGCTATATCGGGTCGTTCCCGATCCCCGAGGTAATCCGGGGCATCAACGCGGCCTACCTGGCGGCGAAATCCGTGAACCCGGACGTGCAGTTCAAGGTGGTCTGGAGCAACACCTGGTTTGATCCCGCGCTGGAGGCCGATGCCGCCAAGACGCTGATCGAGCAGGGTGCGGACGTGCTGATGCAGCATACGGATTCGACCGCGCCGATGACCATTGCCGAGGAGGAGGGCATCATCGCCTTCGGTCAGGCCTCCGACCAGTCCTCGTTTGGACCGAATGCGCAGATGACGGCTATCATGGATGACTGGGCGCCGTATTATGTCAGCCGCGTTCAGGCCGTGATGGATGGCACCTGGGAGTCCACCGACACCTGGGGTGGTATCGACAGCGGCATGGTGGCATTCGCTGATTTCTCTGACAAAATCCCGGCGGATCTGGCCGAGCAGGCCAAGGCGGCTGCGGATGCGATTGCCGCAGGCGAACTGCACCCGTTTACCGGCCCGATCAACAAGCAGGACGGATCGCCCTGGCTGGCTGAGGGTGAGACCGCCGATGATGGCACGCTGCTTGGCATGAACTTCTATATTGAGGGCATTGAGGGTGTGATCCCCAACTGATCCCCGCATTTCGCGCGTCGTGACGATTTGACCCCGCTCCGGAAAAAAGCCGGAGCGGGGTTGTTTTTTGGCTTTTGCGTGGAATCCGGCGGCGTAAGGTGCGGGCGACACAACGTGGAAGGGTCAGCCATGAAAGCAGCCGTCTGTCGCGGATTTGGAGAGCCTCTGGTCATTGAGGACGTGTTCCTCGATCCCCCCGGGAAGGGACAGATTCAGGTGCGGCTGGCGGCCTGTGCGATCTGTCATTCCGACATTTCCGCCGCTGCCGGAGCCTGGGGTGGTACCCTGCCGGCGGTCTATGGGCACGAGGCGTCGGGCGTGGTTGAGGCGGTTGGTGAGGGCGTCGAGGGCTTTGCCGAGGGCGAGAAGGTCCTGGTCACGCTGATTCGGTCCTGCGGCCATTGTCCCGCCTGTGATGCGGGGGCGCTGACCTCCTGCGATGACGCCTGGCATGTTCCGCCGTCGCCGCTGCGCAGTGCGGTGGGCGAGCCGGTGGTACAGGGGATCAACTGCGGAGCGTTTGCCGAGAACGTGGTGGTGGACCAGAGCCAGTGCATCGGTCTGCCGGATGATATTCCGCTCGATGTGGCGTCGCTTTTGGCCTGTGGCGTGATCACCGGCTATGGGGCGGTGATGAACACCGCGAAGATCCAGCCGGGGCAAAGCGTGGCGGTTGTCGGGGCGGGCGGCGTTGGCCTCAACTGCATTCAGGGTGCCGTGATTGCCGGGGCCCGGAGCGTGATTGCCGTGGATCTGACACCTGAGAAACTGGACACGGCCGCGTCCTATGGTGCGACCGCCGGAGTTCTGGCCGGTGAGGAGGCCCACAAGGCGGTGAAGGAGGCGAATGGCGGGCGCGGCGTGGATGCGGTGTTTGTCTCCGTGGGGTCGGCCGCGGCGATTGGGGCTGCGGTGCGGTTTCTGGCGCCGGGCGGATCGGTGATCGTGGTGGGTATGCCGCCAACCGGCAGTGACGTGGCGTTTGATGCGGGGATTTTGGCGGCGCTCAACCATAAGATTGTCGGCGCGCGCATGGGTGAGACCGTGCTGAAGCGGGATATTCCCATTCTGCTGGAGCACTACCGGTCCGGGGCGCTGAAGCTTGATGAACTGATTTCGGGGCGGTTTCCGCTGGAGGCGATCAACACGGCCATTGCCTCGACCCGGTCCGGCATCGCCGGGCGCAACGTGATTGTGTTCGATGATGTGAGCCCATGAAGCTGCGGGATGTGGATGTCATAGTCGTTGGCAACCCGCCGCCGGGCTTTGGCGGGCGGTATTTCATATTCGTGAAGGTCACGACCGCCTGCGGGATTGTGGGCTGGGGCGAGTGCTATGCCGCGACAGTCGGGCCGGAGGCGATGCGGGCTGTTATCACGGACGTGTTTGCGCGGCACATGGAAGGTGAGAACCCGGAGAGTATCGAGCTGATGTTCCGGCGGTGTTATTCCGCCGGTTTCACGCAACGGCCCGATCCGACCGTGATGGGGGCGTTTTCGGGGCTCGAGATTGCCTGCTGGGACATCCTTGGCAAGGCGCGGGACCGGCCGGTGCATGCGCTTTGGGGCGGGCGCATGTGGGACCGTTTGCGGAGTTATTCCTACCTCTATCCGGGACCGGACGAGCAGGCGGCGGATTTCTACAACAATCCGGAGGCCTCGGCGGCCGAGGCCACCCGGATGGTGGAGCGCGGGTTTACGGCGATCAAGTTCGATCCGGCCGGAGCCTACACAATGCGTGGCGGGCATCAGCCGACCATGCCGGATATCGAGCGGTCCGCGGCGTTTTGTCGTGAGATCCGCGCGGCGGTGGGTGACCGCGCCGATCTGCTCTTCGGCACGCATGGGCAGTTCACGCCGTCCGGTGCGGTGCGGCTTGCGCAGGCGATCGAGCCATACTATCCGCTGTGGTTCGAGGAGCCGGTGCCGCCGGATGCCCCGCTCGATTTTGCGACCGTGGCAGACAGCACGCGCATTCCCATTGCGACCGGTGAGCGTCTGAGCACCAAGGCGGATTTCGCGGTGCTGTTGCGCTCGGGGGGCGTGGGCATGGTGCAGCCCAATGTCGGCCGGGTTGGCGGGCTTCTGGAAGCGCGCAAAGTGGCCATCCTGGCGGAGGCGTTTTCCGCGCAACTGGCCCCGCATATTTATTGTGGACCGGTGGCCTGGGCCGCGAGTGTGCAGCTTGGCCTCTCGGTGCCGAATTTTCTGGTGCTTGAGACGATCGGGACCTGCGACGGGTTCTACGGCGCGCTGATCGGGAATACCATCCAATGGGAGGACGGCTATGTGGTTCCGCCGACGGGCCCGGGTCTTGGAATTGAGGTCGACGAGGACCTTGCCCGGGCTCACCCCTGGCGGGGCGACAGGCTGCACCTGGAAATGAGTGAGCAGCCGCCCGATCCGCGGGGTGAACGCCGCTTCGCGGGCGGTTGAGTTCGGGTCAGCTGCCGGTGGAGCGGAAGCTCTCCCCCTGTGCGGAGAGGGCGTAGTTCCAGGCATCCCGGACTATTTGATCGATGCCGCTGTGCTTGGCCTTCCAGCCAAGATCCCGGTTCGCGCCACTGGCGTCGGCCACAAGAATTGCCGGGTCGCCCGCGCGGCGCCCTTCCTCGAGCACGGCGAAGTCGCGCCCGGAGATGCGGCGTACCATGTCGATGACTTCGCGGACGCTGTGACCGGTGCCGGTGCCCAGGTTGTAGGCCCTTATTCCGGGCAGGTCGGTCTCAAAAAGGTTGTTGAGCGCGGCCACGTGACCGGTGGCGAGATCGTTGACGTGGATGTAGTCACGAATACAGGTGCCGTCGGGTGTCTGATAGTCCGTGCCGAAGATTTTGATGGCCGCCCGCGTTCCCAGCGCCGCCTCAATGATCAAAGGGATCAGGTGGGTTTCCGGCGTATGGCGTTCACCGGTTCTGCACTGCGGATCGGCACCGGAGGCGTTGAAATAACGCAGAGCGATGGCCTGAAGACCGTGAGCCGACGCGGTGGCCTCCAGCATGGTTTCCACCATGGATTTGGTGTGTCCGTACGGATTGACCGGATTGCGCGGAAGCCCCTCATTCAGGGGTTTTCCGTCCGGGAGGTTACCGTACACTGCCGCCGTCGAGGAAAAGACCAGCCTGCGGATGCCGGTTTCCTGCATCGCCTCCAGCAGTGACAGAGTGGAGGCCACATTGTTTCGAAAGAACGGGAGCGGTCCAACCACGGACTGTCCAGCCTCGATCAGGGCGGCAAAGTGGATCACGCCATCAATGTCATGGTCGCGCAGCGTCGAGACAAGGCGGTCCCTGTCGGAAAGTTCCCCTTCCACCAAAGTGGTTCCGAAACAGGCATCGCGGTGTCCGGTGGAGAAATTGTCGTAAACAACCGGATTAAATCCGGCTTCCCGTAAAGCGAGTGTTGTATGTGATCCGATATAGCCGGCACCGCCGACGACAAGTACGTTTTTATTTGCCCGGTTCATAATATCCTCGTTACGCACAAAACAAACACGGCATGTTGGGCAGCAGAATGCCGTCGATTATCTTTTGTAAGCTGAGGCCGGGTGTGAATTAGGCCCAACCGTCCCTCTACTGTCCCTTAACGATGTTTAGACCTTTTTAAGTCTGCTGTGTAGCGGAAATTGAGGTTACACTTTGTGCTCATGGGACAGGCCGGTGCCGTTCGTCTTAATCAAACGTTATCCAGTGGCCGGCTTTTCATGATTTGGCAGTATTCTTTTAGGTTTGTTTAAACAAACTCACGTATCCCTGAAGTTGTGGAAAGCGAAGTTGGCGGCGGCTTCGTGCGTTCTGGTCGGGATCTTGTCATGTTTATTCAAAATCGAAGCACTTTTTATCACGATAATACGGTTGAATACGACGAGAGCGACTGGACCAATGAAATCAACCGGTTGCGGGATCGGGTTGAGCTGCTTGAGAAGGTGGTGAGCAACTTCCCCGGCGGGCTTTCTCTGTTTGATGAGAACCTTCAGATGGTTCTGTGCAACTACCGCCAGTTTGAGATGCTGGAATATACGGATGATCTGCTTCAGAACGGCCTGCCGACGATGGAGGAGCTGTTCCGTTACAATGCGGAGCGGGGCGAGTACGGCCCGGGTGACGTGGAGATGCATGTGCGGCGGCGCATGGCGTTGGCGAAAAAGCAGTTGCAGCACTGTTACGAGCGGGAACGGCCCAATGGCGACGTACTGGAGATCCGGGGTGCGCCGCTTGAGGGTGGCGGGTTTGTGACGACCTATACGGATGTGACCGAGCGGCGGCGGGATCAGGATCTCATCGAGCATCTGACGCGGCATGATGCGCTGACCTGTCTGACGAACCGGATGCTGTTCAATGACCGGCTGGAACTGGCGACGGCGCAGGTGCGGCGCGGGGCCACGATTGCGGTGCACATGGTCAACCTGGACAACTTCCGCCAGGTCAACGAGGAGTTTGGCCGCAGGACCGGGGATGAGGTTCTGAAGCTCTTTGCCCAGCGGTTGCGGGCGACGGTGCGGGACACGGACACGGTGGCGCGGCTGGATGGGGACGAGTTTGGCGTCATCCAGACGGGTGTGCCGGAGCCGGAGAACGCGATGCGGCTGGCCGACCGGATTTTGGATGTGCTGGACCGGCCCTTGGAGGTGGATGGCAACCAGATCCGCTTGACCTGCAGCTGCGGCATCGTACTGGCGCCGGAGCAGGGCACGGATCCGGATGAGTTGATGACCAAGGTCGATCTGGCGGTCTACAAGAGCCGCAGCTGTGGTGGGCGGCAGTTCAACTTCTATACCGAGGACATTGTTCGGAAACCGGCGGTGAACGGGTAGGGTCGCTTCGTGGCCTGAAAGCTCCGGCTCTCGCTGGGCTCAAGCGCGAATTCTTCTGTCCCTGAGTGAAAGCGCCGTTGCGCTACGCGGCTTCGTTGCGTGCCTTGATCTCATCCCAGGCGCGGTTGATGGCGGTGATCCGGGCCGTGGCAAGGGTGATGGACTCGGACGGGAGGCCTCGGGCGATCATGACATCGGGGTGGTTTTCGCGGATCAGGTCGCGCCAGTGTTTGCGTATTTCGGGCAATTTGGCGTCGCGTGAGACGCCGAGCACCTGCCAGGGGTCGCTGTCGGGTCCGGTCAGCTGGCGGGCCTCGATGGCGCTGAAGGCGGCCTCGGATATGCCGAAGATTTCCGCGACGCGGCGCAGGAAGCCTTCCTCGTTTTCGTGGTAGTGGCCGTCTGCCATGGCGATGTGGAAAAGCCCCTCAAGGATGTCCTCGAGGATGCGGGGGCGGTCGCGAAACATTGACGCGATGCGGCCCGCATAGACGTCGAAACCGGCAATATCCTGACGGGCGAGGTTAAAGACGCGGGCGGCGGCGGCCTCCTCGGAGGCGCTGATGCGAAAGACGCGGCGGAAGGCGGCGACCTCGGAGGTTTTCACCTGACCGTCGGCCTTGGCCATTTTGGCGCCGAGCCCGACCACGGCAATGGTGAAGGCGACCGAGCGTTCGGGCGGAGTTTTGGGTCCGAGGAAAAAGGAGGACAGCTGCTCACCGCGGGCGATGAGCGAGGTTATGGCTTCTCCAATTCGGCTCCAGATTGACATGGGCCGAACCTATTGAATTTCCGGCATGTTGCGCCAGCGAAAAGTGATCGTCATGGGACTGTCACCTCCATGACGTAATTGGCCAGGCCCGCGCCGCCGCGGGTGATGGTCTGCTGTTTCACGATGGTCCAGCCGTGGCGTTCGAAGAAGGGTCGCGCGGCGAGGCTCGCGTGGGTTTTGAGGCGGTGCATCCCACGGCGGGAGGCCTCCGTGGTGATGGCGTTGAGCAGGGCGGAGCCGATGCCCTGGCCCGTATGGGCGGGGTCGACGAAGGCGAGGTCGATATAGCCGTTTTCGTCGAGGGTCATGAAGCCTGCGAGGTCGGGACCGGTCTCGGCGATGACTGCGTATTGGGAATTGAGACGCTCGCGCCAGCAGGTGGTTTCGGGGCGTTGTGGTGCCCACGCCCGGCGCTGCTCGGTCGTGTAGTGGTCGCGCGTGCCCTCGTGGATGGCGCGGTAGAACAGGTCGGCTGTGGCCGCGGCGTCCGGGTCGGTGAAGAGGCGGAGGGTGATTTCGGGCATCGGGTCAGGGGGCGCCGGTGGCGCAGGCGGAGCCGGGGTCCTGCTCGCCCAGGTACTGGATGCGGCGTGCGGTGTCGAAGGTGGCGAGGCTGATGTCGCAGGCGGTGTCGCGGCTGAGGATGTTCCAGAGTTTGACGTGGCCGTCGTCGCCCGCGGAGGCAAAACGCATGTCGCCGGGGATGGAGGTGAGGCGCCAGGCGGTGCTGCCATGGGCGCCCTCAATGGTGGTGATTTTGCGTCCAGAATGAAAATCCCAGAGGTGGATGTTTCCGCGGCGGTCGGAGGCCGCGATGGTCGAGCCGTCACCGAGAATGGCGACATCTGTCACGCCGCCGGTGTGGCCGGTGAAATCGGCCAGGCGCTCGCCGGTTTCGCGATCCCAGACGGAAACGACTTCGTCGCTGGAGCCGGTGGCGACGAGGCGGTTGTCGGGGCTGAAATCCATGGTCCAGACCACGTCGATGCCAACGTCGAGTTGCAGAGCCTGGTCGCGGTTGCCGTGGGGCCAGTACCACGCTTTGCCCGCGCCGGTGGTGTAGCCCATGTAGCTGCCGTCGTCGGAGACGGCGGCGCGGGTGACGTTGCCCTCATTGGAGGGTACCGCGTGGGAGAGGGTTCCATCGGCGAGGTTCCACAGGCGCAGGGCGTTGTCGCTGGCCGTGAGCAGCGTGGTGTCGTCGAGATACTGCACCGACCAGACGGCCTGGCCGCCGGTGGAGAGGCGCGTGGCGGGGCCGGGGCCTGTGACGTCACTGACCAGGATCACCCCGGCGCGGTCGGCGCTGGCGATGCCGGTGCCATCGGGGGAAACGGCAACGGCCCAGACGCCGTGTTCGTGGCCCGTGATGTCGGGGCCGCGTTCTCCTGTGGCGGGATACCAGACATGCACCTCGCCGCTGTCGTCGCCAAAGGCCACGAAATCGGGGCCGAGCGCGATGCCCTTGGCCTTGCGGTCGGGCAGGGTCAGGTCCTGGGCCAGGGGGCGGCCGGGTGCGATGGACCAGAAGCGGACGAGCTGGTCCGCACCGAGAGTGACGGCGGTGGTGCCATCGCGGGAGATGTCCATGCCGATGATACGGCCGTCGTGGCCGGGGCCGGAGGAGAAGGTCTCGCCGCCCTGGCTTTCGGACCAGACGTAGATGCGGCCCTCGGCTCCGGCGCCCAGCAGTGTGTCGCCGTCGGGCAGCCAGGCCACCGCGCCCATGCCGTGATGGGCCTCAAAGGCCGGGCCGAGTACGTCACCGGAGGGAAAGGCCACAATGGATGAGGTGCCGTCGCTGCTGACCGTAGCGATGCGGGTGCCCTGGGGGTTGAAGCGAAGCTGCCAGACGTCGCTGGTGTGCGCGTCGGTGATGGGCGGGAAGAGATCCCCGCCGTCCGGAAAGCTCCAGCCGAAAATCCGGCCCACGCCGTCGCCTGCGAGCACCGCGTCTCCGGCGGGGCTAAAGGTGACGCTGATATAGCCCGACGGCCGATTGCTGAAGGGGGTGCCAGTTTGACTGTCGCCGTGGACGTCCCAGAGGCGGATGATCTGGTCCTCTCCGGCGGAGGCGGCGACCTCGCCATCGGGGCTCCAGGCCGACTGCCACATGATGTCGGAGATTACGCCCACGGTTTCGCTGGTACCGAGAAATCCGTCATCGACGGCCCAGGATTTGATCTGGCCGGAATTGCCCGTGGCGAGGAAATGCGTACCGGAGGCATCGAAGGTCAGATCCTCGATCCCTCCGATGCCTGCATCCACGGGGGTTCCGATAATGCTGCGGGTTCTGGCGTCGATCAGGCGGATGAGCCCGTCGCGCCCGCCGGTGACGGCAAGGGTGCCGTCCGGGGACATGGCGACGGAGAGGGCGTCACCTACGGCAAGCGGGCTGCCGAGCAGCATGGGGCCGCCGGCCGCGATGTTTTTGCGGGCGGTGGCCATGGCGGTGCGGGCGTCCCAGGTGTTGGCCGGTGAGGGTGAGCGGGCGATGGATTCGGCGGCGAGATGAAGCGCGAGCAGGGGGTCATCCTGGACCAGGCCGTTTGCCACGGCGCCAAGGGAACCGGCGAAACGGGCATTGGCCTCCTGCGTGGCAAGTTCGGCGCGGGCCTCGTTCTGGCGGGCGCGATCGGACTCGTTGACGGCCACGAAGGAGGCGATGGTGGCACCGATGGCGAGGGTGGCGAGCGCGCCCACGGCGATGGCGCGTCGGCGCCGGGTGCGCTGTTCGAGGGCGGCCTCGGCTGCCTCCGCTTCCTCGCGGGCTTTCTCGGAAGCCTCGATGAAGGAGGTTTCCAGCGGACCGGCGCTGGGTCGGTTTTTGTCGTACCAGTCACGGGCGACGATCAGCATGGCCCCGCGCAGCAGCAGGTCGCTGTCGTGGTTGTTGGACTGCCAGTCATCGGCAAGCTGAATGATGCGCTGGCGGGTGCGCAGGTCGGCACGGGATTCCTCGATCCAGTTGCGCAGGCGCGGCCAGGAGCGGAGCAGGGCCTCGTGGGTGATCTGAACCGTGCGGTCGTCGACGGTCAGCAGGCGCGCGTCGGTGAGAAGCTCCACAATGCGTTTGAGCCGGTCGCTGTCGGCGGAGCGTTCGAGTTCCGAGCGGCTGATGATGCGTCGGGAATCGGATGTGCCCTCGCCCGGGGTGACGAGGCTCAGAAGCAGGTGTCGGGCCGCCTCGTGTTCGCCGCTGACGAGGCGGTCGTCGAAGATCTCGTCGGCGGTCTGGCGGATGGCGCCGGCCACGCCACCGGCGGCGCGGTAGCCCTCCAGCGTCAGGGTCGCGCCCTTGCGGCGGGCCCAGGTTTCCACGAGCGCGTGGGAGACGAGGGGCAGGGAGCCGGAGGAGTCGCCCGCGTCGTCGATGATGGCGTCGACCAGATCGCGTTCGAGGTAGTAGCCGGAGACCCGCGCCGGTTCGGTGATGGAGCGACGCAGTTCGGCGGAACTCATCGGGCCGACCAGCACCTGGTTGTGGGTGATGGCGTCCACCAGCCATTTGTTCGAGGCGCAGGCGGAGTAAAAATCGGCGCGGATGGCCAGCACAATGCGGCAGCGGTTGTCTGCCTGGTCGGTGATTGAAGCGAGCGCGTCGAGGAATTTCTGGCGTTCGGTTTCCGCGTTGAGGGTGAACAGCTCCTCGAACTGGTCAATTACCAGAACCCGGGGGCCGTTGTATTCCCCGGCGGAGGCCAACTGGCGCGCCAGCGTGGGCCGGGCGATGAAGTCCTCCAGCGATATGCCGGTTTCCTGGTTGCGTCCGCGCAGGCGGTAGTAAAGCTCGGCGAGCGCGTCGCGGCCTGGGGTGAAGATGTCGACGGGCCAGCTGGAGCTGCCGGCCAGTTCGCCCTTGGCGAGAGCGGCGATGAGGCCCGCGCGGATCAGGGAGGATTTGCCGCTGCCCGAGGGGCCGCCGACCACAAGGATGGATTCGGAGCGCAGGCGGCGGAGCAGCTCGTCGATCAGGGCCTCGCGGCCGAAATAGCGGTCGCTGTCCTCCGGCTGAAAGGAGCGCAGGCCGAGATAGGGACATTCCTCGCTCTGGCCCGCTCCGGCCTGGCCGGTGACGATGGTGCGGGTTGGCCCCATCGCGGCCATGCGGGCCATGGCGTCCTGGACGGCGGCGAGCCAGGATTCGGCCCGGTCAAAGCGGTCCTTCGCCTTTTCGGCCATGCCCTGGCGCATGACGGGCCAGAAGGGTTCGGGGAAGCGGACAAGTTCGCCCTGCATGTGTTTGGGCTGGGGCGGCGGGGTGCCGCACATGGCGTACCACAGAACGGCGGTGGCACCGAAAATGTCAGCCGTGGGGCGGATCTCGGCGTCCGGGTTCATCTGCTCGGGGGCGCGGAAGGCGGGGGTGCCGCCGATCATGGTCATCATCTGGTCGCGTTTTTCGAGATCCTTGGCGATGCCAAGGTCGGCGATCATGATGCGCTCGGTGAGCGGGTTGCCGGGATCGGCGGGTTTGGCCTGCATTTCGGTGATGTCGAAGATCTCGGTTTCGGCGTCGGCTGAGACGGGCTGCTGCGCGGCCTCGGATTGCAGGTCCAAAAGGCCGCCCGCGCTTTGGAAAAGGATGTTGTCGGGTTTGATGTCGCGGTGGATGACGCCGGCGCGGTGGATGGCGGAGAGACCATCGGCCATGGACTGTGCCAGGTGCATGGCGAATTCGGGTGTCAGGCCGGAATCGAGTTCGCTGCCGTTTTCACTGTTGCGCCGGACCCGGTCGGTAAGTGAGCCTTGGTCGGCGTAGTCCATGACGATATAGGGGCGGCCGTCCGGCAGCCGCCCGATATCATGCACCCCGACCACGCAGTGTGACCGGATGCGGCGGAGGAGGCGGGCCTCCTCGATAAAACGCGTGCGCGGGTCGGCGACGCCGGAATGGCGGCTGTCATCAAGGATTTTGATGGCAACGAGGGATTCAAGCTCCTCGTCCCAGGCAAGGGCGACCGTGGCGAAGGCACCCTGGCCTATGGGGCGGCGGACTACGTATCGACCAACATACTCCGGAAGCTGCACGCCTGGCGCTTAGTCGAGGATCTCGGCCAGATCCACGCAGTGAACCTGGTTGAAATCCAGAATGTCGTGGTTTCGGTCAGCGGGTGAGATGCAGAGCGTGGTGGCGCCATTGCGCACGGTGGTGGATGCGGCACTGGCCGTTGTGTAATTGGGATATTCCGAGGTCGGGTGCCAGTCACCCTGGGTCACGTTGCTGACGGTTTCGGCATTGGCGCTGACCTGCTGCACCGTGAAGTTTTCGCCCCACCAGATGTGGAAATGGTTTTTCGACATGTCGGGCAGGAAATTCGACTCGACCGTCAGGGTGACCTCCTCGCCGTTATTGCTGGCGGTGGTAAAGTAGGCGGTACATCCATCAACGGGACAGGCATTGTTTTCCTGTGCCACGGCCGGTGTCATGGTTGCGGTTGCCTGAAGCAGCATTGTTGCACAGGCCGCCAGACATGCGGTTTTGGTGGTATTCATTTAATTCGTCCTCACTGTTGGCACACGGATTTTGGAATTATTGGAACGGGCGCGCCATGTAATTAATACTACCGGATTTTTCCCTGAACTGATACAGTTTTTCGTGGATTTTTGGGGGTGAGCCTTGGCTGAGAGCTGTGCGTGTGTCCTGATTGCGGACATCACCGGGTCGACCGGTCTCTACGAGAGGCTGGGCAACGAGCGGGCCGTGGAGGTCATCGACCGTCTGCTCGCGCGGATGCAGGAGATCGTGCGCGCCCGGGAGGGGCACTGCGTTTCGACCAAGGGCGATGACGTTCTGAGTTTCTTCCCCCATGCCGGCCATGCTCTGGAGGCGGCGCTGGGCATGATCGAGGCCGCCGGGGATGGTGAACTGGGCATACATGCGGGGATGTATCACGGCGAGTTTGTGCATCTCGACGGGGATATTTACGGCAATGCCGTGAACACCGCCGCGCGACTGGCGGCGATGGCGAAACCTGGGGAGATACTGCTCGGGGACCGGTGTTTCGCGGATCTCTGTGAGGTTGCGCGGGGTCGGGTGACGCCACTGGGGAGGTTGCAGTTGCGTGGTAAGGAGGGCCGTACCGAGGTCTGGTCGCATTTTTCCACCGGGCCGGGCGATCAGACCGAGATCGAGCCAGGTGCTGCGGCGCTGGTGGCCGGGGCGTCGCGCCACGTGGTCATCACCCATGGCAGTGCGGAGTTCCGGGTGGGCGACGGCGAGATCCTGACCATAGGCCGGTCGGAGGAATGCATGCTCGTGGTGGGCAATGCCGGGGTTTCGCGCAGGCATGGGGTCGTTTCCGTGACCGGCGGGCTGGTCGAGTATACCGATCACAGTTCCACCGGCAGTCTGATGCGGACCCATGACGGGCAGGAGATCGCCATCCACCGGCGGACCACGATGCTGAACGGTCGTGGCATCCTTCAGATCGGCAAGGCGCCGGGCGGCCCGGCGGGGCTGTTGTACCGCGTGGTGGGCCTGTCGGACACGGAGGCGGGGGACACCACGCCGGCCCGCGTGGATGTTTAGGGTGGTCCATCGAAACCTGAGGTGCGAAGCGCGCACCACTACTTCCGGATAAGTTCACATAATTTCTCTTGTGAATCCCGGAACGGCGGGCAACCATGCCCCCGGGAAGCGGACCGGGTTGCCGGATCGCGTCATCGTGCGGGCAATTGCGGCCCGCGCGGCGGATAAAAAAGACTGAGAACACGGGAGGAATGAATGCCAGACATCAATCTAACGCTGAACGGTCAAGCCGTTTCCGGTACTGTGGAGAACCGGACTCTGCTTGTCGATTTTCTGCGTGAGGGGCTGGGGAAAACCGGAACCCATGTGGGCTGTGACACGGGCCAGTGCGGGGCATGCGTGGTGCATGTGGACGGCGTCTCGGTCAAATCCTGCAACGTTTTCGCCGTGGAACTGGACGGGTCCAAAGTCACCACCATCGAGGGTATGGCGAATGCCGACGGCTCGCTTGGTGTGATCCAGCAGGCTTTCCAGGACCATCACGGTCTGCAGTGCGGGTTCTGTACCCCGGGCATGGTGATGACCGCCGCGGCGCTTCTTAAGGAAAACTCCGATCCCTCAGAGGCTGAAATCCGCGAGTATCTGGACGGCAACATCTGCCGCTGTACCGGATACCACAACATCGTGAAATCGATCCAGGCGGCGGCTGCGGAAATGAACGCCTCGCCGGTGGCTGCCGAATAAAACCGTTCGGGCCCCACGCGGGTCGTGAAAACGGGTGCGGATTTTCAGGGAGAGAGACATGCCCAAAGACAGTGGGATTGGCGCCAGCTCCAAGCGGCGTGAGGATGTCCGGTTTCTGACCGGAAAAGGGAAATACACCGCCGATATTTCGGTGAAGGACCAGACATTTGCGGCCTTCGCCCGCTCATCGGTCGCGCATGGTCGCATCAACTCGATAGACATCGCTGCCGCGGAGGCGATGCCGGGCGTTCTGGCGGTGCTGACCGGAGAGGATTTTGCGGAGGTGGGTGGCAACCCGGCGGGCTGGCTAATTACCAGCCGCGACGGTGAGCCGATGAAGGAGCCCAAACGCTCGCCGCTTGCGATCGGCAAGGTGCGCCATGTGGGGGACGCCTATGCGGCCGTGATTGCCGAGACCGCCGCCCAGGCACGTGACGCGGTTGAGGCACTTGATGCGGATATTGAGGAACTCGACGCAATTGTTGACATGAGCGAGGCCATCGCGAACAGCGACAACCTGGTCCATGACGAGATCGGCACGAACCTCTGCTACGACTGGGGCTGGATCGAGGACAACAAGGCGGCAGTCGATGCCGCCTTTGAGAGTGCCCCGCATGTGACGAGTCTTGAACTGGTCAACAATCGTCTGTCGCCCAATGCTATGGAACCAAGGGTCTCCATCGGGGACTATGACGCCTCGACCGGGGATTACACGCTGCACACAACCTCGCAAAACCCGCATGTGACGCGGCTTTTGATCGGGGCGTTTGTGATGGGCATTCCGGAGAACAAGCTGACGGTGATCGCGCCGGATGTGGGTGGTGGTTTTGGGTCGAAGATCTATCACTACGGTGAGGAGGCGGTGGTTCTGGCCGCGTCCAAGAAGATCAACCGCCCGGTGAAGTGGGTCTGTGACCGCTCCGAGGCGTTTGTGACGGATGCCCACGGACGTGACCATGTGACGAAGATCGAACTGGCGACCGACAAGGAGGGTAACTTCCTCGCGGTCCGTACGGAGACGCAGGCCAATATGGGAGCGTATCTGTCGAACTTCGCCACCGTGACGCCCACTTTCCTGCATGGGACACTGATGGCGGGGCCGTATAAGACGCCGCATGTTTATGTGAACGTGAAGGCCGTCTTCACCAACACGGTGCCGGTGGACGCCTATCGCGGGGCCGGTCGGCCGGAAGCGACCTATTCGCTGGAGCGGGTAATCGACAAATGCGCCCGTGAGCTGGGCATCGATCAGCTGGAAATCCGCCGGAAGAACTTTATCCAGCCCGACCAGTTCCCGTACACGACGCCGGTGGCGCTGGTGTATGATACGGGCGACTACGATGCGACGCTCGACAAGGTGGCCGAGATTGGCGACCTGGCCGGGTTTGCCGCACGGCGGGAGGCCAGTGAGGCGAAGGGTAAGCTGCGCGGTCTGGGGATTTCGACCTGGATCGAGGCATGTGGCATCGCGCCGTCCGCTCTGGTCGGTCAGCTTGGTGCGCGTGTGGGCCTGTTCGATGCGGCAACCGTGCGTGTGAACGCAACTGGATCGCTCGCCGTCATGACAGGCGCGCACAGCCACGGACAGGGGCACGAGACCGTGTTCGCCCAGGTGGTGGCCGAGAAGCTTGGCATCGCCGAGGAGCAGATCGAGATCGTCCACGGGGATACCTCGAAGATCCCCTTCGGTATGGGCAGCTACGGCTCACGCTCGCTGGCTGTGTGTGGCTCTGCCATTGTGCGGGCGACGGAGAAAATCATCGCCAAGGCCACGAAGATCGCCGCACACATGATGGAGGCTGACGCAGCCGATGTGGTGTTCGAGAACGGCAACTTCACCGTGGCCGGAACGGACAAATCCAAGTCGTTCGGTGATGTGGCGCTTTGTGCCTATGTTCCGCACAACTTCCCCCATGAAGAACTGGAACCCGGTCTGGAGGAAAGCGCGTTCTACGACCCCGCGAACTTCACCTATCCGGCGGGCGCCTATGCCTGTGAGGTGGAGGTCGATCCCGACACGGGTGAGGTCGATGTGGTTGGCTTTGCCGCCGCGGATGACTTTGGCAACGTGATCAACCCGATGGTCGTGAACGGTCAGGTTCATGGCGGCGTGGGCCAGGGCATTGGTCAGGCGCTGATGGAATGCGTGGTGCATGATGGAAACGGTCAGCCGCTGACCGGGTCGTATATGGACTATGCGATGCCAAGGGCGAATGACGTGCCAAGTTATGTGGTGGATCATTCCTGCCAGACGCCGTGTACCCACAACCCGCTGGGTGTGAAGGGCTGCGGCGAGGCGGGGGCAATCGGCTCGCCGCCGGCTGTGGTTAACGCGGTGATCGATGCGTTGCAGTCCGGTGGCATCAACGTGACCCATGTGGACATGCCGGTATCGCCCTCACGGGTCTGGAACGCCATTCAGGCCGCCAAATAAACGGATTGGAGAACAGCAATGTACAACTTTGACTTTGTAAAACCGTCCACCGTTGATGAGGCGGTTGCGGCGCTGGCCGATGAGGACGCACAGGCGCTGGGCGGGGGGCAGACGCTCATCCCCACGCTGAAGCAGCGGCTTGCGATGCCGTCGAAGCTGGTGAGCCTCAAGGGTATCGACGGCCTCGACAAAATCTTCGTCGATCGCGGCGGCAACCTGGTGATTGGTGCGGCGGCAACGCATGCGCAGGTCGCGGCCACCACGGACTATCCCGCTCTCGCGTCGCTCGCGGCGCGGATCGGTGATCCGGCGGTGCGCAACCGTGGCACCATTGGCGGCAGCCTGGCCAATAACGACCCCTCCGCCTGTTATCCGGCGGGCGCGCTGGGCTCGGGGGCCACGATTGTGACCAACAGCCGCAGCATCGAGGCGGATGACTTCTTCGAGGGGCTGTTCGAGACGGCTCTGGAAGAGGGCGAGATCATCACCGAGGTGCGCTTCCCGATCCCGGAGAAGGCCTGCTACATGAAGTTCATCCAGCCGGCCTCGCGCTTCCCGCTGACAGCGGTGTTTGTGGCTAAATTCGCGGATGGCGTGCGGGTGGCCGTGACGGGCGCCTCAAATGATGGCGTGTTCCGCTGGAGCGATGCGGAGGCCGCGCTGAACACGACCTTCGAGGCGGGTTCCATCTCGGAGCTGTCCGTCGATGCCGATGACATGATCTCCGACATCCACGGCTCCTCCGAGTACCGCGCCCACCTTGTCAAGGTCATGACCGCCCGCGCGGTGAAGGCCGCTCTGTAGGGCGCACATGACCATTGCCCGGGGCCGCGTGGTTGGCCCCGGCGCTTACTGCGTCGCGCGGGTGGCGGTGATTTCCCAGTCGAATTTGGGGATGCCGGTGGCTGCGGCGATGTGGTCGAAGAGGAAGGCGGCGCGGAAGCTTCTGGCCTGTCCGGCGGGGATGTCGGGGCGGATCAGGGCGGTGGCCTCGCCGGTGATGAGGCAGTCGGCCGTGGTGCTCTCTTCCGTCGGGCAGTCAAGGGCGCGCATCAGGACCGTGACCTCCCGCAGGCGCCAGGTGTCGGAGCCGTTGACCGCGCGACCGTTGAGGATGATGCGGTTTCCGACGACCTCGAGGTCCGTCAGATCGATGGTGACCTCGTCCGGCGCAATGCGCTCGTACGCAAGGTCGGTTTCGGCCTCGCTGGCCCAAAAATACCAGGTCAGCAGCGCCACGACAGGAGCTGCGATCAGGAGCGCCATGACCCTGAATTCCGGCTTGAGGATCAGGAAGACCAGAAATCCGAAAACGGCTGCGAGAATGACAAAAATCGGCATGATGGGGATGTGGTAGCACGGGCGGGCATCAACGGTAAGGCCACGAAATCAAATTGTTCGTTTCATGACGCGGTTTGGCCGCAAATGCCCGTGATGGTTGATTTAACCGATGCGTGAACGGCAGAATACCGCAGGGTCAGTTTAAGGGAATCGGGACATGCGAATTTTGCTTTCGGCTTTGTTGGTGGCGGTGGGGATATCACCTGCCTCGGCACAGGGGGACATACCGGCGCCCGCGTCAAAACTCAGCCGGGCCGAGGCGGTGAATGGCTATATGCAGCCCGCGATCCCGCGTCCGGAACAGGAGGCGGCCGCTGCGCAGAAGCTGGCGGCGTTTGAGGAACGGACGGGCCGGAAGCCGAATATCCTTTTGTTCATCATTGATGACATGGGCTGGGGCGACCCTGGCGTTTATGGCGGTGGCGGGATGATCGGCGCGGCGACGCCCGAGATTGACCGGCTGGCGCAGGAGGGGCTTATGCTGACCTCCACCTATGCCCAGTACACCTGCACGCCGACACGGGCGGCGGTTTATACGGGGCGACTGCCTGCGCGCACGGGCCTGATCCGGCCAATTTTGGCCGGGGACGACGTGAAGACGAACCCCTGGGAAGGCGAGTTGAGCGTGGCGGGGCTCCTGTCCGATGCCGGATACCACACGATGCTGGTGGGCAAGTGGCATGTGGGCGAGGGTGAGGGCATGCGGCCTCACGATGTGGGGTTTGACGAGTTCTACGGGTTTTATCGGGCGCAGAAAGAATACACCCAGGAAGTTTATCCGCAGCGGTATCCGGACCTGGTGCTGGATGAGGACAAACTGGAACGGTATCGCGGCATTGGGGCTGACCGGGATCTGGTCTACGGGCTGAAGGACGGAACCACCGAGGTGGTCGAGGTCATCGACAGCATGGAGAAGATGGCTGAAGGCGACGTCATGCTCCGTGACTATACGATTGAGCGTCTGGGCGAACTGGCGGGGGGCGACAAGCCGTTTTTCCTCAGTCATTCCTTTATGAAGGTTCATGCCGACAATTTCCCGGCGGAGGCGTTCGTTGGGGCCAGCGCATCAAAATATCCCTTTCGGGACAGTGTCGTTGAGGTGGACGCACATATTGGGGCGATTGTGGCGCGCCTCGAGGAGGTGGGCGAGCTTGAGAACACGTTTATCTTCGTGACTTCAGACAACGGCCCGCAAATGGACAGCTGGCCGGACAGTGGCTACACGCCGTTTCGCGGCGCAAAAGGCACGACCTGGGAGGGTGGCGTGCGTGTGCCGGGGATCGCCTACTGGAAGGGTATGATTGAGCCGGGGCGGCGGTCGGACGGGCTGTTTGATCTGATGGACCTGTTCAACACGTCGCTGACGCTGGGTGGCGTGTCGACGGATGTGCTGCCCGATGACCGGTACTATGACGGGATCGATCAGACATCTTTCCTGTTGCTTGAGGATGGGGAGAGCCGCCGGGAGCATGTCTACAACTGGCTGGGCGATCAGCTCACGGCAATGCGGATGCGGGAGTACAAGGCGCATCTGCTGGTGTCACTGGCGCAGGAGAAGTTCCTGTGGATAGACATGGCTACCGTGGTCCCGACCGGTCTCGCGCCGTGGCTGTTCAACCTCTACGTGGACCCCAAGGAGGAATACCCGGTTGGCCACCGCATGAATGCCTGGACTGCGTCACTTGGCGCGGAGCTGAAGGCGCATGGCGCGACATTTGTGAAGTTTCCGCCCAAGGATCTGGGGCTCTGAAATTTCGCCGCGACTGTTCGGGTCGCGGCACGTTCATCTTTAAATTTGTCATGGATGGAGGCTGCCGATTGGCTGCCCCAAAGCGTGCAGGCATGCGCGCCTGGCCCTGTTTTTGTGCAGGTTATTGCGGCGATTTTTGGTAAAGTTTTACCAGTTGATAAAAAAATGGAACCGTGCAAACCTTTCTGTATTGGATCAGCCAGGAGAGCAGTCATGCCAGCCAGTCCACGCAGTCCAGGTATAGTCGCAGGAAGGCTCGATGCCGGGGCACTTGCCGAACGGTTTTCCGACATATCGCCCCGGCTTGACCCCCATGAGGCCCTAGTGGCGGCCGATCGCTGTTACTTTTGCCATGATGCGCCGTGCATGGAGGCGTGTCCGACATCAATCGACATTCCGCTGTTCATTCGTCAGATCGCGACCGGCACGCCGGAGGCGGCGGCGCGGACCATTCTGGACCAGAACATTCTGGGCGGAATGTGCGCGCGGGTCTGTCCGACCGAAACGCTCTGTGAGGAGGTCTGCGTTCGCGAGACGGCCGAGGGAAAACCGGTGGAGATCGGGCGTCTACAGCGCTATGCGACCGACACGCTGATGGATGCCGGTGTGCATCCCTTTTCCCGGGCGGAAGTGACGGGCAAACGGGTGGCGGTTGTGGGGGCAGGGCCGGCGGGTTTGTCCTGCGCGCACCGTTTGGCAATGCATGGGCATGATGTGGTGGTGTTTGACGCGCGTGAGAAACCGGGCGGTCTGAACGAGTTTGGGATTGCCAGCTACAAAAGTGTGGATGGCTTTGCGCAGCGCGAGATTGACTGGCTTCTGCAGATCGGCGGTATTGAAATCCACGACGGGCAGACGCTGGGTGACGCGATCACGCTCGACGGGCTGGTGGCGGAATACGACGCGGTGTTCCTTGGCATGGGACTTGCCGGTGTGAATTCCCTGGGCGTTGAGGGCGACGACCGCGGGAATGTGACGGATGCGGTCGATTTCATTGCCGATCTGCGACAGGCGGAGGATCTGACCGGTTTGCCGGTTGGGCGCCATGTGGTGGTGATCGGTGGCGGCATGACGGCGATTGATGCCGCGGTTCAGTCGCGGCTTCTGGGGGCGGAGATCGTCACGCTGGTCTATCGCCGCAGTCAGGAGCGCATGGCGGCTTCGGTGTGGGAGCAGGACTTGGCGACTTCGAAGGGCGTTACCATCATCCACAATGCCATGCCGCTGCGGGTCATCGGGAATGGAGCGGTGCGCGAGATGGAGTTTGAGTACACCCGCGACGGCGCGGGTGGTCTGGAGCCTGCGGGCGAGACCTTCCGCCTGCCCGCCGATCAGGTGTTCCGGGCAATTGGCCAGAAGCTGGAGGGCGCGCCCGACGGGTTGACGCTTGAGCGCGGCAAGATTGCGGTGACGGGCGCGGGCCGGACCAGCCTCGCTATGGTCTGGGCCGGGGGCGACTGCGCCTCGGGCGGTGACGACCTGACCGTGACGGCGGTGGCTGAGGGCCGTGACGCCGCCGAGGACATTCACGCAAAACTCATGGAGGCCTGAGCGATGGCTGATCTGCGGACCGAATTCGTGGGTGTGAAAAGCCCGAACCCGTTCTGGCTCGCCTCCGCGCCGCCAACCGACAAGGAATACAACGTGCGCCGGGCCTTCGAGGCCGGATGGGGCGGTGTTGTGTGGAAAACCCTGGGCCTCGACCCGCATGTGGTGAACGTGAACGGGCCGCGCTATGGCGCGGTCTGGGGCGCGGACCGGCGGCTTTTGGGGCTCAACAACATTGAGCTGATCACCGACCGGCCGCTTGAAACCAACCTGCGTGAGATCAAGGCGGTCAAGCAGGATTGGCCGGACCGGGCGATGATCGTAAGCCTGATGGTGCCCTGTGACGAGGAAAGCTGGAAATATATCCTGCCGCTTGTGGAGGAGACCGGTGCGGATGCGGTGGAGCTGAATTTCGGCTGTCCGCACGGCATGAGCGAGCGGGGAATGGGTTCGGCCGTGGGTCAGGTGCCGGAATATATTGAGATGGTCACGCGCTGGTGCAAGGCGAACACCCGGATGCCGGTTTTCGTGAAGCTGACGCCGAACATCACCGATATCCGTCATCCGGCGCGTGCGGCAAAGGCCGGGGGCGCGGATGCGGTTTCCCTGATCAACACGATCAATTCGATCACCTCGGTCAATCTCGATCTGTTCGCGCCGGAGCCGACGATTGATGGCAAGGGCAGTCACGGTGGCTATTGCGGGCCGGCGGTGAAGCCGATTGCGCTCAACATGGTTGGTGAGATTGCCCGCGATCCGGAGACGGCGGGTCTGCCGATCAGCGGGATCGGCGGCATCACCACCTGGAGGGATGCGGCGGAGTTTATCGCGCTCGGCGCGGGATCGGTGCAGGTCTGTACCGCGGCCATGACCTACGGGTTCAAGGTGGTCCAGGAGATGATTTCCGGCCTGAACCAATGGATGGACGAAAGCGGCCACGCCGACATCGACGCCATTTGCGGGCGGGCGGTGCCGAACATTTCGGACTGGCAGTACCTGAACCTCAATTACGTGGCGAAGGCAAAGATCAACCAGGATCTCTGCATCAGCTGTGGCCGGTGTTTCGCGGCCTGTGAGGATACCAGCCACCAGGCGATTGCGATGAACCCAGGGCGTGTGTTTGAGGTGAAGGACGATGAATGCGTGGCCTGTAACCTCTGCGTCAATGTCTGCCCGGTCGAGGGTTGCATTACCATGGAGCCGATGACACCCGGCGAGACCGATCCGCGGACCGGCAAGGTGGTTGAGAAGGACTACGCCAACTGGACGACGCATCCGAACAACCCGATGGCGAAGGCGGCGGAGTAGGCCGGTTCAGGCGGGCTGCCACAGCTCGATTGGATTGCCTTCGGGATCGTTGAGCCAGGCGAAGCTGCCGTTGGGATATGGACTGTCGGGGTCGCGGCGGACTTCGATGCCGGCCGCCTCAAGCTGAAAAATCATGGCGTTCACGTCTCGGACGCGGAAATTCAGCATGAAGGATTTTTTGCGGTTTCCGAAATAACTGGTGTCCTGCCTGCAGGGCGCGAATACGGTCGGGCCTTCGGTCTGCTGCCAGCAGGGGGTTTCGTAGTCGCCGGGGACCTCGTCTATGCCGAGGTGATCGGCGTACCATTTTGCGAGTGCTTCGGGATTTTTTGCGCGGAAGAAGAACCCGCCAAAGCCCAGTATCTTTTCCATGACCCGCTCCCCGCACCGGTTCCGATGGCCGGATGGTAGCAGATTACGGGCGGCGGACCAAAACCTGTCAGCCGAGGATGCGGTTCAGGTTTGAAAATGCGGTGTTCAACCCGGTCAGGCGCGGGTGGCCGGGCCAGGGCAGCCAGATGCTGGAGCACCAGGCAACGGCCCAGGTCAGATGCGGGTTTGCACAAAGAATGAGGATCTGACCGAAGAGGAAGCGGAGCAGGAGTGTGGCCCGTGACGTTCGCTCACCGACGGTGCTGGAGGAAAACCGATTGGTCCATGTCGGGATACTGCGGGGCATTCCGGTGACTCCGTGCCAGTTGCGAACGAAGTCTTTTTATCCCGGTTTCGTGCCCGTTGCCTGAATCGCCAGGGCAGCGAACGGTCTTAAGCGGAGGCGTCGAGAAGCTGCCCGGAAAAGAAGCTGTTGCCCTGGGAGAAAGCCTGGGCCGCGGAGAGAACACGTGTGGCGATCGGGGCGCGGGTGTGCTGCACCATCATGCCCGGCGCGTGGGTGTCATCAGCGATACGGCGCGGTGCGGGGCGTTTGGCACCAACGGTCACGGCGTCGGTTGCGTCCTCACGGATACGGCGCGTTTTTGCTTTTGTGGGCGTGACCGGACGGGGTGCCATCCGCATCTGGAGTTCAGAGCCGTTTATGTGAATTGCCGCGTTGATATACATGATCCGACTTCGCCTAAAATTTCTCTACAGTTTTAACAGAATAGGCGTAAAAGTCGCAAAAAACACTTCGAAAATATGCTGAAGGTTAATCGAAAACGCGTTCGATCAGACCGCGCGGAGCGGGTTTAATTTAGTTAAGTATCTGAAACTGTTTGGGATATGTCGGGTGTGTTTAGCCTTCCGGCAGCAACCCACGGGTGTAGAATGAGACGAGGAAGGCGGTTGCATCCTCGAAGCGGTTCTCCGCATCCGGCCCCAAAACGGCCCTGACCTGGGTGTCGAAATCGGCGTAATGCTGCGTGGCGGCCCAGATTGAAAAGATCAGGTGACGGGCGTCGACCGGGGCAATTTTGCCGGTTTCCGCCCAGCCGGTGATGATCGCCGTCTTTTCGTCTACAAGCGCGCGGAGCTGTCCGGCCAGGGTTTCGCTGACATGGGGGGCGCCGCGCAGAATTTCGTTGGCGAAGAGCCGGCTTTCCTGCGGGTAGTCGCGGGACATTTCCAGTTTGCGACGGATGTAGCCCGTAATCTCCTCTACCGGTTCGCCATCGGCATTGAGCTGGCGCAGGGGTTCCAGCCAGGTGTCCAGAAGCCGTTCGAGCAGGCGGCGGTGGATGTCGTCCTTCGAGGCGAAATAGTAGAGCAGGTTTGGTTTCGAGACCCCGGCCTCATCCGCGATCTGGTCGAGTGTGGCGCCGCGAAAACCGTAATCGGAGAAAACCTTGAGTGCCGCCTCCATGATCAGCGCGGTTTTTTCCGCCTGTATGCGGGTTGGTTTGCTGCTCAAGGTCGCACGGGCCATCCTGTCCCCTCCCAAATCTGCTTGACGCGTCAGATTGCGATGATAGCCTGAATTTTGACCAAGTGGTCATAAACACGCACCAACCCGCCCGGAATTCCTTGTACTGATGCAGGCAAACCTCGGAAACTCTGAAATGACCAGGTCCGTCAGGAATTTGCCGCCGGTTGTGGAAGTACGCAGCGACCCTTCGGGACAGCCCGTATGATCCGGTCCGGTGCTTTCAGTTCCCGCAAATGGCGCGGTGGACCGTGGTGCGTGGATGTGGGGCAGGCCAGGACCGGTGGAGGGCAAAAGGCGCCCTTTGTGACCGGCGGGCCAATCGGAATTTAGGAGCGGGGCATGGCGGCACCTGGTGCAAATCTTCAGATCGACGGGGCGCGTCTTTGGGACAGCCTGATGGAAATGGCGAAGATCGGTCCGGGGGTCGCCGGTGGCAACAACCGCCAGACCGTGACCGATGAGGACGGCGAGGGTCGTGATCTCTTCAGGTCGTGGTGCGAGGCCGCGGGCATGACCATGGGCGTCGACACGATGGGCACGATGTTCGCCCGGCGTGAAGGTACGGACCCTGACGCGCTGCCGGTTTATGTGGGATCGCACCTCGATACCCAGCCGACGGGCGGGAAATACGACGGTATTCTGGGCGTGCTTGGCGGTTTGGAGATCATCCGCACGCTCAATGATCTGGGGATCAAAACGAAACATCCGATTGTCGTGACCAACTGGACCAATGAGGAGGGCACCCGGTTTGCGCCGGCGATGCTGGCTTCCGGTGTGTTTGCGGGTATCCACGACGAGGACTGGGCCTATGCCCGTGAGGATGCGGAGGGCAAAACCTTCGGTGCGGAACTGGAACGGATCGGCTGGAAGGGCGATGAGCCGGTCGGGGCGCGCAAAATGCATGCGTTCTTCGAGCTGCATATTGAACAGGGACCAATCCTCGAGGCCGAGGGCAAGGACATTGGGGTGGTCACCCATGGTCAGGGGCTGTCCTGGACGCAGGTGACCGTGACCGGCAAGGAAAGCCACACCGGGTCCACACCGATGCCCATGCGCAAAAACGCGGGCCTCGGCATGGCGAAAATCCTGCAGCTGGTCGATGAAGTCGCCTGGAGCCACAAGCCCGACGCGGTTGGTGCCGCGGGGCATATCGATGTCTATCCCAACAGCCGCAATGTGATCCCGGGCAAGGTCGTGTTCACGGTCGATTTCCGCTCGCCCGACCTGTCGGTCATTCAGGACATGGAACGGCGCCTGAAAGAGGGGGGACAGGCGATCTGCGACGAAATGGGTCTGTCGGTGGAGTTTGAGAAGGTGGGTGGGTTTGATCCTGTGACCTTCGATGAGGGGTGCGTGACGGCGGTGCGCAACGCGGCGGAACGGCTGGGCTATTCCCACAGGAACATCATTTCGGGCGCCGGGCATGATGCCTGCTGGATCAACCGGGTTGCGCCGACCTCGATGGTGATGTGCCCCTGTGTCGATGGCCTGAGCCACAATGAGGCCGAGGAAATCAGTCCTGAATGGGCTGAGAAGGGTGCGAATGTGCTGTTCCATGCGGTGGTGGAAACGGCGCAGATCGTTGAGTGATACGGGCGGTCGGACGCGGCCATTGCCGCGGATATGGGCGCGCGGCGCGCGCACGGTTTTTTTTGTTGGATGCACCCGTGTTCGGGCGCATCCGACTGCTCTCCAGGTTGGCAAACCTGTATGAAATGAGATGTTTGGCCCCTATGACGGGTGCGGGAGGTGGAGATGAATGTTGCGGTTGACGTGAAGCCGGGAGATGCCGACGAGGCGCAGTTACGTGTGGATCTGGCCGCGGCGTTTCGCCTTGCGGCACGCGCGGACTGGCATGAGGGGGTCGCGAACCATTTTTCGGCTGCCGTTTCGGCGGACGGGCGGCGGTTCCTGGTCAATCCGCGCTGGCGGCATTTTTCGATGATTAAGGCGTCGGACCTTTTGCTGGTGGATGCGGACGATCCCTCAACCATGGAGCGCGAGGATGCGCCGGACCCGTCGGCCTGGTCCATTCATTCGGCCATCCATCGCAAGGTGCCGCACGCGCGGGTGGCGCTGCACCTGCATCCGCCCTATGCGACGACGCTGGCGACGCTGAAGGATCCGACGATCCATCCGATTGATCAGGTCACGGCGCGGTTTTTCAACCGGATCGGCATGGACATGGCCTTTGGCGGGATTGCCAGTGAGGAGGCCGAAGGCGAGCGGATTGCGGCCACAATCGGAAATCACTCCGCACTTATGATGCAAAATCATGGTGTTACGACGGTGGCTGAAACCGTCGCGGAAGCCTTTGACGCCATGTACCACCTCGAACGCGCCGCGCGGCAGATGGTGTTTGCCTACAATACCGGTCAGCCCTTCGCCGTGATAGACAGTGAGATGGCCGATGCGGTGGCTCAGGAGTGGCAGGTCTACAAGGGCGCGGAATTTGCCCATTTTGCCGAAATGAAACGGATACTTGACCGGGAATGCCCGGATTACGCGGATTAAGGAGAGGTCAGTCATGAGCAGGGTCATCAAGGGCGGTACGGTTGTCACGGCGGACCGGACGTTTGAGGCGGATATTCTGATCGAGGATGAGGTGATCAAGGAGATCGGTCCGGACCTCAAAGGCGATGAATATGTCGATGCGGAAGGGGCTTACGTGATCCCCGGCGGTATCGATCCGCATACGCATCTTGAGATGCCGTTCATGGGAACCACTGCGGCCGAGACGTTTGAAAGCGGGACCTGGGCCGCGGCGGCTGGCGGTACGACCATGCTGATTGATTTCTGTCTGCCTGGCGAGGATGGATCGATCAAAAACGCCATCAATGAATGGCACCGCAAATCCGCCCCGCAGATCTGCTCCGATATTGGCTATCACATGGCCGTTACGGGTTGGAATGAAAGCATTTTCAATGAGATGAAGGACGCGGTTGAGATGGGGGTCAACTCGTTCAAGCATTTCATGGCCTACAAGGGTGCGCTGATGGTGGAGGATGACGAGATGTTCGCCTCCTTCAACCGCTGCAAGGAACTGGGGGCGTTGCCCATGGTCCACGCGGAAAACGGCGATATCGTTGATCTTCTTCAGAAAAAGATGCTGGCCGAGGGCATTACCGGGCCGGAGGGTCATGCCTATTCGCGCCCGCCGGAGGTTGAGGGAGAGGCCGCGAACCGGGCGATCATGATTGCCGATGCGGCGGGTGTACCGCTTTACATCGTGCATGTGTCCTGTGAGCAGGCGCATGAAGCGATCCGGCGGGCGCGGCAGAAGGGGATGCGGGTTTATGGTGAGCCTCTGGCGCAGTTCCTGACGCTGGATGAGAGCGAATATTTCAACAAGGACTGGGATCACGCCGCGCGGCGGGTGATGTCGCCGCCGTTCCGGGGCAAGGAGCATCAGGCGTCGCTCTGGGCGGGGCTGTCCTCCGGATCTCTGCAGGTTGTGGCCACGGACCACGCGGCTTTCACCACGGAACAGAAACGCATGGGGCGGGACAATTTCTGTCTGATTCCCAACGGTTCCAACGGGTTGGAGGAGCGTCTCGCGGTTTTGTGGACTGAAGGCGTCGAGAAGGGGCGTCTGACCATAAATGAGTTTGTCGCGGTCACTTCGTCGAATATTGCCAAAATTTTGAACATCTACCCGAAAAAAGGCGCGCTGGTGCCGGGGGCGGATGCGGATATTGTTGTCTGGGACCCGAAGATTTCGAAAACTCTGAGTGCGTCAAATCATCATTCGGTGCTCGATTACAACGTGTTCGAAGGTTTCAAGGTGAGTGCCCAGGCCCGGTATACTCTCAGCCGGGGCGAGGTGATCTGGGCCTGGGGTCAGAACTCCCAACCCCAGCCAGGGCGTGGCCGCTTCGTGCCACGCCCGCCGTTCCCATCCGCGCATGCGGCGGTGAGCAAATGGAAAGAGCTGAACTCCCCACGCATGGTTGAGCGTGACCCGATGAATATCCCGGCCGGTATCTGAGGGTTTAAGCTGAACATGAGTTTTGTGGGATAAGCCTTTGACGCCCAAGCCAGTTATCGAAGCCAGGGATCTGAGCCTGACGTTTCAGACCAACGATGGTCCCGTGCATGCACTGAGCCATGTGGACCTGACCATCAACCAGGGCGATTTCGTTTCGTTCATCGGCCCGTCGGGATGTGGCAAAACCACGTTCCTGCGGGTGATGGCGGATCTGGAACAGCCGACCGACGGCAGTATCACCGTGAATGGCATGAGCCCGGCGGAGGCCCGGAAGGCGCGGGCCTATGGCTATGTGTTTCAGGCGGCGGGGCTTTTTCAATGGCGCACGATTGATAAGAATATCCGATTACCTCTTGAAATCATGGGGTATTCGAAATCCGAGCAGGACGCGCGCGTGGCGCGGGTTCTTGAGATGGTCGAACTGGCGGGGTTTGAGAACAAATACCCGTGGCAACTGTCCGGCGGGATGCAGCAGAGGGCGTCCATCGCGCGGGCACTGGGGTTTGACGCGGATATTCTGCTGATGGATGAGCCGTTTGGTGCGCTTGATGAGATTGTGCGTGACAAGCTCAATGAGCAGTTGCTGGAGTTGTGGAGTAGAACCGGGAAAACCATTGGCTTTGTTACACATTCCATCCCGGAGGCGGTCTATCTAAGTACCCGTATCGTGGTCATGAGCCCGCGGCCAGGGCGTGTCACCGATGTGATTGAGAGCACGCTGCCGAAGGAACGGCCGCTGCATATTCGCGAGAGCGCGGATTTTCTGGAGATTGCCGCCCGGGTGCGCGTCGGGCTTCGGGCGGGAACGCTTGAGGATGTCTGACGCGGCGGTTCCGCTAAGGTCCCGCATCTGGGCGGGACAGGTCATTCCGGTTGTGGTGGTCGTCGCGGCGATTATCGCGATCTGGTACGCCGGGGCCGTCTGGCTGAATGCGCCCTGGGCCCTGGATCAGGCGGGGCGGGATGAGGTGGAACTGTCCGCGACGGAACTGGTAGCGGATACCTGGAGCCAGGAGAGGCCGGTTTTGCCGGCACCGCATCAGGTGGTTCAGGATCTCTGGAAATCCACCATCGGCACGCGAATTACCTCAAAACGCTCGCTTTTTCGCCATGCCTGGATCACGCTCTCAGCCACTCTCGCCGGGTTTGCGCTGGGGTCGGGGCTGGGCATTCTGCTGGCGGTGGGGATCGTGCATGACCGCACCATGAACGCGAGCGTCATGCCGTGGGTGATCGCGAGCCAGACGATCCCCATTCTGGCGATTGCGCCGATGATTATTGTGGTGCTGAATTCGATCGGCATTTCAGGGCTTTTGCCCAAGGCCATCATCTCCATGTATCTGTCGTTTTTCCCGGTGGTCGTCGGCATGGTGAAGGGGCTGCGGAGTCCCAATAAAATGCTTTTGGATCAGATGCATACATGGAACGCGAGCCGGTCGCAGACGTTCTGGCGGCTGCGTCTGCCCTCGGCGGTGCCGTATCTGTTTACCTCGCTGAAGATCGGCGTGGCAGCTAGCCTGGTGGGGGCCATCATCGGTGAGTTGCCGACCGGGGCAGTGGCCGGTCTTGGGGCGCGGATGCTGTCGGGGAGTTACTACGGACAGACGGTGCAGATCTGGTCGGCGCTCGTCATGGCGGCGATCCTGGCAGCGGTGCTGGTGGCCCTCGTTGGTGTTGCCGAGCGTGCAACCCTTCGCATGATGGGAGGGCGCTGACGTGGTGCAACTAATTGGAATCGCGGCGGTTTGGCTGGTGGCTTGGCGGGTGAACGCTTGGGTCTCGGCCTCCGGTAACAGCCGGATTTCGGGGTGGCTGCCGCCGGTTCTGTTCGGTGTGACCGTGCTGTTGGTATGGGAACTGGTGGTGCGGGTCTATGACATTAGCCCGGTTCTGCTGCCGGCACCCTCGGCCATTCGTGTGGCACTCGTTGAGAACACCGCCGTGCTCTGGGAGGACGTGGTGCAGACGTTCTTCCGGGGGGCGCTCTCGGGCTATGCCATTGGATGTGGGTCAGCATTTCTGGTCGGGATTTTGGTCGACAGGGTGCCGTTTTTGAAGTGGGGGCTGTTGCCGGTGGGGAATTTTGTCGCGGCACTGCCGATTATTGGCATGGCGCCGATCATGGTGATGTGGTTCGGGTTTGACTGGCAGTCTAAGGCCGCGATCGTCGTTTTGATGTGTTTTTTCCCGATGCTGGTGAACACGGTTCAGGGGCTGGCGGCGACGGATCACATGCAGCGGGATCTGATGCGGACCTATGCTTCCGGCTACTGGCAGACGTTGTTCAAACTGCGGCTTCCTGCGGCAATGCCGTTTGTTTTCAATGGTTTGAAGATTTGTACGACACTCGCTCTGATCGGGGCGATTGTGGCGGAGTTCTTCGGTTCGCCCACGAAGGGCATGGGGTTTCGGATTTCGACCGAGGTGGGACGGCTGGCTCTGGACATGGTCTGGGCGGAAATCACGGTCGCGGCGCTGGTCGGATCGGGCTTTTACGGGCTCGTGGCGCTGCTGGAGAAGCGGGTGACGTTCTGGCATCCGTCACACCGGCACTGACAAACAAAAAAAGAAGTTCAACAAGGAGACTGATAATGAAAACAATGATTTGGGGCGCATCCGCCGCGGCGATGGTGCTCGGATCCGCCGCCTTCGGGCAGGAAGTGACGATCCAGCTGAAATGGGTGACCCAGGCACAGTTTGCTGGCTATTACGTGGCCCAGGATGAGGGGTTTTACGAGGAGGAAGGGCTTGACGTGACCATCAAGGCCGGTGGTCCGGACATCGCTCCGGCGCAGGTTCTCGCCGGTGGTGGCGCGGATGTCATCGTGGACTGGATGCCGTCGGCCCTGGCGGCGCGTGAGGCGGGCTTACCCCTTGTAAACATTGCACAACCTTTCAAATCCTCGGGCATGATGCTGACATGCCGGAACGACAGTGGCGTGACGACAATCGAGGATTTCCCGGGTCAGACGCTGGGTGTCTGGTTCTTCGGGAATGAGTATCCGTTCCTGAGCTGGATGAGTACGCTGGGCATGCCGACGGATGGAGGAGATGACGGAGTTACCGTTTTAAAACAGGGCTTTAACGTTGATCCGCTGTTGCAGAAGCAGGCGGCGTGTATCTCGACCATGACCTACAACGAATACTGGCAGGTGATTGATGCGGGTTTGTCCGAGGATGATCTGACTGTATTTAAATATGAAGATCAAGGGGTTAGTACTCTTGAGGACGGTCTTTACGTGCTTGAGGAGCGGCTTGAGGATCCGGAATTCGTTGAGACCATGGCGAAGTTTGTGCGGGCGTCCATGAAGGGCTGGAAGTGGGCCGAGGAGAACCCGGACGATGCCGCGATGATCGTTCTGGACAATGACGAAACCGGTGCGCAGACCGAAAAACATCAGAAGCGGATGATGGGTGAGGTCGCGAAATTGACAGCAGGATCAAATGGTTCGCTGGATCCGGCGGATTATGAGCGTACCGTCAGCACCCTGCTGAGTGCGGGATCCGATCCGGTGATCACGAAGGAACCGGAAGGTGCCTGGACTCATGTTGTGACGGACAAGGCGCTGAACTGACGCGCCATTACTACTGCTTCGATCCGGTTTTTGGCTGGGTCGAAGGCTCCTGAACGGGGCCGGAATAGTCCAGATTGTGCCGAAAGTGGCGCAGATTGACATCGGATTGGCACAGATTGCTTCTGAAGTGGCACAGATTGTGAATCAAATGGCACAGATTGCACGGTAAATGGCGGGATTTGCATAACTGCCATGCGGTTTCGGGGCGTTGGCGGCCCGGTGCGACGGCATTATTTACCTTAATGTGATTTTGGTTGATGCCGCACTGCAGTTAACATTGTTGCAATGCAGCGTGCGTATTATCTGAGGCACGGTTTAGCCGACCATCTGTACCGGTCGGTAAGTTCAGGAGTACCGGGTTATGAATCGAGAAGTGCCGGAGTTTCATCCGGTGATCAGGCGGCTGTGGAGAATTGATCAGTCGCGGGTGCGTGGTCACTTTTTGCGGCTTGATTACGACTCGCGTCATTTGCGTTTTGGTGGGCCGGTGAACGATGCCGGCATCAATAAATATGTCGACGGTTTCTTCGCCCCCGGCGTGGTGGCGTATGGAGCGTTTGTCGATGGCGAGCTGCGGGCCTTGGCCGAATTGCGCCGGGACATCATCCGGCGGCAGGCGCCGGCGGAGATGGCGTTTTCGGTTGAGGCGGAATGCCAGAACCACGGGATTGGCGATGCGCTGTTCCGGCAGATGGTGGCGGTTGCAAGGAACCGGGGTATCAAGAAGCTGCTGCTTCATTGCCTGAGCAACAATATCCGGATGCGTCATCTGGCGCTGAAGCACGAGGCGGATCTGGAATTTGGCTTTGGTGAGGTTGAGGGGACGCTCTCGGCGCCCTGGCCGTCTTTCGTGTCGGTGTTCCAGGAAATGGTTGCGGAAAACCGGGCGCTGCTCGATGCGGTTCTGCACTGGCCTGCGCGGGTCGCGAAGCCCTGACGGGCCAGGCGGGTGCCACTCCATTTTGAAATCACGTGCGTGACGCATTGAGGCCGGTCCCGTGCTGTGCCAGATTGCGGCAAATGATTTCTGGGGAGGCGCACCGATGGGCACACTTTTACTCGGGCATTCCGACTGTCTGCTGCACCGGAACCCGCCGGGCCATCCGGAGCGGGTGGAGCGGCTGGTTGCGGTGAATGCCGAGCTTGAGGGTGACGCCTTTTCCGGACTTGTCCGGGAGGAGGCGCCGCTGGTGACGGATGAGGCGATTTTGCGCGTTCATCCCGAGGATTATCTTCGCAAACTGGAGAGGGACACGCCCCAGGAGGGGCTGTTGCCGCTCGACGCGGATACGGTTCTTGGGCCGCATACGCTTGTGGCGGCGCGACGGGCCGCGGGCGCGATTGTGCGGGCGGTGGATCAGGTCATGGATGGCGCGGTGAAAAACGGCTTTTGCGCCGTGCGTCCGCCGGGGCATCATGCGGAGACCTCAACGCCCATGGGGTTTTGCTATCTTGGGACAGTGGTGATCGGCGCGCGGCACGCGCTTGACGTTTACAACCTGGAGCGGGTGGCGATCATTGATTTTGACGTGCATCACGGCAACGGCACCCAGGACCTGGTGTGGGATGATGAGCGTATTCTGTTTGCCTCGACCCATCAAATGCCGCTCTATCCCGGTTCCGGTGCGCAAAACGAGCGGGGCAGGCATGGCCAGATCGTGAATGCGCCGCTGTCGGCCGGGGCCGGTGGCGCGCAGTTCCGGCAGGTCATGGAGGATGTGGTTCTGCCCGCCGTGGACCGGCACAGGCCGGAAATGATCTTCATTTCGGCCGGGTTCGACGCGCATAAGGACGATCCGCTGGCCAATCTGGAACTGGTGGAGGATGATTTCGCCTGGGCCACCGGACGGCTTTGTGATCTGGCGGACAGGCACTGTTTTGGCCGTGTGGTCTCGACACTTGAGGGCGGATATGATTTGCCCGCGCTGGCGTCGTCCGTGGGCGCGCATGTGAAGGTTCTGATGGAGCGTGGAGATGGCTGAGGCAAAGGCGAAGCCCGTCAACAACATGGGGTTCGAGGAGGCGCTGGCTGAACTGGAAACGGTTGTTGGACGGCTGGAATCCGGTGACGTGCCGTTGGAACAGTCCATTGAGCTTTACGCCCGTGGTGCCGAACTTCGCGGACATTGCGAGGAAAAGCTGAAAGAGGCCGAGGCCCGCGTCAGTCAGATCGCCAAAACGGCGGATGGCCGCGTGACCGCCAAAGACGTGAACATTTCCTGAGCCGATGGATAGCGAGGGTCTTCAGTTTCATGCGGTTCTGAGCCAGGCCGCGACGCGGGTGGAGGACGCGCTTGAGCGCCTGCTCCCCGGTGAGGATGCAATGCTGAGCGCGCCGATGCGCCATGCGGTTCTGTCCGGTGGCAAGCGGATGCGCGGGTTTCTGGCGCTGGAATCTGCTGCTCTGTTCCGGGTGCCGCCGGCGCAGTCGATCCGCACGGCGGCGGCGGTGGAATGCCTGCACGCCTATTCGCTGGTGCATGACGATCTGCCCAGCATGGATGACGATGACATGCGCCGGGGTAAACCCACGGTGCATGTGAAATGGGATGAGGCCACGGCGGTTCTGGTGGGTGATGCGCTTCAGACGCTGGCCTTTGAAATCCTGTCGGCGCCGCAGGGCGGGATTGATCCGCGTATTCAGGTGCGGTTGATCCACCGGCTGGCCGAAGCTGCGGGCGCGTTTGGCATGGTGGCCGGACAGGCGTTTGACGTGGCGGCCGAGAAGACCGATGCTTCGCTGAACCTCGATGAGGTCAGCATGTTGCAGAGCCTCAAGACGGGTGAGCTGATCGTGTGGGCGGTGGAGAGCGGCGCCATTCTGGCGCGGCAGGATCCGGGGCCGTTGCGGGGCTATGCCACCGATCTGGGGCTTGCGTTCCAGGTGGCCGATGACATCCTTGATGTTGAGGGTGACGCGGATGCGGTTGGGAAGAAGCTGCGCAAGGATGAGGCCGCCGGGAAGGCGACATTTGTGTCGCTGATGGGAATTGCCGGGGCGCGGCAGAAGGCCCGGGATCTGGTGGACAGCGCCTGTTCCCATCTGGCGCCCTATGGGTCGAGTGCGGAAAACCTGCGTCTTGCGGCCCGTTTTGCGATAAAGAGGACAAGCTAGGGGCCTGGTGCCCCCAGCCGTCAGGAGTTGAGAGATGAGCGTTGACCGCCCCGAAACCCCGCTTTTGGACCGGATCGAGTCACCCGATGACCTCAAGGGTCTGGGCAGCCGTGAGTTGCGCCAGGTGGCCGATGAGCTGCGTTCCGAGACCATCTCGGCGGTGTCGGAGACCGGCGGGCATCTGGGCGCGGGGCTTGGCGTGGTGGAGATCACCGTGGCCGTGCATTCGGTGTTCAATGCGCCGAAGGACAAGCTCATTTGGGACGTGGGGCATCAGTGCTATCCACACAAGATCCTGACCGGACGGCGGGACCGTATTCGCACGCTGCGCTCGGGTGGCGGTCTGTCGGGCTTCACCAAGCGGGCGGAGAGCCCCTATGACCCGTTTGGCGCGGCGCATTCCTCCACCTCGATCTCGGCGGGTCTCGGTTTTGCCGTGGCGCGGGAGACGGGCTGTGACGATGTGGGCGATGTGATTGCCGTGATCGGGGACGGCGCGATGTCGGCGGGCATGGCCTATGAGGCAATGAACAACGCGGGTCATCTGGGCAGGCGCCTGATCATCATTCTCAACGATAACGAGATGTCGATTGCGCCGCCGGTGGGGGCGATGTCGAGCTACCTGTCGCGGCTTTATGCCGGGGAGCCGTTCCAGGACCTGAAGGCGGCGGCAAAGGGCGCCGTGGGTCTGTTGCCGCGGCCGTTCCAGGAAGGGGCGAAGCGCGCGCGGGATGCGGTGAAGGCGGCAACGGCCGGTGGTGGCACGCTGTTCGATGCGCTGGGGCTGTCGTATATCGGGCCGATTGATGGCCATGACGTGAACCAGCTGGTCGAGATCCTGCGGGCGGTGAAGATGCGCTCGACGGGACCGGTTCTGATCCATGCGCTGACCAAAAAGGGCAAGGGGTATGCGCCCGCGGAGAACTCGGACGACCGCTATCATGGTGTCGCGAAGTTCGACGTGCCCAGCGGGGCGCAGCGCAAGGCGCCGTCGAACGCGCCGAGCTATACCAAGGTGTTTGCGACCTCGCTTATCGATGAGGCGGAACGGGACGACAAAATCGTGGCTGTCACGGCGGCGATGCCGGATGGCACGGGGCTGAACCTGTTTGCGGAGCGGTTTCCGGAGCGGTGCCATGATGTGGGCATTGCCGAGCAGCATGGCGTGACCTTTGCGGCCGGAATGGCGGCCGGGGGGCTGAAGCCGTTCTGTGCGATTTATTCGACCTTCCTGCAGCGCGGTTATGACCAGGTTGTGCATGACGTCGCCATTCAGCGGCTGCCGGTTCGGTTTGCGATTGACCGCGCGGGGCTGGTGGGGGCCGACGGGCCGACCCATGCGGGCAGTTTCGACGTGGCGTTTCTCGCGAACCTGCCGGGGTTTGTGGTGATGGCCGCTGCGGACGAAGCGGAACTGCGGCACATGGTTGCGACGGCGGTGGCGATTGACGACCGGCCGAGCGCGTTCCGGTTCCCCCGTGGCGAGGGCCAGGGGGTTGAGATGCCGGAGCGGGGTGAGCCGCTGGAGATCGGCAAGGGGCGCGTGGTGCGGGAGGGCGGCCAGGTGGCGGTTCTGTCGTTCGGGGCGCGACTGTCGGAATGCATGAAGGCGGCGGAAAACCTGGCGGCGCGGGGCATTTCGCCAACGATTGCCGATGCACGCTTTGCCAAGCCGCTGGACCGGGATCTGATCCTGGATCTGGTCGCGAACCACGAGGCTTTGATTACGATTGAGGAGGGCGCGATTGGTGGATTTGGCAGCCATGTGGCGCAGCTTCTGGCGGAAGAGGGCGTGTTTGACCGGGGGCTGAAGTTTCGGTCGATGGTCTTCCCCGACACGTTCATTGATCAGGATTCACCGGCGAAGATGTATGAGGTCGCGGCGATGAATGCCGGGCAGATCGAGGCGAAGGTTCTTGATGTGCTGGGTGTTGCGCGGCTCGATGCGCGGGCGGTGCGGCAGGGGATGCCGGCACTCTAGGCGTTGGGCGGCCCCATGGGAGCCGCCCGGATGGTTTGAATTAGCTCGCTTCGCGGAATTTGACGATGGTGTGCTCGCCAATGTCGGGCGTGTGGGCTTCGTTGACGTTGGAGCGCACGATCTCGAAACCAAAGCGCAGGGCGTTGCGGGTGGAGGCCCAGACGGAGGCTTCGTTCAGGGACATTTTCAGCATGGTGATGTTGGGGTTGTCCTGACCGCCCTCGAACCATGCGGCCATCATCGGCGACCAGAGTTCCTCAAGCTTTTCGCGGTCGTTGAAGATGCTGATCTCACCGGACATGCAGGCATGGTAGTCGTGATCGTTGGACACAAGGCAGTAATGCGCCGTGGCGGAATGTACGATTGATTTTGCGAGGTCGGTCTCGCGGGAGGTGATGAAGTAGAGGCATCCCTCGCGGCGGTCGACGAAATGGGTCATCGGCTGCATGTGCTGATCGGTGCCCTGAATGCCGAGCATTCCGGCGCGGACGTCCTCAAGTTCGTCGAGAACCTGGCCTGCGGGGTCGGTGCGGGTTTTGTCGAGATTGGCCATGTGAATTCCTTCCTTCCGTTTGGGTGCAATGGCATTGGCGGTTCAACGCGTGACGGACGGGGATGTTCCCACGGGGTGGTGCGGTTGTTTTGGGGCGCGGCGCCATAAAAAAGCCCGGCCTCCGATGGGAGGCCGGGCGGGTTTTGAGGTCGGGCGGATTTATTCGCCCTCAAACGCCTTGCGCATGACGTGGTAGATGTAGTTCTGCTCGACCGTACCGTCGAAGAGATGCGCCCAGGGTCCGCTGGCGTAGATGGCCACATCAACGGGTGAGTGGGATTCCGCGCTTTGCGGCAGCATGGCCTGCTGGATGTAGTCGGGGTCGGTGGCCTCCTCCTGGGTCAGCATTGGGCGGGTTCCGAAGTAGGTGCCGTCGACCTGTTCGGTGACGATGGAGCCGGTCCCGTTGAGGTATCCAATTGCGGTGTAGGGTTTGCCATCCGCCGCGATTTCCGGGTCGTCGAGATGCTTTTCACCGTTATTGTCAATGGAAAGGCAGAGACCCTCGATTGGGGAGCCGCGTCCGCAGTAGCCGTTAAAGGCCATGGCGTGACCATGGTCGGCGGTCACCACGATCAGGGTGTCTTCCTGGTTGGTCATTTCCACGGCTTTTGCCACCGCCTCGTCGAAGGCGACACCGTCGGTCATGGAGCGGTAGGCGTTGCCGTCGTGGTTGGCGTGGTCAACGCGGCCACCCTCAACCAGAAGGAAATAGCCTTCCTCGTTGTTGGCCAGGTAGGTGATCGCGGCTTCGGTCATTTCCTGGATCGAGGGCTCATTGTCGCGGTCATGCTCGTAGGCCATGTGACTGCTCTCAAAGAGGCCGAGAACCGGTGCGGAATGGTCGAGGGCGAGAGCCGCAAAGGTCTCGTTGTCCCAGGCCATCTGGTAGCCCGCATCGGTGGCTTCCTGCCACATGTTGTGGCCATCGCCACGGCGGCCGGAGGCGCCTTCGGGATCCTCAACCTCGGCAGGGACGAAGTTCCGGCGTCCACCACCGAGCACAAGATCGACGGTACCGGATTCCATGTTTTCCATGAGTTGCGCGGCGATGTCGGGAACGGCGCAGTCCTCCGGCTGGTCCACATCCGTCTCATAGTCGCGGTCAGCCGCGTTGGCATAAACGGCACTTGGCGTCGCATGGGTAACGCGCGCGGTGCTGACGATGCCCACGGAACGGCCGGATTCGGCGGCGAAGTCCCCGATGGACGGGATGGTTGCGGCCTCGACATCGGCGCATTCGCCACGGCGCAGGGTCTCGTCCACGCCGATCACGCCGGACTTGGTTTTGATCCCGGACATGAAGGCCACGGCCGTTCCGGCGGAATCCGGGGTCTGGGCGTTGGTGTTGTAGGTCTTGGAGAGGGCGAGATAGGGCAGGGATTCCTTATGCATGACGTTGTCGTCGCCATAGCCGCCCTTCTGCTGCCCCTGGAAGATACGGGCCGCATAGTTGGTGGCCACGCCGTTGCCGTCAGCAAGGAAGATGATAACATTTTTCGCGGTGCCCGTGATCGGCTGACGCGCAAGCTTCGCTTCGATTTCGGCCTGTCCGGCCTGAAACCAGGCGTTCTCCTCCGACTGTGCCAGGGCGGCCTGCCCGGTGGCAAGCCCCGCCGTCATGGCCAGCACGGATGCGGCTCCCGCCGCAAAACGGTTATTTACTTTCATTGGAATTTTCCCCCTTTTCGGAATTCTTTTCAGGCCGGTATCCGGCCGTTATCTGGAGTCACTTTCTCAGTCGCCTGTTTTTGTATGGTCCCCCTGTGCCTGGTCCAGGCCGAGCAGATCGCGGTCGGGACGGTGAGTGACGCGTTTGTCGAGGATTTTGCCGAGCTTTGCGCGGAATGTCGGATCGGATTTCGCTTCCGCGAGAACGGCTTCGCCGACGGCCGCGTTTTTCCTGTCATCCTGACCTGCTGCCATGAGACGTGTTCCCCCACTCTGGTGATTTGAACCTCCGGTTGTGGTGGTTCAGGGGGAGCTTAGTCCCGGGAGGGAGCCGGGAGCAATGATTTTATGACATTTTTGTGAAGGATATGTGACAGGGCGGGATGTCTGCGGCAGCGGCGGGTCAGACCGACTGTTCGAGTTCCGAGTTGTCCTCTTCATCCTCATCGGGATTGACGGCCCATTCACGGGCGGCCTCGAGGCTGTCGAAGATGCGCACGTCAAAAAAGTCGCTGGTCCCGGCCAGATTTTCGAACATGCGCGACATGCCGAAAACGGTGTCGTTGGGGGCGTAGATCGAGACGCGCATCTTGATGCCGGCACCTTCATGGACGCGGACATACATGTTGAAAAGCGAGAAGATTTTCTGGAAATCCAGCACGGAGAAGTCCGCGGTGGTCAGGTCGACAAGGTGGGCGAGGTCGAGGCGGAATTCAGGGTTTTGCTGGGCTTCGGCAAAGGAGTCGGCGATTTCGCTGTTCGTCACGCGGCCATCATACCGCACGAACATGTGGTTTTCCTCGGGGATGATCTCATAAATAACCGGCATGCGAACAACCTCCTGCGCAGTGCGATTATTTTTGCAGTAAATTGAGCGGCTGTCCATTCGTGGAATGGCCTGAACTTACGGTTAATGAATAATTATTTCATCGAATTGTCGCTATCGGCGCGGGTTTCGGCTGCATGAAAAAAAGGCCGCTCAACTAATGGTTGAGCGGCCCTGAAGTTGGAGATGGTTTCGGTCCCGGAGGTCTAACGCGGTTCGTCGTCAGCCGATTTTACCGGTGATGTAGTTTTCGGTCTGCTGTTCTTTGGGGTTGGAGAAGATGTCCTCGGTTGCGCCTTCCTCGATCAGGTTTCCGAGGTGGAAGAACGCGGTGCGCTGGCTGACGCGGGCGGCCTGCTGCATGGAGTGGGTCACGATAATGATCGTGTATTTGTTGCGCAGCTCGTCGATCAGTTCCTCAACAATCGCGGTGGCGATGGGGTCGAGGGCGGAGCAGGGCTCGTCCATCAGCACGACTTCGGGCCGCGTGGCGATGGCGCGTGCGATGCAGAGACGCTGCTGCTGACCACCGGAGAGACCGGTGCCGGGCTCGTTCAGGCGGTCCTTGACCTCGTTCCACAAACCGGCGCGGCGCAGGGAGCTTTCAACGATTTCGGAAAGCTCGGTTTTGTTTTTGGTCAGGCCGTGGATTTTGGGGCCGTAGGCCACGTTCTCGAAGATGGATTTCGGGAACGGGTTGGGCTTCTGAAACACCATGCCGACGCGGGCGCGCAGTTCCACGACGTCGATTTTCGGGTCGTAGATGTCCGTGCCCTCAACCTCGATGTTACCGGTCACCTTACAGATCGGGATCGTGTCGTTCATGCGGTTGATGCAACGCAGGAAGGTCGATTTACCGCAGCCGGACGGACCGATGAAGGAGGTCACCTGGTTACGCGGAATGTCAATCGAGACGTCGTGGATGGCCTGTTTCTCGCCATAGAACACGTCGACATTGCGGGCGGTCAGTTTTGGCGGTTTTGCGTTTTCGCGTACCGGCGGACGGACCGCGGCGGAAGCGGTTTTCGTCTCGGGTCTGTGCTCTTGTACCATGGTCATAATATTCTCCTATACCCGGCTTACCACTTACGCTCCAGGCGCTGGCGCAGGAAGATTGCGATGGCGTTCATGATTACCAGGAAAGCCAGAAGCACGATGATGGCACCGGATGCCCGTTCCACAAAAGCCGGATCAGCGCGCTGTGTAAAGTTGTATACCTGAACCGGCAGGCCGGTGGCCGGCTCGAAAAGACCGTCAGGCAGGGAGCCCGGGTGGTCACGGACGAAGGCCACCATGCCGATCAGAAGGAGCGGTGCGGTTTCACCCAGAGCCTGTGCAAGGCCAATGATGGTGCCCGTCAGGATGCCCGGTGCCGCGAGCGGCAGGACATGGTGGAAGATCGCCTGCATCTTGGAGGCGCCCACGCCGATTGCGGCTTCCTTGATCGATGGCGGTACCGATTTCAGGGAGGCGCGGGTGGAAATGATGATCGTGGGCAGGGTCATCAGCGTCAGCACCAGACCACCTACGATGGGGGCTGAGTTGGGCAGGTGCATGTAATTGATGAAGATTGCTAGGCCCAGGATACCGAACACGATTGACGGCACGGCAGCGAGGTTCGAGATGTTTACTTCAATGATATCGGTGATCCAGTTCTTCGGCGCGAATTCCTCAAGATAGATCGAGGCGGCCACACCGATGGGCAGGGCGAGGCAGAGCACGATCAGCATCATATAGGCCGAGCCCATGAGCGCCACGCCGATACCGGCGGCTTCGGGGCGGTTCTCGGAGGCGTCCGGGCCGGTGATGAAGTCCAGGTTGAAGCGTTTCTCCATCGCGCCGCTTTCCTGGAGCGCATCGGCGATATCGAGCTGGATCGGGTCGACTCGGCTGTCTGCGGCAGCGCTTTCGCGGTCAACGTTGCCCTTCAGGTACTGGTCGATCCGCGCGTTGGCGAGGAACTCGAACTCCACCGTCTCACCGATTTGCCCGGGGTTGCGGATAACATAGTCGCGCAGGGTGGCGGTTGCCGCGTCGGAGACCATGCCGGCGATGAGGTCCGGTGTGGCTTCCGGGACGGGGCCGGAGGCAAGCCGCTCGGCAAGGCCCGTCAGCGAGTCGTTGATCAGCGGCTTGTAGGCAAAGGTCAGAACCTTGCTGATGTCTTCCGGGTCGCGGTTGCCGTTCGGGTCAAGGGCTGCGGCATCCAGGGTAATGTCGGCCTTGATGAAGGTCTGGTTGAAGGCGGGGAGACCGCGCGACAGGATTGAGCCCAGAAGCATGATCAGGGCGAGGACACCAATGCCAACGGCAAGTTTGCCATAGAACTGGAAGCGTTTCTCGGCGGCGTTCCGGCGCTGGGTGCGGGACGGATCGCTGGTTGCGGGTGCGGCGGTAGCGGTTGCGTCGGTCATTCGTATTGCTCCCGGTACCGGCGCACGATGTAGAGGGCCAGCACATTCAGGCAGAGTGTGAGGAAGAAGAGTGTGATGCCGAGGGCGAAAGCCACGAGCGTCTCCGGCGAGGCGAAGTCCGTGTCACCGGTGAGCTGGCTCACGATTTTCACTGTCACCGTGGTCATGGCCTCAAACGGGTTGAGCGACATTCGCGCGGCGGCACCGGCGCCAAGAACCACAATCATGGTCTCACCGATGGCGCGGGAGGCGGCGAGCAGTATTGCACCGACGATGCCGGGGAGAGCGGCCGGGATGACAACGCGGCGGATGGTCTCGGATTGGGTCGCACCGAGGCCGAGCGAGCCGTCACGCATGGCGCGGGGCACGGCGTTGATGATGTCGTCGGAGAGGGATGAGACGAAGGGGATGAGCATGATGCCCATGACGAGGCCCGCGGTCATGACCGAGGCGCTGCTGTTGCCGAGGCCCATGGGCTGGGCGAACCAGTCGCGCAGGAGCGGACCCACGGTGATCAGGGCGAAGAGGCCGTAGACGATGGTCGGGATGCCGGCCAGAACCTCGATGGCGGGTTTCGCGAAGGAGCGGACGCGGGGAGACGCGTATTCCACGAGATAGATGGCGGAAAAGAGGCCGATGGGCACGGCGACGGCGAGGGCGATCAGGCTGACATAGATCGTACCCCAGAGCAGGGGGAGCATGCCCAGGTCGCTGTCACCGCGAAAATTCGGGGCCCAGTTCAGGCCGAAGAAAAATTCGGTCCAGCTGTACTGGCTGAAGAAGCGCCCGGTCTCAAACAGCATCGAGAACACAATCATGACCGTGGTCAGAATGGCGATGAGGGAGGCCGTGAACAGCAGGCCCTTGACCATCGCCTCGACGTAGTTGCGCGCGCGAAAGTCCTTGTCGATGCGCACGACGGTCAGCGCGAAGGCGGCGAGCGCGGCGGCGAGGGCTGCGATGGTAAGGAGTGCCGGGTTCGAGAAGACCTCGGCAAAGCTGCCGGCAAATTTAAGCAGAACGATGACGCAGACACCGGCGAGGAATGACGCGAGTGCCACGGACCAGCCATAATACCCGACAAGCGAGTGAAGCCCCAGCTGATTGCCATCAGCCGAGACGAGCGCTTTCTTTCTTCCGACAATGTATCCTGCGGCGCCGAGTGCGATCAGGATCCAAATTAGTAGTGAAACGGACATGTTCTCCCAACCACCGATCTAAATACAAAAAGACCGAAGCGCCCCGGTTGGGGGGCGCTTCGGGTGAATGGGCTATCAGGAGCCGAGGTCGGCGATTTTCGCCTGGGTTTCGGCAAGTTCCGGATCGGACACGAGGCCATAGGCCGCGAGCGGGCCGCTCGGTCCAGCAACAGCGTCGGATACGAAGAACTCGGCATACTCTTTAAGACCAGGGATCACGCCAACATGTGCCTGCTTCAGGTAGAAGTAGAGCGGACGGGATACCGGGTATTCGCCGGTCGAGATCGACTCGGTGGAGGGTACGACATCGTTAATGGTCGCGACCTTCAGCTTGTCGGTGTTGTTCTCGTAGAATGCGAGACCAAAGACGCCGATGCCGTTCGGGTTGGATTCGATGCGGGCGAGCGTTTCGGTGTAGTCGCCGTCGATGTCTACGGAGAGACCGTCGGTGCGGACCGCCATGCAGGCGCTCTCGGCCGCGTCCTCGTCACCACCGTTGATCTCAAGGATCTGTTCCATGGCGCCGGAGTCCTCGCAGCCCTGGAGGATCACTTTTTCCTCGAAGACTTCGCGGGTACCGTGCTTGGTGCCGGGGATGAAGGCCAGGATTTCGGAGTCCGGCAGGGATTCGTCAACGCTGGTCCAGTTGGTGTTCGGGTTGGCGACCATTGCGCCATCCTGGGGCAGTTCGGCTGCGAGAGCGTTGTACCACTGGGCCGGGGTGAAGGCGGTGAAATCGGGGCCGTCGGATTTGGAGGCGAAGACGATGCCGTCGTATCCAATGCGGACTTCCATGATGTCGGTTACGCCGGCTTCGGCGCAGGCGGCAACCTCGGCTTCACGGATGGCGCGGGAGGAGTTTGCGATGTCGATGGTGTTCTCACCAACGCCTTCGCAGAATTTTTTGAGGCCGGCGGAGGAGCCACCGGATTCAACGACGGGCGACGGGTAGTCAAAGTTTTCACCGAACGCCTCTGCAACGATGGACGCGTAGGGCAGAACAGTCGACGAACCGGCGACCTGGATCTGGTCACGGGACTGTGCAAAGGCGGAGGTTGCGGAGATTGCCATCACGGTCGCAACCGCGGTGCCTGCAAAAAGGCCGGATTTCATAGTATTTCCTCTCTGACGATGGTTAGTCAGTTTTCGTTCAAACGTAAGCGCATCAAGCACCCGTTCCATGCCGGAACCTAGGGTTTCCGGGTGTCGGTAATATTGCGAAATGATGTTGGTTTTATGACAGTTTATGTGGCTGTAATTATTGAATAAAGATTTTTTGGTTAATAAGGTGTTACCAAATGTGACCCGAAAACGCGGGTTTTTTGAACCATTGGGTCCACGAATCCCCGAAAGTGGCGTTCACGTGAACATGGCCACCCCAAGCGCTTTGAAACAGGCCTGCATCCCGTCGAAAAGCCATCGTTAGGGACTGATAATGTGGGGGTTTCCGGATCGGTGATGGCGGGCAATTGCGATAAATTGAGGGTATTCGGTGCTCAAATCCCTGTGGGCTGGCGTGATTTTCTAACCGTGGACTAACGATTGCGCGGCAGATTGGGGCCTTCTGTCCGCACGGAGAATCCGAATGGTCACGCCGGGGCCCGGTCACATTGTCATATTCACGGCGGCTTGGCTGCTGGGGCTTGGCTTTGGCCAGGTGCGGGCCGAGCCGGACGGGGCCGCGATCTGTGAGCGTGCCATTGCGCGTGGTGCCGGTGTGGCGGGCGTGCCGGGTGAGGTGCTGCATTCGATTTCGCTGACGGAAACGGGGCGGATGCGCGACGGTCGCTTGCGACCGTGGCCCTGGGCGATCAACCGGGAGGGCGAAAGCTTCTGGTTTGACAGCCGGGAGGAGGCGCTGGCCTTCGCGCGGAAAAGCGTGGCCGCCGGGCGCAACAGTTTCGATGTGGGCTGTTTTCAGATCAACTATCACTGGCACGGGGAGAACTTCTCGACACTCGAGGAGATGTTCGACCCGGATGTCGGTGCGCGCTATGCGGCGGAGTTTCTGAGCGCGCTGCATATGGAAAAAGGCGACTGGTCCCTTGCGGCCGGGGCGTATCATTCCCGCACGCCGGAACACGCGACGCGGTACAGGACGCGGTTTGACAGGATCCTGTCCCGTCTGGATGGCAGCGAACTTCGCATGGCGCAGGTGGTAGAGTCGCGGAAGAAGACGCGCAAACGGCTGGGGTCCAAACCGCTTATCATTCGTGTTGAACCGGCTGCGACGGATGATGACGCGACTGGGACCGGGCGGGTTCGGATCGCCGTCATTCGCAATGGAGAGGAGCGGATTGAGGAGCTGATGCGGGTCGCGGTGCCACAACAGCCGTGAAATACCGGATATTGGTCGGTAATTTCGAAAGCACTGATTGACAGCCGTTGCGGCGTGCCGTTTTGCTCGTGCTCCGTTCTGGGAAGGGGCTGCACGTGTTTGGATTTCCTCCGGCTTACGCGGGGATGACTGTTGGTCTGCTGGGTGGGTCATTCGATCCGGCCCATGCGGGTCATGTGCACATTACCCGCTGGGCGTTGAAATCCTTTGGTCTGAGCCAGGTCTGGTGGCTGGTCAGTCCGGGCAATCCGCTGAAAGCCAATGCTCCGGCGGCGTCCGGGCGCAGGCTGCGCCGGGCGCGGGAGATCATGCAGCATCCGCGGGTGGTGGTGACGGATCTGGAGAGCCGGATGGGGACGCGCTACACGGCGGCGACGCTGTCGGGGCTGCGCCAGCGCTATCCGGGTGTGCGGTTTGTCTGGCTGATGGGCGCGGACAACATGCAGGGCTTTCACCGCTGGGACCGCTGGGACTGGATTATGGAGAACTTCCCGGTGGGGGTACTGGGCCGGCCCGGCGATCAGATTGCCGCCGGTCTGTCGCCCGCGGCGCGGCGCTTTGCCACGCGCAGGCTGGGCCGGGAACAGGCGGAGGCGCTGCCGCATATGGCGGCGCCGTGCTGGACGCTGCTGACGGGGCGGATGCTGGACCTGTCATCGAGCGAGTTGCGCCGCAGCGGAGCGTGGCGGAAGTAGCGCACCGGACGGGTGATTGCGGCCAGGACCAGGTTTCCTGGACATTTCGCTCGAAATGATTTTTAATAGTAAACCCAAACAGATGGACGCGTGTTCTATGACAGGGTCATTGCCGAATATCCTGGGTTTCTTTCGTCCTGCCGCGGTCGGGCTGGGCTGCGCCCTGTTCTGCGCGCCGGTACCGGGCGTTACGCAGGTGCGGGACGGTCTGCCGGAGGTTCTGGCCGGGTCAGCCGTTGGCGACGTGACGGGTTATGCGCTGGCGGATACGCGGGACGGGCGGTGGATCGACGCGTATGGCGAGACCGGGGCGCGGGTTCCGGCGTCGGTTTTGAAGATTGTCACGGCGCTATACGGGCTGGATGTGCTGGGGCCGAACTACCGGTTTTCGACCAGCGTTCTGGCGACCGGGCCGGTGGAGGACGGGGTTCTGTCCGGTGATCTGGTTCTGGTGGGCGGCGGTGATCCGGCGCTGGATGCGAATGACCTCAAGGAGATTGTTGCGGACCTGGCCGAGGCGCGGCTGTCCAAAGTTGAGGGGCGGTTCGTTGTGGTGACGGGAGCCTTGCCGGAACTTGCGGTGATCGAGCCGGATCAGCCGCTGCATGTTGGATACAACCCTGCGATTTCGGGGCTGAACCTGAATTTCAACCGGGTGCGGCTGACTTGGATTGCCGGGGAGGACGGGCCGGTCTTTGGCTTCGGGGCGCCTGGGACCGGGTTTGAGGTTCTGGTTGAGGGCGTGGCCGGGGAACTGGGCGAGGAGAGTCCGCCGCGGCACCGGGTTGAGGACGGCCGCGAGGTCTGGACGCTCGATGCCGGTAAGATGCGGCGTGACGGGGCGGTCTGGCTGCCGGTGCGCGATGCGGCGAAATACGCGGCGGAGGTTTTTGCGAGTCTGGCCGGAGAGCAGGGGATTGAGCTGCCGGAACCGGAGTTTGTGGCGGAGGCGCCGGAGGGTGAGGTTCTGGTGGAGCATTTGGGCGCACCTCTCATTGATGTGTTGCGCGGGATGCTGCGCTATTCCACCAATCTGACGGCGGAGGTTGTGGGGCTTCAGGCTGCGAAGGAAAACGGTGAGGCGCCTTTGAGGTTGGAGGAGTCGGCGCTGGCGATGACTGCCTGGGCGCGGGAGAGGTATGGGCTGGAGGACGCGGTTTTTATTGACCATTCCGGCCTGTCGGACCGGTCGCGGTGGAGCGCGGAGGAAACGGTTGAGGTGTTGCTGGCGGAATCGGGGCGTTTGCCTCTGATCCTGCCGCTGCGTCCCATGCCTGGCGGGATTGAGGATGCGCCGGATGGGGCGTTTGTGGCTGCAAAGACCGGCACGATCTATTTCAGCAGCGGTCTGGCCGGGTATCTGGGCGATGCGGAGCGGAGCCTTGCCTTTGCGGTCTATTCCTCGGAGCCGGAGCGGCGGGAGGGGATCGACACGTTCTCCGGCGAGCCGCCGGCGGGGGCGCGGGTCTGGGGCAACCGGGCGCGGGAACTGCAGAAGAATCTGCTGACCGCGTGGTTTGCGGCGGAGATGCCGCCATTGCCCCTGCGGCCAATGCCGCGGCCCTGATTTTTCCTTCACGACGCGCATGTTGCGGGCGGGCTTTCCGTAACGTCAGGTGAGGACCCGGGGAACCCGTGGGGGGACCCGGCGTTGGTTAACGCGAAGTTGGGGAGGGATGGCCCCTGCTTTGTCGCGGAAACTGACGAGGACATGTTGCCATGGAGCTTGACCCGAAGACCGATCTGACTTTCACAAGAACCCTGCCGGTGCCACGGGATGTGGTTTGGGACTGCTGGACCAGTCCGGAGCACATACCCCATTTTTTCGTTCCCAGACCGCACCGGGTGACCGGGTGCGAGATTGATTTGCAGGTGGGTGGTCGGTTCAACACGGTCTTCGAGGTGGATGGCAGGGAAATGCGCAATACCGGTGTTTATCTCGACATTATTGAGGGACGTCGGCTGGTGTTTACGGATGCCTTCATGGAGGGCTGGAAGCCCGCGCCGGAGCCGTTCATGACCGTGATGCTGGACCTGTCGGACGCACCGGAAGGCGGGACGGTGTATACTGTGACCGCGCGGCACAGGTCCGAGGAGGCCCGAGCGACCCATGAGGATATGGGGTTTTTTGCGGGCTGGGGGACGGTGGCGGACCAGCTGGTGGAATACGCCCATACACGTTGACCCGTTGGACGGTCCGGTATGATTTGGGTTGGGAGGCGGTCTTTCGGCGCGGGCTTCAGAAATTTTAAATGTCGTTGATGCTCCAGTTGTTCTCGCCTTGGGCGGAAGCTTCGGGTAAGGACGGTTACCCGGTCGGGCCCAGAGGAGGGTTTGGCCTGAACTGAAAAGCTGGAGCCGCTTTCGTAATGAATGACATGAGACAGCGGTTTGCTGCTGATACTGCCGTAGTTGTTGAACCCCGTGACTGGTTGCGCGTTCTGGCGCAGTACCGTGATCCAAGTACCAAACGTAGTGTGTTTGAACTGACGGTGACGTTCGTGCCGTTTGTCATTCTCTTTGCTGTGGCCTGGTGGGCGGCGACGGTCAGCCCGTGGCTGGCTCTGGCGATTTCCGCCATGAACTCGGGGTTTCTGCTGCGGCTCTTCACCATTCAGCATGACTGCGGGCACGGGTCGTTTTTTCGCGAGCGGCAGGTCAATGACTGGATCGGGCGGATCATCGGGGTTCTGACCCTGACGCCTTATGACGTGTGGCGGCGGGGGCATTCGATCCACCATTCGGGGTCGGGCAACCTCGATAAGCGCGGGATCGGTGACATCTTTACCATGACGGCGCGGGAGTTTCGGGAGGCGTCTGGCTGGGACCGGCTGGTGTACCGGGCGTACCGGCATCCGCTGACGCTGTTCCTGATCGGGCCGGTGTATATTTTCGGGATTCAGAACCGGCTGCCCGTGGGGTTCTTCACCGCCGGTCGCAAGTACTGGATCAGCGCTATGGGGACCAATGCAGCGATTGTCGCGCTGTCGGCCGTGGCGATTTACTTCATGGGCTGGCAGACGTTCCTGCTGGTCTGCGTTCCCACAACGCTTCTGGCCGCGGCGGCGGGCATGTGGCTTTTCTACGTGCAGCATCAGTTTGAGGAAACGGTCTGGGACGAGGATGGTGAGTGGGACATGCATGAGGCGGCGCTGCACGGCAGTTCGTACTATGTCATGCCCCGGTTTTTGCAGTGGATGACCGGTAATATCGGCGTGCATCATGTGCATCATCTCTACAGCCGTATTCCGTTCTACCGGCTGACCGAGGTGCTGCGCGATCATCCGCAACTGGCGCAGATGCGACGCATGACCATTCGGGACAGCCTGAAATGCGTGCGTCTCAACCTGTGGTGCGAGACGTCGCGGAAGCTGATTTCCTTTCGGGAGCTTTCGAAATAGGGGCTGAATCGGCTTCTGATGAAGTCTTTGCGGTTGAACTCGAAAAACGGCTTCCCCTGCCGGGTTAAATTTGCACACTCATACCAATAATAAAATTTTGGGAGGGATTGGCATGCTCGAAACGGCAGGTGACGTTCAGGTCACTGAGTTTCTGGACACGTTCGGTGTGGCGCTTGAGGCCGGTGACGTGGAGGCCGCCGTGGCGCTGTTTCAGCCTGACGGTTACTGGCGCGACCTGGTCAGTTTCACCTGGAACATCAAAACCATGGAAGGGGCCGATCAGGTCCGTGACATGCTGGTCAACCAGTTGCCGTGGATCCGCCCGACGAACTGGCGTCTGGCCGAGGGCGAGGAGGTGACCGTCGAGGATGAAGGCACGATCTGTGCCTGGGTGTCGTTTGAGACGGCCGTGGGCCGGGGCTACGGGCATCTGCGGCTTCGGGATGGGCAGATCTGGACGCTTCTGACGACGATGGCGGAACTCAAAGGGTTTGAGGAGCCGGTGGACGGGAACCGGCCGCTCGGTGCGAAACATGGCGTGGACCGGCACCAGCTGACCTGGAAGGAGGGGCTGGAAAAGGAGCAGGCCGAGCTTGGTTACGGGGTGCAGCCCTATACGGTTATTATTGGCGGTGGTCAGGGCGGTATCGCGCTGGGGGCGCGGCTGCGGCAGTTGGGCGTGCCGACGATCATTGTGGAGAAGAACGACCGGCCGGGCGACAGCTGGCGCAAGCGGTACAAGTCGCTCTGTCTTCATGATCCGGTCTGGTATGACCATCTGCCCTATGTGCAGTTTCCGCGGAACTGGCCGGTTTATGCGCCGAAGGACAAAATCGGCGACTGGCTGGAAATGTATACCCGCATCATGGAGCTGAATTACTGGACCCGCTCGACCGTGGAACGCGCCGAGTTTGACGGGGCCGCGAAGGAATGGACGGTCACCGTTGACCGGGATGGCGAGCTGGCTGTTCTGCGTCCCAAACAGCTCGTGTTCGCGACCGGTATGGCCGGAAAACCCAATATCCCCGATTTCCCGGGCATGGAAACGTTTAAGGGCGATCAGCATCATTCCAGCCAGCATCCGGGGCCGGATGCGTTTGTCGGGAAGAAGGTCGCGGTGATCGGGTCGAACAATTCCGCCCATGACATCTGCGCGGCCCTTTGGGAGCATGATGTGGACGTCACCATGGTGCAGCGGTCCTCGACGCATGTGGTTCGGTCGGAACCTTTGTTCGATTTCGGAATGCGGGATCTCTATTCCGAGGAGGCGATGGCCGGGGGGATCACGACGGAGAAGGCGGACCTTATATTTGCTTCCGTGCCCTATGCGATTGCCCATGAGGCACAGATCCCGATGTACGAGAAAATCCGTGCGGAGGACGCGGAGTTTTATGCGGGACTGGAAAAGGCCGGGTTCCAGCTGGATTTCGGAGCGGACGAGTCCGGGCTGATGATGAAGTATCTGCGGCGCGGGTCGGGCTATTATATAGACGTGGGGGCGAGCCAGCTTGTCATCGACGGGAAGATCAAGCTGAAATCCGGTCAGGTGACGGAAATCGTTGAGGACGGTCTGTTGATGGATGACGGGACAAAGCTGGAGGCGGATGTGATTGTTTATGCCACCGGTTATGGCTCGATGAACGGCTGGGTGGCTGACCTGATCGACCGGGAGACCGCGGATAGGGTCGGCAAGGTCTGGGGGCTCGGGTCGGACACGCCGAAGGATCCGGGACCGTGGGAAGGTGAGTTGCGCAACATGTGGAAGCCGACGCAGCAGGAGGCGCTGTGGTTTCAGGGCGGCAACCTGCACCAGTCGCGGCACTACTCACAGTTCCTTGCGTTGCAGCTGAAAGCCCGCATGGAGGGGATCGAGACGCCGGTTTATGGTTTGCAGGAAAGCCATCACACCGGGCGTCCGGCGGAAGATGAGGTGCCGAAACCGGCGCGGCTTGAGCAGGACGCGGATCTGCTGGCGCAGAGCTGATCCGGGGGATCGGAAAGGGCGGCGCGACATGCCGCCTTTTGTCGTTTTGGATCAGTCGGCGGCCGGGAGCCTGCGGTGGCGGGCGGCGCTGCCACGCTCTATGGCGGCGGCGTGAAGGCGGTCGAGGTTGAGTTCGAACCGCAGTTCCTCAAGAAAGCGCAGTTCGGCCTGGAAGGCGTGCCCATCGGCGGCGGCCACGTCACAGGCGAGCGCGTAGGCCGTTTCCTGGAGCGGTGCGGGCAGGGCCTCGCGCACGAGGCCGAAGAGGGCGTCGAGGCCGTCCTCCTCGGAGAAGAGATCGAATACGGTGCGGGCGATGGTGCCGATGCGGTCGCGGTCGAAATCATCGAACACGGGCAGGGTTTCGATCATGCGGCTGATCGAGAGCAGTTCCCTGTTCGACATGGCCTCGTCAGAGGCGGAGACGGCCACCATGATGGCGACGAGGGCGTCCTGGGTGGACAGTGCGGGCGGGTTGAGATCCGAGACCATGGGGTGTTCCGTTTGCTGATCCGGTTGGATGACCTGCTTGTATTGACCGCATTGCCGCTCGGCAATAGGAAGCGTGCGAACCGATGGACGGTTCGTGATTACCGGGACACCTGATAAAATGGACAATCTTCGCGCTGCTGCTGAAACTTCAAAGGCCTGGCCCTTTCAGGAGGCGCGCGCCCTTGCCAAACGGTACGCCAAGGCACCGCCCGAAAAGGGGTATGTCCTGTTTGAGACGGGGTATGGTCCGTCCGGTCTTCCCCATATCGGGACCTTCGGTGAGGTGGCCCGCACCACAATGATCCGACGTGCCTTCGAGGCGCTGACGGATATTCCGACGCGGCTGATCTGCTTTTCCGATGACCTGGACGGCATGCGTAAAGTGCCCGACAATGTGCCGAATACGGAGATGCTGCGGGAGCATTTGCAGAAGCCGCTGACCTCCGTGCCGGATCCGTTTGGGGAGTTTGAGAGCTTCGGGCATCACAACAACGCGATGCTGCGCCGGTTCCTCGATACCTTTGGGTTTGAGTACGAGTTCATTTCGGCCACGGATTTCTATAAAACCGGTCAGTTCGATGACGTGCTTCGCCGGGCCGCGGAGCGGTATGACGACATCATGAAGGTGATGCTGAAATCCCTGCGGGAGGAGCGGCAGCAGACCTATTCCTGTTTCCTGCCGATCCATCCGGAGACCGGCCGGGTGCTCTATGTGCCGATGAAGCATGTGGACGGTGCTGCGGGGACGGTGACGTTTGATGACGAGACCGGGCGCGAATGGACGCTGCCGGTGACGGGTGGCAATGTTAAGCTGCAGTGGAAGCCGGATTTCGGGGCCCGCTGGGCCGCGCTTGACGTTGATTTTGAGATGTACGGCAAGGACCACAGCTCCAACACCGTGATCTATGACAGCATTTGCCGCATCCTTGGGGGGAAGGCGCCGGAGCACTTCGTCTATGAGCTGTTTCTGGACGAGAATGGTCAGAAGATTTCGAAATCGACCGGCAACGGCATTTCGATTGATGAGTGGCTGACCTATGCCAGCGCGGAGTCGCTGTCGTATTTTATGTTCCAGAAGCCGAAGACGGCCAAGCGGATGTATTTTGACGTGATCCCGAAGGCGGTGGATGAATACCACCAGCAGCTTCGCGCGTATCCAGGGCAGGAGACCGATCAGGCGGTGGCCAATCCGGTCTGGCACATTCATGGCGGAACGCCGCCGGCATCGGATATGGTCGTGCCGTTCTCGATGCTGCTGAACCTTGCGTCGGCTGCAAATGCGGAGGACCGGGAGGTTCTGTGGGGCTTCATTCGGAAATATGCGCCGGACGCGAACCCGGAGAGCCATCCGGGTCTCGATGCGGCCGCGGGTCATGCGGTGCGGTATTTCCATGACTTCGTGAAACCCGCGAAGGAGTATCGTGAGCCCACCCAAATGGAGCGGGCGGCGCTGGGTGATCTGCGCGACCGTTTGGCGGGTCTGAGCGGGGAGCAGGACGCCGAATCGCTTCAGAGCCTGGTCTTTGCTGTGGGCAAGGAGCATGGATTTGAGCCGCTGCGCGCCTGGTTTGGCGCAATTTACGAGGTCCTTTTGGGGGCGAAACAGGGGCCGAGATTCGGTGGGTTCATCTCCCTTTACGGAATTTCGGAAACCGTTGCCCTGATCGACAGCGCACTCGCTGGCGGGTTCGTCAACTAGGAGTAGAAGGGCGTATTCGCCCGGGGTATATACCAGCAAGGCCGCCGGTGGAGTTTGCGGGCGGCCTGTCCTTTTCACTGAAATTCGACGTATCATCCCAGGGTTGAAAGATCGGCGATGCCCGGATGGTTAACGGTATGTTAACCAAAAGTTTCGAATTTATTACAAAATAGCCGAAGCCAATCCGTCCAGTTCCAGCCAGAGACAGCCGGGGTTGACCCAGGGGTGTGTGATGTTGTCCAAATATTCAAATGTAGTGCCTTTTCGCAGGGTTGTCCCTATGGCTGTCGCCAGTTCCATGGAACTTGACCTGATGCCACCACGGTTTTCCGAGGGTCTTTATGACTGGTCCCCGGGAAATGGTTTGCCGGATGATGGCTGCTATGCGGAACGCGGCGGTGCTCGTATTGCGCAGGGTGATCCGGAGTTTGGGAGCTGTCTTGAACTGCGGAAATCCGAAAAAATTCAGCGTTTGAGATACATGGGCGAGATGCCTTACCGCGAGGGCAGCTACCTCCGCGTGTATACCCGTATCCGTCCGGTTTCCGGGTCCGGTTTTGACGCGCGTATTGGTGCCTGGCCCGGTGGCATGGGCGCGGTGCGGGTCGACGGGCTGCGGGAGAGCGGTCCGGTGGTCGCCGTGGATGATGATGAGGTCGTCGAGGTCAGTGCGGTGATCGGGCCGGAGAAGCTGCCCGGTGTCGATATGGTCTGGGACGGCCGCGTGATGTTTGGTCACGTAGGCGTCGACTTTATCGGGGATGGTGGCTCGGTCCTGCGGGTCGAGGATCTGTCAGTGACGGACGTGACCGAGGAAATTACGGGCGAACTGCGCACAATGCCTGGATTTACCGCGATGGATTATTCCAGATAAATTTGGTTTCCGCGACGGACCGGATGGCCCGCCGCAGGTAGTCCGCTATCGGGGCGGGTGCCCCGGTGTTCCCTAGAACGGAATTTCGTCGTCGAGGTCACCGGCCGGGTTGCCGCCGCCGCCCTGGCTTCCGCCGCCGTAGCCGCCACCACCCTGGCTGCCGCCGCTGTAACCGCCGCCGCCGTCCTGGCTGTAGCCGCCACCGCCACCGCCTTCGCCGCGACCGTCAAGCAGGGTCAGTTCGCTACGGAAGGGACGCAGGGCGACCTCGGTGCTGTAGCGGTCCTGACCGCTCTGATCCTGCCATTTGCGGGTCTCAAGCTGGCCTTCGAGATAGACCTTCGAGCCCTTGCGCAGATACTGTTCGGCAATGCGGCCCAGTGGCTCGTTATAGATGGCGACCGAGTGCCATTCGGTGCGCTCGCGGTTTTCGCCGGTGTTGCGGTCACGCCAGCGTTCCGAGGTGGCGATGCGCAGGTTCACGACCTTGCCGCCACTGGGAAATGTGCGTGATTCCGGGTCACGGCCGAGATTGCCGACCAAAATCACCTTGTTTACACTACCCGCCATTCGTGAGCCTCCTTGCTGGGCATATCCGTATTATCAAGCGTTTTTCTCAACCATTGGTTGTCTCCAATCGTCGAGGCTGCGCCGTTTTAGGGTTTATGTGCGCCAATGAAAAGTCAAAGGCTGACAACGGAACCGTTTTTTGGCATAAATCGCGCGGAGCCGGGACACACCGGCGTGACGACGGAACCTGGGCAGGGATTGGGACAGTTGAGTTACTGGCGGTTATCTGTGTTTGCGGCGGCATTTGTGTCGCTGGCGGGTGGTGCATATGCGCAGGCGGAACTGAGCCGGTTGCTGTCTAACCGGTCGGGACTTTCATCCGAGTATCGTGATCTGATTCGCGCACCCGTTCCCGGGGCGCTCAAGGGACAGCCGAGGGCGCCATCGTCGATCTCTGAAGGTGACTGGACCATTCCGACCTATACCGGTGCGCGGGGCGTGTATCAGGACATGGCCCGCATCGCCGCGCGGCGGAACAATGTGCCGGAGGATCTGTTCCTGCGCCTCGTCAAGCAGGAATCGAATTTCCGGCCAGCCGCGCGGTCGCACAAGGGCGCGATCGGGCTGGCGCAGCTGATGCCACAAACCGCGCGTTCGCTTGGGGTTAACCCCCATGACCCGCGCCAGAACCTGGAAGGCGGGGCGCGGTATCTCAGCCAGCAGTACCGCAAGTTTGGCACGTGGCGTCTGGCTCTTGCCGCGTATAACGCGGGGCCGGGGGCTGTGGAGCGTTACCGCGGTGTGCCGCCCTACAAGGAAACCCAGAACTACGTGCGACGGATTCTCGGCCGCTGATTTGGCAATGTACTGCTGGTGGCCTTGAAACCACTTGCGGATGATCACGTTTTGTTCTCATATGGGCGCGACAGCCGGAACGGGGCTGTTTTTCCGGAACCAATGGCTTTGGCGGGCCGTTGAGACGTCATGTTATCCGGGTTTCCGGATCGCGAAACGCGTTGGGACTCGCATCCCCGGCCAAATGTACTAAGTAAGGCCGGTTATCAGGAGCAGGATATGGCTGAACAGAAGTTCATCGAAATTCGCGGCGCGCGGGAACACAACCTTAAGTCGATCGATGTGGATATTCCGCGCGACCAGCTCGTGGTAATTACGGGCCTGTCCGGGTCGGGAAAATCGAGCCTTGCCTTTGATACGATTTATGCCGAGGGCCAGCGGCGTTATGTGGAGAGCCTGTCGGCCTATGCGCGGCAGTTTCTCGACATGATGAAGAAGCCGGATCTCGACCATATTTCCGGTCTGAGCCCCGCAATTTCCATTGAGCAGAAGACGACGTCAAAGAACCCGCGTTCGACCGTGGGGACGGTGACGGAGATTTACGATTACCTGCGGCTTTTGTTCGCGCGGGTTGGCACGCCCTACAGCCCCGCCACGGGCGAACCGATCCTCGCGCAGCAGGTCAGCCAGATGGTGGACATCACCATGGGCCTGCCGGAAGGGACGCGGGCCTATCTGCTGGCGCCGGTCATTCGCGACCGGAAGGGTGAATATCGCAAGGAGTTCATGGAGTTCCGCAAGCAGGGATTCCAGCGCGTCAAGGTGGACGGGCAGTTTTACGAGCTTGAGGAGCCTCCGACGCTCGACAAGAAATTTCGCCATAACATCGACGTTGTGGTGGACCGGATCGTCGTGCGTGAGGGTCTGGAAACGCGGCTGGCGGACAGTTTGCGCACGGCCCTGAACCTGGCGGATGGTATTGCGGTTCTGGAACTGGCTGACGGGTCGGACGAGCCGGAGCGGATTACCTTCTCGGAAAATTTTGCCTGTCCGGTCTCCGGGTTCACCATTCCGGAGATTGAGCCGCGGCTGTTTTCGTTCAACGCTCCGTTTGGCGCCTGTCCGGCCTGTGATGGGCTGGGAGTGGAGCTGTTTTTCGATCCGCGTTTGGTGGTGCCGGATGAGAGCCTGCCGATTTTGAAAGGGGCGATTGCGCCGTGGTCAAAAGGCTCGTCGCCGTACTATCGTCAGACGATTGAGGCGCTGGCGAAGCACTACGGGTTCAACCGCTCCGCGCGGTGGCGCGACCTGCCGAAAGAGGCGCAGGATCTGATGCTCTATGGCTCGAAGGGCGAGAAAATCAAGTTCCGCTACGATGAGGGCGGGCGCGTCTATGAGATCGAGCGGCCGTTTGAGGGCGTGATCCCCAATATGGAGCGGCGCTATCGCGAGACGGATTCCAACTGGGTCCGGGAGGAGTTCGAGCGGTATCAGAACAACCGGCCCTGTGGCGTGTGTCACGGGTTCCGGCTGAAGCCGGAGGCGCTGGCGGTTAAGATTGACGGCAAGCACGCGGGTGAGGTGGTGCAGCTGTCCATCAGGGAGGCTCTGGACTGGATCGAAAAGGTGCCACAGGCCCTGACGCCGCAGTATCAGGAGATTGCGCGGGCGATTTTGAAGGAGATCCGGGAACGGCTTGGGTTTCTTGTGAATGTGGGGCTGGACTATCTGACGCTGGCGCGGAGTTCCGGGACGCTTTCGGGTGGCGAGAGCCAGCGCATCCGGCTGGCCAGCCAGATCGGTTCCGGGCTGACCGGGGTTCTGTATGTGCTGGATGAGCCGTCGATTGGTCTGCATCAGCGGGATAACGGACGGCTTCTGACCACGCTCAAAAACCTGCGGGATCAGGGCAATACGGTGATCGTTGTCGAGCATGACGAGGAGGCGATCCGAACGGCGGACCACGTGATCGATATCGGCCCTGGCGCGGGTGTGCATGGTGGCGCGGTGATCGTGTCGGGTACCCCGGCGCAGGTGGCGAAGGACAAGCATTCGATCACGGGTCAGTACCTGACCGGTCAGCGGGAGATTACCATTCCGGGTGAGCGTCGGCCCGGCAACGGCAAGTTTTTGAAGGTTGTCAATGCGACCGGCAACAACCTTCAGGGCGTCACTGCGGAGTTTCCACTCGGCACGCTGACTTGTGTGACCGGGGTTTCCGGTGGCGGGAAATCGACGCTGACGATTGAGACGCTGTTCAAGACGGCCTCGATGCGGCTCAACGGCGCACGGCAGACGCCCGCGCCGTGTGATACGATTGAGGGGTTGGAGCACCTGGACAAGGTGATTGACATCAACCAGTCGCCTATCGGCCGCACGCCGCGCTCGAACCCGGCCACCTATACCGGTGCGTTTGGGCCGATCCGGGAGTGGTATGCCGGGATGCCGGAGGCGAAATCGCGTGGGTACAAGCCGGGGCGGTTCAGCTTCAACGTGAAGGGCGGGCGCTGTGAGGCGTGTAAGGGTGACGGCGTCATCAAGATTGAGATGCACTTCCTGCCCGATGTCTACGTGACCTGCGAGACCTGTGAGGGGAAACGTTACAACCGCGAGACGCTGGAAATCCTGTTTAAGGGCAAAAGCATAGCGGATGTTCTTGACATGACGGTTGAGGATGCCGAGGAGTTTTTCTCCGCAGTCCCGTCCATCCGTGAAAAGATGTCCACGCTGATGCGCGTGGGGCTTGGCTACATCAAGGTGGGCCAGCAGGCGACGACCCTGTCAGGCGGCGAAGCGCAGCGGGTGAAGCTGTCGAAGGAACTTGCGCGGCGATCCACCGGTCGGACGCTCTATATTCTCGATGAGCCGACGACGGGTCTGCATTTCGAGGATACGCGGCGGTTGCTTGCAGTGCTGCACGAACTGGTGGACCAGGGGAACACGGTAGTGGTGATTGAACACAACCTGGACGTCATCAAGACGGCCGACCATATCATCGATATCGGCCCTGAGGGTGGTGACGGCGGCGGCCAGATCGTGGCCACGGGCACGCCGGAAGCGGTGGCGCGCGCACCAGGAAGTCATACGGGGCAGTACCTGGGTGAAATTCTGGTGAGCCAGAGCGTGGCGGCGGAGTGATCCGCCGCGCGGTAGTGTCAGTGTGTCACCGAGTTTGAGAACAGGTTGATGACCACAACCCCACCAACGATCATGGTGATGCCGATGACGGCGGGGAAATCAGGGATCTGTTTGAACGCGGCCACGCCGATCAGGGCAGTCAGGACAATGCCCAGCCCGGCCCAGATGGCGTAGGCGATACCCAGCGGCAGGGATTTCAGCGCCTGGGACAGGAAAAAGAACGACCCGGCATAGAGTGCCGCCATCAAAATGGTGGGAATGAGGCGGGAAAACTGTTCCGATTTCATCAGGAAGGTTGTGCCCGCCACCTCCATAACGATGGCAAGGGACAGGAAGCTGTAGGCGATCATGGTGGGTGACATGGCGGGCGACTCCCTCTGGCCGTTGCGGACCCACCCAGAACCATAAATATCGGCCGCCGACAATCTCGGAACGGGTGTTCGGATGACCGGGCGTTTTGCGCGCCAGCGGTGTCTTACTGGTCGCGTAGCCAGCGGATGATGGCCGAGAAATCCTGGCCTTTACCGCCCTCGGCGTTGAATTTTTCGTAGAGTTCGGTGGCGTGCCGGCCCAGCGGAGTGTTGGCGGCGACGGATTTGGCCGCGTCCTGTGAAAGGCCAAGATCCTTGAGCATGAGTTCCGCCGCGAAGCCAGGTTTGTATCCGTTGTCCGCGGGGCTTTCCGGGCCGACGCCGGGGACCGGGCAGTAGTTGTTTATTGACCAGCAAAAGCCGGAGGAAGTGGAGACCACGTCAAACATGGCCTGCGGATCAAGGCCGAGTTTTTCCGCAAGGTTGAAGCTCTCGCAGACGCCGATCATGGAGATTGCGAGGATCATGTTGTTGCAGATTTTCACGGCCTGGCCGGAGCCGGAGGGGCCGCAGAGCACGGATTTTTGGCCCATGATCTCGAATAGCGGCTCGGCCAGGGCGTAGGCCTTGGGGGATCCGCCGGCCATGAAGGTCAGGGTGCCCGCAACCGCGCCGCCCATTCCGCCGGAAACCGGGGCATCCACGGGCAGAAAGCCCGCGGCGGCGGCCTTTTCGGCGGCGGCTCTGGCGCTGTCCACATCGACGGTGGAGCAGTCGATATAGGCGGCGCCGGGTTTTCCCGCCGGTACGATTTCCGCATAGACCGAGGTCAAAATCGATCCGTTGGGGAGCATGGTGATGACCGCGTCGCGGTTTTGGGCGGCTTCCGCAGCGGTCGCGGCCATTTTGACGCCATCGACGGTCACGTGGGTCACATCAAAGCCCGTGACGGTGTGGCCTGCGGCGGCGAGGTTTTTCGCCATTGGAGCGCCCATGTTGCCAAGTCCGATAAATCCGATGTCCATTGGGTGCTCCTTCGTAATCAGGCGGGTTGCGGCGCGGGATCGACCGGCAGGTCGAGGTCGTCGGCGCCGAGAGGTTCGAGCATGGCTGTGACGCGGTCGCGGTGGACGCCGGTGGGTTTGTCGAGCCAGACGGGTTTACGGTCGCGGTCGACCACCGCGGCGCGGATGCCTTCCAGCAGGTCGCCCTCGCTGATGCAGTGCCAGGTGCAGCGCAGTTCCCGGATCAGAGCGGCATTCAGGCCTGGTTCGCGGCGGGCGCGACGGACGAGTTCAAGGGTGCAGGCCATTGAGAGCGGCGACTGGGCGCGGATGGTTTTGACCGTGGTGTGGCCCACATCGGAAACCTCGAGCCGTGCGATAAGGGTGGCGATGTCGGGTGCGGAAAAGGCATCGTCGATGGCGTCGAGTGGCATTCCGAAATCGGGCTCTGGTGGCGTGGCCTGGAATTCGGTGATGACCTCGGGATCAGCCGTTTCGATGAGTTTTGCCTTGAGCGCGTCAAGGCGGTCCTCCGGGACGTAGTGGTCCGCGAACCCGGAAAAGATCGCCTGGGACGCGCCCATGCGGAAGCCGGTGAGGCCAAGAAACTCGCCGAGGCGGCCGCGGGCGCGGGCCAGCAGATGCGTGCCGCCCACGTCGGGGATGAGGCCGATATTGCATTCGGGCATGGAGATGCGGCTAGAATCCGTGACGACCCGGTGCGATCCGTGACCGGACAGGCCAACGCCGCCGCCCATGACATAGCCGTGCATGATGGCGACCCAGGGTTTGGGGTAGTGCGCGATGCGCGAATTCATCAGGTATTCCTGCCGCCAGAAGTCGCGGCCAACGGAAAAATCGCCCTGTTTCCCGGCCTCGTAGATTTCGCGGATGTCACCGCCGGCGCAGAACGCGCGTTCGCCTTCGGCATCGATCAGGACCATTTCGACTGACGGATCGTCGGCCCAGGCGATTATGGCGGCGTCGATTTCCTCCGACATGGCGCGCGAGAGCGCGTTCAGGGCTTTGGGCCGGGTCAGGGTGATGTGGCCGGTGACGTTTTCGATGCGGATACTGACGTCGCTCATTTGGTCTCCGCGAGCAGGGCGCGGGAAATGATCACGCGCATGATTTCATTTGTGCCCTCAAGGATCTGGTGAACCCGAAGGTCGCGAACGATTTTTTCGATACCGTAGTCGGTGAGGTAGCCGTAACCGCCTAAAAGCTGCAATGCGTCATTGGCGACGCGGAAGGCGGTGTCGGTAACGAGGCGTTTGGCCATGGCGCAGTGTTTGGTGCGGTCGGGCGCCCCGGTGTCGTATTTCCACGCGGCCTGGCGCAGGAAGACCCGCGCGGCCTGCAGTTCGGTTTCCATATCCGCGAGGCGGAACTGCAGCGCCTGGAAGTCGTTGAGTGCGCGGCCAAATGCCTTGCGTTCAGTAGTGTACGCGAGGGCGCGGTCGAGGGCGGTTTGAGCGCCGCCCAAAGCTGCGGCGGCGATGTTGAGGCGGCCACCGTCAAGACCTTCCATGGCATAGCGGAAGCCGGAGCCTTCCTCGCCAAGCAGGTTTTGGGCCGGTACGGCGCAGTTGTCGAAATTCACCTGGGCGGTGGGTTGGGCGCGCCAGCCCATTTTGCGCTCCTGCGCGCCGAAGGAGAGACCGGGGGAGTCGTTTTCTACGATCAGGGCGGAGATGCCTTTGGGGCCGTCGCCGCCGGTGCGGACCATCGTGAGGTAGAGGTCGGAATAGCCGCCGCCGGAGATGAACGCTTTTGAGCCGTTGAGGGACCAGCCGGTATCGGTTGGTTCGGCCTTTGTGCGCAGGGCGGCGGCGTCGGAGCCGGAACCGGGTTCGGTGAGGCAGTAGGAACAGATGCGTTTCATGGTGATCAGGTCGGGAAGGTAGCGTTCGCGCAGGGCGTCGCTGCCGTGTTTCGAGATCATCCAGGCGCACATGTTGTGGATGGAGAGAAAGCTGGAAACGGCCGGGCAGGCCATGGCCAGCGCTTCAATCACCAGGGTGGCGTCCAGCCGTGTCAGCCCGGAGCCGCCCATGCCCTCGGGGACGTACATGGCGGCGAGGCCGAGTGACCCGGCCTCCTCCAGCACGACGCGGGGGATGGTGCCGGCCTGTTCCCAGGCGTCGGCATTCGGGGCGATGCGGTCCGCCCCGAAGTCGCGGGCCATGTCGAATATGGCCTGGCTGTCGCTGGACACGGAAAAATCCATGCCGTGCTCCCCCCCTTTTTTCCCGCGCCTGGCGCCTATTCCATGATGGGGATGGAGAAGCTTGCGCCTTCCTTCGTGCCGGAGGGCCAGCGGGACGTGACGGTTTTGGTGCGCGTGTAGAACTTGAAGGCGTCCGGTCCGTGCTGGTTCAGGTCACCAAAGGCCGAGAGCTTCCAGCCGCCAAAGGTGTGGTAGGCGAGCGGCACCGGGATGGGCACGTTGACGCCGACCATGCCGACATTGATGCGGCTGGAGAAGTCACGGGCCGTGTCGCCGTCGCGGGTGAAGATGGCGGTGCCGTTACCATAGGGGTTGTTCATGGTCAGGTCGATGGCGTCGTCGTAGCTGTTCATGCGCACAACCGAGAGGACCGGGCCGAAGATTTCCTCCTTATAGATGTCCATTTCCGGCGTGACATTGTCGAAGAGGCTGGCGCCGACGAAGAAGCCGTTCTCATAGCCCTGCATGGAGAAATTGCGGCCATCGACGGCGAGGGTCGCGCCCTGTTCGACGCCGCTGTCGACGAGGCCGTTGATGCGCTGCTGGGCGGCTTTGGTCACCACGGGGCCGAAATCGACGTCGTCGCCGGCTGTATAGGGTCCGATCTTGAGGGATTCGACGCGGGGGATCAGGCGCTCAATGAGGGCGTCTGCGGTTGCCTTGCCGACGGGAACGGCGGCGGAAACGGCCATGCAGCGTTCACCGGCGGCACCGTATCCGGCCCCGATCAGGGCGTCCACCGCCTGGTCCAGATCGGCGTCGGGCATGATGATCATGTGATTCTTCGCGCCGCCGAAACACTGGACCCGTTTGCCGTTGGAGCAGCCGCGGCCGTAGATGTATTGCGCGATGGGTGTGGAGCCTACGAAGCCGATAGCGCCGATATCCGGGTGGTCGAGGATGGCGTCGACGGCTTCCTTGTCGCCGTTGACGACCTGGAGCAGTCCTTCGGGAAGGCCGGCCTCCTGCATGAGTTCGGCGAGCATCATCGGAACGGACGGATCGCGTTCGGATGGTTTGAGGATGAAGGCATTGCCGCAGACGAGGGCCGGGCACATCTTCCACATGGGAATCATGGCCGGGAAGTTGAAAGGCGTAATGCCCGCGCAGACGCCGATGGGCTGGCGCATGGAATACATGTCGATGCCGGGGCCCGCGCCGTCGGTGAATTCGCCTTTCAGCATGTGGGGTGCGGAGATGCAGAACTCGGCGACCTCGAGGCCGCGGATCACGTCGCCCTTCGCGTCCGGGATGGTTTTGCCGTGTTCACTGGAGAGCGCCTCGGCGAGTTTTTCCATGTCGCGGTGGAGGAGATCGACGAATTTCATCATCACGCGCGCACGGCGCTGGGGGTTTGTTGCGGCCCACATGGGCTGAACTTTTTTGGCAACCTGAACGGCGTGGTCGAGTTCCTCACTGCTGGCCAGGGCAACTTCGGCCTGAACCTCGCCGGTGGCGGGGTTGTAGACCTCGGCCGTGCGCCCGGATTTGCCCGCGACGGCGGCGCCGTCGATGAAGTGACCAATTTGCCGCATGTGTTCCTCCCGGTTGAACGTCTGATCCGGCCCCAAAAGGCCGGAGTTTCCCTCTTTGTACGGTCAGGAAATCAAAAACACAGCCCCAATTTTTCAAAGACATAATGCAAAATTGCAGTATAACGCGGGCAGACTTGGGGAGGATCATGCAAAAACAGGTAATGAAATGGGACGACATGCGGGTGTTTCTGGCCGTGGCCCGGCACAACCGCCTGTTGGCCGCGGGGAGGAAACTCGGGCTCGATCCGGCGACCGTGGGAAGGAGAATCACCGCACTGGAGGATGCGATCGGGACCAAACTGTTTGACCGCTCACCCCAGGGATATTCGCTGACCGATTCCGGTAACTCCCTGATTTCACACGCGCAGGCCATGGAAAACCAGGCGGCGGCGGCCGCAGAGGAAATCGGCGGGCAGTCCGACCGTCTATTGGGCAGCGTGCGGATTGGGGCACCGGATGGAGTTTCCAACTACCTTTTGACGGATGCCTGTGATGCCCTCTCGCGGGACAATCCCGAGTTGCAGGTTCAGGTGGTGGCGTTGTCGCGGATGTTTTCGCTCTCAAAGCGTGAGGCCGATCTGGCCGTGACACTGTCGCCACCGACCGCGGGGCGGCTGACGGTGCGGAAAATTTCCGACTACCGGTTGAGGCTTTATGCGCACCGGAACATCGTTTCGCGAGTCGGTGAAATCACGTCGATGGAGGATCTGCGCGACGTGCGGGGGATCGGCTATATCTCCGATATGATTTTTGACCGGGAGCTGGATTACTATTCGCTTCTGAGCCGGGAAGCGGACCCGTCGCTGACTTCGAACAGTCTGATCGTGCAGCTGCGCTGGTGCCTGAAGGGGGCCGGATTCTGTATTCTCCCTGATTTTGTGGCGCGGGAGCATGCGGAACTGGTTCCGATTCTGACCGAGGACGTGAACCTGACCCGGGCGTTTTTCCTTGTGCGGCACCAGGACGACGCGCGGGTTGCGCGGATAAACCGTATGGCGGACGTGATTGTGGACTGGATGCGGGAGACGCTTGCGTCCGCATCCGCTTGACTTGCGACCTGACTGCGGAAACACTCAAACATTCCATGGCTGTGCAGGAATACGGAGGAGGAGATACATGATTGTTCGCAACATCATCCAATCCAAGAAGATTACCGATATCATCTCGGTCAAACCGACCGATACGGTGATGAGCGCGGCTCAGGTGCTGTCGCGGCACCGGATCGGCGCGGTGGTGGTCAGCAGCGACGGAAAAACCGTGGACGGTATCCTCTCCGAGCGTGACATCGTGAAGAATATCGGCTCCGGCGGTGTGGACTGCATGGACAAAAACGTGTCCGAGCTGATGACATCCCAGGTGATCCAGTGCAGCCCGGACGACACGGCGCTCTCCGCCATGGAGACCATGAGCAACGGCCGGTTCCGGCACATGCCGGTGACCGAGGACGGGGTCATGGTGGGGCTGATTTCCATCGGTGACGTGGTCAACGCGCGCATCAGCGAGATGCAGGAGGAAAACTCCGCACTCACGGGCATGATCTCCAACAGCTGGTAAGCGGGCCAGACATCTCATCGTTCCGGGGGCACCGGGACCGGAATTTCCCTGGAACTCGGGAGGGGCTACATGCGGATTGGGCTGTACCCAGGAACGTTTGATCCACTGACTGTGGGTCACATGGACATTATTCGACGCGCCTGCAGGCTGGTGGACCGGCTGGTGATTGGAGTTGCGATCAATCACGGCAAGGGGCCGCTTTTCTCGCTCGAGGAACGGGTGGAGATGGTCGAGAACGAATGCGGCCCGATCACTGAGGCGACGGGCGTGGAGATCATTGCGCACCCGTTCGACAACCTGCTGATCGACTGCGCCAAAGATGTGGGGGCGAGTGTGATCGTGCGGGGTCTGCGGGCCGTGGCGGATTTTGAGTATGAGTTTCAGATGGTTGGCATGAACCGGGCGCTGTCCGATGATGTTGAGACGGTGTTTCTGATGGCCGATGCAAATCACCAGGCGATTGCGTCCAAGCTGGTGAAGGAGATCGCGCGGCTGGGCGGGGACGTCTCCAAGTTTGTGCCGCCTGCGATTGTGCCAAAACTGGCTGAAAAAGTCGGAAACGGGACGTGATGCGGCCGGTCGCGCAGGTTGGGTTTTGAGGGATGGGCCGGGTGCCGGACCTCCCGCTTGATGGAACCTGCCGCTGTGGTGCGGTCAAAATTCGCATTATCGGGCCGCCGATGATGACATCGGTCTGCCACTGCACGGGTTGTCAGAAAATGTCCGGCAGTGCCTATTCCCTGACCGCGATGGTGCCGGTTGACGGGTTTGAGGTGATGGCGGGCGAGCCTGTGGTTGGCGGGTTGCGCGGTGCGGATCTAGACCACATGTTCTGTCCCGAGTGCATGTCTTGGATGTTCACGCGGATTAAGGGTGTGGACCAGTTTTTGAACGTGCGCCCCACGTTGTTTGAGGACATTTCGTGGTTTTCGCCGTTTATCGAGACGATGACGCGGGAAAAACTGCCCTGGGTGGAAACGCCGGCGGTGCATTCGTTTGAGGGATTTCCGCCGATGGATCGGTATCAGGAACTCGTTGCGGAGTTTATGGCCGCGTCTGCCGGTTGACCAGTACGAGGCCGGTGACGATGAATGCTGCCCCGATCATGTGAGCGATTGTCAGCCGCTCTCCGAGGAACACAACGGCCATGACGCTTCCAAAAAACGGGCATGAGGTGAACGAACTGGCCACCACGTTCCGGGCCTATCACCGCGATTCCATGGGACCAGAAAAGAAACCCTAAGAGGGAGGCAAAAACGGCGATGTGGATAATTGCCAGCATGTTGGCCGGCGTGAGTTCCACATGGGCCGGGCCTTTAAGGAGAAGAACGTCCAGCATGAGGCAAAGACCTGTAATGACTGACGCCGCGAGAAGTACATCTGATGGCAGATCGACTGGTTTTTCGCGCAACAGCAGTGTGTACCACGCCCAGACCAGAATGGCTCCGATCATCCAGAGCTTGCCCATATCAATTCCATGATCATGACCATCTCCAGCATTGATGGCCAAATATACGGCGCCGGTTACGGACAGCAGCAGGCCAGCCAACTGAAAAACAGTGGGGCGGAAACCGCTCAGCAGCGCGCCTCCAATCACGGTGACTACCGGTGCCATGGCCAGGATCAGCAGGCAGTTTACGGCGGTTGTCAGGGTCAGAGCCTGGTAGACCATGGTATGAAATGCGCCGATGCCGGTGACGCCCAGAAGTAATACCAGACGCCATGACGCGAGCAGACTTGAGCGATGCCGAAACAGTTTGCGGGATGTGAAGGTCAGGAGAATTGCAAGGCAGATCGCCCAGCGGATGATGTTCAGCTCGAGCGGTGGAATGCTGCCCGCAATCGCACGCCCTGCGATGAAATTTCCTGACCAGAACAGGACCGCGAGCACAAGTGCCGCGATTGCGGAGGTTTCTCCAGGGGCTGTGGCAGGTCCGGCGGTAATGGAAGAGTCCAGTCGTCAATTGAGGCGGAACAGGCGCTCCGCCCGCAGGGAAACCTGAAAGTGCGCCGGGTGCAAGGAGTCTGGGGTACCCGGCGCTGGACCTGGGCAGGGTCCGAGGAAAATTCCGGCGGTGTTTTGCCTGTCCGGGATTTAGCCAAAAAATGAGCAATTTCGGCCTTTCCCCAAAGGGTTCCAACCCTTAGGGTCCGCCGCAAATTCAACGGAGGACCACATGGTTGATATCGCAGATCCCGAAAACGCCCTGTCCATTAAACTCAAGAGCGGTGACGTGATCATTCAGCTTTTGCCGGATGTGGCACCGAAGCATGTTGAGCGCATCAAGGACCTGGCGCGTCGGGGTGAGTACGACAACGTCGCCTTCCACCGGGTGATCGAGGGCTTCATGGCCCAGACCGGCGACGTGGCAAATGGCGACATGGAAGACGGGTTTAACCTGCGCCGGGCGGGCACCGGCGGGTCGTCCCAGCCGGACCTTCCGGCCGAGTTCTCCAAGCTGCCGTTTGACCGTGGCGTTGCCGGTATGGCGCGGTCCCAGAACCCGAACTCCGCAAACAGCCAGTTCTTCATCATGTTTGAGGACGGTCATTTCCTGAACGGTCAGTACACTGTCTGGGGCCGTGTGATTTCCGGTATGGAGCATGTGGATGCCATCACCCGTGGTGAGCCGCCCGCAAACCCCGACCGCATGATCTCGGTTCAGGTCGTGGCCGACCAGGAGGCGAAAGCGTGATGCGGGGTCTGATTGCAGCCGCGCTCGTCGCGTTTGGTCTGGCCGGTCCCGCCATCGCGCAGGATGATGTCGATCCGTCGAACGTGCTGGTCATAGAGATTGATGGCAAGGCGCAGGGAACGGTTGAGATCGAACTGCTGCCCGAGCTTGCCCCGCAGCATGTGGAGCGGATCAAGACGCTGGCCGAAGCCGGGGCCTATGACAACGTGGTGTTCCATCGCGTGATCGAGGGCTTCATGGCGCAGACCGGTGACGTGCAGTTCGGCACGGTCGAAGCGTTCCCGCAGGGACGGGCCGGAACGGGTGGATCCGACATGGGCGATGTGCCCGCCGAATTCGGCGACACGCCGTTTGACCGTGGCGTCGTCGGCATGGCGCGGGCCCAGAACCCGGACAGTGCCAACAGCCAGTTTTTCATCATGTTTGAGGATGGCCACTTCCTGAATGGTCAGTACACCGTTTTTGGCCGGGTCATTTCGGGCATGGACGTGATCGACCAGATCCAGCGTGGCTCCGGTCAGAGTGGTTCGGTGGCGGAGCCGGATGTGATGACGTCGGTTCGTCTGAAGTCTGCTGAATAAGCGACTGGACTTTAGAGACTTTTAGGACGGCCCGGGGTGTTTCCCGGGCCGTTTTTCGTTCAGGCGCCGGTTCTGACCAGAGCGTGACGTTTCTTACCCGCCGAGAGCTTTTGCGGCTCGGTGAACATGTCGGCGGTGACCATCTGGCCCGCGTTGGTGACTGGTTCGTCGTTCAGTTTGGCTCCGCCCTCGGCGATAAGGCGTTTGGCTTCCTTGCCCGAGGCGACGAGGCCGGATTTCACGAAGATCTGGACCATGGACATCCCCGCGTCGGAGAAATCACCGGGCGCGAGGGTCAGGGTTGGCAGGTCGTCGCCGGTGCCGCCTTTCTCAAAGACCTCACGGGCGGTTTTTTCGGCACTCGCGGCGGCCTCGGCCCCGTGGCAGAGTTTGGTGACCTCGTTTGCCAAAGTGATTTTGGCGTCGTTGATTTCGGAGCCTTCCAGCGCGCCGAGCCGTTCGCATTCCTCAAGGGGCAGTTCCGTGTAGAGTTTCAGGAAGCGGCCCACATCGGCATCGGTGGAGTTGCGCCAGAACTGCCAGAAGTCATAGGGCGAGAGCAGGTCCGCGTTGAGCCAGACGGCACCGCCCGCGGATTTGCCCATTTTCTTTCCGTCTGAAGTGGTCAGGAGCGGTGTCGTGAAGGCGTGGACCGTGTCGCCAAGTACGCGGCGGGTCAGGTCGACGCCGTTCAGGATGTTGCCCCACTGGTCCGAGCCACCCATCTGCAGGCCGCAGTTGTAGCGCCGGTGTAGTTCGAGGAAGTCATAGGCCTGGAGGATCATGTAGTTGAATTCCAGGAAGCTCAGTGACTGTTCGCGGTCGAGACGGGATTTCACGCTGTCGAAGGAGAGCATCCGGTTGACCGAGAAATGCCGCCCAATGTCGCGCAGGAAATCGAGGTAGTTCAGGTCGTCGAGCCATTCGGCATTGTTGAGCATCAGCGCGTCGGTCGGACCGTCACCATAGGTCAGGTACTTTGCGAAGACATCCTTCATGCCCGCGATGTTGGCGTCAATCTGTGCCGCGTCGAGCAGGGGGCGTTCGTCGGAACGGAAGGAGGGATCGCCCACCTTGGTCGTGCCGCCACCCATGAGGGTGATCGGCTGGTGGCCGGTATTCTGGAGCCAGCGCAGCATCATGATGTTCAGAAGATGGCCAACATGCAGGGACTGCGCCGTGGCGTCATAGCCAATATAGGTGGGAACGACGCCCGCCATCATCATTTCATCGAGCCCCTCAAGGTCCGAGCAGTCGTTGTAATAGCCGCGGGACACCATGACATGCAGAAATTCGCTTTTGGGTTTGTATGTCATTGGACCGTCCTTTTATCGTGGCCTTACAGGTGGTGAATGCGTTCTATAGCGGCTGCGCCGCCAAATTAAAGGGCTGAGATGAAAATGATGCGCCGTGCGCTGGGACTGATGTCGGGAACCTCGATGGACGGGGTCGATGCGGCCATGGTTGTGACCGATGGCGAGGAGATTTCTGAGTTCGGGCCGGGGTCGTTCACGTCCTTTTTGCCCAGTGAGCGTGAAGTGTTGCGCGCGGGTTTGGGTAAATGGCCGGGTGGTGACGGGCTGGAGGAGATTGAGCAGCTGGTGCGTGGCAAACATGCCGTGGCCGTGGCGGGGTTTGAGAGCATCGATCTGGTTGGCTTTCATGGACAGACGCTTTCCCATGATCCGCATGGGCGGGGCACGTTCCAGATCGGGCGCGGAGATGAGCTGGCGCGGGACTGCGGCGTGCAGGTGGTTTGGGATTTTCGCACGGCGGATGTGGCCTCGGGGGGTGAGGGCGCGCCGTTGGCTCCGTTTTTTCATTTTGCCTGTGCAAAGTGGAGCGGGGCGACGGCGCCTGTGGCCTATCTTAATCTTGGCGGTGTGGGGAATGTCACCTGGGTTGATCCGACGGCGGAGGCTCCGGAATTGCCGGGTGCGTTGCTGGCCTTTGATACCGGGCCGGGCAATGCGCTGATTGACGATTTTGTGCTTTCGCGCACGGGACGTGAGTATGACGCGGATGGAGAACTGGCCCGGAGCGGCCGGGTGCATCACGACCGGATCACGCGGATGCTGGAGCATCCTTATTTCGGACGGGTGCCGCCCAAGTCATTGGACCGGCAGGATTTTGCGGATTTCCTTGAACAGGTATCGGATTTGTCGGACGCGGATGGGGCCGCAACCCTGACCGCGTTTACCGCGGCCTGTGTGGCGGAAGCGGCGCGACATTTTCCGCAGCCGGTCGGTCGATGGCTGGTCTGTGGCGGGGGGCGGAAGAACCTCGCGCTGCTCGACATGATGGCCGCACGGACGAATGTGCCGGTTAAGCCCGTGGAAAGTGTGGGACTTGATGGTGACATGCTGGAGGCCCAGGCGTTTGCATGGCTGGCGGTGCGGGTCGAGCGCGGGCTGCCGACGTCGGCACCGGGAACGACCGGCGCGCGGCTGCCGGTATCGGGCGGGCGGATCAGTCGGCCATGATACTGTCGTTTTGTGACCGGCCGTGATGGCCGGTCGACCGTGCTGGTTTAGCGGGTGTTTTCGGTGATCCGGCGGCGGACATAGGTGTCGACGCTGTCGATCATTTCATCCATGCCAGGATCGAAGAAGTGGCTGGCGCCCTCCACGATCTGCTGGGTGATTGTGATGCCCTTCTGCTGCTTGAGCTTGTCCGCAAGGCTGGTGACATCGGCGGTCGGCACGACGCGGTCGGCGCTGCCGGAGATGATCAGGCCGGAGGACGGGCAGGGCGCCAGGAAGCTGAAGTCGTACTGGTTCGCCGGCGGTGCCACGGAGATGAAGCCCGCGATTTCGGGACGGCGCATGAGAAGCTGCATGCCGATCCAAGCCCCAAAGGAGAAACCGGCAACCCAGCAGAACTTGGCGTTCGGGTTCAGGGACTGGAGGTAGTCCAGTGCCGCCGCCGCATCGGACAGTTCGCCCACTCCCTCATCATATTCGCCCTGGCTGCGCCCAACGCCGCGGAAGTTGAACCGCAGGCAGGTGAAACCGATTTTGTGGAATGCGTAATGAAGGTTGTAGACAACCTTGTTGTTCATCGTGCCGCCATACATGGGATGGGGGTGCAGGATGATCGCTATCGGAGCATCTTTGTTTTTCTGTGGGTGGTAGCGGCCTTCGAGTCGTCCATCTGGACCGGGGAAAATGACCTCGGGCATAAATTGCCAGCTCCTTGGATGGGCATTCGTACAGTTACTTGACGGAATCGCTCGGTCAATCTAGAAACATTCTAAGTTGACCGAATGGACCCCCATTTGGTGTTGCTGTTAAGCGGTACGGCGCAAGCCGTCAACACCGTCATGGTTTGGGGAGGCCCCGGAATGAAGCTGAGCACCAAAGGACGTTACGCGATGATCGCCCTGACCGATCTTGCGACGAATGGGTCTGACCGGCTGGTTTCCCTCTCGGAGATCTCGGAGCGGCAGGACATTTCGCTGGCCTATCTTGAGCAGCTATTCGTGAAACTCCGCCGAGCGGGGCTCGTTGAATCCGTGCGCGGTCCTGGTGGTGGCTACCGGCTGTCCCGGTCCGTGGACAATATCCGGGTGTCTGAGATACTCGCTGCGGTTGATGAGACGATGGACGCACTGGCCCGTGGGGCCGGGGCCTCCGGAGCGGATGCCAATACCGGTGAGCAGCTTCTGGCGGACAAGCTCTGGGAGCAGCTGTCAGCCAACGTATATGTGTTTTTGCACCAGACCCGGCTTGGGGACGTGGTGGGCAACAATCTCGCGCCATGCCCGGCGGTGCCGGCGTTTGTAAACGTGGTGGATGAGGCCGTATGAGCGGACGGGTTTACCTCGACTGGAATGCCTCGGCTCCACTGAGGCCGGAGGCGCGGGACGCGATGATCCGCGCAATGGACGCGGTCGGCAACGCCTCATCCGTGCATGGGGAGGGCCGTAAGGTCAAAGCCATCATGGAGCATGCCCGCACCCAGGTTGCCGAGGCGACAGGCGCGCTGGCCGGTGATGTGGTTTTTACCTCCGGTGCCACGGAAGGGGCAGCTCTGGCTCTGGCCGATCAGGGCTATGTCGGTGCTACGATTGAGCACGACTGCGTTGCGGCCTGGATTGATCCGAAGCTGGCAGTGGACACGTATGGACAGGTGACGGTTGAGGAGCCGGAGGGCACGGCGTTGCAGGCGGCAAATTCCGAGACCGGAATCATTCAGACCCTGCCCGAGGGGCTTGGGTTTGTGGATGCGGTTCAGGCGGTCGGTAAAGTGCCGTTCGCGTTTGACTGGTCCCAGGCGGAGCGGGGTCTGGTGTCCGCGCACAAGCTGGGTGGACCGAAGGGAATTGGGGCGCTGCTGCTGAAATCGGGAGTGGACGTGTGCGCCCGTATTCGCGGGGGCGGCCAGGAATCCGGTCGCAGGGCCGGAACGGAGAACATCATCGGGATTGCCGGGTTTGGTGCGGCCTGTGAAGCGGCCATTCGGGACGTGAACGACGGTGTGTGGGAGGCGGTCGCGGAAATCCGTGACCTTTTTGAGGACGCCGTGACTTCGGTCGCGGATGACGCTGTAATCGTTGGACGGGAAGGGCCCCGGTTGCCCAATACGTCCTGCGTTATTATGTCGGGCTGGAAGGGTGAAACCCAGGTCATGCAGATGGATTTGGCAGGATTTGCCGTTTCCGCCGGTTCGGCCTGTTCCAGCGGCAAGGTGCGGACCAGCCGGGTTTTGGAGACACTGGGATACTCCGCCACGGAGGCCTCCAGCGCCATCCGGGTATCCATTGGTCCGGATACGTCCCGCGAGGACGTTTTGAAATTTTCCGATGCCTGGACAAGGCATTATCTGCGGCGCCGTCAGCGGGCCGCATAAGGGCAGGATGTGACATGAGTGAATTACTGGCAGCAGGCGACAACGCCACGGCACGCGAAGGTGTCGATCAGGAGACGGTCGATACCGTTCGTTCGGTAGGCGAGCGTTACAAATATGGGTTTTCGTCCGACATCGAGACGGAATACGCCCCCAAGGGTCTGAACGAGGAAATCGTGCGGATGATCTCCGCCAAGAACGATGAGCCGGAATGGCTCACGGAATGGCGGGTCGCGGCTTTTAAACGCTGGCAGAACCTTGAGGAACCCTCCTGGGCAATGGTGGACTACCCGGAAATAGATTTTCAGGACCAGTATTACTACGCGCGTCCCAAGAGCATGGAAAACAGGCCGAAATCGCTCGATGAGGTCGATCCGGAGCTTCTGCGGACCTATGAGAAACTGGGTATCCCGCTGAAGGAACAGATGGTTCTGGCCGGAGTTGAGGGCGCGGAAGACGTGTCCGACGACCGCAAGGTTGCCGTGGACGCTGTATTTGACAGTGTGTCTGTTGGCACGACCTTCAAGGAGGAACTGGCCAAGGCTGGTGTGATTTTCTGTTCGTTCTCCGAGGCTGTGCGGGACCATCCGGAACTGGTGAAGAAGTATCTTGGCTCGGTGGTTCCGGCGAGTGACAATTTCTATGCGACCCTGAACTCGGCTGTGTTCTCGGACGGATCGTTCGTGTACGTGCCCGAGGGCGTGCGATGCCCGATGGAACTGAGCACCTATTTCCGGATCAACGCGGAGAACACGGGCCAGTTTGAACGGACGCTGATCGTCGCTGAAAAAGGCTCATATGTGAGCTATCTTGAGGGCTGTACTGCACCGAAGCGGGACGAGAACCAGCTTCACGCCGCCGTGGTTGAGATCGTGGTTCAGGAGGACGCGGAGGTCAAATACTCCACGGTCCAGAACTGGTATCCGGGCGACGAAAACGGCAAGGGCGGCATCTACAACTTCGTGACGAAGCGCGCTGACTGCCGTGGTGACCGGGCGAAGGTGATGTGGACACAGGTTGAGACCGGCTCTGCCGTGACCTGGAAATACCCGTCCTGCATCCTGCGCGGCAATGAGAGCCAGGGCGAGTTTTATTCTATCGCGATTGCGAACAACCACCAGCAGGCCGATACCGGCACGAAAATGGTGCATCTGGGTAAAAACACCCGGTCGCGCATCGTGTCCAAGGGTATCTCGGCCGGTGTGGCTCAGAACACCTATCGTGGGCTCGTGTCGATGCATCCAAAGGCACAGAACAGCCGTAACTACACCCAGTGCGACAGTCTGCTGATCGGCGACAAATGCGGGGCGCACACGGTGCCGTATATCGAATGCCGCAACAACTCGTCGCGGGTCGAGCATGAGGCGACTACCTCGAAAGTGGATGATGACCAGCTGTTCTATTGCCGGTCGCGGGGCATGGACGAGGAGGAGGCCGTGGCTCTTGTCGTCAACGGGTTCTGTCGTGAGGTGCTTCAGGCCCTGCCGATGGAATTTGCCATGGAAGCCCAGCAGCTTGTGGCGATTTCGCTCGAAGGCTCGGTGGGCTGACGAATCGAATTCATGGCACCCTGGGGAAGGAAAAAGCAGATGATCTCGACCACGACACCCACGGTCGAGGGGCATTCGATTACCCAGTATCACGGCATTGTCGTGGGTGAGGCGATCCTCGGTGCCAATGTCTTTCGGGACATTTTCGCGGGTATCACCGACATCATCGGGGGCCGCTCCGGTGCCCATGAGGAAAGTCTGGCAAAGGCGCGGGCGACCGCGCTTGCGGAAATGGAACAGCACGCTGCGGATCTCGGTGGGAATGCCGTGGTCGGCGTCGATCTCGACTACGAGGTCATCAACAACATGCTGATGGTGTCGGCCTCCGGAACGGCCGTGACCATCGACTGAACTGAAATTTGGCCCAGGGAGACTGCCCGGGCGGGAAGAACGGATACGAAAATGTTGGAAATCAAAAACCTGCATGTGAAACTTGAGGAAGAGGACAAGCAGATCCTGAAAGGCGTCGATCTGAAGGTCGAGCCGGGAACGGTTCACGCGATCATGGGTCCGAACGGATCGGGCAAATCCACCCTGTCCTATGTTCTCTCTGGCCGCGAGGGCTATGAGGTCACCGATGGCGAGGCGTCGCTTGAGGGTGAGGATCTTCTCGATCTGGAGCCGGAAGAGCGTGCCGCGGCCGGTCTGTTCCTCGCGTTCCAGTATCCGGTTGAGATCCCCGGCGTTGGCAACATGACCTTTCTGCGTACTGCGGCTAACGCGCAGCGCAAGGCACGGGGCGAGGCGGAACTCAGCGCGGCCGAGTTCCTGCGTCTGATCCGTGAGCGGGCAAAGGAGCTCGACATCGACGCGGAAATGCTCAAGCGTCCTGTCAACGTGGGCTTCTCCGGCGGTGAGAAGAAGCGTAACGAGATTTTGCAGATGGCCGTTCTTGAGCCGAAAATGTGCATTCTCGATGAGACGGATTCGGGGCTCGACGTGGACGCAATGAAGCTTGTGGCCCAGGGTGTGAACGCCCTGCGGGCTGAGGACCGGTCCTTCCTTGTGATTACCCACTACCAGCGTCTGCTCGACCACATCAAACCCGATGTTGTGCACATCATGGCAAACGGTCGCATCGTGCAGTCCGGTGGCCCGGAACTGGCGCTGGAAGTTGAAAACAACGGCTATGCCGACATTCTTAAATCGGTGGCGTAAATGGCGGCTCCAGCAATGAAAACGGATGGGGCGGAAGCATTCCTTTCCGCATTCCCCGAACCTGCCGGTGAGGCGTCCTGGGCTCGGGAAGCCCGGAGCAGGGCTGTCGAGCGGTTCCGCCAGCAGGGCGTGCCCGTACGTCGCGACGAGTACTGGAAATACACCGATCCTACCGGTCTCACGGTTCTGCCGGCCCGCGAGGCTGCGGTTCTGGACACCGATGAGGCGCCGGTCTTTGACGTGCTGGACAGCCTGAAGATCGTGTTTGTGGATGGTGAGTTCTCTGCCGAGCTCTCTGATGATTTCTCCCTGGAGAATGTTGAGATTGAGCGTCTTGAGGATGTTCTGAAGCTCGACATCCATTGGGCGCGTGATCTGTTTGGCGTGCTTGAGGGCAATGGACAGACCCCGGTCGCAAGGCCGCTCGCAGTGCTGAATACGGCCCGCGCGACTGAGGGCGTGGTGATCCGCGTGACGGGCAAGGTCGCGAAACCGATCTCGCTGCGCTACCTGCACCGTTCGCCGACCTCCGATGCGCATATTCGCCATCTGGTGAAGGTTGAGGCTGGTGCCGAGGCCACGATCCTGGAGGCCGGTCCGGCTGCCGCGCGGTTCAACAATGTGATGGAGATTGAGGTGGCACCGACCGCCAGCCTGCATCACGTGCGGGCGCAGGGTCGGGACCATGAGCGTCAGGCCGTAACCGGGCTGTTTGCGCGTCTTGGTGAGGAAAGCACTTTCAAGTCCTTCACTCTGACCGTGAATGGTCGGATGACCCGTAACGAGTGCGTGCTGGAGTTCACCGGTGACAACGCCGTGGCCCATGTGGCTGGTGCCTGTGCCGGGGATGATGACTTCCACCATGATGACACTGTGTTCATCACCCATGACGGACTGAACTGCGAAAGCCGTCAGGTTTTCAAGAAGGTGCTGCGCAGCGGTGCCACAGGCGTGTTCCAGGGCAAAATTCTTGTGAAGGAAGGCGCGCAGAAAACCGATGGCTACCAGATCAGTCAGGGGTTGCTGCTCGATGACGACAGCAACTTCCTTGCTAAGCCTGAGCTTGAGATCTACGCGGATGACGTTGTCTGCTCCCACGGGTCGACCTGCGGTGCGGTGGATGAGACGTCGCTGTTCTATCTGAGGTCGCGCGGGATTTCGCGGGCGGCTGCGGAGGAACTGCTGGTTCTGGCCTTCCTCGATGAGGCGATTGTCGAGATCGAGGATGACGTTCTGGCTGACGAGATCCGCGACCGCCTGGCCGGCTGGCTGGCCCGCAGACGGGCCTGATCCCATGTCCCCCAGCCTGTTTGGGACCATTGCGACCTCCTGGCGCAAACCAAAGGTCGTGATGACCCGGCTGGTGGAAGGCGGGCTCTCGGAAGCGAGGGCCCTGATCTACCTGATGCTGGCCTGTCTGTTGTTTTTTGTGGCCAGCACGCCGAATGCTCTCCGGGTGTCCCCGGCGATTGATGATCCGGACGCCAATACGATCTCCGTGACGGCGTTTTTCTTTGGCATGATGTTCGTGGCGCCGTTGATCTTCTATGCGGTGGCGCCGGTTCTGCACCTGGTGGCCAGGGCTGTGGGCGGCACGGGGTCGTGGCTGGGGGCGCGGACGGCGCTCTTCTGGTCGCTGTTGCAGGTTGCGGTTTTGACGATCCCGGTGTCGCTGATTGGTGTTGCGCTGGACTACGGTGCTCCGGCAGCGGCGGGTGCGGTGCGTGATGTGCTGGGGATTGCGGCCGTTTTGTTTTGGGTCTGGTGGCTGTCGGTGAACTTTGCGGTGGTGGAAAGCCTGCGGAGTGCGGTTGGGATGCTGTTGCCGCTAGGGGTTTTGCTGTTTGTCCTGCCGGTTTCGCTGCGTTGGATGTTGTGATCGGGTGGCGTGATGGCTTCAGAACATAAAGACGGTGGTGACGATATGGACTGGGTCGGGCTGTTTCGGCTGAGCATTTTCCGTCCGCGTGACGCGGCGCGGCAGGTGGTCACCTGGGATCTGCCGCTCTCAATTCTGCTTGAGGCGGCGGTCGCGGTTTCCTGTCTCGGGGCGGTGATTACCTGGATCGGCGCGCTGCTGATGCCCGGGGCGGGTGACCCGCTGATCCTGTTTTTTGGCGGGATGCCGGTACTGATTGTTGTTACGCAGCTGATTAACCTGGTGGTGATTGCGGCGTTGATCACCGGGGTTGGGCGGCTCTGTGGTGGGCACGGGACCCTGAAAGGCGCATTCACGACGATTGTCTGGATCAATACGGTGATGATCCTGTTGCAGTTGGTGCAGTCGGTCGTGGTCTGGCTGCTGCCGCCGCTGGCGCTGCTGGTGTCTTTCCTGCTGTTCAACTGGGTGATCTGGGCGATGACGGTGTTCATCGCTGAACTGCACGGGTTCAAGAATTTTTTTGCGGTCGCCGTACTGGTGTTTCTGACGGCGATGGTTATGACATTCGGCCTGATTTCGGTTCTGAGCGGACTGGGAATGGTGCCGCAGGGAGTAGGCGATGTATGATGTAGAGGCCATCCGGAAGGACTTTCCGATCCTGTCGCGGGAGGTGCATGGCAAGCCGCTGGTGTATCTCGACAACGGTGCGTCGGCGCAGAAGCCGCAGGCGGTGATCGACGCGGTGACGGAGGCCTATTCGAATGAGTACGCCAATGTGCATCGCGGACTGCATCACCTCTCCAACCTCGCGACGGAAAAGTATGAGGCCGTGCGGGGCAACATCCAGAAGTTCATCGGGGCGGCCCATGAGGAGGAGATCGTCCTGAACACCGGCTCGACCGCGGGTATCAACATGGTGGCGCAGTCCTGGGCCGCGCCGCGGCTTGAGGCAGGAGATGAGATTCTGCTGTCAGTGATGGAGCATCACGCGAATATTGTGCCGTGGAACTTCCTGCGGGAACGTCAGGGCGTGATTCTGAACTGGGTTGAGACTGCGGCGGATGGCTCGCTTGATCCACAGGTGGTGATTGATGCGATCACACCACGCACCAAACTGATTGCGATTACGCACATGTCCAACGTTCTGGGAACGGTCGTGGACATCAAAACGATCTGTGATGCGGCCAGCGAAAAAGGTGTGGCGGTACTGGTAGACGGGTCGCAGGCCGTGGTCCATATGCCGGTCAACGTGGCCGATCTGGGTTGTGATTTCTATGCCATTACCGGCCACAAGCTCTATGGCCCCACCGCGTCGGGTGCCATCTACGTGCGGCGTGAACGTTATCAGGAAATGCGGCCGTTCATGGGCGGCGGCGACATGATCCGTGACGTGGGGCGTGATGCCATCACCTACAATGATCCGCCGATGATGTTTGAGGCGGGCACCCCCGGTATTGTTCAGGCCATTGGTCTGGGCGCGGCGCTCGATTACATGAGCGGGCTGGGTATGGAGAACATTGCGGCCCATGAGCAGGACATTCGCCAGTATGCCGAGAGCCGTCTCAGCGGGCTGAACTGGCTGAACGTCCAGGGAACGGCGCCGGACAAGGGCGCGATTTTCTCGTTCACGCTTCAGGGGCCGGCTCATGCCCATGACATTTCAACCGTCGTGGACCGCAAGGGTGTTGCGGTGCGGGCCGGGCATCACTGCGCACAGCCTTTGATGGAGCATCTCGGTGTGCCTGCGACCTGCCGGGCATCGTTCGGTCTCTACAATACCCGTGCGGAGGTGGATACGCTCGTGGCGGCGCTTGAGACCTGCCACGAGCTGTTTTCCTGAGGCGTTAGCCTTCGATCTTCCGTGCTCTAGCGGAAGATCATCACCGGCACCTTACACATATGCGCCATGGTGGCCGAGGTGGAGCCGAGGAACAGGCGGCGCAGACGGCGGTGGCCGTAGGCGCCAATTACCAGAAGGTCCGCACCACCGCCCTCTACGGCCTCCGCGATGGTTTTTTCGGGTTCGCCCTGACGGAACTCGATGGTGACATCGGAAGCGTTTTTCAGGAGCAGCGCCCGGGCGCCCTCCATCTTCTCCCGCATCGCCGGGGTTTCCGATCCGACATGCAGCAGGCGGCAGTGGAGGCCCTTGAGCAGGGTGCCCGTGGAGATGCGCTCAACCGAGTTCATCACACTGCGGCTGCCGTCGAAGGCGATGAGATAGCGCTCAATCGGCTGAAAGGCGCGGTTGGCGATCAGCACGGGGCGGGTTGCGACGCGCAGAATGCGCTCCAGGTTGGAGCCAATATGGTCGTGCGCCTGTGATGAGGCCTCGCCGCGTTTGCCGACCACAATCGCGCGGCTTTCCTCCTCGAACCGGGTGATGGTCTGGACGATGTCCTCATTGCGGAGACGTTCATCGATCCGCTCGATGCCGGCGGCGCGCATGCGTTCGCTGGCGGTTTCAAGGATCAGACGGCCGCGCGCGTGAGTGAGCTTGGCCCGCTCCGCATCGGAGGCGGCGAGTTTTTCGAGCAGATCACTGCGCGCGCCAAGATTGAGGCTGCCGCTGAGGTCCGCAGGGATGCTTGACGGTTCGCGGCGGCCGATCACGTGGTAGATCTCCACCGGGAGCTCCATGCGTTTCGCGGCCCAGATGGTGTGGTCGCAGACGCTCGCCGAATAGGAGGAGCCGTCGACAAATGTCATGATTTTCATTGGTTTTTCCCCCTAGTGACCGAGCAAGTCTTCCATGGCGCCGGGTTTGTCGTGGACGCCGAGTTTGTCCACTATTGTCTCGGACGCCTCGTTCATGCCCACGAGTTCCACCTCCGTGCCTTCCCGGCGGAATTTGAGCACAACCATGTCCACGGCCGCAACCGATGAAATATCCCAGATATGGGCCTGGCTGACGTCAATTTTCACGCGGTCAAGCACCTCCTTGAAGTCAAAGGAACTCGAGAACGCGTCCGCGCTTGCGAAGAAGAGCTGGCCCGTGACCCTGTAGTGCCGTTCGCGTCCGTCCGCGGAGGCCTGGGACGTGACCTTGAATATCTGTGCGATCTTGCCGGCAAAGAAAATGCCCGAGAGCAAAACACCCGCCAGAACGCCAATGGCGAGGTTGTGGGTGAAGACCACCAGAACCACGGTCGTCAGCATCACGATGGAGGACGACCGCGGATGGTCACGCAGGTTTTTGATCGAGGACCAGCTGAAGGTACCGATGCTGACCATGATCATGATGGCAACGAGAGCAGCCATGGGAATTTTGCTGACCCAGTCGTTGAGCACGAGGATCATGAACAGAAGGCCCACACCCGCGGTGAAGGTGGACAGACGCCCGCGACCGCCGGATTTCACGTTGATGATGGACTGACCGATCATGGCACAGCCCGCCATTCCGCCCAGGAACCCGGTGACGGTATTGGAGACGCCCTGGCCCAGGCATTCGCGGTTTTTGTCGGAGGTGGTGTCGGTCAGTTCGTCCACGATCTGCGCGGTCATGAGGCTTTCCAGCAGACCCACGGCGGCCACACCGATCGAATAGGGGAAGATGATCTGAAGCGTCTCAAACGTGAGCGGGATGTCGGGGATCAGGAAAATCGGCAGGGTGTCCGGAAGTTCCCCAAGATCCTCCACGGTTCGGACGTCGAACCCGAAAACCAGGCTGACGATCGTAAGGATGATGATGCAGAGCAGCGGCGAGGGCACCGCTTTGGTCACGTAAGGCGCGCCGTAAATGATGCCCAGACCAACGGCGACCAGCACATAGGTCAGCATCGGCACGTTTGTCAGCTCGGGCAGCTGCGCCATAAAAATGAGAATTGCCAGCGCGTTAACGAATCCGGTCATCACGGAGCGTGAGACAAACCGCATGACCTGAGCCAGCCCGATGAATCCGGCAACGATCTGCAAAAGCCCGGCCAGCACGGTTGCGGCGAGCAGGTATTGCAGGCCATGATCCCGGACGAGGGTGGTCATAAGAACGGCCGTGGCGGCCGTGGCGGCTGACACCATGCCGGGGCGACCGCCGGTAAAAGCGATCAGAACGGCGATGGAGAATGACGCATAGAGCGCGACTTTCGGGTCCACGCCGGCGATGATGGCAAATGCGATGGCCTCAGGGATAAGAGCCAGGGCGACCACGATCCCGGCCAGTATGTCGGCACGCACGTTGCCGAACCATTGGTGTTTAAGATCGTGTAGGTTCATGATGCCTGCCTCTCGTCGGATGGATGTCGCCGGTATTGGGGGGTGCCGGCGGTTCGGCCGGACATGCGCGGGCCTAGGCCCGCTTCAGGCGGACCTTCTGTGCAGGATTGCCAGGGGTGTCAACCTTGGGGGACGTTCCGTCGTTAATTTGCGCGGGAACCGTGATTTTGATGCAGATTAAACGGCAGGTTTTGTCCGCACGGCCATTTACGGCGTCAGATTTTCACAGGTCAGGAGGCCGCATCCCAGGTTTCATCCTCGTTATGGAAGAAGGTGAAACGGTTTCGCCCGCCATCCTTGGAGCGGTAGAGGGCCGTATCCGCCCGTGAAATCAGCTTGTCCGGTTTGGTGCCGTGTTGGGGGGCAATCGCGATGCCGATGCTGCATCCGATCGTCACGACATCATCGCCAATGTGGTAGGGTTCGGAAATCCGGTCGAGTATCCGCCTTGCGAGGACCTCCGCATCCTCCTGGGATTTGACCTGCGTCTGCACGATGGCGAATTCATCCCCGCCGATGCGGGCAACAGTGTCGCAGTCGCGGACCGCCGTCTGCAGCCGCTCAGCCGCGAGTTTCAGTAAATGATCACCGGCCTGATGCCCTAGGCCGTCATTTATGAGCTTGAACCTGTCCAGATCGAGAAAATGTGCGGCCATTCCAACCCCGCGGGCCGCAAGCGCTACAGCGGCCTCCAGCCGGTCGCTGAATTTGGTCCGGTTCGGAAGGCCGGTCAGGGGATCATGAAGCGCCATATGCGCGACCATGTCCTGATTTCTGCGGATGTCTGTGACATCGAAATAGGCCGTCAGAAAGCCACCGCCCCGCAGCGGTTCGCCCTGAATTTCCAGCACCGTTCCATTGGGGCGCTGACGGTCGTACCGGTGCGAGATCTGTTTCTCGACAAGCTCCATGCGTTCCTTCACAATGGTCTCAACGTCGCCGGGTCCGTATTCGCCGCGGCTGGCGTTGAACCGAAACAGTTGTTCCATTTTGGGCAGGCCGCCGGTTACAAGCGCTTCGGGATAGTCGAGCATGTCGACCTGCTGCGCATTGCACAGAACCATCTGAAGACTGCTGTCGAAGACCGAGATGCCGCCTGGAAAATTTTCGACCACGGATTCCAGGATCTCTATGCGCTCCTTGAGACGGCGGACTTCCTCGTCGCTGTCGAGCGGCGCGGGATCGTGGATTTCAGTGTTGTAGAGGGTTTTTCGTCCGGCGGCCTTCATACGTCCATTCCGCTCCCGATCCGGAGTGTCAGTTGCCGGACGGAGCGGAAGCGCCGCCGACGGAAATCAGGAGACCTGAACCGGGAAAGACCGTCGCGGTTTTACATGCCTGACGGTGATATCGCGTGCGGACCGCACGGAGGCTCACCTGCCGGAAGCGATGCTGTAACCTCGATTTGCCTTTTCACGAAGGGGTGTCCTGTTGCGCATAAGAGGTATGTGGCGAAGCTTAGGGAAAGGTTAAAGCGTACCGTTTCAGTTCGGAATGGTGGCTTCGTGGAAACCGGGGGGGGGGGCCGGTTCACCCGAGAGGCATGAACCGGTCTCAGGTTTCTAACGACACGCCTCGCGGATCGCTTTCATGTTTTTGCCGTAATCGGCGGGTGTGCCACCCTTGAAGACCGCCGATCCGGCAACCAGCGCGTCGGCTCCGGCTTCGATGCAAAGCGGTGCGGTCTGGGGTGTTACGCCACCGTCGATTTCCAACCAGATGTCCCGGTCTCCAATCATCTCCCGCAGTTTGCGTATTTTTGGGAGTTGGGAGTGCAGAAATGACTGGCCGCCAAAGCCCGGGTTGACGGTCATCACAAGGATGAGGTCACAGCGGTCGATGACATATTCGATCGCTTCGGGTGGGGTGGATGGTGTCAGGGAGACACCGGCCTTGCACCCAAGGTCGCGAATGCTTGACAGCGACCGGTCCAGATGCGGCCCGGCCTCGGCATGAATGGTGATAATGTCGGAGCCGGCCTTGGCGAAGGCCTCCAGATACGGATCGGCGGGCTCGATCATCAGATGCACGTCCATGACCGTTTTGACATGGGACCGGATCGCGGCGACCACATTGGGGCCGATGGTGAGGTTGGGCACGAAATGCCCGTCCATGACGTCCACATGCACCCAGTCGCAGCCCTGATCCTCGATGTCGTGAATTTCCTCGCCCAAACGGGCGAAATCGGCAGACAGGATCGAGGGTGCGATTTTCAGGTCGCGGGAAAAGGTCATACCGCTCATTTCAGACGGCGCAGCAGGCTGGAGGTGTCCCAGCGACCGCCGCCCATTTTCTGAACGTCGTTGTAGAACTGGTCCACCAGTGCCGTGACGGGCAGGGAGGCTCCGTTGTTGTTGGCCTCCGAGAGGCAGATGCCGAGGTCCTTGCGCATCCAGTCGACGGCGAAGCCAAATTCAAACTTGTCCGCGAGCATGGTTTTGCCCCGGTTTTCCATCTGCCAGGAGCCTGCGGCGCCTTTTGAGATCACATCGACAACCGCCTCACCGTCGAGACCGGCTTTCTGGGCGAAGTGGAGCCCTTCGGACAGGCCCTGTACGAGGCCCGCGATGCAGATCTGGTTGACCATTTTCGTCAGCTGACCGGCGCCGGTCTCGCCCATCAGGCGGCAGGAGCGGGCGTAGCAGTTGATGACGTCCTCAACTTTGCCATAGGTCTCGGCATCGCCGCCGCACATCACGGTCAGAACGCCATTTTCCGCACCGGCCTGACCGCCGGAAACGGGTGCGTCGATGAAACCTGCACCTTTTTCAGTCGCGGCGGCGGCCAGTTCCCGGGCAACCTCGGCCGAGGCCGTGGTGTGGTCCACGAAGGTGATACCCGGGCCAAGCACCTCGAAGGCACCGTTGGTACCGGTCGTGACCGAGCGCAGGTCGTCATCATTGCCGACGCAGCAGAACACGATCTCCGCGCCTTCAGCGGCCTCTTTTGGGGTTTTGCCGAAAGATCCGCCATGTTCGGCGACCCAGGCTTCGGCTTTTGCGGTGGTTCGGTTGTACACCCGGACCTCGTGACCTTTCGCGGCCAGGTGTCCCGCCATTGGATATCCCATGACCCCAAGTCCGATGAAAGCAACACGCGCCATTTTATTCCCCATTTACCACTTCGTGTTTCGTTGTACCGGTTCACATGGCCTGCTATCGGTGCAGCGTCAAGTCGCCAGAGAAGGGGCTGCGGGTAGATGGCGTTTCTGTTTCGGTTGGTCATGTGGATATTCGCCGTGTTGGCGATGGTACTTCTGGCTGCGGCGATCCTGATCCATTATCTGCTTTCCCAGTCGCTTCCCGATTACAACCGCGATCTGGTCCTGTCCGGGCCGCAGGAGGATTTTGAGATCGTCCGTGACCGGCATGCGATCCCGCATATCCTGGCCAAAAATGACCATGACGCGTTTTTTGGCCTTGGTCTGGCCCATGCCCAGGACCGACTGTGGCAGATGGTGGTGATGCGGCGCACGGCGCAGGGGCGTCTGTCGGAGGTGTTTGGACGCGACACCTTTGAAATTGATGTGCTCATGCGGTCGCTTGACCTGTATGGCCATTCCCGAAATGCCGTGCGTTTTCAGGATGAGGAAACGGTGGCGGCCCTGGAGGCCTATGCCGACGGCGTAAATGCCTGGCTTCGCATCATCCAAAAGGAGGCACTGGGTCGTGGCGCCCCGGAGCTTTTCTGGTTCGACGCCTCCATTGCCCCCTGGATCCCGGCGGATTCGCTTGCATTGCAAAAGCTGATGGCTCTGCAGCTGACGGATCATGCGTCGCGTGAGATCCTGCGCGGGCGGCTGTCGCTGCAACTTAAGGAAGAACGCGTCGATGATATCCTGCCGGAGGCCACAAACGCGCCGGTGATGGGACTGCCGCAGCTTGCAGCCCTGTTTGAAGGTACGGAATATGCATCCCTTGATGTGAACGACCCCCATCCGCTCAGCCCCATTCGTAGCGTGGGAATGGCCGGTGCATCCAACGCGTTTGCGGCCTCGAAAGCCCGGACCGCGGGGCAGGGAACCCTGCTCGCCACCGACCCTCATCTGATGCTGACAGCTCCGTCGATCTGGTATCTGGCGCGCATGGATCTGCAGGAGGGGCCGGTCATGGGCGGGACCATTCCGGGCATTCCGTCCATCCTGATCGGTCGTAATAAAAGCCTCGGTTGGGGGCTGACATCCAGCTATCTGGATGACCAGGACGTCTATATCGAGAAACTGAACCCGGATAATCCCGACCAGTATCTGACCCCCTCCGGCTACCGCGATTTTGCGGTGCGCAGTGCCATCGTCAAAATCGGCAGCCCCGGCAGTGACGGCGAGCAGGAACAGGAAACCGTGCTGCTCAAATACACCCGCAACGGACGGCCGGTTCTGACGGGCGATCATTTCAATGAATCCCACATCACCCCGCCGGGCCACGTGGCGAGCCTGGCCTGGACTGCCCTGACCGGCGAGGACCGCTCCGTTGCGGCCTCCATCAACCTGATGCGGGCGCGTTCCATCCGCGAGGGTCGCGAGGCGGCGGAGGATCTTCTGGCGCCGTCGCAGATGGTCACGATGGCGGACCAGAACTCTGTGGCGCTGCAAATGGCCGGAGCGGCGCCCAAGCGAAACGCCGCCAGCACAAGCAAGGGGCGCATCCCGTCGCTGGGCTGGCTTTCCGTGAATAACTGGGAGGGCATGCGGCCCTTCGCGCGTAATCCCTGGGTGGTCGATCCGCCGAGTGGCATTGTGGTCAACACGAACAACCGCATCACCGACGCGGTGTTTCCCGATCATCTGAGCTTTGACTGGGGAGATACGGTTCGTATCGCGCGTGCCGGTGGCCTGCTTGCCGCGCGCGAGATTCACACGCTTGAAAGCTTCATTGAGATACAGACGGATACCGTGTCGGAGGCGGCCCGAACGCTTTTGCCCCTGATCGCGCGGGATCTTTGGTATTCCGGCGACGCCGCGCCGCCGGACAGTGTGGCGGCTCAGAGGAGCCTGGCGCTTGAACGCCTGGCGAACTGGAGCGGTGACATGTCGGAACATGATCCCGAGCCGCTGATTTACTCCGCCTGGATCCGGGCGCTGCAGCGGCGCCTGACGGTCGATGAGCTTGGCTCAAGTGTGGAGCTTGTGGCGCAACCGGACCCCGCCTTCATTGAGCGGGTGTTCCGTAACGTGAATGGTGCCGCCGTGTGGTGCGATGTCATCCAGACCTCGGCCAGGGAGACCTGCTCGGAGATCGCCCGCAGGTCGCTCGATGACGCGCTTGTGGAAATTTCGAGCCGGTTTGGACCGCGGCTTGAGAGCTGGCGCTGGGGGGACGCGCATCAGGCCGTCCACGCGAACCAGACCCTCGGTCGCAACAAGCTGCTGAGTTACCTCGTGAACATCCGGCAGAGCACGCCGGGTGGCAACCACACGATGCTTCGTGGTCAGTCCACCGGGCGGGGAGAGGAGCCGTATCTGAACATTCACGGCTCCGGCCTGCGCGCCGTCTATGATTTCTCGGATCCGGATTCGAGTGTGTTCATTATCTCGACCGGCCAGAGCGGTCATCTGATGTCACGACACTATGACGACCTCGCCGCGCTGTGGCGGCGGTCGGAGTATATTCCAATGTCTCTGGATGCCGACCTTGCCCGGGCCGGTGCGGATGGGATCACCCGTATCACCGTTGGCCCGAGAGAGGTGGAGGGGATCAGCGAATGATCCGGCTGTATTTTCCGCCCGCGAAGCTCGCGTCGGCCAGGAGTCCCTTCTGGCTGAAGACGACCTCCTGAATGGGGCGGTTGATCTGCGTGGAGGATACCCCCGCGGCAGCGCCTCCGTTCCGGGGCACGGCATAGGCGGCATCGACGCCGAGTTTCCAGCCGTCCGCGACGCGGAAATCCTCGAGGGACTGTTTGGTCAGGAAGAACAGCGCCTGGCTGTATTCCGATGCGCCAAATGTGAAGCCGAGACCGGCGGCACTCAGCGAGTAGTAGTCCACTTTCGCCGGTCCGATCAGCAACGCGCCCTCGCCATAGGCTCCGCTGGCAAAGAAACCGGCTTTTTTGACCGACGGAATGACCAGAATACCTTCCGCGCGCGAGGCCAGTTCGGACGCGCCGGGGACGGTCTGATACAGTTCAGAGAGGGCGGCATCGACCTTGCGGTCGAGTTCGGCCCGGGGGTTGGATGGTACTTTCGGGTCTGACGTGCACGCGGCCAGGCCGGCGCCCGCTGCAACGATAAACCCGCGACGTGTCCAGTTCGTCATGGGACTGCTCCTTGGAAATCACTGTTTTCAGCCTCAGTCGCCGGTCATAACGCCGGCCTGCGGCAATGTTAATACAGTTTGCATGTCCGGGCCAACGGGTTTGAGGCCTTTTGGGCGCGTCCTGCGACCTATAACGGCTCGCGCGCGATCATTTCGGCGATTTTTGGCGCGAAATAGGTCAGGATGCCGTCGCAACCGGCCCGTTTGAAGGCGATCAGGCTTTCGAGAGCGGCCCGGTCCCCGTCAATCCAGCCATTGTTCGCCGCCGCCTGGATCATGGCGTACTCGCCCGAGACCTGGTAGGCGAAGGTCGGCACGCCAAACGAGGTTTTAACGCGGGTGCAGATGTCGAGATAGGGCATACCCGGCTTGACCATGATCATGTCGGCGCCCTCGGCCAGGTCGGCCGCAACCTCTCGCATGGCTTCATCGCCATTTGCCGGATCAAGCTGGTAGGTCTTTTTGTCGCCTTTTAGCGCTCCGGATGCGCCCACCGCGTCGCGGAACGGGCCATAAAAGGAGGAGGCGTATTTTGCGGCGTAACTCATGATGGTCACGTCCTGGAAGTCGTTTCGTTCCAGCGCCCGTCGTATGACACCGATGCGGCCGTCCATCATGTCGGACGGCCCCAGAATATCGGCACCGGATTCCGCCAGAACCAGAGACATCCGCTCCAGCGCCATCAGGCTTTCATCATTGGCGATGACACCATCGCGGACGATGCCGTCATGGCCGTCGGAACTGTAGGGATCGAGTGCCACGTCGACCATGACACCAATGTCGGGGATGTGGTGCTTGATGGCCCGGGTGGCGCGGCAGACGAGGTTATCGGGGTTCCAGGCCTCGGTGGCCTCGGCGTTCTTGTCGGAGGGTTCCGTATAGGGAAACAGCGAGACGCAGGGTATGCCGAAGTTCGCGGCTTCGTTGATCGCCTCAAGCGCGCTGTCGATGGAATGTCGCACAACGCCGGGCAGGGACGGGATCGGCTCGCGTTCACCCTCACCCTCTCGGATGAATACCGGCCAGATCAGGTCTTCCGGCGTCAGGCGGGTTTCGGCCACCAGGTCCCGGATCCAGAGGGTGCGGCGCAGCCTGCGCGGACGGCTGGCGGGAAAGGGAGCTGGTGTGGGTATCATCTGGCCTCCGGATCTGTCGCATCGGTTTGGCATGGCGGGACGTCCCTGCTCAAGATGATATTTCGCGTGACCCATGTGCCACGACCCCAGGGCGCCTTAAATTGGGGCGGATAATTAACACTGTTTGCGTATTGACCTGAGCGTCCCCCCGTGGCCAACAGTACGCGCACTTCGACCCGCCCGCCATACCCGTAAATCAGGAGTTGTTTTCAGAAGGTGTTTGGTTCTTCCGGATTCATCAACCTGTGGTACTGGGTTTTGACCGTGCTGATCTGGACCGTGGTGACACACCGCACCATCGGTGTGCCCTATGACATGATTTTGCGGGCCAAGCGCTCCCCTGAAGTGAGCAAACAGGTGGATTTCCTCGCCCATGTTCACAGCCGCCGTATCACGGCGCTTCATCGGTCAGCCGGGACGTTGTTTGCACTGTTTGTGGGGTTCATGCTTTCGGGCATGTTCGTGCTCGGCTTCATGTGGCGGGTTGAGGTCGCAACGGCCGCGTTTCTGTTGCTCTTTCCGCTGACTGGGATTGGTTATTCGACCATCCAGACGTCCCTGAGCATTCAGGAGCGCGATTTCAGGGGGGCCACCCTGATCAAAATACTGGCGCGGCGACGGTTCTGGCATCAGGTGGTTGCCGTTGTGTCCATGCTGTTCGCTCTGGTCTTTGCCGCCGCGACGCATTCCTCCTTTCCCGGGTAGGAACCGTTGAGGTTGTGCGCGGCGCGGAGTTGGTTTAACCCGCGCGCATGAATTCTCCACGGCCCCTGAAACCTGGACGTGTCGCCGCGGGCGGCTGTCCCGAAGGATTTGACGCACATTACATGGCGGACCTCGTCGCGCGGGCGGATGGGCCGGTCATTCATGTGGCGCGCGACGATGCCCGCCTGGCCGCGTTTCGGGCCTCGCTGCGGTTTTTTGCGCCGCAACTGCCCGTCTTTGAGTTTCCGGCCTGGGACTGTCTGCCTTACGACCGTATTTCGCCGAACGCCAATATCACGGCCGCCCGCATGTCGACGCTCGCCGCGCTGGCAGATGGTTTTGACAGACCGGCGGTGTTGCTGACCACGATCAATGCCGCGACCCAGCGCGTGCCCGCGCGGGAGGTCCTGCGCGGGTCGAGTTTTGTGGCCGAGGCTAACCGTCAGATCGATACGGATGCCCTGCGCGCCTATCTGGTCCGGATGGGCTATGCCCAGGTCCCCACGGTTGCGGAACCAGGCGAGTTTGCCGTGCGCGGTGGTATTATCGACCTGTTCCCGCCCGGATCGGACTATCCGGTGCGCCTCGATCTGTTTGGTGATGTGCTGGAAAGCGTGCGAAGTTTCGACCCGGAAACCCAGCGCACGCGGGAAACCCTCGGCAGAATCGAACTGGCGCCGGTCTCCGAGGTCGTGCTCGACGACGCTGCGGTGGAGCGATTTCGAACGGAATACCGGTCGCGGTTCGGTGCGGCGGGCAAGGACGATCCGCTATACGAGGCAATCAGTTCCGGCCGGAAACATCAGGGCTATGAGCACTGGTTGCCGTTCTTCCATGAAAATCTGGAAACCCTGCCGGACTACCTTCCGGGTGCTCCGGTCCTTCTCGACGATCAGTTGCCAGCGGCTCACGACGCCAGGTGGGCGGCGCTGACGGATCAGTATCAGGCGCGAATGGAGGCGCTGAACGCGAAATCGCGCCTCGACAGTGTGTACAAGCCGTCGCCGCCGGAACTGCTCTACCTCGACAGTGACGCCTGGCAGGCCGCGATCGCCGATCGTCCGGTCTATGAGCTTTCGCCGTTGCCGAAGCATTCCGGTCCGGGAATGATTGACCTCGGCGCGCGGATCGGCCGGGATTTCGCGCCCGAGCGGCAGCAGGAAAGCATAAGTCTCTTCGGTGCGCTTGCCGATCACGTCAAAGCAAAGCGCAAATCCGGAAACGTGGTCATCGCGAGCTACTCCAAAGGCGCGCGGGAACGTCTGGCCGGTCTTTTGGCGGACAGCGATGTTACGGACGCCAGAAATATCCGCGGATATAATGACATCGAAATGGAGTCCGGCGGGCTCTATCTTTCGGTCTGGTCTCTTGAACACGGGTTCGAGGCGAAGGGGCTGACGGTCATTTCCGAGCAGGATGTGCTGGGTGACCGATTAATTCGCGCCCCGAAACGGCGCAGGCGGGCGGAGAACTTCCTGACCGAGGCGGCGGGCTTGTCGCCGGGCGATCTGATCGTCCATGTGGACCATGGCGTCGGTCGCTACCGTGGGCTGGAAACCGTCACGGCCATGGGTGCACCGCATGAGTGCATTGCGCTGGAATATGCGGGCGGCGACAGACTGTTCCTGCCGGTTGAGAACATTGAGCTTCTGAGCCGCTATGGCCATGAGGAAGGGCTGCTGGACCGGTTGGGTGGCGGCGCGTGGCAGGCGAAGAAAGCCAAACTGCGCCAGCGCATCCGGGACATGGCTGAAAAGCTCATCCGGATTGCTGCTGAGAGGCAGCTGCGCAAGGGGCCAGTGATGGTGCCCGAGGACAACCACTCCTGGGAGGAGTTCTGTTCGCGCTTCCCGTATTCGGAAACCGATGACCAGCTTAATGCCATTGAGGACGTTTTGGAGGATATGGCGTCCGGGCGTCCGATGGACCGGCTGGTCTGCGGCGATGTGGGTTTTGGCAAGACGGAGGTGGCGCTGCGGGCCGCCTACGTGGCGGCGATGTCCGGCTCCCAGGTGGCCGTGATTGCGCCCACGACGCTGCTGGCGCGGCAGCATTTCAAGGGGTTCGCGGAACGGTTCCGCGGGTTGCCGGTTACCGTACGGCAGCTAAGCCGGTTTGTATCCGCCAAAGAGGCTGCGGCGACGCGCAAGGGCTTGGCCGACGGGTCGGTTGATATCGTGGTCGGCACACACGCGCTTCTGGCAAAGACCATTAAATTCCACAACCTTGGCCTGCTTGTCATTGACGAGGAGCAGCATTTCGGCGTGCAGCACAAGGAGCGACTGAAGACGCTGCGCTCGGATGTGCATGTGTTGACCCTGACCGCGACACCGATCCCGAGAACGCTTCAGATGGCGCTGTCCGGGGTCCGAGAGTTGAGCCTGATCGCGACGCCGCCCGTCGACCGTTTGGCGGTGCGGACTTATGTGAGCGAGTTCGACGGGCTGACGGTGCGCGAGGCGCTTCTGCGGGAGCATTACCGCGGCGGACAGTCATTCTATGTTGTGCCGCGTATTTCCGACCTCGCGGGCGTGGAGCAGTTCCTCAAGGAACACGTGCCGGAGGTGAAATACGTGGTCGCCAACGGGCAGATGGCGTCCGGGGAACTCGATGAGCGTATTAATGCGTTCTATGACGGCAAATTCGATGTTCTGCTGGCCACAACGATCATCGAGTCCGGACTGGACATTCCGGCGGCGAACACTCTGATCGTGGAGCGGGCCGACATGTTTGGTTTGGCGCAGCTCTACCAGATCCGTGGACGTGTTGGGCGCAGCAAGATGCGGGCCTATGCGTTCCTGATGACTGAGCCACGTAAAAAGCTGACGGATCAGGCGGACAAACGTCTTCGGGTGATGGGAAGCCTGGACAGTCTTGGCGCGGGTTTCAACCTTGCGAGCCAGGATCTGGACATCCGTGGTGCGGGCAACATTCTCGGCGAGGAGCAGTCGGGACAGGTCCGCGAGGTCGGGTTCGAACTATACCAGGAGATGCTGCACGAGGCGATTGCCAAGCTGCAGGCCGGCGAGATTGAAATGACGGATTCCGATGACTGGTCGCCGCAGATCAATCTGGGCGTACCGGTCCTCATTCCCGATACTTACGTGCCGGATCTCGACGTGCGGCTGGGGCTCTACCGCAGGCTTTCGAACCTTGAGAAGAAGGTCGAGATGGAGGGCTTTGCCGCCGAGTTGATCGACCGGTTTGGCAAGCTGCCGTCAGAGGTCGAAACACTGATGCAGGTGGTCCGGATCAAGGCCATGTGCAAGCGCGCGGGCATTGCCAAACTCGATGGCGGGCCGAAAGGCGCGACGGTTCAGTTTCACAACGACAAATTCGCAAGGCCCGAGGGTCTGGTGAAATTCATGAATGACCAAAAGGGGTTGGCCAAGGTCAAGGACAACAAGATCGTCATCCGGCGTAACTGGAGTGACGAACGCGCCCGGCTTCAGGGGGCTTTTGCAATTGCGCGCGACCTGGCCGTGGAGGCCAAGGGCGGTCGCGAAGCGGTGCAGAAGAAGTCGAAAGCGTCCTGAGTTAGAGTTTTCGCCCCGCCAGGTCAGCTTGCCGCGATGGCGGCGGTCAGTTCGTCGATGAGTTTGGTCCAGGTATCGACCGGCTGCGCGCCGGAGAGCGCGTATTTGCCACCGAGGATAAAGGTGGGGACACCGGTAACGCCCATGTCGCGCGCCGCCAAAGAATCGTTGTGAACCTCATGGGCGTCCGCATCACCATCGAGCAGTTTTCGGATCACGGCACGGTCCATTCCGCAGGAGTCGGCGATATCCGCAAGGGTATCGCTGTCGCCAATGTCGCGACCTTCATGGAAATAGGCGCGGAAGAGGGACATGGCCACGGGGGTCTGCACCCTCTCGGCTGCGGCCCAGTGAATGAGGCGCAATGCGTTGAGCGTGTTGGGCGTGCGTTTGATGCTGCCAAAGTCGATATTGAGTCCGGTATCCTTTGCGGCCTGCTCGATCTGGGAATAGACCCGGACCGCGCCTTCCTGGCCGCCGAACTTGTCAATCAGGTATTTTTTGCGGTCCATGCCCTCAAACGGCATGCCGGGATTGAGCTGGTACGGACGCCAGTTGAGGGCGAACTCGTAATGTGGACGGGCCTCGATTGCCTTCATCAGCCGCGTTACGCCAATATAGCACCAGGGGCAGATGGGGTCGGAAATAATCTCGAGTCGCGTCATGTTGTCCCGTAGTCTTCCTTCAGTTTCCTGCGCAATATCTTTCCGTTGGCCGAACGTGGCAGCGTCGGCAAAACGTGAAATGCTCTCGGACACTTGTAGCGCGCGAGGCGGGCGGCGCACAGGTCTGATATTTCCTTTTCGTTAACGCTTCCGTGTTTCGGGCTGACGAAAGCGGCGATGATGGATTTCCCTGGGCCGATCGTGATCTCGGCAGCTGCTGCTTCCGCGATATTCGGGTGTTGCAGTAGGACCGCCTCGATCTCGGCGGGATTTACGCGAAAGCCGCCCGCGTTCATCAGATCGTCGGCGCGGCCCAAATAGGTGATGGCACCGTCCGCATCCATGCGGGCGCGGTCGCCCGTGAGAAACCACTCTCCGCGGAACGCGTCTTTGGTGTCTTCGGGTCTGCGCCAGTATTCCAGCATGAGGCCGGGATCGCGTGAGGACACGGCGAGCAGTCCATCTTCACCGGTTGGCACGGGGTCGGTACCGGTATCCGCCAGGATCGCGATGCGGCGGCCGGGTTGCGGATAGCCGGCGCGGCCTGGAACCGGGGGCCGGCTGGGTGAGAAGGAGATGTAGGTTGAGACTTCCGACATGCCCAGGGCCTCGTAGATGGGTTTGCCGGTGGCTGCCGACCAGGCCTCCGCGACGGCCGCTGGCATGGCCTCTCCGGCGCTGAGACCGTGTCGGAGGGAGGCGAAGCCGGTTGTGAGATTGCCACCGAGCATTTGGCGGTAGACGCCCGGGACGGCGGCAAAAATGGTAGGGTGGTGATTGCGGGCCAGTTCTGGCCAGATGTGGCGGTCGGGTTTGCCCGTATAGATCAGGGCTGTCGCGCCGATGGCCCAGGGGTCGGTCAGGCCCGCCCCGAGCGTGTAGGTCCAATTGAAAGCGCCTGCGTGCAGGACCCGGTCGGATGGTGTGAGCCCATACCAGCCTTCCCACATCATGCGTCGCGCCCATGCGGCCCGCTGGGCATGGACGACGCCTTTGGGGCTGCCGCCGGAGCCGGACGTGTAGACCATATAGGCCGGGTCGTCGGCTGCCGTGTCGGCGTATGTAGAGGGCGGATTCTTGCGGAGATCGGTGAGTTCAGTGAGTGATATGACGGGAAACGGTATGGTTCCCGGGAAGGAAAGATCCTGGTCGCGGCAGATCAGGGCTGGCTCGAGGTCCGCTGCCAAACCCGTGATTTCGGTCTCCGTCAGTTGTGACGACACCGGTACGGGGATTGCTCCAAGCGTTATGGCGGCAAAGAAAGCTATGGGGAAAGCGGATGAGTTGCCCAGGCGCAGCAGAACGCGGTCACCTTTTACGATTCCCAGTTTCGAAAGGCCCGCGGCGGTGCCGCGAACGGCAGTTTCGATCTCACCGATGGTCCAGGTTTCCGCGACCACACCCGGCGCATTCAGGATCTCCAGAGCAGGTCGGTCGGGGTCGGTTGCTGCGCGGGCGAGCGTGTGGGCCGCCAAGTTGAAACGGGGCGGACAGGGGGCGAAAGGGCCCGTGTCGAAAAGGGATGTTCCTGACATGCAGCCGGTTTAGCCCTGCAACCACGCGGAGAAAAGGCGCGATTGGAGGGTCAGCGGTTTCCGTGCCATTTGGCCTCAAGGGCCTCGATAGCCTGAATGCGGTCGGGCGTGTGCGGGTGGCTCGCGGTCCAGAGGGGCGGGCGACCAGCCATGCCTGTCAGTTTGTCCATCTTTTGCAAAAGGCTGATCTGTGGGGCTGTGCCAAAGCCTGCCTTGCTCATGAGCGCCGCGGCGTAGGCGTCGGCCTCATATTCGTCCTGCCGGGACAGGCGGGCCATCAGGAGACCGGAGAGGAAATTGGCGATCAGAATGCCGACGCCGGGAATGAAACGCCCCAGGATCGAGGCGAGCACGACGCGTACCGCGTTCTGACCGCCAAAGTCGATCATGCGACGGCGGCTGTGGCCCAGGGCCACGTGGCCCAGTTCGTGCGCGATAACGCCGGCCATTTCCTCGGCGGTAATCTCGCCCGCGCGGTAGCGGTTGTAAAAGCCGCGGGTCAGGTAGATCTGGCCGTCCGGGGCGGCCATGCCGTTGACCGGGTCGATTTCGTAGATGTTGACCGGCAGCTGCGCGATGTCGAGTGCTTCGGCCAGCCGGTCGAAGGTGTGGGTCAGGCCGGGATCGACCAAACGGGTGGAGCGCGCGCCCAGTTCGCGGGTCGTGCGCCACACCGAGATGCGGTACATCACAAGGGCCGAAGCGACCGCGATGAGGATCGGGGTCAGCTGCAGCATGGGTTTCGTGTCAGTAGAGCCATTCCCTGTATATGGGGTGCGTGTGGCTCATGTCATCATAGAGCCACACCATACGGTCCAAAAACCAGAATTTGGCGAGCATGCAGAGGCTGAGCCCAAACATGGTCGGCCAGAAAAACTGGAGCCAGAGGCCGACACCCCAAAGTGGCAGACCGGCCGCGGCAATTCCCAGGATAACCGGGATGGCGCGGGAATAATGCTGCGGTACAGGGACCTTGCCGCGGTTGAGCCAGATCCGTTCGCCCATCACGGCGCGGGACATCCAGTTGTCGGTGGTCTTGGGCTTTGGGAATGCCCGTGGGTTGACCCAGGTCCAGATGACGAGCGCGCCAAACAGGACCCATGTCGCGTCGCCGAGGACGTCACGGTAGAAAAAAACGAGGCTGACCAGTGGCAGGATCAGCGCACGGGTCCAGCCGCTGAGCGGGTTGGTGTGCTTTTCCCAGGTTTCGGTGCTCATCCCCTGGATGCGGGCCATGGCGGCGAGGATTGGGCTCATCTGGCCAGTTCCTTTATGCCGGACTCAAGACCGGTCAGGGTCAGAGGATACATCCGTCCCTCGAAAATCCGGCTGATCATGTCGATGGACTGCGTCCAGCCCCAGCTGTTTTCGGGAAGCGGATTGATCCAGATCGAGGCGGGCCATGTGTCGCGAAGGCGGCGCAGCCAGGTTTCGCCGGATTCCGGGTTCCAGTGCTCGTTAGCGCCGCCGGGGTAGGCGATTTCGTATGGCGACATCGAAGCGTCCCCCACCATGATGACGCGGTAGTCACCGCCATAGGTGCGCATGATTTCCTCGGTGGGGATCTGCTCGTTCCAGCGACGGCGGTTGTCTTTCCAGACCCCCTCATAGAGGCAGTTGTGAAAGTAGAAATACTCAAGCTGGCTGAATTCGGTGCGGGCGGCGGAGAAGAGTTCCTCAACCACGCGCACATGTGGGTCCATCGAGCCACCCACGTCGAAGAACAGCAGGACCTTAACCGCGTTGCGGCGTTCGGGGCGAGTGATCACGTCGAGCCAGCCCTGTTCGGCGGTGTGGCGAATGGTGGCCTTCAGGTCCAGTTCGTCAGCCGCGCCATCCCTGGCCCAGCGGCGCAGCCGGCGCAGGGCGACCTTTATGTTTCGTGTGCCGATTTCGACGCTGTCGTCGAGATTACGAAACTCCCGTTTGTCCCAGACCTTCACGGCGCGGCGGTGGCGGGATTCCTTCTGGCCAATGCGCACGCCCTCCGGGTTGTAACCGTAGGCACCGAAGGGCGATGTCCCGGCGGTGCCGATCCATTTGTTGCCGCCCTGGTGGCGTCCCTCCTGTTCGGCGAGGCGTTCGGCCAGGGTCTCCATGAGTTTTTCGAAACCACCCAGGGCTTCAATCTCGGCGCGTTCCTCGGGAGTGAGATGCTTTTCCGCGAGTTTTCTCAGCCATTCCTCAGGGATTTCCACCGGCACCGGGCCGTTCCCGTCGTCGGTATCGTCAAACAGGCCTTTAAAGACGTGGGAGAAAACCCGGTCGAACCGGTCGAGAAACTTCTCGTTCTTCACCATGGTCACGCGGGCAAGGTAGTAGAATCCTTCAGGATCATGGATGACCAGGTTGCGGTCCAGCGCCTCCAGAAAGGTCAGGTATTCGCGCAGGGATACGGGTATCCCGGCCGACCGCATACCATCGAAGAAGCGCATGAACATTTTGGCTCAGCCGGTGGTCAGGTTCAGGTAGAGGGTGCCGATCACAAGGGTCGCGAGTACGAAGGCTATGCCGAAGCCCGTCGCGTACTGAAGTTTGTCGAGCCGGTCCCCGCCGCGTTGGTTGGCATATCGCCATCCGAGCAAGGCACCCAATATTGCGGCAGCAAGAACTAACACCTGAACCTCATCCGTTTTCGGCCGACAGGAACGCGGTCAGCGCGGCCTGTTCCCTCGCGAGCGCACCGTCATTGTCGCCAAACCCGTACCTTGCCCAGCGCAGACTGTCGAGACGGGTCTCCTGTGCCTCGGTTGTGTTTCCCTGCAAAAGAAGGGCCTCGGCCTTGATGGAGAGCAGGCCCGCGACCAAAATCGCGTTCTGCTGCTCGAGGGCCGTCGGGATGTGGCGGTCCGCAAGTTTTATGGCGAGGTCGTATTGTTCGTTGCCGAGGGCCAGGGCGGCCACATGCACGGCCGCCTGTGCGGTGCGGATGTTATCGAGGCCGAACTGGCTTTTGAAGAGAACGTAGGCGTCGGAGAAATCCCGTGCGGCTTCGGTCAGGTCGACACGGAGCCCCAGCCGACCGGAGGTGAGTTTAGAGACGCCAAGGCGGTGGTCGACCGGGTTCATGTTGGCGGCGATGTTGACCGCCCGCGCGGCGCCGGTGCGGCGCTCAGAACGTGTCGCGGTCTGGGAAAGGGCGCTTTCGATCTGGTCGGCCCATTCGTTGGATTCGGGGGCGCGGCGCTTGCGCGCGACGTTCCGGCCTTTCGGATTGATGCGGTTCAGGATCGGGCCAAGCTGTGCCGCGACCTGTTGCTTTGTCATGCCGCTTTGGAGCTCGGGCTGGTAGAGCGCACGCAGGATCAGCATGTCGAACGGGGTGGGCGCTCCATAGAAATTGTCGTCATTCCAGATGGAATCCGGCAGACGGTAGAGGTCATTGGCCGGGCCGAGAGCCTGGGTGATCTCCTCGTTGATGCAGTCGCGCACGTCCTGGGGGGTGGTGTCGAGCGGAAGGAAGACCACTGCGCTTTCGAGTGTTTCCTGTTCAGACCAGCGCATGACCGAACCTGACTTACTCCGTCGGAACTGTCGCCAGGTGATGTCGCCGGGCAGAATAAAGCAGGCGGCATCCGGGAAAAAGCGGTTGATCTGTCCCGTCGGGACGGCCTCAATGAAAATCTGTGCCTCGTCCGGGTCGTTGGTCTCGGCTATGTCGAGTTCCGCTTCCTGCCTCAGACGGGAAATCAGGGCCTCCACATCGGGCCGGTAGGCGGCAAGCCCGGTACCCCGAAGGTAGATGCGAATCGGCTTTTCGTAGCGGAGAAGGGCGTCCAGTTCCACGCCGCTTTCGAGACCGAAAGTAAGTTCCAGAAAATCCTCGGCCAGATCGCGATTGGAGCGCGCCACGCCCTGCGGCTTTGCGCCGTTGGCAAAGCGGACGCTGGAAATCTGGGTGCTCAGGTTCGGCCCTGTACAGGCGGCAAGGGCGAGCAGGCCAACGAGTGCAACCAGTGGTTTCAGCATGTCTCACAGCCCCCTGTTGGCAACCCCAAGCGGGTTAAACCACGGATACAGCGGGCACGTAAATATTTGGTGCGGACCGAAATCAGCCCCGCAGGCGCTTCGCGTTGGACCGGGTGGCGGCGCGCAGCGGGCCGATGGCTGCCGTTGCGATTTCCACGGGCGAACTGCCCTTGACGGCCGCCATGGCGGCTTTTTCGCTGGCCAGCGCCATTGAACTGCCCTTTTCCATGACCATCTGCATTGCCTCGGATGCGGACATCGTGCCCTGGCTCATGCGCATAACGCGGTGTGCGATCACTTCCGCAGCGGCCATGTTCATCTGTGTGTAGTGCAGTCCGAGACGCATCCAGGAATTGGTCGCCTCCATCGCCTTGAAGTAGTCCATGCGTTAGCACTCCGATCTTTTGCTGCACCGCACAATAATGATGTGATGTAAACTTGTCACGTTGAAAATGGTTCCCGCGCATCAGGATCTTTTTCCGCGTGCCATAAATGCGAGACGTTCAAAAAGATGCACGTCCTGTTCATTTTTGAGAAGCGCGCCATGCAGCCGGGGCAGGGCGCCTGTCGGGTCCGACCTGAGGTCCTCGGGGGCGAGATCCTCCGCCACCAGCAGTTTGATCCAGTCGAGCGCCTCCGAGGTGGAGGGTTTCTTTTTAAGGCCCGGTGTCTCGCGGATCTCGAAGAAACTGGTGAGCGCGGCATTGACGAGACGGGGTTTGAGGCCTGGGAAATGTACCTCGACGATTTTCGCGAGGGTCTCAGGTTCGGGAAAGCGGATGTAGTGGAAGAAACAGCGGCGCAGAAAGGCGTCGGGCAACTCCTTTTCGTTGTTGGATGTGATGATCACGATGGGGCGGTTTTCGGCGCGGATGGTCTCGTCGGTCTCGTGGACGTGGAACTCCATCCGGTCGAGTTCCTGGAGCAGGTCGTTGGGAAACTCGATATCGGCCTTGTCGATCTCGTCGATCAGCAGGACGGTTTTGCCCTCGGACGTGAACGCCCGCCAGACCGGTCCCTTTCGGATGTAGTTGCGCACGTCCGCGACTTTCGGATCACCCAACTGGCTGTCGCGCAGACGGCTGACGGCGTCGTACTCATAGAGACCCTGAACGGCGCGGGTGGTGGATTTGATGTTCCATTCGAGGATGGGCAGGTCGAGGGCCCCGGCGATCTGGCGGGCCAGTTCGGTCTTGCCCGTTCCGGGCTCGCCCTTCACCAAAAGGGGGCGTTCCAGGGCAATTGCCGCGTTGACCGCCACCTTGAGGTCGTCAGAGGCCACATAGCCCGCACTGCCATCGAATTTCATGCCGTCTCCCGGTGTCTCTGCGATTCAGACGGCACACAGTACCTGGACGGGAAAGTTAAGCAAGTTGCATCAAGTTGTTGGTGACAAGTGCCACGAATCCTTATATTCACCGCAGCAATTCAGCCATTGGGGAGACGGCGGATTTTTAACCTCCGATTCACCGATTGCCGGGTACCAAGTAATTCGAGGTAGACTGAATGAACGTGGAACTGAAGGTAGAAGTGGACTACACACCATCAGAAGATGAGCCCTTCATGAACCCTCGCCAACAGGAGTATTTTCGTCAAAAGCTTCTGGCCTGGAAGGCTTCAATTGTGGATGCCAACAAAGGCACCATCACAGACATGCAGGACGGCACCCGGAACATTCCCGACGTTGCGGACCGTGCCAGCGAGGAAACGGACCGGGCTCTTGAGCTTCGTACCCGTGACCGTCAGCGCAAGGTCGTATCGAAGATTGACGCGGCTCTGCGGCGCCTGGACGAGGGCAGCTACGGGTACTGTGAGGATACCGGGGAACCCATCTCGCTCAAGCGTCTGGATGCGCGTCCCATCGCGACCCTGAGCCTCGAGGCTCAGGAGCGTCACGAGCGTAAGGAACGGGTTCACCGCGACGACTGATCTCCTGAGAGGATCTGCAGAACACAAATGGCGCTGGCCTCTCTCGGCCGGTGCCTTTTTTTGTGCTGATTGCATTAACAGAGTTCTGTGTATTTCGGCGGCATTGACGCTGTTTAATTGGTCAAACCGGTCGTTTGCGACTGTTTTGTAACCCGGTACGGCACGTGACGCGTGACTTGTAAGTCCGCCGGTTCACACTTTTCCCTGCAGAAAAACGGACAGGGAAAACTACCAGATGAACGAATTGGGAAAACACGCCACCGCGGTTGGTAAATGCGTGACCGCGCTGGCGGGGACGGTGTCACTGATGGCGGGTGCGGCGACGGCTCAGGAGGCCTGTGAGACCGCTCCTGATACGCCGGTACACCATTACATTCCGGCAAACGCGGATACGGTTCACTGGGGATACTTTTCCAAGGACCGTGAGCCGCAGGTTTACGCGCATTCCGGTGACTATGTGACCCTGGAGACTCTGACCCACCATGCGAATGACGATGCCGCGCGAATGGTGCAGGGCGATCCGGGAGCGGAAAGCGTGTTTGCCTGGGATGCCGAGTCGAAGGGCGTGGACCGCCGAGGTGCCGGGCCAATGGATGCATCGATCCACGGCCGCGGGGCCGGCGAGGGCTTTGGCGTGCATATCCTGACCGGGCCCGTCTACGTTTGTGGGGCTGAGCCTGGTGACGTACTAGAGGTTCGCATTTTGGACATGGACCCGAGGCCGTCGGGTAACCCGGAATATGCGGGCAAGACCTTTGGCTCAAATGCCGCTGCCTGGTGGGGTTTTCATTACAACGATCAGGTTGAGGAACCGAAAGGGCGCGAGGTTATAACGATTTATGAGATCGATCCGAGTGGCGAGCGTAACTGGGCAAGTGCCGTACACAAGTATCAGTGGACGCCGCAGACCGACCCCTATGGTGTGGTTCACGAGATGATTGATTACCCTGGGGTTCCGGTGGATTCGGCCAGTGTTGAGCCAAGGCCGGCACTGCCCGGCGTGCGTATTCCGATCCGGATGCATTTTGGCACGATGGGTCTGGCGCCGCTGGAGGCGGATTACGTGGACTCGGTGCCGCCTTCGTATTTCGGTGGGAACATCGACAACTGGCGGATTGGGAAGGGTGGTACGATGTATTATCCGGTCGCGGTTCCTGGTGCCCTGCTGAGTGCAGGCGATCCTCACGCGGCACAGGGGGACTCGGAACTGGCAGGTACAGCGATCGAGACGTCACTGACCGGTCTGGTTCAGGTCATACTGCACAAAGCCGAGGATCACGAGGGAACGATTGTCGAGGGTCTCGACTATCCGCTGCTGGAAACGGACAGCGAGTGGGTGGTTCACGGGTTCAGCTATGCCAATTACCTGTCGGAACTCGGTGAGAGCGCCCAGAGTGACATTTACGGGAAATCCTCGATCGACAATGCCATGCGCGATGCGTTCCGCAAGATGCGCAGTTTCCTGATGACGGTTAAGGGCCTGGATGAGGATGAGGCGGTGTCGCTGATGTCCGTCGCTGCGGATTTCGGGGTAACGCAGGTGGTGGACGGCAACTGGGGCGTTCACGGGGTGATCGACAAGGCAATTTTCCCGGCGGCAAACTGACCGTACACCAGCCGTTTAAGGCTCAACTTGTCGATGGCGGCGTGCAGTTTAGCGGCACGTTGCTGATCCCCGTCATGTGCTGAATGCTGGGGTTCGTCCCCGGCTCAGCCATAGGCTCTATGATGATTTCTCCCTGTTCCGTCATGGCGTGGCGGAAACAGGAGGTTCCGATCACTTCCCAGTGAAAACAATACCACGGCTCCTGATATTCCCAGGTTCCCTCAACGCACTCTCCCGAGCGTAATTCCAGAGACACACGGTTCGTGCCCTCGTGATAATGCTCCAGCGCCCAGAATTCCCCGTTCAACCGATAGGTCAGGGTTCGTCCTGCCGCCATCGCCAGCCATTCAGCAGGCGGAATGTCCACGCCCTGTCCCGTTGACTGGGCCGCGAGCGGCGTGGTCATAACGGTCAGAATGATGGCGAAAAGGTAACGGGTTTTCATGGGCGGCGTCCGGATGTTTGGCATTACCGTGACCTTAGCTACCGAAAAGGGTTGCGGCCAGATGTCATGTCGCACGCTCCCGTGAGGACCTGTGAAAGCGCTGGAAATCTTCGGATTTTGTTAGTTTATGGCAGCGAGACTGTTGCGCAGAACGCGTTCGGAGACGGTGAAATCCGTGAAATCATATTCGCTTGGCGTCCTTGCGGGGGCGGTTTTTTTATCGCTTGTGCAAGGGGTTGCGCCCGTAAGGGCCGAGATTTCGGGCAGTATCGATATCTCGGATGGTGATACGTTTGACATCGGAATGGTGCGCATCCGGCTTCACGGCATTGACGCGCCTGAGGTTGGGCAGAGCTGTGAAACCCCTGCGGGCGAAACCTGGCCCTGTGGCGCGCGCGCGGCGGAGCGGCTGGCCGATCTGACCCGTGGGCGCGACGTGTCCTGTAAGGGGCAAAGCCGCGACGCCTATGGCCGCGTCATTGCCATCTGCGTTGTGGATGGGATCGATATTGGTGAGATTCTTGTGCGTGAGGGTCTGGCATGGGCCTATCTGGAATACAGTGCCGACTACATTGACCAGGAGGCGCGGGCGCGCTCCGACGGGCAGGGTATCTGGCAGGCCGAGACGCAGGCGGCGTGGGATTTCCGCGCTGATAAATGGCAGCGGGCAGCGGCGGTTGCACCACGCGAAAACTGCCCGATCAAGGGTAATATCAGTTCAAAGGGTGACCGGATTTACCATACGCCCTGGTCCAAATACTACAGTCGAACCCGGATCAACACCGAGGCCGGGGAGATGTGGTTCTGTGATGAAAACGAGGCCCGCGAGGCCGGTTGGCGGCCGGTCGGAGACAGGTGATTTCTCGCGATCTGCGGTGCCGTTCATCGACATTTGTATTAAAAATCCTAACCTGAAATTAATCTTTCTGCCGCAATTTCCCTGGCGGGTGAAATTGGGGAGTATACGGGGTGACAGGTTCCCTCAGAGTTTGGATCACTGCCGGGTGTCTTGGCATCGTGTGCCTTGGGCTTGCGGGTGTGTCCGGCTATTTCGGCCTCAATGTTGCGCTCAGGCGCGAAGCGGACGCCATCGGTCTGGGCTGGGCCCGACACATTGAATACCAGTTGCCCAAAGTCGCCGGTGTGGTATCTGAGGACGGATCCTTTGAACCCGGCAGCCTTCCCGACCCCGATGGATTTCGCGAACTGCTCACGGATGTGTTTGCTGTCGGGAGCATTTACCAGTTTGATTACATCAACCGAGATTGTCTCTGTCACCTGACGCTGACCTCCTCGGCGGGAATTGACGTTTCACATGGTCATACGGTCGGTGATCCAGCAGATTTGTTCGGCGAACACAGTCATGACCACGGCTTCACCCGTGCTGGACATGAGATGGTCACAGCGGTGGGTGGCCTTCCCATGGGAGCCCTGAAGCACGTTTTACACAGTGAGGTGGTGCACGAAAACCCTGGCTCAAACCCCAGTGACGCATATCGTCATCCGGTAGACCGAAAACTTGTGCGCGACATTGTCGCCAATGGCGGCGGTCTGACGCGAATTCTGAGGGGCTCGGAACCTGATCAGCCCAGCACGTTCGCCGAGGTCTATCACCCGGTTTTCCGGGATGGGGATGTCGCGTACCTGCTGCGTGTGCTCGTGAATGTTGAGGCCCAAGCCGCCCGCTACGCAAAATTTCTGGCCGGTGCGGGCGGGGCGAGCCTTGCTTTTTTGCTCGTTGCGGTTGGCTATCCGACCCGTCGCTACGTTCAGACCGCGCGGCAGCATAGTGAGCTTGATCAACAGGCGCGTTTCCTGGCCAACCATGACGTGCTGACGCAGTTGTTCAATCGAAACAACTTCACCGAAACCGTGCACGACATCCTCTGGAGATGTCTGGAGCGAAAAAAATCAGCACTTCTGTTCGTCTTCGATCTCAATGATTTCAAGGAGGTCAATGACTATTACGGACATCAGATCGGCGATGAACTGCTGTGCGCGTTTGCCGAACTGTTGCGGAACCGGGTGCCGGAGAATGCCTACGTGGCGCGGCTTGGCGGTGATGAGTTTGTGGTTGTCATTCCGGATATTGACGAGGCCAATCCGGACCATCGTGAGTATCTCACCATGCCCCAGGCACTCCGGATGCAGGTTTGTGACGGGCGGCAGACGGTGAAAGCGGGTATTGCGGGCGGTGTGGCCGTGTATCCGCGTGACGCCGGTGATCTGTCTGAACTGATCCAGAATGCGGACCTGGCGTTATATGCGGCCAAACCAAACCGGGCGGGTGAGGTGCGGGCTTACGACGCGCGCATGAAGTCGGACCTGCATGACCGGCTGGACCTTCGCACCGAATTTCGCAAGGCGCTCGACGACGGGCGTATCGAGCCGTGGTATCAGCCAATCGTGGATTTCCAGACCGGCGTCACGGTTGGATTTGAGGCGTTGGCGCGTTGGCGTGATCCGGAGCGGGGGCTTCTCACGCCCGCGGCATTCAGGAGCGTATTTGAGGATCCCGAACTCTGTGGCCGTCTGGGGCAGGTCATGTTTGAGCGTGTGACCAGTGACATGGCCGCGTGGCAGGAGGCCGGTGTTCCTTTTGGTACCGTCAGCATGAATGTGGTGGACGGTGATCTCAAGCGGCCAGGTTTTGTTTCTGACATTCTCGCCGGGTTGCGAGACCGTGGCATTGCTCCGGAGCGTTTTGTGATTGAGGTCACGGAGAACTGCCTCTTTGGCGCGAACAAGACGAAATTTGTCGGACGGCTGACGGAGTTGCGCGATGCCGGTTGCATGATTGCGCTTGATGACTTCGGTACCGGATATTCCTCAATCACGCAACTCAAGGAACTGCCCATCAATGTCATCAAGATCGACCGGTCGTTCATTCGCAACATTCTCGACAGTTCGGACGATCAGGTAATTGTTGCGGCCCTGAGGGAAATCGCAAAATCTATGAAACTCCGCATAGTGCTTGAGGGCATTGAGACGAAGGCGCAGGAGGAACTTCTGCAGAAAATGGATTTCGAACTGGGGCAGGGCTTTCTGTTCAGCCGCCCGGTCGCGGCCTGTGATGTGCCCGGCATGTTTGTCGATGGCGCAGTCGGCCGTCGGTCCGGATCGCTTCACTGAGGTTGTACCCGGAGTATATCCGGGTACGAAAAAGCCTTATACGTCCAAATCCTCGGCGAATCGTGCGTTTTCCTGAATGTACTGAAACCGCATCTCCGGTTTTTTACCCATGAGCCGTTCCACGAGGTTGGCCGTGTCGCCTTCCTCCTCATTGATGCGGACACGGATCAGCATCCGCGTGTCCGGATTCATGGTGGTTTCCTTGAGCTGTGCGGGCATCATCTCACCCAGACCCTTAAAGCGGGAAACGTCGATTTTGCCCCGGCCTCCGAGGCCTTTCTCCATCAGTTCGACCTTTTCCTCATCTGTCTGGACATAGACGGATTTCGCACCCTGAGTGAGGCGGTAGAGCGGGGGGGCCGCGAGATAAAGATGACCACTGTCAATAAGTTCGCGCATTTGGGTAAAGAAGAAGGTCATCAGCAGGGCCGCAATATGGGCGCCATCCACATCCGCGTCGGTCATGATGATGATTTTTTCGTAGCGCAAATCATCGACGTTGAACCGTGATCCCGGCTGTACGCCCATGGCCTGGCAAAGGTCCGCAAGTTCCTGGTTTTGCATCATTTTGGATGATGCGGCGCCGAGAACATTCAGGATTTTCCCGCGCAGGGGCAGGACCGCCTGGGTTTTCCGGTTGCGGGCCTGTTTGGCCGAGCCGCCCGCGCTGTCACCCTCGACGAGGAACAGTTCGGATCCGTCGCGGCTGGCACCGGAACAGTCGGCAAGTTTGCCCGGCAGGCGCAGCTTTTTGACCGCCGTCTTGCGCTGGGTTTCCTTCTCCGCACGACGTTTGAGGCGTTCGTCGGATTTCAGCACCAGGTAGTCGAGTATTGCGCCGGCTGTTTTGGTGTCGTTGGCAAGCCAGTTGTCGAAGCGGTCGCGGACCGCACCCTCAACGAATTTAGCGGCCTCCTGGGTGGCGAGTCGGTCCTTTGTCTGGCCCACGAATTCCGGTTCGCGGATGAACACCGAGATCATGGCGCAACCGGCCGACGTCAGGTCTTCACGGGTGATCTGGCTGGCCTTGCGGATGTTCGACAACTCGCCGTAGGCCTTGATGCCTTTGAGTAGTGCCGACCAGAAGCCCGTCTCGTGCGTTCCTCCTTCCGGCGTAGGTACGGTGTTACAGTAGGATGAGACAAAAGGATCTCTTTGCGGCGTCCAGTTTATGGCCCATTCAACCGACCCAACCGTGTCCGCACCAAAGCGGTCAGCGAACGAGATTTTGCCCGAGAACGGTGCGTCGGAATAGGTCTGTGCGCCCTGGAGCCGTTCAGCGAGATAATCGGCAAGGCCATTCGGGAAATGGAATACAGCGTTTTCCGGTGTGTCGTCTTTCTCGGTCAGGCAGGCCGCAGCACATTTCCAGCGGATTTCGACCCCAGAGAAAAGATAGGCTTTCGACCGTACCATTTTCAGTAGACGCTTGGGTTTGAAGCGGGCCGAGGCGCCAAAGATTTCGGCGTCGGGATGGAACGTGACCGTCGTGCCTCGGCGGTTTGGCGCGGCACCTGCTGGCTCTACCGGGCCAAGGCGGATGCCACGGGAAAATTCCTGACGGTAAAGTTGACGGTCCCGCGCCACCTCGACGCTGACATGGTCGGAGAGCGCGTTGACCACAGAGATACCAACGCCGTGGAGACCGCCCGATGTCTGGTAGGCTTTGCCGGAGAATTTGCCGCCCGCATGCAGAGTACACATGATGACCTCGAGCGCGGAGCGGTCAGGGAATTTTGGATGGGGGTCTATGGGGATGCCGCGACCGTTGTCACGAATGGTTACGGAGTAGTCGGCGTGAAGTTCGACTTCAATGCGGTTGGCATGTCCGGCAACGGCCTCGTCCATCGAGTTGTCGAGAACCTCGGCAACCAGGTGGTGGAGCGCGCGTTCATCCGTGCCGCCGATATACATGCCCGGGCGTTTTCGAACCGGTTCCAGTCCTTCCAGCACCTCAATGGCGGAGGCGTCATAGGCTTTGGATGCCGCGTCGCCGCTGAAAAGATCGGATGCCTGTGCCATTCTGGCCTCATTGCTTGTTGTTGGTGGGGAGGCTTTACGCTGGACTATATCTTGTAATATTGCCGTCGCAAAGGGGCATATCGGGTGGCATTTTAACTATTTTCAACCACAGATTGTGTTTTGGGTCTCATGCGTGCCAGCGTGGACGCCAAAAATTTCGAAAACGCCTTCTGCTTCCTCCCCCCAAAAAGGAAAACGGACGCGGATTTCTCCGCGCCCGTTCCCCAGGTTTCGACTTTGATCGCTTAAAGCGAGTAGTACATCAGATACTCGACCGGATGCGGAGTGTGCTCGAACTGGTGCACTTCTTCCATTTTCAGGGTAATGTAGCCCTCAATCTGTTCCTTGGTGAACACGTCACCGGCCAGAAGGAAGTCGTGGTCTTCAGCCAGAGCGTCCAGAGCTTCGCGCAGCGAGCCACAGACTGTCGGGATTTCGGCCAGTTCCTCGGGCGGAAGATCGTAGAGGTCCTTGTCGGATGCCTCGCCCGGGTCGATCTTGTTCTTGATGCCGTCAAGTCCGGCCATCAGCAGCGCCGCGAAGCAGAGGTAGGGGTTCGCGGTCGGGTCCGGGAAGCGGGCCTCAACGCGTTTTGCTTTGGGGCTTTCGGTCCACGGAATACGGACACAGCCGGAGCGGTTGGACGCGGAATAGGCACGCAGAACGGGAGCCTCAAAGCCCGGGATCAGACGCTTGTAGCTGTTGGTCGTTGGGTTGGTGAAGGCGTTAAGCGTTTTTGCGTGCTTCAGAATGCCGCCGATGAAGTAGAGGGCTTCCTGGGAGAGGTCGGCATATTTGTCGCCAGCAAAGAGCGGCTTGCCGTCTTTCCAGATCGACATGTTGACGTGCATGCCCGAGCCGTTGTCGCCCGCGTAGGGCTTCGGCATGAAGGTTGCGGACTTGCCGTAGGCATGCGCAACGTTCTGAACCACGTACTTGTATTTCAGTACATTGTCGGCCTGAGCGGTCAGGGTTCCGAAAATCAGACCCAGCTCGTGCTGCGCGGACGCAACCTCGTGGTGGTGCTTGTCTACCTTGAGGCCCATGCGTTTCATGGTGGAGAGCATTTCGGAGCGGATGTCCTGGGAGCTGTCCACGGGCGGTACGGGGAAGTAACCGCCCTTGACGCCGGGACGGTGACCCATGTTGCCCATCTCGTAGGAGGTGTCGGTGCTCCAGGAGGCGTCGACCGCGTCGATTTCGTAGGCGACCTTGTTCATGGAGTTGGAGACGCGCACGTCGTCGAACAGGAAGAACTCGGCTTCCGGGCCGAAGTAGCTGACGTCACCGATGCCGCTGGACACGAGGTAGGCTTCGGCTTTTTCGGCCGTGCCGCGCGGGTCGCGGGAGTAGGGCTCGCCGGTGTCGGGCTCAACCACGGAGCAGTGAATGCACATGGTTTTTTCGGCATAGAACGGGTCGATGTAGACGGACGACGCGTCTGGCATCAGTTTCATGTCGGACTGGTCGATGGATTTCCATCCGGCGATGGAGGAACCGTCGAACATGAAACCTTCCTCAAGGAAGTCCTCGTCCACGAGGTCGGACATGATTGTCACGTGCTGAAGCTTACCGCGCGGGTCGGTAAACCGCAGGTCGACGTAATCAATATCGTCTTCCTTTATCGCCTTGAGGACGGAGTCTGTATCGCTCATCGTTTTTCCCTAACTTGACTTGCTATCTGTTGTTTCGATTTTTTTCGCCGTTGGCCGACGCGGGACATTTATGCTGTCCGAAGGTGACGCCCGGTCAGAGCGCCTCTTCGCCGTCCTCGCCCGTACGGATCCGGATGGCCTGTTCGATGGGGGAGACAAAGATTTTTCCGTCTCCGATTTTGCCGGTTTTGGCAGCGGAGACGATGGCCTCCACGGCGCCCTCAACCAGATCGTCGGGCAGAACCACCTCGATTTTTACTTTTGGAAGAAAATCCACCACGTATTCGGCACCACGATACAGTTCCGTGTGGCCCTTCTGGCGTCCGAACCCCTTGGCCTCGACAACGCTCAGGCCCTGGATGCCGACATCCTGGAGTGCTTCCTTCACCTCATCAAGTTTGAACGGCTTGATTATGGCTTCGATTTTTTTCACGCCCCGAGTCCCCTGTTTGTGAATCAGCGACAGTCCGCTTTGAATTCCGGCTCACCAAACAATTATATTAGGCAGGTTCAATGAAACCGGCTCCCAAATTGGCCAGATACGTGGCGGAATCACCGCGTACTGCCTAAAAATTGCACATTATGCGCAAAAAATGTGCGAAATTTCAGGCCTGGCGGGGCTTCGCTTAACAATTTTTCGCTCGCACGGGTCAGAGGTCTCTGTTAGAGAGCGCACCGATCAGGCCTGCGGTGTTTGCCGCAGGTTTAGCGGGCGTGGCGGAATTGGTAGACGCACCAGATTTAGGTTCTGGCGCCGAGAGGCGTGGGGGTTCAAGTCCCTCCGCCCGCACCAGAGAAAAAAGCAAGGAAGTAATCAGATGCAGGTCACCGAGACCCTGAATGAAGGTTTGAAACGGGGTTACAGCATTACCGTTCCCGCGACCGACCTGGAAGCCAAGGTTGATGCGAAACTGGAAGAGGCTCGCAAGGATTTTCAGATGAAGGGTTTTCGCAAGGGGAAAACCCCTCCGGCCCTGATGAAGAAAATGTTCGGCAAGTCGGTGCTCGGTGAGGCCATGCAGGAAGCCATCGACGATGCGATGAAATCGCACTTCGACAGCTCCGGCGACCGTCCGGCAATGCAGCCTGAAGTTAAAATGACCAATGATGACTGGCAGGAAGGCCAGGACATTGAGGTGTCCATGTCCTACGAGGCTCTGCCCGAGATCCCCGAGGTCGACCTTGCGTCCATCCAGCTCGAGCGGCTGGTGGTTGAGCCCGACGATGCCGCCGTGACCGAGGCGCTGGAAAACCTCGCGTCCTCCGCGACCAATTACGAGGCCCGCGACAAGGGCGCCGCTGCCGAGGATGGCGACCAGATCGTCATGGACTTCAAGGGCTCCATCGACGGTGAGGAGTTCGAGGGTGGATCCGCTGAGGACTTCCCGCTGGTCCTGGGGTCAGGCAACTTCATTCCCGGTTTCGAGGAGCAGCTTGTCGGCGCGAAAGCCGGTGACGAGAAAAACGTCGAGGTTTCCTTCCCGGAGAATTACGGCGCCGCGCACCTGGCCGGTAAGGCCGCCGTGTTTGCCTGCACCGTCAAGGAAGTCAAAGCTCCGGTTCCGGCTGAGGTGAATGACGATCTCGCCAAGAAATACGGCGCTGACGATCTTGAGGCCCTGAAAGGTCAGATCCGCGAGCGCCTGGTCGCGGAATACGCTCAGGCCGGTCGTGCGGTGCTCAAGCGCCGTCTGATGGATGCTTTGGATGAGGTTGTGAACTTCGACCTGCCGCCGACCCTCGTGGATGTCGAAGCCAAACAGGTTGCGCATCAGCTGTGGCACGACGAGAACCCCGATGTTCAGGGACATGACCACCCGGAAATCGAGCCAACCGACGAGCACAAAACCCTCGCCAGCCGTCGTGTGCGCCTGGGTCTTCTTCTGGCCGAACTTGGCTCCAAGAGCAACATCGAGGTCTCCGAGCAGGAAATGCAGCAGGCCATGTTCGCGCAGGCCCGCCAGTACCCGGGTCAGGAGCGTGAGTTCTTCGAATTCATGCAGAAAAACCCGCAGGCGCAGCAGCAGCTTCGCGCTCCGATCTTCGAGGACAAGGTTGTTGACTACGTTGTCGAACTGGCGACCGTTACCGACCGCTCCGTCACCAAGGATGAGCTTCAGAAGGAAATTGAGGCTCTGGACGATGACGGCAAGCCGGTGGAGGCCGCGGCCGACTGATCACGGCTGAACCGTACAGGTTTTTCAGGGGTGCCCCGCTTTCATGGCCGGGCACCCCTTTTTTTGTGCGGTGACAGGGATTAGGTGCCCATTCCGGAGGTTGGCTTCATACAATTTTAATTAATTGTGGTTCAATCTTTCACAATCAAAACACCGGTGGGAGGGACGGATATCCAACATTGAAGCTGTTACCGGTCCGGATGGACTTGCGCAGCTTCCCTGTGATCTTTATCCCTCGATCAACCGCAAAGCGAAATCAGATACCGCCATCGAAAGGCAGATTTTTCCATGATAGACCCCGTCGAAACCTACATGAACCTTGTGCCGATGGTTGTTGAACAGACCGCTCGCGGGGAACGGTCCTACGACATTTTCTCGCGGCTTTTGAAAGAGCGGATCATTTTCGTATCGGGCCCCGTGCAGGACAGCATGTCGACGCTGATCGTGGCGCAGCTTCTGTTCCTTGAGGCCGAGAACCCGAAGAAGGAAATCTCGATGTACATCAACAGCCCTGGTGGCGTGGTGACGTCGGGTCTGTCGATCTACGATACGATGCAATACATCCGCCCGGCGGTGTCCACGCTTTGCGTGGGGCAGGCGGCGTCCATGGGATCGCTGCTTCTCACGGCCGGTCACAAGGATATGCGTTTCTCGCTGCCCAATTCGCGGATCATGGTCCACCAGCCCTCTGGTGGCTACCAGGGTCAGGCGACGGACATCATGATCCACGCACGCGAGACACAGGCTCTGAAGGACCGTCTGAACCAGATTTATGTGGAGCACACGGGACAGAAATTTGAGGATGTCGAGGCCGCGCTGGAGCGTGACCGTTTCATGACCGCCGACGATGCGAAGGACTGGGGCCTGATTGACGAAATCGTGAATCGTCGCGAGGAGACGGAAACCAAGGAATAAAATGTGCTTGTGGCATTTACCTACTGGTATGGTTAGGCCTTGTAATTGGTGTGTTGGGCTGTTCCAATGTGACGACTATGTTGCAACAGTCCCGACACGAGGGACCCTGCTAATGAATGATTGGCGCAAGCCGGAGAACGGACATGAGTAAAAACAGCGGCGGTGATGCCAAAAATACCCTTTACTGTTCCTTCTGTGGTAAGAGCCAGCATGAGGTTCGCAAACTGATTGCTGGTCCAACGGTTTTCATCTGCGACGAGTGTGTTGAGCTTTGCATGGACATCATCCGGGAGGAGACCAAGAGCAATCTGGTCAAATCCACCGATGGCGTGCCGTCACCGCTCGAGATCTGTAAGGTGCTGGACGATTATGTGATTGGTCAGGAGGTCGCGAAACGCGTTCTGTCCGTGGCCGTGCACAATCACTACAAGCGTCTCAACCACGCCGGCAAGAACGGCGACGTCGAGCTGCAGAAATCCAACATCATGCTGATCGGACCCACGGGGTGTGGTAAGACGCTTCTCGCGCAGACATTGGCCCGTATCCTGGACGTACCGTTCACCATGGCGGATGCCACCACACTGACCGAGGCGGGGTATGTGGGTGAGGATGTCGAGAACATCATCCTCAAACTGCTTCAGTCGGCCGAATACAATGTTGAGCGTGCACAGCGCGGCATCGTCTATATCGACGAGGTCGACAAGATCAGCCGCAAATCCGACAATCCGTCCATCACGCGGGACGTGTCGGGTGAGGGCGTTCAGCAGGCGCTTCTGAAGATCATGGAAGGCACAGTCGCGTCCGTACCACCCCAGGGTGGCCGCAAGCATCCGCAGCAGGAGTTCCTGCAGGTGGACACCACCAACATTCTGTTTGTCTGTGGTGGGGCTTTTGCCGGACTGGACAAGATTATCGCGCAGCGTGGTCGCGGATCGGCCATGGGCTTTGGCGCGGATGTTCAGGACACGGACGAGCGCCGGGTTGGTGACCTGTTCGCGGAACTTGAGCCTGAGGATCTTCTGAAATTCGGTCTGATCCCGGAGTTTGTCGGTCGTCTGCCGGTTCTCGCAACGCTGAACGATCTGGATGAGGATGCACTCGTCACGATCCTGAGTGAGCCGAAAAACGCTCTGGTGAAGCAGTACCAGCGCCTCTTCGAGATGGAGGACGTGCAGCTGACCTTCACTGAGGATGCGCTCCGGGCCATCGCGCGCCGAGCCATTGAGCGTAAAACCGGTGCCCGTGGTCTGCGGTCGATCCTCGAGGAAGTGCTGCTCGATACCATGTTTGACCTCCCGTCGATGCAGGGTGTTGAGGAGGTCGTCGTCAATGACGAGACCATTACGCGCAAGGGTGATCCGCTTCTGATCTATGCTGACCGTAAGGAAGATTCCGCCTCCGCATCCTGATTTTTCTGGTTGCGGCCGGTGGAATGGTCCATAAGCCTGTGAGGAATTGCCGGGAGTTTCAGCGATGAGTTTACTGTCACAAATCTTCACCTGGTGGAACGGTCAGACCCTTGGCACACGGTTCTTCACGTGGCGTCGCGGCGAAAAGGTTGGCGAGGATGCCGAGGGTAACGTCTACTACCAGAGCAGCGATGGCGCGAAGCGCTGGGTAATTTACAACGGTTATTGTGAAGCAAGCCGGGTGTCGCCCGAGTGGCACGGCTGGCTTCACCACACCTGGCAGGAACCACCCACGGAACGTCCACTCACCCGGAAGCCGTGGGAAAAACCGCATAAGGAAAACCATACCGGCAGTGCCGAGGCTTATCGGCCCGCAGGCAGTATCCTGTCACCGGCCCCTGCGGTGGTCCGTAACGATTACGAGGCCTGGTCTCCCGAATAGGACGGGTAAGAAATGCCCAACAATGTGACGGAAACAATTCTTGGGGCCGTGGTTCTGGCAGCCGCAGCCGGTTTTGTTGTTTATGCAGGTAAGGTCACCGGCAACGAGGTGGGCACTGGTACCTATTCTCTGTCAGCCGAGTTTCGCAGCGTTCAGGGTGTGTCGGTCGGCACGGATGTACGCATGGCCGGGATCAAGGTGGGCTCGGTTGCCGGGCTGGAACTCGACTTTGACAGTTACTTCGCCGTTGCCGATCTGAATATCCGATCGGAACTGCTGGTGCCCGAAGACTCGGACGTTAAAATTGCTTCCGAGGGACTGTTGGGTGGATCGTTTGTTGAGATTACGCCGGGTGCTTCGGAGTTCATGCTTGATGATGGTGATGAAATCCTCAACACGCAGAGCTCGGTCGATCTTATCAACCTCCTGATGCGGTTTGGTACGGGCGAATGAAACGGGCGATCCTCGCAGCATTGGTCTTAGGCATGCTGGGGGTTCCCGCCATGTCGGTGTCCAAAGTGATCGAAGTTTCGCCAAACCGGGATGTCGCGGAAACCGACGGGGTGCATTTGCGCGGTTTGGATACGCTGAATGGGACGGCGATGGATCTGTATGCTCCGGTTGGCGAGACCATCCGATACGGACATCTGATCATCACGGCGGACAGTTGCCGGATCAAATCGGCCACTGCGGTCGGGGATGACCATGCTTTCCTTCGGATCGGTGATGTGCGTGAAGAGGGGTTGCGGTTTTCCGGCTGGATGTTCGCGTCCTCACCGGCGCTCTCGGCCCTCGATCATCCGCGCTATGACGTCTGGGTTGTCAACTGTAACAGAACCTGACGGGGCGTATCGGCCGGAAGACGGTCAAACTCGGCAGGGGTCTGCAGTGCATTGGCCAGTTTTCGGTGATAGTCTTCCCGTGAGATTTCTATCGCACCCATGGTGATGAGATGGGGCGTAACGAACTGGGTGTCGAGCAACCGGTATCCACCGGCTCGTAATCGCGCAACCAGAGCTACAAGAGCATATTTTGAGGCGCTGGGGATCCGGCTAAACATGCTTTCCCCGAAGAACGCACCGGCGATTGACACTCCATAAACCCCACCGACCAACTGGCCATCCTGAAAAATTTCGACGGAATGGGCGTATCCGAGTTTGTGCAACTCACCGTAGAGATCGTAAATCTCCGCGTTGATCCAGGTTTCCGGACGGTCCGCGCAACCGGCGACCACGTCTGAAAAGCAGGTATCTGTCCGCACCCCGAACTCACGTTTGATGAAGTCGCGGGCAAGACTGCGTGATACGTGCAAACCGTCGAGGGGAATGATGCCGCGCTCGGTCGGATTGATCCAGAATATCTCGTCGGAGTTCCGGTCGTCGGCCATGGGAAATATCCCCATGGCGTAGGCGCGCAGAAGATCCAGCGGTCTCAGGCGCGCCTCTTTGTTGCTGTCAGGTCCTGACAAACCGTTCAGGTGTTCTTATCAAGCCATTTTTCCAGCCAGTGGATATTGTAGTCACCACGCTGGATATCCGGCTCTTCCAGAAGCGCATGGAACAGCGGCGTTGTCGTTTCAATCCCGTCCACGATCAGTTCCGACAGAGCCCGGTCCAGCCGTGCAATCGCCATGTTTCGGTCCTTGCCATGGACGATCAGCTTACCAATCAGACTGTCGTAATGCGGCGGAATCGAATAGCCGTCATAAAGTGCGCTGTCCATTCGCACACCCAGACCCCCGGGAGCATAGTAGGTGTTTACCTTACCCGGAGACGGTTGGAAATTCGGCAGCTTCTCTGCGTTGATCCGGCATTCGATCGCGTGACCGTTGGGAACCAGGTCCTCCTGGGTAACGGTCATTGGAAGCCCCGCGGCGACACGAAGCTGCTCCATAACCAGGTCGACGCCATAGACCGCCTCGGTGACGGGATGCTCAACCTGCAGACGGGTGTTCATTTCGATGAAATAGAACTCACCGTCCTCATAGAGGAACTCGATCGTGCCCGCTCCGGAATAGCCTATCCGGGCCACGGCATCGGCACAGATCTGACCGATGCGGGCGCGGGTCTCATGGTCCATCGCGGGTGAGGGGGCCTCTTCCAGAACCTTCTGGTGGCGGCGCTGCAGCGAGCAGTCGCGCTCACCGAAATGCACGGCGTTGCCCTTGCCATCACCGAACACCTGAATCTCGATATGGCGTGGCTTTTGCAGATACCGCTCGAGATAGACCTCGTCGTTGCCGAATGCAGCCTTCGATTCTGAACGTGCCGTCTGAAAAGCGGTCTCCAGATCCTCGCGGGTTTTGGCGAGTTTCATGCCGCGACCGCCACCACCGGCGGTGGCCTTTACGATCAGTGGGAAACCGATCTCGTCACCGATGCGAATGGCGTCCTCAAGCGTCGGCACGCCGCCATCGGACCCGGGCACGCAGGGCACACCAAGGTTTTTCATGGTGTCCTTGGCCGTGATCTTGTCACCCATCAACTGGATATGTTCGGCGCTCGGACCGATGAAGGTGATGTCGTGATCCTCGACAACCTGCACGAAACGCGCGTTCTCAGAGAGAAAGCCGTAGCCGGGATGGATCGCTTCCGCCCCTGAAATTTCGCAGGCCGAGATTATGTTGGGGATCGAGAGATAGCTGTTGGTGGCCGATGCCGGACCAACACAGATGCTCTCATCGGCCATGCGCACATGCATCGCGTCCACATCCGCGGTGGAATGGATTGCCACCGTTTTGATGCCCATTTCCCGGCAGGCCCGGTGAATCCTGAGTGCGATCTCACCCCGGTTGGCAATTAGAACCTTGTTGAACATTGGAGACTCCTGCCGCCCGGGCGTCATTCAAGGATGATCAGGGGAGCACCAAACTCGACCGGCGATCCGTCATCCACAAGGATGCGCTTGACTCGTCCGGAGCGCGGCGCCGGAACCTGGTTCATTGTTTTCATGGCCTCGATGATCAGGATGGTTTGACCCTCGGACACCGTGTCGCCGGTTTTGATGAAGGGTGCGGCGCCTGGCTCTGCCTGGAAATACACCGTTCCCACCATGGGTGAGGCCACGACACCTGGATCCTCGGACGGATCGGCGGCTGCCTCTTCTTCTGCGGGTTTTGCCGGAGCAGGAGATGAAGCTGCGGGAGCGCTGGAGCGGACCTCCACAGGCGCGGAATAGGTGGCCTGTGCGGCGGGAGCCGGAATTTTGCGTGCCACGGTGACAGAGAGCGAGTCGTCTTCCCCATACTCGCGGTTGACCTTGATTTCAGTAAGGTCGCTGCCGTTCAGTATTTCTGCCAGCGATCTGATGAACTCGACATCCGACTCCTGCGGTCTCTTGCTCATGACGTGCCCTGTCCCTCTTTTTCGGTACGGTGTTTGACCGTTTCCGCAATGTGTTCGATGCCCTTGTAACGCGTTAGGAAGGGCAACAAAATGCTAAAATGCGCATGCCCGCCGCGTAGGTCGCGGTTCGGCGGGGCTGGTTTAAAGGCCGCACGTGACCCGGTTTACCTGTTGCGGGCAGGCCGTCTGCGCAGCATGTCCATCAAATCCTCGGCCCTGCGCCAGCCAGGCGATCCCATGGGCAGAAGGTCCGACGCCCGTGCGGCATTGCGGATCGCATCGGGGTATTTTCCGGCCAGCAGGAACCTCTCTGCGGTTGCCAGTGCCGCCGCGCCGTCATTGCCCAGGCGGCCCTCTGCCATTGCCAGATCACGAAGCGCCCCGGCATTGGCCCTGTCGTACCGGACCGACTGGGCCAGCACCTCCCGGGCCTCGCGCGTCGCTTCCGGTGTGTTCTGATTGAGCAGGGCACGGCCGAGCCCCGCGAGCACCAGCGGCTCGCGCGGCGCAAAATCCAGTGCCACGTGGTAGGCTTCAGCAGCTGCGGTAGCCTGGCCGGTCTCGAGAAGGAACTGGCCCTTCATCTCGTTGTAGTAGGGGTCGTTCGGCCGGATCTCGAGAAGCGCCTCAAGCGTCGTCCGGGTCTGCTCCACGTTCGGGAAACGGTGCCAGGCAACTGCACGGGCGAGCAGATTGGTTTCCTCGCCATTGTCGGGATATTGGTCAAGCGTGCGTCGCGGGGTCTGAAGGAAGCCCTTCAGTTTCACGACCATACGCCCGTGCCAGTATGCCAGTTGGGGATCGAGCGGCTTGCCTTTTGGCAGCTGTTCAATGCGCTCCTTCATCAGGGCAAGCCGTTCGGTGGAAAGCGGATGTGTCTGGGCATAGGGGTCCAGGCCCAGGGTGCGCTGGAAATTCTGGCCGCGAAAAATGTCGAGAACCTCAAGAAAAGCGCTGGGGTCGCCACCTGCTATTGCCAGATAACGCAGCCCGGCCTGATCGGCGCTGGCTTCCTCCGCGCGGCTGTGCGCGAGGGCGGTGCGTTGCGCCACATTATTGGTGCCTGCGGCAATGGCCATGCCGGCTTCCGGGTTTCCGGACAAAATGGCCGCCATGGACCCGGCCATGCCGATGGCCGCCACACCCCGCAGACCGCCGAGTGCGCTGTCGCGTCGTGTCAGGTGTCCTCCGGCGATATGGCCGACCTCGTGAGCCACGACCGCGCGCAACTGGTCGACGGTCCTGACCCGCATCAGCAGACCGGTATGGAGAAATATGTTTTGCCCCCCGGCGACGAAGGCATTCATGCTGTCGTCCTGGATTATATATATTTTGACCGTTAGCGGAGACAGGCCCGCCGCACGAATGACGGGCGCGGTAATCTTCTCCAGCGTGCTTTCAATCTCGGCGTCACGGATCAGCGTCAGCGCGTCGGCCCTCGCCACAGTCAACGCGAGCGTCACAAGGATCAAAATCAGTGTGGCGAAGCGGCGGATTTTGCTGATCTCCGGGCTTGTGGTCAGGATCAAAACCGTGCCCAAAAGGAGCCGGTAAACTGCGGGCAACGTTAGGAGATGAGTGGTGCGGGTTTCAAGACGGGGAGACGTTGATCCCTTCATCGTGATGGATTTCATGGAGGCCGCCCGCAGGGAGGAGGCCCAGGGCAAAAAGATCATTCATATGGAGGTGGGACAGCCCGGCACGCCGGCGCCGAGGCGCGCAATCGACACGCTTGCGCGGCAGATGTCGTCCGGTCCACTCGGCTATACGGTGGCCCTCGGTCTTCCGGAACTGCGCAAACGGATCGCGGGCCTTTATCAGGCCTGGTACGGACTATCCCTCGACCCCGCGCGGGTTGTGGTGACGTCCGGGTCATCGGCCGGGTTCATTCTTGCCTTTACGAGCCTTTTCGATGCCGGGGACCGTGTGGCTATCGGGGAACCCGGCTATCCAAGTTACCGCAATATTCTGCATGCGCTGGACCTTCAGCCGGTCGGTATTCAGACCTCCGTCGAAAACCGGTTCCAACCGGTCGCCGGGGAACTGACGGATGACATGCAGGGCATTCTGGTGGCGAGCCCGGCCAATCCAACGGGAACGATGCTCGACCGTACGGCGCTGGCTGGCTTGATTGAGGCCTCCAAGGCGCGTGGCATGGCCTTCATTTCGGACGAGATTTATCACGGGATTCAGTACGGGAAACGGGCCGTGAGTGCGCTGGAAATCCAGGATGATGTCTACGTCATCAACTCTTTTTCCAAGTACTTTTCCATGACCGGCTGGCGTATTGGCTGGATGGTTGTGCCTGAGGACCATGTGCGCCGGATCGAGCGCATTGCCCAAAACATGTTCATCTGTCCGCCCCATGCCAGCCAGGTGGCCGCGCTTGCCGCTTTGGATGCGACGGACGAGCTTGAGCAAAATGTGGAGGTGTATGCCCGCAACCGCGAAACCCTGCTAGCTGAACTGCCGGGAGCGGGTTTTGACCGTCTGGCACCGCCCGATGGGGCATTTTACCTTTACGCGGACGTGTCGGATCACACCGACAACGCGGAGGTGTTTGCGCGGGCGATGCTGCGGGAGGCTGGTGTGGCCGTGGCACCAGGCGTGGATTTCGATCCGCACCGCGGGCATCAGACCATCCGGCTGTCCTATGCCGGCAGTCACGCCGACATGATTGAAGCCGTTAAGAGAATTGGTAACTGGTTGAAAGGTTGAGGGGCGATACCCCTCAACCCATTCATATCGGTTCAGCCGTGAAAGGCGCGCGACCACCAGCCGCGCTTTTTCGGCGCTTCCGCTTCGCTGGAAGCGGCTTCATCAGACACGACGTTTTCAGAGGCCGCCTTGGCGGTCTCGTCGGCATCGGCCAGCAGGGTCTCAACCGTCCCTGATCCGGACTGCGCCGGTAATTCCTCCGCTGGCTGTACATCCTGCACCACGTCCGCACCGGCTTCGACCGTGTTGTCTACTGTCGCGGCGGGCTCTTCAACTGTTGCGGGCTCTTCCGGCACGGCCGGTTCCGCCGATGCGTCCTCCGCCTTCTGTTGCGCAGGGTTGGGGGACGGCACATAGCTGTCATCGAGCAGGGCGGCGGCCGGCTGGCTTACCCGTTTACGCCGCTTCGGCGGTTCGGTGTTACCGGATTCCGGCACGGCGACGATTTCCGGAGACGAGGCCTCATCCGCCGTGTCCGCTTCACCCGCATCGGTCTGGATAACATCCATTCCGCCGTTCTCCGCCGGTTTTTCATCCGACTGCGTGGAAGATCTGCTGCGGGACCGACGACGCTGGCGGGATTTCCGCTCGGGAGCCGGTGCATCCGTGGTCTCGGCATCGGCCGCTAAAGGCGTCTCCTCCTGCGTTTCCGCCGGTTTTTCGCCACTGTCGGTTTCGGCCGGTTTTTCGCTTGCCGCGTCTCCGTTGTTGTCTTCGGACTGGTTGTTGTTCTCCTCGGAGTTTTTCGAACCACCGCGACGACGACGACGACGCTTCTTCTTCGGAGGCTGGCTTTCCTGCTTCTCCGCTTCCGGTGTTTCCGTCTCAGGGGTGTCCTCAACCTCTTCGGCGTCCTCGACATAGGTGCCGTTCCACGCGGAGACGTGGGTGGTATCACCGGCCAGGGGTTCAACGGCCGCGATAGTCCGGGTCGCGGTTTTAAAGCGCTCAATCCGGTAGTCCGGGTTGATCAGGGTGACGTCACCCTCGACCCGCACCGAAAGACCAAACCGGCTCTCGATCATGGCGATGTGCTCGCGCTTCTGGTTGAGCAGGTAGTTGGCTACCTCCACGGGGGCGGCAATAAGCACCTCCTTGGAGCGCTGGCGCACGCCTTCCTCCTCGACCTCACGCAACAGGGCAAGCGCGATGGAATCGTCGGACCGAACCCGGCCGGTGCCGTGACAGTGCGGACAGCCTTTGGTCGTGGCCTCGATCATGCCGGGGCGCAGGCGCTGACGGCTGAGTTCCATCAGGCCAAAGCTGGAGATCTTGCCGACTTGAATGCGCGCTCGGTCGTTTTTGAGACAGTCCTTGATCTTCTTCTCGACGGCTGCGTTGTTCTTGCGCTGCTCCATGTCGATGAAGTCGATCACGATAAGCCCGGCCAGGTCACGCAGGCGCATCTGGCGGGCGGCTTCCTCCGCCGCTTCCAGATTGGTGCGCAGAGCGGTGTCCTCAATAGAGAACTCACGCGTCGCCCGACCGGAGTTGACGTCAATCGCCACCAGCGCCTCGGTCACGTCAATGACAATGTAGCCCCCGGATTTGAGCTGCACCACCGGGTTGAACATGCCCGCAAGGTAGCTCTCGATCTGGAACCGCGAATAAAGGGGCAGGGGATCGGTGTAGTGCTTCACATTCTTGGCGTGGGACGGCATGAGCATTTTCATGTAGTCCTTGGCCTCGCGATAACCGCGCTCACCATCCACCAGAACCTCGCCGATGTCCCGGGCATAGAGGTCACGGATCACGCGTTTGATCAGGCTGCCTTCCTCATAAATCAGGCAGGGCGCGATTGAGTTCATTGTCAGGTCGCGGATCTGCTCCCACTGGCGCAGGAGGTATTCATAGTCGCGTTTGATTTCCGTTTTGGTCCGGTTCGAGCCGGCTGTGCGGATGATCAGGCCCGCACCTTCCGGCACGACGATTGAGTTCGAGATTTCCTTGAGCTTCTTGCGATCCGAGACGTTTGTGATCTTGCGGCTGATACCGCCACCGCGCGCGGTGTTTGGCATCAGGACGCAGTAACGACCGGCAAGCGACAGATACGTCGTAATGGCGGCACCCTTGTTGCCGCGTTCCTCCTTGACGACCTGCACGAGCAGGATCTGGCGAACCTTGATGACTTCCTGGATTTTGTAGCGTTTCGGCGTCGGTTTGCGAACGCGACGCTCTTCCGGCTCATCAGCACCGCCGACGTTTTCGTAATCGGCGTCATCCTCGGGCGTTTCCACGAGGTTGTCTTCGCCATCTTCCTCGACATCGATCACGTCATCGCTGGACGCTTTCGATTCCTCGCTGTTTTCGGAATCGTCGGCGGCTTCATTCGCCGCGTCCACGATCGGTTCACCCTGCGCCTCTTCGGCCTCCGCTTCGTCGGAGGCGGTTTCCGATGCCTTGGCCTCTGCCGGAGTGTTTTCTTCAGGCTGCTGTTGATCGGCTGAAATCGCCTCGGTGGCCTCCACGCCAGCTTCGCCATGCGGCTCAGGCGTTGCTGCTTCAGCCGTTACCTGGGGCTGATCCGTATCGGGCGTGTTCTCGGCATCGGTTGCCTCGACATTTTCCGACACGAGAACCGCGTCTTCCTGCGACGCGGACCCCTCATTTGTCGCGCGGGACCGGCGACGGCTGCGGGAGCGTCCGCGGGTTTTGGCTTTTTCCTTCTCGCGGGCGGCGTCCTCCTCGAGCTGTCGCGCGTACTCCGCCTCCTCCGCGAGCAGTTTGTCGCGGTCGGCTTTCGGGATCTGGTAATAGTCGGGATGGATTTCGGAAAAAGCAAGAAATCCGTGGCGGTTTCCGCCGTAGTCAACAAATGCGGCCTGGAGCGAAGGTTCAACCCGCGTGACCTTGGCCAGGTAAATGTTGCCGGCGAGCTGCCGTTTGTTCAGTGATTCAAAGTCGAATTCATCTACTTTGTTTCCGTCGAGAACCACGACGCGGGTTTCTTCCGCGTGCGTGGCGTCTATCAGCATTTTCTTTGTCATGTTTACTTTCGGAAACAGCGGCCCATCCCTGCCCGGGGGGCATGGGGGAGGTCATTGTTTCATTGGCGGAAGCGACACGGAAGCAAACGGGAATCAGACGGCCATCCCGTGGCCTCGTTCCTGTTCCGGTTTTTAACTCAGCGCGTGTCACCGCAAGTTTCCCCGGCATGACCTGTTGGATCACGCCTTCAATAGTGCCAGGTACGAAACCTGGCGGTTGTCAGTCCGGCGCAAGCGCCTGTCGCAAATCTGCAGGGATCATCCCAGGCCTGGTGTCTGGTCCGGCAATGCCGCTTGCATACGACGAATACGATTGTGTGCAGTCGTTTGGTATTTTGCTGCCACAAATTAGATATACGCATGACAACCCCGGATTGACAATTCTTTTTTGTCACATTTTTGAGGAAATAAAACAGGCACTTGGAGAGCTGTTTTGGCCCATGCCGCTGTTTTTTATAAGGTAATTCCGTCACATTGGAGCTGATGGGTTTTTCGGCGGCGAACAACTTCCTGACAAATTACCAAAAATTTCGCCCTGAACGGGTTTTTGGAAGCGTGGTGCATATCGCGCGATAGTGTCGTCACTACCGCTGTGGTTGATGGCAGGAGCATCAACTGCTTACGGTCGCGTTACCGTGACCCAATACGGTTTTGACGTTTCGACGTCCGGCAGGTATCCTCCGGGCTCTGTATCAGGTGTGGGATCGTGATCCGTTTTTTTCTGAATATTTTTGGCTTTCTGTTCAGTTGGCTGGCCATTGGTTCGCTGATGGGCATTGGCGCGCTGATTGTAATTTTCTATTACTACGGCCGCGACCTTCCGGACCATGAGCAGTTGGCCCGATATGAGCCACCGACGCTCAGCCGGATTTATTCCGGCGAGGGGCTGCTCATGGACGAGTTTGCCCGCGAACGGCGCATCTTCACGCCCATTGACGAGATCCCGGACCTGGTGAAACAGGCGTTTATCAGCGCTGAAGACAAGAATTTTTACGACCACCTGGGCTTTGACCCGCGCGGTATAGCATCCGCCGTTGTTGAGGCGTCCCGTGGTGGTCGGCTGCGTGGTGCGTCCACGATCACTCAGCAGGTGATGAAGAACTTCCTTCTCTCCGGTGACCGGTCGGGCGAGCGGAAAATCAAGGAGATCATTCTCGCCACCCGCCTCGAAGCCACGCTTGAGAAAGATCAGATTCTCGAACTGTACCTCAACGAGATTTTCCTCGGCCAAAATTCCTACGGTGTCACCGCCGCCGCGCAGGAGTACTTCGCCAAGTCGCTGGAGGAGCTGACCCTGTCGGAGGTGGCCTATCTGGCCGCACTGCCGAAAGCGCCGAGTTCGCTGCATCCCGTGCGCGAGAAAGAGGATGCGATTGCCCGTCGCAACTACGTGATTTCCGAGATGCGCCAGAACGGCTACGTGACGGCCGAACAGGCGGAGCAGGCGCGGAACGACGATCTACTAACCGTGCAGAGCGGGGCTTTCCCGTCCGCGCGCAGCAAAATGCCGCCCCGGGATTACTTCACGGATGAGATTCGCCGTCAGCTTTCTGCCGACTTCGGTGACGACATGCTCTTCACTGGCGGCCTGAGTGTGAGAGCCACGGTCGATCCCACGCTGCAGGACGCGGCGGCACGGGCGTTGCGGGAAGGTCTGGAGAAATATGATCGCGGAACCCGTATCTATCGCGGACCTTTCACGACCATAGATGCGGAGCAGTTGGATGCGGAGGACGAAATCGGCTGGCGGCGCGCTCTGTCCGCCAAACGTGTGCCCCGCGACATCGACGGCTGGCACGCGGCAGTGGTTTTGGAGATAGGCGAATCCTCCGTGCGGATCGGCATTGAGGATGTGGTTGAGGACGAGGACGGCCACTACCTGCCGTTCAGCGACGTGAACTGGGCCCGGCTGCGCGGAGACAATGGCAGGCTGCGCGAGGCCAGCAGCCCGGATGACATGTTTGACATCGGCGACGTGATTTTTGTCCGAGCGATCACCGAAGATGGTGAGTTCAGCCGCTGGTCCTACCGGCAGATCCCGGGCATCCAGGGCGGATTCGTCGCCATGGACACGCAAACCGGCCGGGTTCTCGCCATGCAGGGCGGGTTCTCCTACCAGTCGAGCGTTTTCAACCGAGCGACCCAGGCCCAGCGTCAGCCAGGTTCTTCCTTCAAGCCGTTCGTCTATGCGGCGGCGCTGGACAACGGGTACAGCCCTTCGACCATTGTTGTTGACGCACCGATTGAGGTCGCAACGGCCCAGGGCGTGTGGCGGCCGCAAAACGCGTCCGAGCGGTTTTACGGCCCGGCACCGATCCGGACCGGTCTTGAACAGTCCCGAAACCTCATGACCATCCGTATCGCGCAGGATGTGGGCATGGATACCGTGGCCGAATACGCGGAGCGGTTCGGTGTCTACGAGAACATGCCGGACCTGATTTCCTATTCCCTCGGAGCTGGTGAAACCACACTCTACAAGATGGTCTCCGCCTACGCGATGTTCGCGAATGGCGGGCTTCGGGTGGAGCCGACCCTCGTGGATCGGGTTCAGGACCGCTTTGGCCGCACGATATTCCGTCACGACCACCGCGAATGCATCGACTGTCAGGCGCCTTATCTCAGTGCTGCGGTTGATCCCGAGGTGCGACCGAATGCCGAGCGCATCATGGACGAGATCACGGCCTACCAGATCACATCCATGCTGCGCGGCGCCGTCTCGCGCGGCACCAGTGCCAGCACGGTCGGACCGCTTCAGTTGAACCTCGCAGGCAAAACCGGCACCACGAACGACTCGAAGGACGTTTGGTTTGTCGGATACAGTCCACGGATCGCGGCCGGCTGCTTCATGGGCTACGACAATCCGACACCTCTCGGAGCGTCGGCCTTTGGCGGCACACTTTGTGCACCGGTGTTTGCGGATTTCATCAAAACCGCGATGGCTGATGAGGGACCCGCCGACTGGCCGACGCCTCCGGGCGGATATTTTATCAAGATCAGCCGGGCCACAGGCCAGAGGCTGCCTGATTCCGCCACCGGACCGGACGTGCAGAGCGAGTACATCAAGGACGGCCAGCACACGGTTGTCGGCGGATACGGCCAGACCGTTGACGGTGGCTGGCGCATGGGGGCTGACATCCCGCTCTATGACGGCGTGAGCAACGCCGCAGTCGAGCGTGTTCAGGTTGAAGGCGAGACGCGGGTGCTGCCGAGCAATCCCTCTCTCGGTTCCATTTCCAGCGGCGGTCTTTACTGACCGCCCGGTCTTTACGCTCCACTCCGGTCCGGGTACACAGGCCTGCCATCGGGTGCGTATGCCGCATCCCGACCTTACAAGCTTGAATTCAGGGCCATCCATGCGCGCGGACACCGAACAGAAAGTAGCGGAAATCGAAAAGTCACTGGAACTGCTGCGGCAGCGTTTGGGATGGGAAACCGCCGATCACCGCCTGGAAGAACTGAACGCCATGTCCGAGGATCCGGATCTGTGGAATGATCCGGCCAGGGCACAGAAACTCATGCGCGACCGTCAGGTTCTATCGGACGCGATTGATTCCTACAAGGGCCTCGCCCAAGAGCTGCAGGATCAGTGCGACCTGATCGAACTTGGCGAGATGGAGGAGGACCAGGAGGTCATTTCCGAAGCCGAGGACGCGATCACCAGGCTGCGGGACCGGGCGGCTAAAAAGGAAATCGAGGCGCTGCTCGACGGTGAGGCCGACGGCAACGACACCTTTCTTGAGATCAACGCGGGCGCCGGCGGCACCGAAAGCTGTGACTGGGCCTCCATGCTGGCGCGCATGTATGTCCGCTGGGCGGAATCCCACGGCTACAAGGTGGAACTGCTCTCTGAAAGCGCGGGCGAGGAAGCCGGCATCAAGTCTGTTACCTACCAGATCAAGGGCATGAACGCCTATGGCTGGCTGAAAACCGAAAGCGGAGTGCACCGTCTGGTGCGGATCTCGCCGTTCGACTCCGCCGCCAAACGCCACACGTCATTTTCCTCCGTCTGGGTCTACCCGGTGGTGGATGACAATGTTGAGATCGAGGTCAACCCGGCGGATATTCGCGTCGACACCTACCGCTCCTCCGGGGCCGGTGGTCAGCACGTGAACACCACCGACTCCGCCGTGCGTATCACGCATATCCCAACGGGTATCGTCGTGACCTCGTCCGAGAAATCCCAGCACCAGAACCGTGCCAACGCCATGGCCGCCCTGAAATCGCGTCTCTATGAGATGGAAATGCGCAAGCGTAACGAGGCGATCACGGCGGCACACGAAGCAAAAGGCGACGCGGGCTGGGGCAACCAGATCCGGTCCTACGTGCTGCAGCCCTACCAGATGGTCAAGGATCTCCGCACAAACGAGGAAACCTCCGACACCAAGGGTGTGCTGGACGGTGACCTCGACGACTTTATGGCGGCGGCCCTTGCGCTTCAGGTGACAGGAAAAAGCCGTGCCGAGGCTCAGGCAGAAGATTGATCCAGATCATTGCCGGATGTAGCATCCCTGAGTGAGTACATTTCAGGGGACCCGGCCGTGACGGGAGCGGTCCCTGTGATCCTCAACAGGGAGAGAAACAGCCGCGATGGACACGACCCAGTCACCGACCGATGCACCGAAGCCGACCATTCAACAGATCGGCACCGATGACGTTTACGACGCACTGAAACTGGGTTGGCGTGATTTCCGGGCCGAGCCGAAATTCGGTCTGTTTTTTGGTGGCGTCTACGCGGTGGCCGGTCTTTTCATTTTTCTCCAGCTCTTTGTCCTGGGCCAGTCACTGTGGATTTTCCCATTGGCCTTCGCGTTTCCCCTGATCGGCCCGTTCGCGGCCATTGGCCTCTATGAGGTCAGCCGCCGCCGGGAGCAGGGTCTGCCGCAGAACTGGTCCGAAATTCTTGAGGTCGTGCGCAACCAGCGCCATGGGCAGCTTCCCTCAATGGCATTCGTCGTACTGTTTGTCTTCATGGCATGGATCTGGCTCGCGCATCTGATCTTCGCACTGTTCATGGGACGGTTCGGTACAGCCATTTATTCGGATATCGGCTCGGTCCTCACCTCCGTGAACGGAATTTCCATGCTGATCTTCGGTACGGTGATCGGTGGTGCGATTGCCCTTGTGCTCTTCAGCATTACCGCCGTGTCCCTGCCACTGCTCCTCGAGCGGGAGGTCGATTTCGTCACGGCAATGATCACCAGCGTTTCCGTTGTTCGGGAAAATACGGTGCCGATGCTCCACTGGGCCTGGATCGTGGTGGCGGTTCTGGTGGTCGGGATGATCCCGCTGTTTCTGGGACTTGTGGTCGCACTGCCGGTTCTGGGCCACGGCACGTGGCACCTTTACCGCAAGACCATCAAATAAATTTCGGCAAAAAAAAGACGCGGGCCGCACCATTTCAGGCCGGCCCGCGGTATTTTGGAACAGGACAGGCGTCAGCGTATTGCCGTGACCTCGTCCGCCATGACCTTCTGGCCACTCGTCAGCACCAGTTCGGTGCCATCCCCGGTCAGGCGTACTTCTGACACCGGGGCAAATACTTTGCCGACCGTATGGCCGGAAACTTCGCCGTCAACGTAGTTTTCGATCGTGAAGGAGTAGTAGCCGGGGTCCACCGTATTACCGTTCCCGTAGGTGCCGTCCCAGGTATACTCCGAGGCTCCGGTCGGGATGGAAACGCGGCCTACGATGGCGCCGGCTTCATCGCGGACAATCAGGTTGCTTTGCTCGGCATCGGCGGTGGGTTCAAACTCAATGTCGACCGGCTCGCCCTGGAAATTGGCCATTCCGCCATCCACAAGCACCTGTTTGTCGATCCAGGAGCCCAGGCCCTCGGCCGTTTCAATGCCGAGCACATCCTTGATGTCGGTCAGCTTTTCATTGGCCTCGATCTGCTGCTCAACGGAGGAGAAGCTCGCAAGCTGCGCGACCCACTCGGTGTTGTTGGTGGGTTCCAGCGGGTCCTGGTTTTGCATCTGGGCAGTCAGAAGCTGCAAAAACGTGTCGAAATCCGCGGAGAGGGCATTGGTGGATTCCTGCTCTTCCGTGGTCTCGGTCTTCGCTGTGGCAGTGGTCGAACTTGTCCCGGTCGACGGGGACGTAGAGGAGGATACGGGATCCATGGAACAGTACTCCTGAAACTGGGACTGGTTATGCTCTAAAGACGGATGTCGAGACCGGACTGAAGTGCGGTGCGCAGGATTTGGGCCGGTGTCTGCTGGATCGGCTCGCCATCCTGACCGGATGCCGTGTCGCCCATGGCCATCAGTTCCTCGCCGGCTTCCTGTCCGGTCATCCCCGAGCTGTCGGCAAATTCGAGTTCAATGCCCTCGAATCCCGACTCGCGAAGGTCCCGGGACAGCAGTTCCGCATGACGGCGCAGCAGATCCTGGGTCTCGGTTTTTTCCGCCATGATCACGGCGCGCACGCCATCTTCGGAGGTGTTGAGCTGGATCTGAACCTTGCCGAGATCGGGCGGGTCCAGTCGCATCTCGATCCGACCGGCGTCTTTTGCCTGACCCACCGCAACCGTGATCTGTTCAGGTACGGGAACGGGCCGCAGAATTTGACCCGTCTGGGTGTCGGTGCGGTTCATCGAGGTCTGCACATCAACCTGAAGCGGTTGCGGAGCGGGCTTCGACAGCGTGATCGCTTCCTGACCGTCCGCCATCAGATTGAGACCTGCCTGTGCGGTCACGGCTGCGGCAGTTGCCGGTTTCGCCATGACGGCGTCCACGTCCACATCCGGCGGAGGCACATCCATAGTCGGAACCTCCCCTTCGCCCACCTGAACTGTTGGCGCGGCGGAAATGGACGATTCGGATCTGCCGCTCTGCGTCGTGGCCTGGCTCTGGGCCATGAACTGGATCTGCGCCGGAGTGGTCTCCCGCATGATGGCGGGAGCTGTCTGGTCGGTCCGGACCGCCGTTTTATCCGCTGTGGGCAGGGGCGCTTCCTCATCCGAGGTCGTACCCCTCGAATTCGGCGCCGCAACCTGCGCCGCCGCCAGTTCGGCCGCGCGGTTGATGGCCGGCGCGTCCGTGGTTTTTACCTCATTGACGCCGGTCTGGTCCAGCCGACCATTGCCGGGCTGGAGCGTCGCGATTTCATCCGAGACGGATGTTCGGAGCTGGCCTTGCGCGGTGTCAGCGTTGGTGCCTGCTTCGCGGGCAGCAGTGCCGGATGGCTCTTGCTTACCGTCCACGAGCCGGGAGGGGTCGATATCTGCGCTTTTGGCGTCTGCGCGCTTCGGATCGGTGGCGAGGTTCTGTTGGGGTTCAGGCTTTGCCGCAGCGACGGCGTCCGCGTTTTTGCTCTGGACGGCAGGGATGGCTGTTTGCTCATGACTGTTCTCCTCGACTGTTATGATTTTGTTTGTCGTTTCGCCGGCATTCTCTGACGGCGTCAGGTCGACCGCCGTCATATCCACGGTGTCGGCAACCGCGGTTTCATCGGAGACGAACCCGGGTGCCGCTTCTCCGGTGGAAAATTCAGCGGGGACTGTTTTCTCCCCGGCAGCGTCACTGTTTGAAACCGAGGTTTTTTCCGGCTTGCCAGTATCACCACGCGCATCGACGGTATCGGGGGAATGTCCGGTTTTACCCCGATCGTCGGATGCCCGGTTGGCTTCGGGTTTCGACCGGTCTTTCTGCGGATCGCTCCGCCGCATTTCGGTCTCGAAACCGCCAGAATTGTCACCGGTCTGTTTTCCCTGACCATCCTTGGCGCGGATTTCCCGGTCTTTGGCGGAAAGGGCCGCTCCACCGGTGGAGATGAGTTCAGTCGGTGTCATTGTCGCTCCATTCTGTATGCGCACACCCAATCAATTCATGGAAAGCGTTACGATTTATTTACCAGGTTGGCGGAAAGTGATTTGCAACGAACCCCAGCAGTCAGGCCGTGTTTTGGATTTTTCCGCAGTCAATTCCCGCGTTTTACCGCTCAATCCGCAACCTGAGGTGCGCGATGAGGCCGCTCTCAAACAGGTGGCTCAGGAATTCGAGGCGGTTTTTCTGTCGGAAATGCTGAAATACTCCGGGCTGAATGCCACACCGGAGGGATTTGGCGGTGGCGCGGGTGAGGATGCCTATTCAGGTCTGCTGACGCAGGAATATGCCCGGGCCATCGTCGAAAAGGGCGGGATCGGAGTCGCAGAGCAGGTTTTTGAAATACTCAAACAAAGGAACTCCGAACAATGATGTCTCAAATGTTCAATGCGCAGAGGTACTCACAGGTTCTTGAACTTCTGGATGCCGAGCGGAAAATCATTCTCAATGGCCCCCTGACCGATCTGGGTGCGGTCGTTGAGAAGCGTGAGGAAATCATGACGGCTCTGTTGAAGGAAAAAGGCACCCTTCCGCAGGCTTTCATCACGGCCCTCAAGGCCCGCGCCGAGCGCAACAGCCGCCTGATCAAGGCAAGCATCGACGGCATCAAATACGGCCGCGTTCAGGTTAAGCGCATCGAGGAAACCGCAGGCCGCCTGCACACCTATGATGCTGCCGGCACCAAGACCGAAGTGACCGCGGATCCCACCACCCGCGACAAAAAGGCCTGATTGGGTCGCCTTCCGGCTTCGATCCCCTGTGGATCTTCAAACAGCGGTGATCAGCCTATCCGGCTGATCTGACCTGACGGAGCGCCTCGGCGTATCCGCCGGCGTCGAGAAATTCCTGTTCCGGTTTCGTCGTCGAGCGACCCAGAGCCTCGTTGCGATAGGGGAACCGGCCAAACTTCCTGATAACCCAACGGTGCGCCCGGGCGTGTTCGAGATTGTCGGCCGCGTCTCCGTTTTGAAGGAACAGGCGTACACCACGGTCCTGCTCGCTGGAGATTTCCGCGTGCATGTAGGGCAGGTAGAAGAACTGTTTTTCCGGGTAGTCGAACTTCTTATCATGCTCCCGCAGGATCGCGGATTTCGCAAGCTTCAGAGCCAGTGAATCCGTCGCGAAGGACCGCGCATCGCCCCGGAACATGTTGCGCGGAAACTGGTCGAGCAGAATGATCAGCGCGAGGGCCGACGACGGTCGTCCGATCCAGCCGGAGAGTTTGCCACTGGCGGCCGTTTCCCAGAGCTCTCCAAATTTTTCACGAATGGTGTCGTCGAGTTTCGGGTCGACCCTGTACCAGTCTTTCGGCTCACACTCCTTCAGCCAAAAATCCAGAATTTCCTGCGATGCGTCCATGCGTATTTCTCCCGTCATCATGGGCAAACCCGCCTCGTGATGTTTGGGGGGCAGGTTACCCATATTCGCGCCGATTGGAAGGGAGGACGCGCCGCCGCACGGGCGTCAGGAGCCGGTGTCCTTCCGTTCCTCGGCCTCTTCGGCGGCTTCCTCCTCCTCGCGTTCGGCTTCCTCGATCGCGTATTCCTGCGAGACCTCTACCGCCACGGCGGAGGCTGAAGGTGTAAGGACGGTATAGGGCGTGATGTCCTCCTGATCCGGCGAGGACCGGCGCGTGCTGCGGTACATGCCGTAGAGCCCGATCACCGCGAAAAGGATCGCGATATAGACAAAGAACATGTCGGGGCCAAAGCTGTTCATCAAGAAACCAATGGTCGGCGGCCCGGCGATGGAGCCGAGTCCATTGATGAAAAGAAGACCCCCGGATGCTGCCGCCATATCGGAGGTATCCAGATAGTCAGCCGTATAGGCAATCAGGAGCGAATAAAGCGGATTGGCCACGCCGCCGACCATGAAACCGGTCGCGAGCAGCACGGGGAAGGAATCCCCTGGGATTGCCATGCCGATAAAGATCGATGCGGCGCCAATAAATGTCAGGATGACGATGATCAGACGACGGTCCATCTTGTCGGACAGGTTTCCAACCGGGAACTGCAACACCAGTCCACCGGTGTAAATCGCCGCCACAAAGGCGGAAATCTGGGCAACCGAATAGCCCTTTTCACTGCCGTAAACGGCTGACATGCCGAACATTGCCGCGAAAATTCCACCCGCCAGCAGCATGCCCACACAGCCAAGCGGCGACACCTTAAACAGCTGAACAAGCGACATCGGCTTCGCCGTGGAATGCGCCGGTGCGGGCGTCACCGTCAAAAGGATCGGCAGAAATGAGATCGAAACCAGCACCGACATGACAACGAACAGGGAATATCCCGCCGGGTCACCGAGGTTGACCAGAAGCTGCGCAAAAATCACGCCCAGCATCTGCACGATGATGTAAAGCGAGAGCGCCTTGCCGCGCGTGCTGTTGGTGGAACTCTCATTGAGCCAGCTCTCCGCAACAACGTAGACCCCGCTGAAGCAGAACCCGACAATGAACCGCATGGCGATCCAGACCCAGGCATGGGGCGCGGCGGCATAGATGACGAAGGCGGCCGAAATCATCGACGCCAGCGCCGCAAACACACGCACATGGCCAACATTGCGGATCATGAAGGTCGCCCGCCGTGACCCGAGCAGGAACCCGGCGTAATAGGCGCTCATTACCCATGACATCGTGGCCGGGTCGTAGCCCTCAATGGCACCGCGAATACCCAGAACCGTGCCCTGAAGCCCGTTCCCCACGAGCAGGAGCATGACGCCGAGCAGCAGGGCCCATGAGTTCTTCATTACTTCGGTCATCGGTACGATCCTAAACTGTCCGCCAGACCTCTGGACGATTTACTGATTAAGTCATTGCCCGTCAGCGACCCTTTGGCGCGGATTCGGGACAGGTTGCGCGGATAGGGCAGGTCGTCTGATTTGACCAGAGCCTGTTTTTCACTTCGGTATCAGCAACGAAGAATCTCCGTAGGAGAAAAACCGGTACTTCTCCCGAATGGCGTGATCATACACCCGCAACATTGTCTCCCGTCCCATCAGTGCCGATACCAGCATCAACAGAGTTGATTTGGGAAGGTGAAAGTTGGTCATCAGCCCGTCGGTTATCCTGAATTCATAACCTGGCCGGATGAATATGTCAGTCAGACCGGTCCATGGCGCAACGGTGCCAAAGCCCGTCGCAGCGGTTTCAATGACCCTCAGAGCCGTTGTCCCGACCGGGATAATCCGTCCGCCGCGCGCCTTGGTTTCCGTGATGCGTTGGGCCGTCTCCACACTGATATTGCCCCATTCGGCGTGCATCCGGTGTTTGCTGATGTCCTCAACCTTCACGGGAAGAAAAGTGCCCGCACCCACATGCAGCGTAACCTTCGCCATACCGACGCCTTTTCCCGCCATGGCGTTCAGAAGCGCATCGTCAAAATGCAGCGAGGCCGTTGGGGCCGCGACGGCACCGGAATTTTTGGCGAAGACGGTCTGGTAATCCTCCCGGTCCTGATCGTCGACATCGCGCTTCGCCGCGATATACGGGGGCAGGGGCATTCGGCCGATCCGGTCCAGGATGGCCGCCAGTTCCTCCTGCGGCTGATTGAATTCCAGAATGACCTCCGCGCCATCCTTTTCAATGACCTGCGCCGAAAGATCGTCATCAAAGGCAATGTTGTCGCCGGTGGCCAGACGCTTGCCCGGACGCGCCAGAACCCGCCAGCGGCCCGCGTCAATCAACGAAATCAGCGTACAGTCGATGCGCGACCCCGTCGCCCCTGGGCGCGTACGCAGCCCTGTAATACGTGCGGGCAAAACTTTGGTGTCATTCAGGATCAGCAGGTCACCGGGTCTGAGATGATCGCCCAGGCGCGCCACCTGACTGTCCTCGATCCCGTCCCCTTCGGCCACCAGAAGCCGTGAGGCGGGCCGCGGTTTGGCTGGTCGCAGTGCGATCAGTTCCTCAGGAAGTTCAAAGTCAAAATCATCGAGTTTCATGCGGTGGCCCCAACCGGTTGGCCCGGCGCATTAGTGCGAATCCCGCACGCTGGCAACCGGTTTGAAGTTCGAACACACTGATTTCAACGCACTGAAAAGCAGGCATGAAATGGTTAACAAATCTGCCGCTTTCGAACGCTTTTGAATTAAAGGGTTGCAAAATTGTCGGGAAATGATGCATTGGCGATTTTCCGCTTACACCCTTTGCGCCACTCAATATCCGGTTGCAAAAACCGGGTTTCCTCCATAAGCCAACCTGGAACTTGCGCCTGTGGGTTGGGTGACAACAATATAGCGGATGAAAGTATGAGGAACAGTTCCCGTCAGAAGGGCGGCGTTTTATCTGTCGTTTTTCCGGAAAAACGTCTCTACATTCAATCAGGTGACAGCACCAAATACATCCGTTTCACCCCCGTTTCGCAGGCGCTTCTGACCCTCTCCGGGACGGCGCTTTTATGCGTTCTGACCGCCTCCACAACCCTTTTTGTGATGGATCGCCTGTCCTCGCCCAACGACGTCGATGAGGCCGTGTTCCTCAAAAGTTCCTATGAGCGCCGCCTCGATGAACTGGCCGAGGAACGGGATATACGCACCCGTGAGGCCCGCTCCGCGCAGGACCGTTTCAAGGTCGCGATGGACCAGATCAGCGAGCAGCAGAGCATCATTCTGGAGTCCATCGAGGACCGCCGCGAACTGTCTCTGGCCCTCGGTCTGATGCGTGAGCGCCTTGAGGAATCCGTGCGTCAGCGCGACCAGATTTCGCAGGTGAATGACCGCCTCGTTGAGCAGATCAACGACGTCAGCGACGACCTTGTCCGCAAGCAGGGCAACGGTGAGGACCTGACCGAAATCGTGGCCACCGTCTCCTCCGCACTGACCGAGGCCGCCGCGGCCCGGGACGTGGCGAATGCCGAAAAAGCTGAACTGGAACAAAAGCTTGCCGAACTTGAGCTGCGCGCTCTGGTCAATGACCGGCGCAATGACGAAATGGTTCAGCAGCTGGAGCAGACCGTCGCCCAGTCGTTTGAGCCGCTCGAGAAAATGATGGAGAAAACCAACATCGATATCGAGGGTGTTCTGGCGTCGGTGCGCAAGAGTTACTCCGGCACCGGTGGTGGTGACGTGGCGACCGTTACGGTCAGCAGCCGGTCCTTCGAGGGCGACCTGAACGAGCGCTTCAACGAGGTGATGCTCGACCTCGACCGGATGAATCTACTTAGGGTTGCGACGAGCAAAATCCCCTACACAAATCCGGTCCAGTCGGCCTATCGCTTTACCAGCGGTTTTGGCTACCGTCGCGACCCCAAAGGGGCCGGTCGCCGCATGCATCGCGGACTTGATTTTGCAGCTGCGAAAGGCACGGACATTCACGCCACCGCCGATGGCGTTGTAGAGTCGGCAAAATATGAGAGCGGATACGGCTACGCCATCCGCATTCGCCACGATTTCGGGTTTGAAACACTTTATGCGCATTTGTCGAAAATTTTGGTCGAACCAGGCCAGGAGGTATCGCGTGGGGAGCATATAGGTGATATGGGTTCAACCGGACGTAGTACGGGCGTTCACCTCCACTATGAGGTACACCTGAACGATCGCCCAGTGAACCCTATGATTTACCTGGAGGCAGCCAAGGATGTTTTCTAAACCGAAACCAGGCGAAACGGTACCGCAGCCCACGAATGCGAATCCGACGGAAGAAAAGATCAAACCTTCCGACCTTCGTCCCCCCACCATGGAAAAGCGCGCGACCGCTCCGGTCCCGGCCGCAACTCCAAAACCCAAGCCGGCCGCTTCGGTCTTCTCGACCGACCTCACCATTACCGGCAACGTACATTCCTCCGGCGACATTCAGATCGAAGGCACCATTGAGGGTGACGTCCGCGCTAACACGCTGATCGTTGGCGAGACCGCCGTCGTCAAAGGCGAGGTGAGCGCAGAGGAAGTGATCGCCCACGGACGCGTTATCGGCCGTCTGCGCGGTGTTAAGGTCCGTCTGTCCTCCACGGCCCGTGTTGAGGGTGACATTGTCCACAAGACCATCGCCATCGAGAGCGGCGCCCATTTCGAGGGTTCGGTTCAGCGTCAGGACGATCCGGTCGGCAAGCCGCAGCAGCCCCAGGCCGTTCGCAGCCAGCAGCAGAACACCGCAGCGACCGCAGCGGCAGAGTAAGGTTTCGACCTGCGTCAGGTCAGGGAGTGTCGCCGGGGTGTGGTGACCTGATGACGGCCTGAATAAAGCTATCCGGGTAAAGCCCCGTGGGGGGTAATTCCTGTTCAGGATTGTGCGGACCGAATTTTCCGCCAGCCAAATTTTTTTGAAATCTGTTACGTCAGAATTGGTCGTATTTCGTCCAGTAACGTCTGCCGCCAGTGATCAAACCGCCGACAGACCGGTATTCTCGGAAACCTTACTCGGCCTCGTCCATCTTTGAGGCGTTGAGCTGCGCGTAGCGCTCTTCCCCGATGTTCTTCATCAGATCAAGCTGGGTTTCCAGGAAGTCGATATGACCCTCCTCATCGGTCAGCAGTTCCTCAAATATGTTCTTGGTCACGTAGTCGCTCACGGACTCGCAATGGGCGCGGGCTTCCTTGTAGAGCGCCTGAGCCTCACGCTCGGCCGCCAGATCGCATTCCAGTGTTTCCTTTGGTGTCTGACCGATGCGCAGCGGATCGAGTTTCTGGAGGTTGGGGTGACCACCCAGGAAAATGATGCGGGCAATCAGTTTGTCCGCGTGGTTCATCTCCTCGATGCTTTCCTCACGGCTCTTGCGGGCCATGTGCCCACGGCCCCAGTCCTCCTGAAGCCGGTAATGCAGCCAGTACTGGCTGACGGCCGTCAGCTCCGAGCGCAGAGCCTTGTTAAGGTAGTCTATTACTTTTGAATCTTTTGCCATTTCCGGGTTCCTGTGTGACTTCGGCTCTCAAGTTGCGAAGGTGCATCGGTACTTCCAGGTTGGCATTTTCGCGCATGGAAGACAAGAATAGCGGGAGGCATCCGCCGCAATCCGCGGCCTTGCCGAGTGCCCGGTAGACCTTGCCCGGCGTGATAATGGTTTCAGCATCAGACGCGCGCATCCAGTCGATGGCGGCGTGAATATCCCGGTCGGTGATGTTTTTGCAGTGGCAGACGATCACGCGGTCGTTCCTCCAGTCGATCGTGCCCGGACGGGTCCGGGACCGCTTCCCTCAGCAGGTGTCCGGCGCATTACCACCACACACCCCGCCATTCCTGCCGTTCGAGCCGGTCGAAAAACCACTCGAGATTGAACCAGCCGACGGTACCGTCGCCCATCAACATCTCAATCATCTCCGGCCTGTCCGGTGACGCGCGGTGTACCTGGGCCGTGTTTCCGTTTGCTGACATTTCCGTGAAATCCTTCCAATCTTTCGATTCAGGCTTCCCTGGAGTTTCGGCAGGGTGGCGAAGCGAAAACTGAGTGAATTGGTCGGAAAAGTCAATCCGACTTTTTCAGTCAGTTAAAGGATATTCGAACCCGACCGGTCACGCCTCCGTCAGACGTGATGCAGCACATGCCGGTGCCCGTCGATTTCAGTCACGTGTGCATCCAGATCATAGAGCGTCCTCATGCCGACCTCGGTCACCACATCCTCCACCGGCCCCTCAATCACCACGCGGCCATCCCGCATCCCGATGACATGATCCGCCCAGGCGCAGGCGTAGTTGATCTCATGGACCACCATCACCACACTGCGGTTGAGTTCACGGGAAAGCGTGTCCAGATCCCGCATCAGTTTTCGGGCGTGGAACATGTCGAGATTGTTCAACGGCTCATCAAGCAGCAGCCAGTCCGTCGCCTGGGCATGAGCCATTGCGATAAACGCCCGCTGCTTCTGTCCGCCCGACAGTTCGTCGAGAAAACGGTTCTCCAGTCCATCGAGGGAGAAGAGCGCCAGTGCCTCCGTCACTGCCTCACGGTCCGCCTGTGTCGGCCTTCCATGACAGTGGGGCCAGCGTCCAAACCCGACCAGTTCAGCCACCCGCAACCGGCTCGCCACACCCGTATTCTGCGCCACATAGGCCATTTTCAGCGCCAGCTGCCGCGTGTCGGTGGTACTGACATCCAGACCGTCGACCGTAATGCGCCCGCTCTCAATCGGGGACTGCCGCGCGATCAGGTTCAGCAGCGTGGATTTTCCCGCACCGTTCGGACCGATGATCGCCGTAATCCCGCCTGCGGGGATTGACGTGGTCACGTCTTTCAGGATCCCGGAGCCACCAATACTGTGGCTCAGTCTGTCTACTTCAATCATCGGACCCGGCCATTTGCGACAAGATAGAGGAAGAGCAGTCCACCGAAGAACTCGATGACCACCGCCAGGGTGGACTGCATCCGGAACATGCGCTCAAACACGGTCTGCCCCGCGACCAGCACCGTTGCGGAAATCAGCGCCGCTGCGGGCAGCAGGAGCACATGCCGGTGGGTTTTCATGAGAATATGCGCAAGGCTGGCAACCAGCAGCCCCAGAAACGTAATGGGACCAACCAGCGCGGTGGAAACCGACACCAGCGCGGCCACCATGACCAGAACGCCCATCTGAATGCGGTCATACGGCAGCCCCAGCGAAATCGCCGTCGAGCGGCCGAGGGACACCACATCGAGCTTCGCAAGATTGCGCCACACGACCACAGAGACCACTGCGAAGACAGCTGTTGAGATCATCAGCTGCGTCGTGTCGATCGCGCCGAAACTGGCGAACATGGCGCCCTGAACCATGGCGAATTCCGACGGGTCGATCATGCGCTGAAAAAACGAGGTCAGCGAGCGAAACAGCAGGCCGCAGATCACGCCCACCAGGATCATCAGCTGAATGTCATGCCGGTTGCGCGACAGCAGCAGACCAAACAGTAGCATCGCCGCGCCCATCATCACCAGCATGTTCATCATGAACGTCATCGTCCCGGGAAGCTGCGCATACCCGAACCCGCCAAGCGTAAACACCAGCGAGGTCTGAAGAAGCAGAAACAGGGCATCAAACCCCATGATTGCGGGTGTCAGAATGCGGTTGCCGCTGATTGTCTGGAACATCACGGTGGCAACACCCACTGAGAAGCCGACAAGGATAAGCCCTGCGAGTTTGACGCTGCGCATCTCCAGAATGAGCCAGACCCGTCCCGTCAGGCCCCAGCCCAGGAAGAGCAGGGATACCGCAACCAGAAGGCACGCCAACACAAGAAGTCGCCTATCGGGCAAGGGACGCCCTCCGGCCGAGCAGCAGCCACAGGAACACGATCGCCCCGACGACGCCAAACACCGTTCCCGCAGGGATCTCATAGGGATAGCGCACCAGCCGCCCGATCACGTCCGACAGAAGCACCAGACCCGCACCCATGCCCGCAACCACCGGCAGGGTCTGACGCAGGTTGTCCCCGAGCAGCCGCGACACGATATTCGGCACCACCAGCCCAATGAATGGCAACAGGCCCACGGTCACCACCACCATGGCCGTCACCATGGCCACGGTCGCCACGCCAAGCGCCATCACCTGGTTGTAGTTCAGGCCAAGATTAAGGCTCGCACTGCGCCCAAGACCCACGATGGAAAACTGGTCCGCGGCAATCCACGCAACTCCGGCCAGCACACCCGCCAGCCACAGCAGCTCATACCGCCCGGCCAGCACACCGGAAAACTCCCCGTTCATCCAAACGCCGAGATACTGCATCAGATCGGTCTGCCAGGCGACGAATGTCGTGCCCGCGCCAATGATGCCGGAATAGATCAGTCCCACCAGCGGAATCAGAACCGGCTGTTCCGGCGGCAGGTTTCGGGTGAGAAGCAGAAACCCTCCCATCCCGATCAGGGCCGCCACCGCCGACACCATCATCTTCCCAAAAATCGCCATCCCTGGGGCCACCAGCGTGACCGCCAGCAGGCCCAGCATGGCCGCCTCCGCCGTACCGGTGGTGCCAGGCTCGACAAACCGGTTGCGCACCATCAGCTGCATGATCACCCCGGCCACGGCCAGACCGGCCCCGGTCAGCAGGCAGGCCAGCGTGCGGGGCAGGCGGCTCAGCATCAGAAGCTGTAACGCCTCGGGATCGGCAAAAATTTGGCGTGGATCGAGATGCGCCACCCCGGTCAGCAGGCTCACCCCGCTGAGCAGGAGCAGCCCAAGAACCGTCGCGAGCCTGGCCCGGGAAAGTCCCATAGCGTAATTCCCCAGGCCGTTGGTCAAATCAGGAGGACGATTTGTCGAATGCGTTGATGATCTCATCCATGGTGATGGTCATGGACTGGATGCCGCCGCCGGCGATGTAGAGGTTGGAGGCGGTCAGGAAAATCACCTGATCGTTCTGCCAGGCTCGGGTCCCGGTGACGAGTGCGTTGTCGAGCGTCTCCCGTGCGCTTTCGCCCTCGGCCCCAATGGCCGCTCCACGGTCAACCACGATCAGCCAGTCCGGATCGGCCTCCGCGATGAACTCAAACGAAATCGCCTCACCATGGGTCTGAACGTCCACGGCCTCCACCGCCTCGGGCAGGCCAAGCGCGGAGTGAATCCAGCCGAACCGGGAACCCGCGCCATAAGCGGAAACCTTCGGGCCATTGGTCAGCACGATGAGCGCGTTGCCGCGTCCCTCAACCGCGGCACGGGCCAGGTCGAGTTTTGCGTTAAACTCTTCCGTGATTTCAGCGGCTTTGTCCTCCCTGCCCATGAGTTTCCCATAGGCATTGAGGCGTTCCAGCGACTGCTCGATGTGATTGTCGCCCCAGACCGTCATGTCGACCACCGGCGCGATTTTCTCCAGCGCCTCGCCCTGTTCGGAGGAGCGTCCGCCAATGACGATCAGGTCGGGGTTCATGTTGACCAGAGCCTCAAAATCCGGCTCAAACAGCGTGCCGACCACTTCCGCGTCCTCTACAGCGCCGTCGAGATAGGGTACGTAATGCGGCGACGGCACGCCTGCGATGGGCACGTCGAGAGCGGCAAGCGTGTCGATGGCCGCCACGTCAAATACCGCAACGGTCTTGGGTGCTGCCGGCACGGAAACCTCGCCGGTCGCGGTGGAAACTGCGACGTCCTCGGCAGCTGCCGGGTTCCAAAAGCCAGCGGAAAGTGCGAGCATTCCGCCCGCGAGAGTGGAATGAATTTTCATGTGGTTGTCCCCCAACTGGATCGTGTGGCTCGCGGACCGCTGGCTTCACGGAAATTCCCTGGTAAATTAGTCTGTTGCCACAGGGAGGTCCAGCGCATAATCTGAGCAAAACAATCGGATATTGCCATGATCAGACTCACCGGACATTTTGAAACCCCCAACGCGGGCAAATATATCGGCCAGTTGTGCAAGCATTTCGGCCACAAGGTAGAGGTCGAATACGATGAGACCACCGGCCGCGCCGAGCTTCCCCTCGGGACGGCGCACATGGTCGCGCGCGATGGCGTGATGGAGGTCGTGATGGATGTCAGCGACGAATCAAGGCTCTCCATGGCGAAGGATGTGATCGACCGGCATCTTGTAACCTTCGCATTTCGCGAGGATTTCCAGAACATGAACTGGACCGAAACCGCGCTTCAGCCCTGAACGGGAGAGGGCACGGGTGTCAGCGCGGGCGGGCCACGGCGGCGCCCGAACTGCCTCTGCAAACTCCCTTCGCGTCAGGCATGCATCACCCGACACACGACCGCCGATTGTAACTCCTGTTACGTATTGGTGTTGCAAGACTTAATCCTGACAAATATAGTATGGTAATATCCCCGCGGCGGATTTGAGGCGCCGGAGGCGCCGGAGGCGCGGAAAAGCCGTGGATCAAGTGATTTTTTGCGGAGAGCGACACCGTGAGCAAAGCCAGCAAAGCAGTATTCGGGATGTTAGAGTCGGAAGGATCCTTGCGACGGTTTGGCCGTAAGAGCGGCATGATTCCCGCTTTGGTCTGTCTCGGTCTGCTGGTCGCAGCCTCACCCGGTTTCGCGCAGGACGCACCCGAGCCGATGACTTCGGTCGAGGCGCCGGCGTTCGAGGGCGGAGCCGACGCAACGGGCCAGGAAAAAGCCGAAAACCTGTTCTCCCCGGCGGAGACTGAAGCTTCTAAGCCGGATCTGCTGACGGCGTCTGAAGAGGTTGGTACCGAAACGGCCGTGGCGGAACCTGCCGCACCACAGAGCACCCCTGAAGCAGCCATCGACACCTGGCGATACGCCTGGGACACGGCGGCGACGTTCCTGCGTAATGGCGGGCCATCGATCTGGGCGATTGCGGCTCTTTCGGTGATTACGCTCGCGCTGATCCTGTGGAAAATCTGGCGGCTGGCCCTGATCGGGGCCTGGTCGACGGGCAAGGCGGGCAGCGCGCTCGAGGCGTTTGAGCATGGCCGCTACGACCAGGCCATTGCGACGGTACAGGGCCGCAGCGGGATCAGGTCGAAAGTCGTCTATGCTGCCCTCTCAGCCGTGCGTCAGCTTCCGGAGGACCGGGCCCGTGAGGAGACCGCACGTGTTGCCCGCAAGGGCATTGGCGAGGCCGGAACCGGTCTGCGCGCGCTGGAGCTCATCGCCACAATTGCGCCGCTTTTGGGGCTTTTGGGCACCGTTTTGGGCATGATTGCGGCGTTTCAGGCCCTGCAGCAGGCCGGTAGCCGTGCCGATCCCTCTCTGCTGGCAGGTGGTATCTGGGAGGCTCTGCTGACCACTGCGGCCGGTATGGCCGTGGCAATTCCGGCCTCCGCGGCGCTCACCTGGTTTGAGGCGGTCATCGACCGTATCCGGCGTGATGTTGAGGACGGCGCGGCCCGGATCTTTGTCGCCCGGGAGCCCATAGCGATGAAACTCGCCGCGGAATAGGCACATGCAGCTGTTGCCCCCAGCCAGACCGCGGCGGAAGCCGAGCCTGACACCAATGATTGATGTGGTGTTTCTGCTGCTGGTTTTTTTCATGCTCGCGTCGCGTTTTGGGGTGGATGAGGTCCTGCCGCTGCCGCTTGCGTCCGGGGGCGGGAGTTATACAGGGCCGCCGCGTTTGATTGATGTCACGCCGGGGCGTGTGCTGCTCAACGGTGCGGAGGTTGGCAGCATTGTTTCGGCGGTGACGCCGCTCATGGAGGCGCCCACTGACCCTTTGATCCTGCGCGGAAAGGATGGGGCGACGTTGCAGCACCTCGTTGATATTGCTGCGAAATTGCGGGCTGCGGGGTTTACCTCAATTGTACTGGTGGAATGATGATGGATTTTTCCGATCCGCCGCGTCGGGCAAGGGGCGAGTCCATTGTGCCGATGATCAACGTGGTGTTTTTGCTGCTGATTTTCTTTCTGATGACCTCGAACCTGTCGCAGCGGGAACCCTTTGAGGTGACGCCGCCCGAAACAGCCGATGCGCAGTCGGCGGGTGGCGAGGATGACGGTCAACAGGTTGTATTCATGGACGAAAACGGCCGGATTCACCATGACGGCCAGGAAGGTGACAGCGCCATCGACAGCCTCGCGGCTGCGGATCATTCCACGGTCAAAATACGCGCGGATGCGGATCTGGAGGCGTCGGTTTTGGCAGAAACCCTCCAGCGGATGGCGCAGGCGGGGCTGTCGAGCGTAGAACTGGTGGTGACGCCGGAATGAGAAAACCCGCTGAAATCACGGTATTTTTCGGTGTTGCGGTCGCGGTTCACGTGGTGCTGTTTGCACTGGTTCCGCGCGAGGGCGTTGAGGCCGGTGGCGTCGGTGGAGAGTATCTGATCAGCGTTCAGGCGGCGGATGCGAGCATCAGGGAACTGGTCGAGACCTGGGAGCGGCCGCCGGAGGTGGTGGAGGATCAAACGGAGTTGGATGCGCCGAATGAGGCGGCGCTGGATGTGAACCTGCCGGTGATCAAACCGTTGGTCGCGCCGCGGGCGGAGATCCAGCTGGCGATGGCCGCGCCGGAGCGGGATCGGCCGGAGAAGATGGAGACGGAAACGGTCGCGCCGCCGCCACCGTCGGAGCCTGAAAAACCGGAGGCCGAGGCGGAGTTGGAACCGGAGCCGGCACCGGCGGCGGCCAAAGCGGTAGTTGTTGAGAAGCCAAAGCGCCGTCCGGAGAACCTGGAACCCATTGAGGAAACTGCAAAAACCGCCGATGTGGACAGCGCGCGACAGGTGGAGCAGAAATCCGCAGGAGCGGGTGGATCCGTCGTGGCGGGCAACCGCGGAAATGCCAGTACGACGACCCTGTCACGGGGTGAGACCGTCAGGCTGACAACCGTCTGGGGGAGCCAAATCCGGGCCCGAATAGAGCGGCGAAAAAGGCGTCCGTCCGGGCGGCCGGAGAGAGTTTCAGTGGAAATTTTTGTTATTGTTCAGACATCTGGCCAGTTGGCGAATGTTGGAATTGAGCGCTCGTCGGGCATCGCGGAGTTCGACCATGCCGCGGTGCGCGCAGTGAAGCGGGCGGGCAGATTTGACAGGGCGCCGAAAGGTCTCGACAAGCCGCAATACCGTTTCACGCTACGCATGGATTTTGGCTGATTGCGGTGTCCGAAACCGCTCTGAAATGTGTCGAAACGGCTCTGAAACTGTCCGAACCTGCACCAAAAGTGGCACAGATTGTGAGTCAAATGGCACAGATTGCACGGGGTTTTGCCGAAAACGGCCGAAATTGAGAGGGGTTTTGGCCAAAACTGCCCTCGGATCAGGGCTCAAAAATCTCCTCAATCGGTAGGCTGAAGACCTGAGAAATCCGAAACGCGAGGGGCAGGCTCGGGTCATATCGGCCGCGCTCAATCGCGTTGACGGTTTGGCGTGAGACCTCCAGGGATTTGGCAAGTTCGGCCTGGGACCAGCCGCGATCCTGGCGGAGATCCTGAATTCGGTTTTTCATCGATACCTGATCCGGCCGACCAGTGTTCCGATCACCCAGAGAGCCGCCATCAGAGGCCAGACGGCGAACATCGAGAGTTTGGGGAAGCCGACATTTTCGAGAAAGCCGTAACTGAAGGTAATGAGTGCGGTGCCGGTGAAGGCGAGGGCCAGAGCTTCGAGCTGAAGTTTGCGCTGGAACTCGTCGAGGCGGGCGAGGTGGCGCAGGATGATCACGCACATGGCGAGGCCGGGCAGCATGGGCAGGAGGGAAAGGGCGATGCGGGTGGCCTGTGCGTCCACGCCGGTTGCGAGCATCCGGAGGGAAATGACGAGGGTGACGGCGTAGGCGAGGAAAGCGAGTCCCAGTTCGATGATGTAGCGTTTCATGGGTCACTCCGTATGTCAGGTCGGGGTGTGTAAAGGTTGTTTTACAATTGTGCCGGAAAGCGGATGTTGTCAAGGATGCTTTACATGGGCCGGTATTGACTGAAGTGTGCGCGGAAACGCCTGTTGCCCAAATTTTAAGCATGTGTGCAAATTTAGGCACAAGAATGTTGTGTGATGGATCTGGCGTTTACCGGCGGCGACCGCTCCCCACCGGGTCCGGTGAAACACATGCGTTTCGGAAAGTATCGTGAAAACAGGATTTTAACGGTTCAGGTGGGACGGGTTTAACGCCGTATTCCACCCGTTGACGGGACCTTGCCAGGCATCAGCCATGAGAGCCGGTTGATTGCGGTCACCTGAAAAATGTGCAACTGATTCAGCATGTATGCTTCGCACGGATTTCTCAGGTCTGATATCGGCGACGTCGATGTTGTGTACCACAATGGTTTGTTTCACCTTTTCCATCTGGTGCTGCCAAACCACGACTTCATAGCCCATGCCGTCAGTGAGGACGGAATGACGTGGCGCAGGGTCAAAAATGCCCTTTTTGTGGGCGATCCTGGCCAGTGGGACGATGACATGCTCTGGACCATGCATGTGACACCCGATCCGGAAAAACCGGGGTCGTGGCGCATGTTCTATACCGGGCTCTGCCGGGCGGAATATGGCCGGGTCCAGCGTGTGGGCCTGGCGCGGTCCGATGACCTTTACACCTGGGAGCGGTGTAATTCGGGGTCGTACCCGCTGGAGGTGCCAGGACCGTGGTACGAATCCACCGTGGATGAGGGGCGCAACTGGGTCAGTTTCCGCGATCCGTTTTTCTACCACGATCCGGTGACGGGGGAGCGGATGCTTCTGTCCTCGACGCGGGTCAAGGACGGGCCGATCATCCGGCGGGGCTGTGTCGGGGTCGCGCGGGAGACGTCGCCGAACAAATTCGAGTTTGGGCCGCCGCTTTATACGCCGGGGCTCTATGACGATGTGGAGGTGCCAAACCTCCTTCGGATGGACGGGCGCTGTTACCTCATTGGCTCGATCCGTGAGGATACCAAGATCCATTACTGGCAGGCGGACAAAATTGAGGGTCCGTGGATGAACTTCTCGGACAACGTGCTGCTGGCAAAGGGGAATTACGCGGCGCGGACCTGCAAGGTGGGTGACCGGGTGCTGCTGTTCAACTTCTTCCAGCGCAAGGAAATCATTTACGGGCGCGAGTTTACCGCGCGTCTGCTGCCACCGCCCAAGGAGCTGGTGACGGATGATGGCGGACGGTTGCGGCTCAAATCCTACCGTGGGTTTGATGACCTGACCTATAACCATTTTCAGGTGACCAATCCGGCCGAGTACAGCGCGATGATGGGCAACAATGCCAATGCCATGATCGACATGGATGCGGATGACGGTGTGCATCTGCGCTGTGACAGCGGGTTTGAGGCGTTTCTGATCCCCGGTGAGCATCAGGATTTCCGGCTGCGCACCAAGATGCAGCTTGAGGGTCGCGGGAAATGTGGCCTGGTGCTGCGGGTCTCGGATGAGGGGGACGGCTACTACCTGTCGCTCGATCTGGTGAAGGGCTTTGCGCAGCTCAGGCGCTGGGGCGCGAATTCGCGGCCGGAATTTGAACATGCGTTTGAGTATGAGACGCTGCAGACCGGAAATTTCCTGGCCAATCCGGACCGGAATGAGATCTCGCTCGAGATTGTCACGCACGGGACCTATATCGAGTTTTCGCTCAATGGACAGATCACCCTGTCGGTGGTGGATGACGGATATTCCGAGGGCCGGGTCGGGTTCTATACGGAATCCGCGAAACTGAAGCTTTGGGACACGTCGATGGAATGGCTGCGCCGGGCGGCCAGTGAGGTTGAATCGGTTTATACCGCGACCCGCGAGACGGATATGCCCATGCATGTTGATGGAGCTGCCGCATCGTGACCGGACCTGTGGAAGGTGGACGTGAGTGGCTTTTCATCAGCGATATTGACGACACGCTGACCGGGGATGACGCGGCGCTAAAACGCCTGTCGGAGGTGTTGGCGCGGAACCGGGACAGGCTTTGGTTAGTTGTCAATTCGAGCCGCCCTTCGGGCAGCGTGGCGGAGACGCTCATTAACGTGTTTCCAGCCGGGCTGACCCCCGATGCGGTGGTAACCGCGATGGGAACGGAGATTGGCGTGGGTGGTGAGAACCTGACCGTCTGGCAGGACCGGTTTGACGGCTGGCCCCAGGGGCGGATCTTTGAGATTTTGCAGGATCTCGGCCACACGCCGCATGATGAGGTTTACCAGACATCCTGGAAGGTGAGTTTTGCGGTCCCGGTGGAGGCACAGGCGGAGGCGGTGGCGGCCCTGGAGGGCGAAAACCTCAACTGTCAGATCATTGCCTCCGGCACGAGTGATTTTGATGTTCTGCCCGTGAACGCGGGCAAGGGCGAGGCGACACGGTTTCTGGCGGCGCATCTTGGTGTCGCAGCGGATCATGTCGTCGCATCCGGGGACAGTGGTAACGATGTGGAACTGTTGAAGGCTGCGGAACACCGGATTGCGGTGGGCAATGCGCGGCAGGAACTGCTCGACGCGCTGCCACCAGTGCCGTTCTACCATGCGCGGGCGAAACATGCGGCAGGCGTGCTGGAGGGGCTGATGCATTTCGGCGTCGTTCCGGCAGGCGGGGACCAGAACGGTCCGGTAAACGGATAGGGGAAAGATGGCACAGCAACATTCCGGCAACCTGATGATGATTTCGCTGCACGGCTACGTGGCGGGAACGCCCGAGCTGGGCAAGCCCGACACCGGCGGGCAGGTGGTTTTTGTCATGGAACTGGCCAAGCGGTTCGCGCGGCTCGGGTACCGGGTTGATGTGCTGACGCGCCAGTTCGAGGACCAGCCGGCGGAAGACCGGATCAATGACAATTTACGCGTCTGGCGCATTCCGTTTGGGGGGCCTGATTTCATCCGCAAGGAGGACATGCACGACTGGTACGGGGATTTCGTGACCAATGTGCTGTCGGCGGTGCGGCGGAACAATCTGCAGTATGACGTGGTGAACTCGCATTACTGGGATGCCGGTGTGTCGGGCCAGAAGATTGCCGAGGAGTTGCAGATCCCGCATATCCACACGCCCCATTCGCTGGGCTGGTGGAAGGCCAAGGACATGGAGAGCCTGGGCGAGGGCAAGAAGGCGAATTACCGGTTCGATGAGCGGATCGAGAAGGAATTCGTGCTGTACCGGTCGTGCGACCACATGATCGCCACGAGTGAGCAGCAGGTGGAGCTGATCGAGGATCACTACGATCTGCCGAGCAAGCATATCACCATGATCCCGCCGGGCATTGACGAACAGCGGTTCACCGCCACGACGCCGACCGTGCTGGAAGGGATCCGCAAGCGGCTGAACATGACGAAGCATGACGTGTATGTCGTGGGCCGGGCGGCGACCAACAAGGGTTATGACCTGGCCATTCAGGCGTTGCCGCATCTTCTGGAGCTGCAGCCGGAGGCGCGGCTGGTTCTGGCGGCGGGGGCCAATTCCGACGATGACAAGGCGCTGGTCAAGACCTGGAAGCAGCAGGCGCAGGACCTGGGTGTCGGGGATAAAATCGACTGGCGCGGTTATGTATCGGATGATGAGCTGGCGGATTACTATCGCGCGCCTGGGGTGTTTGCGTTGCCGTCCAGGTATGAGCCGTTTGGCATGACGGCCGTGGAGGCGATGTCCTGTGGCACGCCCACGGTATTGACCACGCGCGGCGGGCTCTTCGAGCAGGTGGAGTTCGGGCGTCATGCGCTGGTGGCCGATCCGACGCGGCCGAAGGAGTTTGCGGCGATGCTGAACATGCCGATGCAGCATGAGTGGGTGCGCGAGCGTCTGATGGTGGAGGGCGCGCGGTTTGCGCGGCGGACCTTCGGCTGGACGGGGATCGCGCGGCGCACGATTGAGATTTTTGAGCGGTATATCGGGCGGTATGACGATCCGTGACGGTGTGCCGCGGTAGCGGCGGGAGTTTTCGTGATGGCGGGTGATCTGGAACAGGTGCTGGCGGCGGTGGATGAGGCCAATGCCGCCGACCCGACGCTTGAGGACGATGGCGAGGGCAGCGAGATGCCCGCGGCTCTGCTCTATGGGCGGCGGATGAGTTCCGAGCTGGCGCGACTGTTCGGGGATGACGTGTCGGACGTTCTTAAGATCGCCTCACGGGGACAGCATATTGAGCGGTGGAAGATCGCGCGCACGTCCTATCCGGAGGGCCGCGCGGGATACCTGAAATGGCGTCGGGATCAGGGGCGCATTCACGGCGAGAAGCTGGGCGCGCTGATGGCCGATGCGGGCTATTCGGAAGAGGAGTGCGAGCGGGTTGGGGTTCTGCTCCGCAAGGAGGGGATCAAGCGGGACGATGAGGTGCAGATGCTCGAGGACACGATCTGCATGGTGTTCCTGAAATGGTATTTCCCCGCTTTTGCCGCCAAGCACGAGATGGAGAAGGTGCTCGACATCGTGGGCAAGACGGCGCGGAAGATGTCACAGGACATGCGCGACCGGGTGCTCCGCGAGTTTGACCTGCCGGCGCCGCTTGCGGAGCGTGTGACGGCGGCTTGATTTATTCCTTACGGGGCACGCCGCGCGATCCCGTCGGCTGGAGGGCTGTGCCCGGAGGCCGTGAAGGGTGTAGCTGGCCACGGAGGATTGGATCAAGGCGCGGCTGTCCTGGCGGTCGCGTGTGCGCGACTGCCCCGGACAGGACAGTCGCGGCTTGATTTGCCGCGGGTCAAATCAAGCGGGATCGTAACGATTGAATTTCGGACTCAACTTTGGGCTTGGGCATCCCGGACCGCATCTGCGGGGTGCCGGGGGCACACCGCGCGGTTCGGTCGGCTGGAGGGCTGTGCCCGTAGGCCGAGGGGAGTTGAGCCAGGACCGAACGCCTGGATCGGGGTGCGGTTGTCCTGGCAGGAGCGTTTGCGCGACTGCCCCCGGTAGGACAGCCGCGGCCCGATTTGCCGCGGGTCAAATCGGACGGGGTGGAGTCGGCTCGTCCAAAGCCCGTAAGTCGGGAGATCTGATCTTGAAGGGGGTGTCCCGCTCTGGCCCCTAATCCCCTACCTCGGCCCGGATGGCGCGGCGTTGGGAGACCTGGAGGCGCCAGGCGCGGAGGCTGTCGAGGAGGACGGCGACGAAGATCACCAGGCCGAGCGCGATGGGTTGCAGGTAGAGGTTGATGCCGGAGAAGATCAGACCGGTTTTGACGGTCTGGATCAGGGTCGCGCCCACGGCGGTGCCCCAGGCGGTGCCGACGCCGCCAAAGAGGCTGGCCCCGCCAAGGACGGCGGCGGCGATGACGTCGAACTCGCGGCCCTCGCCGAAGGCCACGTCGAGGCGGCCGATCTGGGAAATCAGGACAAATCCCGCGATGGAAGCGGTGGTGGCGGAGATGAGGAACACGCCGGTCTCGATGGTGCCGGTGCGGATGCCGGCTTTCTCCGCGGCTTCGGGGTCGGCTCCGATGGCGTAGACCTGTTTCCCGAACGTGGTGCGGGTGAGCGTCAGATGGGCGATCACCAGAGCCAGTGCGAAGAGCAGGATCGGGACGGGGATGCCCGCGACGGAGGAGAGGCCGAAATCGAGCATTTCGCGGTCGAAATCGAACTGGCGTGAACTGGTCATCCAGGTGCCCGCGCCGCGAAAGAAGAACAGCGTGGCGAGGGTGACGATGAAGGGCGCGATGCCGAGCCGGACGATGAAGAAGGCGTTGATGGCCCCCATGGCGAGGCCCGCTAGGATGGCGACGGCAAAACCGCCCGCGACACCGACGCCGTAGTCGCGCATGGCGAACCCGGCGATGAGCGGCCCGAGATACATCACGGAGCCGACCGAGAGGTCGATGCCACGTGTGAGCAGGACGAAGGTGATACCGATGGCGGCGATGCCGATGAAGGAGGACTGTTTGACGATGTTGAACAGGTTTTCCGGCGAGAGAAAGCCCGGCGCCACGAGGCCGAACAGCACGAGGACGGCGGTGAAGATCAGAATGGTGGCGTTGCGGAGCGCGAGGCGGGAGGGATCGGTGTTCACGCGGCGACCTCCCGGAAGGCGGCGGCAAGGATGGCTTTCTGGCTCCAGGGTTTCTCCGCGAAGGTGTCGATGATTTCGCCCTGGTTCATGACCATGATGCGGTCACACATGCCCATAAGCTCCTCCAGTTCCGATGAGATGATCAGCACTGCGCCGCCTTCGGCGGCGAGGCGGTCGGCCAGGGTGTAGATCTCGTATTTCGCGCCCACATCGACGCCCCGGGTGGGTTCGTCGAGGATGAAGAGGCGCGGGCCTTCCATGAGCCATTTGCCGATGACGACCTTTTGCTGGTTGCCGCCGGAGAGGGCCTTGGCGGGCTGGATGCTGATGTCGCCGGCCTTGAGCGTAACCTGGTCGGAAATGTCGGCGGTGGCCTGGGCGATGCCGGGGCGGTCCACGAGATTGAGGGGCTTGCGGCCGAAACGGCTGATCGAGACCAGAGAGAGGTTGTCGGAGATGGGAGCGTCCATCAGCAGACCCTCCTCGCGGCGGTTTTCGGTGACGAAGGCGAGGCCCGCGCGGATGCGGGCCTGGGGGCCGCCGGAGAGGGGTTTGCCGCCGAGTTTGATCCCGCCCGATGCGACGGGGTCGAGGCCAAAGAGTACGCGGGCAAGTTCACTGCGGCCGGAGCCCATGAGGCCGAAAAGGCCGAGGATTTCGCCGGAGCGGATCTGGAAGGAGACGTCTTTCATCACGCCGGGTTGGGTGAGGTTTACGGCTTCGGCCACGATTTCCGCGCCGGGTTGGGCGGTGCGGTCGGGGAACAGGGCGGAAAGCTCGCGACCGATCATGGCCTGGATCATCTCGGGGATGCCGAAATCGGAGGTGGGGCCTTCGGCCACAAGCTGGCCGTCGCGCATGACGGCGATGTGGTCGCAGAGGTGTTCCACATCGCCCAGGACATGGCTGATGAAGATGACGGTTTTGCCGTTCGAGCGCAGGCGGTCGATGACCTCGAACAGGCGTTCGATCTCGCGCGGGGTGAGCGAGGTGGTGGGCTCGTCGAAGATGATGAGTTCAGCCTCGCGGTGGAGGGCCTTGGCGATTTCCACCAGCTGGCGTTCGCCGGGGGAGAGTTCGCCCAGAAGCGTGTCGGGGGCGAGGTCGAGGTCCAGGAGTTTGAGCAGTTCGCGGGTGCGGGTGTCTATTGCTTTGCGGTCAATCAGGCCCATCCGTTTCGGGAAGCCGTCGATGAAGAGGTTTTCCGAGATGGTGAGGTTGTAGAAGAGGTTCAGTTCCTGGTGGATGAAGGCGATGCCGGTTTCCGTGGCCGCGGCGGTGTCGCGGGGGGTGTAGGGTTTGTCACGCCAGAACATGGAACCGGAAGTGGGCTGGTGGATGCCACCGATCATGTTCATCAGGGTGGATTTGCCCGCGCCGTTTTCACCGATCAGGCCGGTGACGGCGCCTTCGGGTATGTTGAGGGTGACGCCCTGGACGGCATGGACGCCGAAGAAGGCCTTGGAGAGGTCCTGGAGGGTGAGAAGGTGGCTCATCGTGATCTCTCCCGGATCAGGCGTTCGCGCAGGACATTGAGCATGGCGGCCCCGAGGATGACCGCGCCCTTGACCATGTCGATATGGAAGGAGGAGAGGTTCATCAGGTTCAGCGTGTTGGACAGAAGCACGAAGAACAGCACGCCGAACACCGTCCAGAGGATGCGGCCGCGTCCGCCGAAGAGGCTGGTGCCGCCGATGACCACGGCGCCGATCACGTCGAGCAGGAACGCGCCCTCGCCGAGGGTCGGGCGGCCGCCCTCCAGCCTTGCGGAGTAGAGGATGGAGCCCGCGGCGGCGCAGAGGGCGGAGATGACGAAGACGGCGACAATGACGCGGCGCACGGGCACGCCGGAGATTTCAGCCGCGCGGCGGTTTGCACCGATGGCGTAGACGTAGCGGCCGAACACCGTGCGGCTCAGCAGGATGCTGGCGGCGATGGCGATGCCCACGGCGATGAGCATGGGGTATGTGACGAAGGAGTAGATCTGGCGGCGGGGGATGCGGGGCTCGTCCTGTTCGCCGAGATAGACCGAGACGATGTCGCCCTTGCCGAGCTGGATGAAGCTTTCGGGCAGGGGGCGGATGTTCTCGGACTGGGTGAGCCAGATGGCGAGTGCGCCGAAGACGATCAAACCGACCAGAGTGACCATGAAGGGCGGCATGTTGAGGACGGCGACGGAGATGCCGTTGATGGCGCCGATGATGGCGGCGGTGGCGAGCATGGCGCCGATGCCTATCCAGATGGCGCCGGGGTGGCCTGCGAGGAGGCCGCCGTCCTCGGAAATGATGATGCCCCAGATGGGCGCGTTGGCGAGGACGGAGCCGGAGGCGGATGTGGCCAGGAGTGCGCCGGCAATGACGCTTGTGAGACCAATGACGCTGCCTTGGCTGAGGTCAATGCCGCCGACGGTCAGGACGAATGTCTGGCCGGTGGCGACCACGAGAAGCGGCCACATGTTGGAGAGGATGTTTGAGATGTTTGCCGGGTTTGAGAGCGTGGGCAGGAACGGGATCAGAACGATGAAATAGGCGAGGGACAGGTAGAGGACGAAATAGTCGGAGAGCAGCAGGTCCTGCGCCGTCCGGCTGAGGCTTGAGGCCAGGCCAGGGCGAGCGGCCCCGGTTCCTGGCAGATTGCCCGCAACAGGCGTGTCGGTCATGTCGTGTTCTCCCAGGCGCGTGCTGCAGGACTTTCTATTATTTTTCGAGGAAGCCTTCGGCCAGCAGGACGCAGCCCCACATGTCCATTTCGCTGTCCGTCACACTGTCGGCGGTCAGGGCGAAACCTGGATCCTCAAGCACCACGTTGGGGGCGTATTCACCCTCGTCGATGGCGGAGAGGATGGCGTCGAGTGCGGCCTCGGCCTCGTAGTAGAGGTCCTGCACGCCTGTCGCGTCCACATAGCCGTCCTTGATCAGCTGGCAGGCGGTGGCGTCACCGTCGAGACCGCCGAGCACGACATGGCCTTCCTGGTCACGGGTTTTCCACATGCCGCGGGGTTCGAAGACCGAGCGGATGGTGGGGAAGAGGAAGTCGGAGGAGGTGAAGACGAGGTCGATCTCGGGGTTGGCGGTGACTGCTGCTTCAAGGTTGGAGAGGGCCGTGGCGGCGTCCCATTCGGTTGCGACCTCGATGGGAGTTTCAAAGCGGTCGGACTGTTTGCCGATGGCGTTGTAGAAGCCCTTTTTGCGACCGACGGCGTTGGGGTCGCCCAGGTCACCTACGAGGATGAGGGGCTGGAGCGTTTCGCCCTCATCGGCGCCTTCGAGGGCATTCCCGACAAGGTAGTCAACGGCCTGTTCGGCGATGGTTTCGTTGTCGGCCACCACGATGATGCCGCGGCTGAGGTCGGAGGGCGGGCGGTTGAAGACGGCGATGGGCACGTCGTTGTCCTGGGCCTCGCCGACGATTGTGACAGCACTTTCACCGTCCTGGGGGATGATAATGATGCCGTCGACGCCCTGGGCGATGCAGTCGCGGACCTGTTCAAGCTGGCGGTTGGCATCCTCGTTGGCGTTGCGCTCGATGACGGTGTGGCCTTCCTCCTCAAGTGTTGAGGTGATGGCGGCGTGGCCGGCGACCCAGAACTCGGTCTCGAGGTCCTGGAAGGCGAAGCAGATGGTTGCCGCAGAGGCCTGGCCGGACAGTGCGGCCGTGGTTGCGAGCGCGAGGGCGCCTGCTGCCAAATATTTTTTCATTTTGTATCCTCCCTGTTGAATTTGATGGCCGGACGGCGGGTGATCAGTCGTCCGGGTGGCAGATTTCTTTCACGGAAGCGAGCACCGCGTCGGGGTCAAAAACGCGGTCAAGCCACCCGTCGCGGAAAATGACCGGTTTGGCCGTATCGATTGCCTTGAGCGCTCCGTCGGAAAACTGTCCGCCGGGGAAGATGCCGAAGGCGATGGCAAGCTCGATGTTGATGTGGCCGAGCATGAAGTCGTGGGCGGCCTGTTCGGGGACGCCGCGGCGCACGGCCTCGTCGGTGGCGTCGCGGAGCGCAAGGGCGAGTGTGGCGCCCACGGTCTCCGAGAGGGCCGGTTCCAGGATGGCGAGCTGTTCGACGGTGACGCGGTGGGAGCGCATGACCGGTTTCCATATCTCGCGGGAGATGGCCTCGCACATGGCATAATGTTCCTCCGGTCCCTGCATCAGGGCGCAGACGATGTGCTGTTTGGCCTTCACGCCGCCGAAGAAATCGAGGCGGTCCTCGCCTTCCTCATCGTTGAAAATCGGCGGGTGGCATGGATGTGTGACGAAATAGGTGACGTCGTCGCGTTTGGGCATTTCGCCCGCGTGGGGGGCGGCGGCGTCAAGCACAATGACGGCGGTGCCGGGGTCGAGGCGGTCGATGATCTCATGGGACACCGCACCGATGGCGCGGTCGGGCACGGCGAGGACGACGGCGTCGGCGCGGGAGAGGGCCTGGCCCTGTTCGACGCAGTCGAGACCGGTGGCGGCTTTGAGGCGCTCGCGGCCCGCTTCGCTGACCTCCACATGGGCCACGTCATAGTCGGTGCCGTGAAGGTTCGTGGCCAGGCGGACGCCCATTTTTCCGCCGGCGCCCAGCAGTGCGATTTTCGTCATGTGGTTTCTCCTGAGGTCTGTCCCCGCAAGGCGGAGAAATAGTCGGGCGCGCCCATCTGGCCGCCCTTGAGTGAGATTTCGATGCCATCAGTGGCGGGGGTGTCGCCATGGCCGCGCAAGAGCGGCGCGCCGGGTCCGATGGAGGCGGCGGCGGTCAGCGCCCAAAGGCCGAGGGCCTCGGTGGCCATGGAGGAGGTGTCGCCGCCCGCGATGGCCGCGCGGGTGAGGCCCGCCTCCTGCACGATGCGGCGCAGGACGGAGCCCAGGGCGCCACCGAGGCGGGCGTTGGTCCGGGCGGTGTCGGCACCAGCGGTCGTGATGGCCTCGCGGAAGCGGGCGACTTCGGGGTCGTCCGGGCCGGTGGCGGTGATGACGAGCGGGGCCTGGCCCTCACCAAGGGCCGCGAGCGCGAGGCTGCTGACCCGGGCGGTTTCCATGACGAGGGCGGTGGGGTCGAGCGCTTTGGTGGGGTCGAGGCGGATGGCGGCCCAGCCATTTTGCGTGGCGTGCTCGATCTGGCGGGCCGTGACGGGGGAACAGGAGCCGGAGACGGCGGCGATGTGGTCCACGGCGGCCGGTTTGGGAATGTCGGGCGCGGGGGCGAGGTCGCCTGCGGCGCGCCAGGCGGCGGTGAGGGCGTATTCGATGCCCTGGGAGCCGATGGTGAAGAGCTGGTTTTTGCTGGCTTCGGACCAGATCAGACGGCCTGCCTCGGTGAGGGTTTCCGCGTCGACGACGTCGATGGCGATGAGGGTGTGTCCGGCGGCGCGCTGGGCGGCTAGTTCCTCTGCGGCGGTGCCTGATTTGAGGGCGCGGAGGTCGATCAGGCCTACGGTGCGGCTGGTCTGCTGGCCGATGTGGCGGCGAAGATCGGCCTCGTTCATGGGCGTGACCGGGTGGACCGACATGGTGGGGTGGCGGTCGAGGCGTTCAACGTTGTCGCCCGCGGCCGCGAAGAGGTTGCCGAAGGCCTGCCAGCGGCCGATTTGGGGGGCGGCGGCAAGGACCGGAGCCCAGTCGCCCTCACGCAGGCCAAGGTCGGCGGCAGTGCCGATGGAGCCGATGTGAGGCGCGCTGTCGAGGGTGGAGCAGATTTTGTAGTGGATCACGGGGGCGCCGGTGGCGCGCAGGGCCTCGTAGACGGGCGGAAGGTGGTGGGCCATCCAGTCAGCGCTTTGGGTGCGGGCGTTGCCGGCGATGCCGATGCCGCGCAGGCCCTCGAACCGGGCCAGACGCTCAGGGGTGGGCAGGTCCAGGAAGAGGACGGAAGGCAGGCCCGCGAAGGTCAGAACCTCCATCACCGCGCCCGCGCCGGTGAAATCGTCGCCATACCAGGCGATCAGGGGACCGGCGGGCAGGGTCATGCGTATGTCCCCAGGGCTGCGGCGAGTTCGGGGTGGGTTTTGGCGTATTCCTCGGCGTCCTGGCCGGATGTGGCCGCCTCCCAGGCCTGCTGGAGGCTGGCGACACCGGCGGCGGGGCCATCTGGGTGCGCCATGATGCCGCCGCCCGCCGCGTAGATCAGGTCCGGGGTTTGCAGCGCGTTCCATGTGGCGGGCGGCTGTTTGGCGGACTGGCCGGAGGAGAAGACGGGCATGGCAACGCAGGGTTTGTCGTCCCAAAGCGGTGTGAGTACCGAGCGGGCGGAGGCGATGACGCTGTCATCCGGTTCGCAGAACTTGTTGGAAAGGCCATTGACATGCAGGTGGTCGGCCCCGGCGATCCGCCAGAGTTTGGACCAGGCGACATAGGAGATGCCGAGCATGGGATGGCGGGCGTAGAGGCCCCAGCCATTGCGGTGGGCGTGGATCGGGAGGCGTGAATGAGAGCGCAGGGCGCTGAAGCCGGTGAGGCCCACGGAGTGGATGCTGGCCATGACGCAGGTGCCATCGAGATCGGCCACAAGGTCGTGGCGGCGGCGCATTTCGTCGACCTCACCGGTGACGTTGAAGGCGAACATGACCTTCTTGCCGGTGCGTTCCGCGTGGTCATTGATGACGGCCATGACGGCGCGGGCGCGGTCCTCGAAGGGGCAGAGGGGGCCGTCGGCCTGAAGCTCGTCATCCTTGATGAAGTCGAGACCGGCCTCGCAGAGGGTTTTCACGAGGGCTGCGGTATCGTCGGCGGTGAAGCCGACACTGGGTTTGACGATGGTGCCGATGATGGGGCGGTTTTCGACACCCGCGAGCTGGCGGGTGCCGTCGATGCCGAAGGCGGGGCCGGGATAGGCGTCCCCAAAGGCGCGGGGCAGGCGGATGTCGAGGAGTTTGAGGCCGGAGAACTGTTTGAGCTCAAAAAGGTTTCCCGTGACGGTGGCCTGGAGGTTTGGCAGGGACGCGCCGAGATTGCCGAGCGGCCAGGAGACGGTAATTTTGGCGCGGCGGTGGGGTTTGTCCGGGTGGCCCGCGCCGGGCAGTGAGGGCCCGGCGACCGTTTCCCGCTCCTCAAGGCTTTCGACCACGGCGGCGGAGCGGGCCTTGAGTTCGGGGGTTTCGCCGGGAACGGGCATGAAGGTGCCGGAGGACTGCTCGCCTGCAAGCGCAGCGGCGGCCTCGGCGGGGTCGTACGCGGTCTCGATCAGGTAGTCGGCCTCGATGCGGTCGCTCACCGGTTCAGGTCCATTTCAATGTCGGCAATGCGGATGGTGCGGCCGGTGTCGTTGGATTCGTATGCCGCCACGGCCATGGCGAGGGTGGTGAGGTTGTGGCGGCCGGATGGCTGGGGCTCGGCCTTGCCCTCCAGCACGTCCACGACATGGTCCTCGAAGGCGGCGACGCTATCCTGCACCACATGCCAGGGACGCTCACCCCAGGGGGGGATTGCGGGCTCGGCGGGGATGGATTTGACCTCGCCGTCTTTGTGGACGCGGATTTCGTAGTTCTGGAGCAGTTCGAGCGTGCCCTCCATGCCCTCGATGCGGATGAGGGTCTCGGGGAAGGGGTCGGGCGTGACCTTGGTGAAGAAGGAGCAGTCGATGACACAGACGGTGCCGTTGTCGTGTTTGACCGTGGCGGTGAAGGCGTCCTCGCCCGCGATGCCCGGTTTGAGGCTCTGGGTGCGGCAGTGGATGTCCTGCACGTCGCCGAGCAGGAAGCGGTCGAGGTCGAAGAGGTGCAGGCCCACGTCCATGATCGCGAATTTCTCGGTCTCGGCCAGGTAGGGCTGGCCCGCGTAGACGTCGTACCCGTGGCGGAAGCTGAGGCGGGCGAAGGTGGGGTCGCCGATGATGTTTTGGTCGAGCAGTTTTTTCAGTTCGATCTTCGGATGCTGCCAGCGGAAGTTTTCGTGAATGATGAGGGGTTTCCCGGCGGCATCGGCGGCGTCGCACATGGCGCGGGCGTCCTTGAGCGTGTTGGCGAAGGGCTTTTGGCAGATGGTGAGGGCGCCGGAGGCGAGCGCCAGTTCGACGAGGGGGCGGTGGCTGTCGACGGTGGTGCAGACATCCACGAAGTCGGGTTTGACGGTGGCGAGGGCTTCCTGGACGTCGGTGAAGACATGGGTGATGCCGAATTTGTCGGCCATGGCCTGGGCCTTGGTACGGTCGAGGTCGCAGACGGCGGTGATCCGCGCGCCCTCGGCGGCGGCCCAGCCGTTCATGTGGTTGCCCGCGAAAAAGCCGCAGCCGATCAGAAGTCCGTTATACATCAGGCGTTCTCCCCGCCGTTGAAAAGGAAGGCCACGTCAAGCGGCTGTAAGGTTATGGACCCGGTTTCGCGCGGGGCGCTGTCGAGCCAGTCCGGGGTTCGGGCGGCGCCGGTGCTGTCTACGCACAGGAGTGCGGTGTGGGCGGTGCCGGGGTCGAGGGTTGCGGCGTCGGTGCCGGTGTTGGTGGCGAGGCCACAGAGGCCGGGTGCGCCGGTGCGGATGGTGGTGAGGCCGCTGCAGGGTGGGCCGGTGATTTCGGCCTGTTGGCCGGTGAGGCGGGCGAGGGCGTGGATGACGTGGAAGAGGGGGTAGACCGCGCCGGTGTCCTCGAGCGCCCCGAGCGGGCCGGAGGCCATGGCGGGGGAAAGCGATGTGATGCCGGATGCGGTCGCGGTGGCGGCGGCGCCCACGGCGAAGGCGGCGGCGAAGAGGCCGCGCTGGCGGGGGTCGTCGAGGGCCATTTCGAGGCGGATGCGGTCGGGGTTTTCGGCTACGGTGGCGCCGTAGGGGTTGCTGCGCATGCCGATGGAGACGAGGCCGAGACGGATGGGACGGTTGCCCGCGAGGGCGCGGGCGCTGGCGAAGACGTCTGGAAGCGCCTCTAGGGTTTCGAGAACCGCGCCATCGGCGGCGTCGTGGACGATTGCGGTGGTGCCGAAGGTGACAAAATCTCCGTCCGGGCCGGGCGGGCAGCGGTTAAGTTCGGTGAAGTTGGTGAGCATTCCGGCGCCGGTTTGGGCGTTGGGAAAGGCGCGGGCGGCGGCTTCGTGTGCGCCGGTGGGTGTGGTGCCGCCGGGCCAGGGGCCGTCGGGCTGGTGGCTGGCGAGATAGGGTTCGGGCAGGGCGATGATGTGGGCGGGTTGGATGCCTGCGGCCGCGCAGGCGTCGGCGAGGGACTTGAGGGCGGTGTCGGGGTCCTGGCCGTCGGGGATGACGGCTTCGAGCGTCAGGGGCGCGTTGAGGGTTTGCAGGGCGTCGGGGAAGACCGGGTGGTCGGTGGTGACGCGGAGTTGCAGACCGGAGAGGGGCAGGGCGGCGAGGGTTTGGGTGGTTTCCGCGTTTGGCGTGTGGATGGCGGGGTCGATGGCGAGGGCGATTTCGGGCAGGGTGCCGGTGCGGGGTGCTTCGGTGGCGCCAGAGGCGGGTTTGGCGGTGCCGGAGAGGTGGATGACGACGCGCTGTTGGATGGTTTCGCCGGTTTTGACGTCGAAGGGGCGCGGGGCGGCGAGGGGGCGGCAGTAGGTCTTGAAGGAGGCGTCGGTCCAGTTGCGCTGGTCCTCCATCTCAAAGATCTCGCCCTCGAGACTGATGCCGACACTGATGCCGTGGACGGTCTGGCGCAGTTCGGTGATGTCGAAGACAGGCTGGCCGGGGGAGATGTGGTCGGGGAAGCTAAGGGTTTCGGTTTCGCCGTTGGAATGGACGACCTCGACGGGTGCGCCTACGACGCCGGAGAGCGGGTGGAGCAGCACGAAACCGGCGCGGTTGACGGTTGTGGTGCTGCGGGCTTTCAGTGTGAGGCTGCCCTCGATCAGGGTGTCATCTCCGGTCTGGCGGGCGGTGAGGTCGAAATGGCCCTCAAAGTCTCCGGCCCGGAAGCTGCGCGAGACATGGGCCATGCCGGCGGTTTCGTCCTGGGTCGAGGCGGTGATGGTGGCGGGCGTGGTGGCCCAGTCGGCGTCGCGGATGGGAAAGGCGAGCGCGCGGATGACCTCGATGCCGTGATGGGTGATCGCGCCGAGGCCGCCGGGCGTGACGGAAAGCGTGGTGTGGCCGCAGTTCAGCAGAATCGGTGAGGCGGCAGGCTGTTCCGTGCCGAAGCGGGCCATGGCCGCATCAGTGGCGTCGCGTGTGTCCATCGCGAATTCCTCCCAAAATGGGTGCGGTGACGCACCGACCTTTCCGGTCTCTTATCTGGTATAATGAGTATAACATTGAATTTGGCTGTCAATAATTTCCTGCAAAAATTTGTTGCGGGGGGGGGGCGGATTGATGGCCGGGGGGTGGAGGTCCGTCGTAACCGGGGGACTTATTGGGATGATCTACGGCGCGATCGTAAGAACGCCTGGCAGCGTGCATGATTCCGAGGGGCGTTTATGGCGGATGATGTACCAGGTGCGATTGGGTTGTTCGGGTTCGGTGTCCAGTGCAAAGGCAATCGCGTCTCCGTCTGCAGTCAACCCGTTGGGATCGGGTTCAGAAAAATGGGCATTGGCCTCAGGTATTACGATCGTTCGCGCACCAGTTTCTTCTTCCCACCAAAGTCCGTTACTGCTGATGATCCAGTTGGGGAAATTCGCGGGCGGCGAGATTTGGTTGGTATGCCAGCTCCAGGTAGCTGCCGGGTCAGGCATCTCGAGTAGTTTTAGGGGGCGTCCTTTTCGGTACACGTACCAGTTGGTTGCGGTAGCAATGATCCACCGGTCGAAAGCCGGGCGGTATCCCGTCCAGTATACACGTCCGTCCAGCACGTGGCGGGGGTCAAGCTGCGTTGGTTTCGTTCCGTCAAAGCGCCAGGGACGGCCCGCTTCATCCCGCAGTAGCTGGCCATCGCTCAGGGGGTCGTCGGTCCAGTAGGCCAGCGGACCGGTTTCGCCGGGTTTCGGTCGAAACACCCTTCTGCCGTCGTGCCAGTATCGTTCCCGGGTTTCGTGTTCCTCCAGGACCGCACGGCCGGTGACGGGATCGTCGCCCACGTAGGCCAGCCGCAGCCACCAGAAATCGGGGATTCTCCGGCCCTTTCCCTCGTCGATATCGAACTCGTACGTGCGCTGTTTCCGTAGGGCTTCGCAGCACCACCATGTGGTGTAGCCGGTGTAGAAACCGAGACGGAGAGCGGGGCTGTAACGGGCGGACCAGGTGCCGGAAGACCTGGGGTCCCACGTCAGGCGAGGTCGCACCATGCCGCTGTCGGTTGGCTCAATGCCCGCCTCTGTGGACTGAAACTCGATCCAACCAATGCCTGCTGCATGACTGTCGCCATAGAGCCGTCCGCTCGGGGCATCGTAGTAGTTAAAACCAAGGTAATCGTCGCCGGAGGGGAACCACATTTCAGTGGTGTGTCCGGTTGCCGGGTCCCGGAATTCCACGCGGCCTTCTGATGGGTTGCTGATTTCAACGGGAAGGCCGGGAACCGAATAGGGAACGTTTCGGTCGCGGGTGGGTCGGCTGGCATCCTTGCGCAATGCGGGACGTTCGGCCACCTGTTCGATGCAGTAGTCCGCAGGGGATTCGGCGGTGGCAGGGGTTGCGAGGGCTGCGAGGGTGAGCAGTGCGGTCAGGGTAAGTATTGTCGCCACCATTTGGTCTTGTCCGTCTTTGTGACGTTAACCTGACCGGAAAAGGTGTTGAAGCCGTGAAGCGGGTGGCTTTGGCGGTCGAGGGGCCGCGTGCGGGCGCGGCCCCTGATTGGTTCGGCAGGCCCGGTCTAGTGGGTGAGGCCGGAGCCGCCGACGGCGGTGATGTTGAAGGGCAGGCCCTCGACCTCGATGGTGCGCAGTTCGCTGAAGGTTTCGGCGTCGAGGATGCGTACGAGGCTGGCGCGGGGGTCGGTGATGGCGATCTCATCGCCCATGACAGCGAGGCGCGGGCGCGGGTCCCTCCAATGGCCGTCCTTGCTGTAGGGGTCGGTGACCTGTGTGGAGCGGGAAAGCTCGCCGCTGATGGTGTCGAGCGCGTGGATCCGGCCGTCCTCGGTGAAGATGTAGGCGGTGGTCACGCGTTTGGGGTCGAGGGCGAAATCGACGCGGCGCACGGGCAGTTCCGTGAGGCTGAACGGGTTTTCCGCTTTGGCGTCGATCACGACGACGCCCTTGTCACCGTAGTTGCCGAGGAAATACTGCATGGATTTTGCGCCAAGCAGCGTGCCGACAGTGCCGTCGGGCAGGTCGTCGCCATAGGTCAGCATGGTGAGTTTCGGCTCGGCGCCGGACTGCGGTTCGGCCACCAGAACGCCCTCGGCACAGCCAAAGGCCACCATGCCGGCGGAGGAGGCTTCTCCGTGGAGGCCGGTGCAGACGGCGGCGTCGCCCACCTGGGCTTTCGTCTCATCGAGGATTGAGAGGCCAAAACGTGGGGGCAGGTCGCCGGCTTTGGTTTCCGCCGTCAGGTTGGGTTCAGCCATCAGCATGTATTTGTCCATCGGGACGGCGACACCGTGGACCGGGGCGGCGGATCTGAAAATGTCGTGTTTGGTGTCGCCTTCGAGCAGGGCGGCCTCGTTGTAGACGCGGGCCTCGCCGTCGCGGTCGTAGAACTGGATCATTTCATCGCCATGGGGAACGATGTGGACGGGACGGCTGCCGGCAAGCTCAAGGTCCAGAAGGGCGGGGTCGGATATTTCCACATCGCCGTGGTCGCCGTGGCTGGTAAAGCGGAGGCCGCTGTCGATGACGTTGACCATGTCGTGGTCCATCTGGACGGCAAAAAGGATGGAGCCGCTTTCGCTGGGCTTGAGGTGGGTGACGTAGCCGGTGGTGGGGAAGACGCCGAGGGTTTCACCGCTGGTCGCATCAAGCGCAGTGACGCGTCCCGCCTGCTGGTCGGTGACAAAAAGGCGCCAGACTTCTGCGGTCTCATCCGCCGCGAAGGTCGGCAGTGCGGAGGTTACGAGCAGGGCGGCGGCCAGCGAGGCCGGTCGGAAACGGGACGGCATGGGAGTAATCCTCAGTTCGTTATAATATAACATTACGTATAGGGGTTCGCGGTTGAGTGTCCAGTCGTTGCGCGGAAGAATTTTGGTTTTGCCGGCGCGCAGACGGCAAATGCCCGCTCAGCGTGGCGGGCTGTACGAGGGGCTGGCGGAGCCTGTGGGCTGTTGGGGTCTAGCGTGTCAAGCCGGCCTCGATTGCCATGCGGATGAGGTCGGTGGTGCTGGAGGCGCCGAGTTTTTTTCGGACGTTCGACGAGGTGTTGGCGGCGGTCTTGTAGCTGACGCGCAGGGCGTCGGCGATGGACTGGAGGTCCTGGCCCTGGCCGATGAGGCGCAGGACCTGGTGTTCGCGTTCGGTGAGCGTTGAGAGCGGGTCGGCGCGGCCGCCGATGCCTTTGCTGGCCACCGCAAGGGCCATTTCGTGGGAGAGGTAGAGGCGGCCCTGTTCCAGCGCCTCGACGGCGGCGAGAAAATCCTCGGGCGCGGAGTTTTTGGAGAGGTAGCCGGTGGCGCCGGTCTCGAGCGCTTTGGAGACGAAAACGGTCTGTTCGTTCATGGAGAAGATCAGGATCCGCGCGTCGGGCAGGCGGCGGAGCAGCGGCTCGATGAGGTTCAGCCCGCCGAGGCCGGGCATTCCGAGGTCGAGGACGATCAGGGACGGGGAATGGGCGTCGGCGAGTTTGAGGGCCCCGGTGTCGGTCAGGGCCTCGTGGATGGTGTCGTAGCCCGCCTCCGTGAGAAGCTGGCGGCAGCCGAGATGGGCGACGGGGTGGTCGTCGATGACAAGAGCGGATTTCATGATGCGATACTCAGGTCGCCAGTGGATTTGGTGTCGGCGGAAAGGGGGAAGCGGGCCTTCAGGCGGGTGCCGCTGGTGTCGGGGCGGTCGATGGTGAGCTGACCACCGACGGCGCCGATGCGGTCGCGCATGGCGGTCAGGCCGCGGCCCTCGCTGGTTTTTTCATCTATGCCGGGGCCGTCATCTTCGATTGTCATGTGGATCTGGCCTTTGGTGTCGGTGGTGAGGCCGGCGCGGATGTTCTGCGGGGTGCCGTGGCGCAGGGCGTTGGTGGTACCCTCCTGGAAGAAACGGTAGACGGTGAGGTCGATGATTTCCGGTGTTTCGGGCAGGTCGTCCGGCAGGTCTATGTGCCAGACGATGCCGGGATGGGTTTTGCGGAAGGCCTCGAAGAGGTCGCGCAGGGCGTCGGTCAGGGGGAGCTGGCCGATGGCCATGGGGCGGAGCGTGGTCAGGAGGCGGGCGTTGGAGGCCTGGATCTGGCTGACAATTTCGAGGATGGTCCCGGCGTCGGCCGTGATCTTTGGGTCGTCGGAGGCGCGGGCGATGGCGGAGGCCTTGACCTTGAGGCCGAACAGGCAGGGGCCGAACTCGTCGTGGAGTTCCATGGCGATGGCGCGGCGTTCGGCGTCGGCCAGTTCAACGATGCGGCGGTTGAGGCTGGCGCGTTCTTCGCTCGCGGTTTGGAGGCTGGCGGAGAGGGCATTGAAGCCTTCGGTGATGGGGGCGAGATCGGGGTGGCGTCCGGGGCGGATGCGGGTGGCGAGATCGCCGTCCTGCAGGGTTTTCAGCGCGGTGCGCAGGCGGCCCAGCGGACGCAGGGCGCGGTGGACGAGCCAGGAGAGCAGGGCTGCGGAGAACACGGCGGAACCCGCGATGATCCAGAACAGGCCCCTGATGTCGGCCCAGACCTCGGCGATTTCATCGGCAGGCGCGGTGGTGATGGAGACATAGCCGTAGTCGCGACCGTTGACCTGGACGGGCACGCGGGTTTCGACGGGTTCGGGCCAGACAAGGGTGGTGAACCAGGCGGGCGCGGGTGTGGGCAGGTCGTCCAGCGGGACCTCGCGGACGCGGATCAGGCCACGCTGGGCGTCGATCAGGGAGAGGTCGACATGGCGGGGCTGCACGAGAATGTCGGCGAGACGGGGCAGGACCTCGCCCGGTGGGGTGTCCTGAAGGGCGGAGCCCAGGGCTGCGATGACCAGGGCGCGGGCGCTGCGTTCTCCCGCGCCGATTTCCACGGCGACGGCGTTGCGGGCATTGGCCACGAGCACCGCGGCACCGAAGGCCAGTACCAGAAGCTGGACCGCCATGATGCTGAAAACCACCTGTTGTTTCAGGTGCATGCGCCTGAACATGCCGGATCCTCCCCAATGCGCCGGGCGGCCACGATAGACCTGGGCGGGGGAGCAAGTCGAACGAAAAGATGAGCCTGGGACGGGTGGGCCGTCAGAGGATCATCGACATTTCGTGCCAGGTCATGCCGCCGTGACCGGATGCGGACGGGCGGTCGTATCGGTATCCGAGCCGCTCATAGAGGGGGATGTGGTGGTCGCGGCACATGAGGTGGATTTCGCGTTTTCCTGCGGTCCGCATTCGGTTTACAAATTCGGTCATCAGGGTGCGGGACAGCCCTCTGCCCTGGTATCGGGGATCAATGACCACCGACATGATGACGACGTTCGGGGCGAGCGGGTCGTGGCCCACGAGTTCCTTGAAGTCATCATCGGACATTTCGACCTGATGGGCGCAGCCGGAGTTGATGAAGCCCGCGATGTCGTTGTCGATTTCGAGGATCAGGAAACCGTCCGGGTAGAGGTCGATACGCCTGGCGATTTTGTCGAGGGTTGCGGCCTCGTCGCCCTCGTAGGCGGCCTGTTCGATGTCGTAACAGCGTCGGGCGTCGGCGGGGCGGGCGTTTCGGAAAACATGCATGACTGTCGATAGCCCTGTTGGGCGTGGTTGGCCAGCGCCAAGGCAGGGATGCGCTTTGGAAGCCGGAGGGAAGGTGTGCATACAGACTTTAGTAGTCCCGCGGCGTTTCCCGGTTTCATTGCCGAATGTTCCCGGTATTTTTTGGGAGGCACGGTTCGGGAGGGGCGTGCTAGCAAAAAGGTTCTGGGAGGAGATTGGGGATAAATGACTGATATGCTTGACGCCGGTCCGCTGGTTTCATGGATGAAGCGGATGTGTCTGTCTGCGGCGACGGCGGTTCTGGTCTGTGGTGCGGTTTTCCCGGCTGCGGCACAGACGGCGACTGTTGCGGTGTTGCGCATTGATTATCCCTCTCTCCTTCCCCTTTCCCGTCTTGATCTGCTGCAGGAGGACCGGGCGTTTGCCGGGGCGCGTGTGGCGACGGATGACAACCGGACGACGGGACAGTTTCTGGGACAGACGCATGAGCTGGTCGAGGTGGCGACCACGCCGGAAAACGCGATGGCGGATTTTCAGGCGCTGGTGGAGGATGGTCTGAGGCTGTTCGTGCTGGTCGGCAGTTCGGAGGACATGCTTGCGATGGTGGATGCCGCGCCGGAGGATGCGGTTCTTTTTAATGCGTCCAGCGGAGATACGACCCTGCGCGATGAGCGGTGTCGGGCGAACCTTTTGCATATTGCCCCGAGTGACGCGATGCGGGCGGATGCGGTGACGCAGTTCCTGGTCTGGAAGCGCTGGACGGAGTGGTTTCTGATCGCGGGGTCGAACCCGGAGGATGTTGCGCTGGCAGAGGCTTACCGGACGTCGGCGCGGAAGTTTGGTGCGGAGATCGTCGAGGAACGCACGTTTGAGGATACCGGGGGCAGCCGGGTGTCGGATTCGGGGCATGTTCTGGTCCAGAAACAGATCCCCGTCTTCACCCAGGATGCGGAGGAGCATGACGTGGTCGTGGCGGCGGATGCCTCGGACGTGTTTGCCGAGTATCTGCCCTATCATGTCTGGGAGCCCGCACCGGTGGCGGGATCGGCGGGGCTGCGGCCGGTGACATGGGCGCCGACCCATGAAAGCTGGGGGGCCACGCAGATGCAGACGCGGTTTGAGGACTCGGCCGGTCGCATGATGGATGATCTGGACTACCAGACCTGGCTGGCGGTGCGTGTTGTGGGTGAGGCGGTGACGAGAACCGGCTCGGATGATCCTAAAGTATTACGTGAATACATGCTTGGCGACGAGTTTGAACTTGCCGCCTTCAAAGGCGTCCCGGTAACCTTCCGTGACTGGAACGGGCAGCTTCGCCAGCCCATTCTTTTGTCCAACGGGCGAATGACCGTAAGTGTCAGCCCGCAGGAGGGATTTCTGCATCAGGTGTCCCTTCTGGATACTCTCGGACTTGATCGTCCGGAAAACAACTGCAGTGCCTTTGCGGGGGGGAATTGATGATAAAGTATCTGCTGCTGGGAGGGCTGTCGGTGATGGCGGCCCCGGCGCTGGCCAATAATGTTTTCGTGTCGAACGAACGCGGGAACACCGTGACGGTGCTCGACAGCGAAACCTGGGAACAGATTACGGAATTTCCGGCCGGAAACCGGCCGCGGGGCATTACGATCGCGCCCGATGGAAGCGAGCTTTATGTCTGCTCGTCGGATGACGACCTGGTGCGGGTCTATGACCCGAACACGTTTGAGGAGTTGCACACGCTGCCTTCCGGGCCGGATCCGGAGCTGTTTGTGATCCATCCGTCGGGTAATCCGCTCTATATTGCCAACGAGGACGACAACCTGGTGACGGTGGTGGATACCGAGACCCATCAGGTGCTGGCCGAGGTGCCGGTGGGGGTTGAGCCGGAGGGGATGGCGATCAGCCCCGATGCGGGGATCGTGATCAATACCTCCGAGACCACAAACATGGCGCATTTCATCGATACGGAAACGTATGAGATCGTCCATAACGTGCTGGTGGACCAGCGGCCGCGCTATGCGGAGTTCACCTCCGATGGCAGCAAGCTTTACGTGAGCGCCGAGATCGGTGGCACGGTGAGCGTCATTGACCTGACGGCGGATGCGCCATCGATCACCAAAAAGATAACTTTTGAGGTGGCGGGTGTTCAGCCGGAATGGCTTCAGCCCGTGGGAATCAAGGTGACGGAGGATGCCAGCCGGGTGTTTGTGGCCCTGGGGCCGTCGAACCGGGTGGCGGTGATTGATGGCGAAACCGATGAGGTGCTGGAATACCTGCTGGTGGGGCAGAGGGTCTGGCAGCTTGGGTTCACGCCGGATGAGAAGTTTCTGATTACGACGAATGGCAACTCCAATGACGTGTCGATCATCGACGTGGAGAAGGAGGAGGTCATCAAATCCGTGCAGGTCGGACAGCAGCCCTGGGGCGTTGTCGTGGCGCCGGATCAATAACAAAGAGGGAGGATAAGGGACGTGAGGAAACTGTATCTTGCGGCGTTCGCGGCACTGATGGCCGGGCCTGCGGCGGCGGCGCCGCTCTGTGACAACATGGGATTTGCCGGGGTTCTGGCGTCGTGCAACCGTGGCGAGCCGGTGGAGCTGGAACTGTCCTCGGGCAAGCCGCTTTATGCCGGTGAGGGTCCGGTGGCGTTGCAGTCCGGTGCCTATTACGAGATCTACATCACGGCGGACGGGACGGCGGAACTGGCCGTGTCGGGGCCGGGTTTTTTTCGGGCGATCTGGATGAATGAGATCGTGATCAACGACATTGAGATCCGGCCCATGGCGATTGACAGCCTGGAGTTCGATGCCGGTGGCACCGCGCGGCTCTCGTTCGTGGCGATCAAGCCTGGCAGCTATACGCTCAGCATTCCCGGTTCGACCGGTGAGGCGCAGAGCGTGACCTTTCAGATCCAGTAGGTTTCAGGAGACATTCGATGCTTAAAAAGACCCTGTTCGCGGCGGCGCTGTGCCTGCCATTCGCTTCCGTTCCCGCCATTGCCGATGAGGAGGTGTCGGAAGAGGTTCAGGCGCAGATCATGGAGTATCTGGCGTCGGTTCAGTGTGAGATGGATCCGGGCGACATTGAGGTCGAGGATGACGGCTATGAACTCGATGACGTGTTCTGTGCTGATGGGCAGTATGACATTGAGTTGGATTCCAATCTTCAGGAAACGGGTCGGCGTAAGGAATAATCTCCGGGGCAGTTACGATCCCGGCTTTGCCGAACTTCGGCGGCCACCGGAAACGGTGGCCGTTTTTCGTTGTGCTGGGGAACCGGAGCGGGTGAGTGCCGCGCCGAGGGTCAGGAACCAGGCGATGCCGCCCAGGCCGAAGATCGTGCCCGTGGTCTCGCCGGTTGGCGCGACGATGGTGGCAAGGCCCGCGAGGCCGGTCACGAGGCCGAGCGCGGTCAGGGCGCGGGGCAGACCGGGGGTGGTCAGGGAGGCGCAGGTGATCCAGAGACCGCCCGCGATCTCATTGCCGCCGCCGAGGCCCTGTTCAACGGTGTGGAGCGTCAGCCAGAGGTCGGCGGCGCGGTCGGGGTCGGCTGGCAGGATGTGCGCGGCGCGCTCGAGGCCGACATTTGCGACCATTCCCGCTGCAAGGATGAGTGTGGCCCAGATCAGGCCAAAGGCGCGTGTGATGGCAGCCGGTGCGTCGTGGCGGCCGTGCGGGAGCATGACCACGAGAGACGCGAGTGCCGCGGCGTTGACGATGTAGATTACGGTGTTGAATGCCGTGAGGATGCCGGGTCGTGTGGCGTTGAAGGTCAGGATTGCGTTTGGATCGACGTCATGGGTGCCGTAGCCCATTGGGGCGAGCAGAAGGATCAGGACGGCCATGCCGATGAGCCAGGTTGCGCCGCAGAGGATGGCGGCGGGGCCGGCGGTGTTTTGGAGGGTCATGGGTCGAACGTGCTTTCGGTTTTGCCGGGAGTGATGTCCGCGAAATGGTCGGCCAGGTGGCGGGTGCCGTGGGGCGTGCCGGTCATTTCCATGCCGAAGGCGGTGAGGAAGAACAGGGCCGGACCGTGGATGCGTCGGGGTGTGATCCAGGGCAGGAGTGCGATGGCCGCACGGCGGGTCCAGTCGGGCAGCCGGGTGATGCGGGCGGGTTTATTGATGGCGCGGAAGGCGGCCCCGGCGATGTCGGTGTGGCTGAGGATGTCCGGGCCGCCGATGTCGAGATGGGGGCGCCGTTCGGCAATGGCGTCGGCAGTGGCTTTGGCGAGGTCGGCACCGTGGATGGGGTTTAGGCGCAGATCACCGGTTCCGAACAGCCAGACACGGCCTGAGCGGGCCATGTTGAGGAAATCGGCCATGTCGGAGAAGTAGCCTGAGGGCGCGATGATGGTGGAGGTTATGTCGGCCTGGCGAAGGGCGTCAGCGAAGGCGGATTTGGCGGCGACGAGGGGTACGTCGGGCATTTTGTCGGCATTCAGGACGTGGATATAGGCGAAATGGCGGATGCCCGCCGCCTGGGTCTCGTTGAGCAGGTTCAGGTTGGCGGCGTAGTCGACCTCGCGGTAGTCGAGCCCGTCCGTTTGTCGGGTAATGCCGAGGGCGGAGATGACGAGGTCGCAGCCGGTCATGGTGCCGGTGAGCGTTTCGGACAGGGTGGCCTCCGCCTCGATAAGGGCGTCGGCCTGGAGGTCTTGAGCGCTGCTGGCGTTGCGGACGAGGGCATGGACCCGCCAGCCGCGGCTTTGATATTCCGCGCAGAGGTGGCGGCCGAGGTATCCGGTGGCACCTGCGATGAATACGGTTTTCATGGTGGGGTGCCTCCGGGTGGTCAGGTTGTGTGAGTGTGCGGGTGTTTAGCCTACGACGTTGTGGCCGCGACCGCGCATGCATTCGGTGACGATGGACTGGCGGCGGTCATTGGCGCTGACGGCTCCTGCCGCGCCGCCTGCGACGGCACCGACGAGGGCGCCACCAAGGGCGTCGCCATCGTCATCCATTGCGCCGAGCAGGGCGCCGGCACCCGCGCCCATGGCGGCGGCCCCGGCGGTTTCGTCATCGAACTGGCCCTGGTTGCGCGCGAGGGTCTGGCAGGCGGTCAGGTCGCTGTCCCAGGAGGCGGCGCGGGTGCCGTCGGTGATGGGCTGGTAGTCCGATCCGGTGCCGGAACAGGCGGCGAGGAGTACGGGAAAGAGGGCGGCAAGGTATGTCGGTTTCATGGTTTGGTCCTTTGGTTTGAGACAATTAGAGTTGGATCGCGCGGACGGGTGTTCGCGCGGGTGTGGTCGTGATTGCGATGTGGCGGGCTTCAGGCGGGGCCGTCGCGGATGCGGTCGGGCCCGGAGCGGCGGAAGCGGTCGCGGTATTCGGTGGCGGAAATGCCGAGGTGGCGCTGGAAGGCGCGGCGCATGCGTTCGGCATTGTCAAAGCCGGTGTCGCGGGCAATGTGCTCGATGCTTTGGGCCGTGGTTTCCAGTGCCACGCGGGCGGACTGGACTCGGGCGGTTTCCACATGGGCCGCCGGGGTCATGCCGGTGGCGGCGCGAAAACGGCGGGCAAAGGTCCGCTCGGAGAGGCAGGCGCGGGCGGCGAGTGCCGTGACGGTCAGCGGATCGCCGGGATTGGCGAGGATGTGCTTGAGCGTGTCGTCGATGGCGGGGTCCTCCGCATGGCGGGCGACGAGATGGGCGCTGAACTGCGACTGGCCGCCGGGGCGCATCATGTACATGACATTGTAGCGGGCGACCTGGAGGGCGACGTCATGGCCCCAGTCCATTTCCACCAGTGCGAGTGCGAGGTCCATGCCCGCGGTCACGCCCGCGGAGGTCCAGATGTTGCCGTCGCGCAGGTAGATGGCGTCGCGTTCGACCTGAACCTTCGGGTAGCGCTTTTCGAGGATGGGGCACCACCACCAGTGGGTGCAGGCGCGTTTTCCGTCGAGCAGGCCGATTTCCGCGAGGATCATCGCGCCGGTGCAGATGGATACGATGCGGCGCGCGCGGGTGGCGGCGGTGCGGACGTAGGCGAGGAGTTCCGCATCCCCGACCGCGGCCATGGTGCCGTGGCCGCCCGCGACGATCAGGGTGTCGATGGGGGCGGTGTCATCCGTGGCGTCCGCGAAGCTGCGGTCGGCGGTCAGGGTCAGGCCGGAGGTGGTGGCGATAGCGCCGGGCGATTTGGCGACGACGCTGACCCCGTAGGGGTTGGGGCCGGCGGGGAGGAAATACTTCGCGCCGGTCAGGACCTCCAGCGGGCCGACCACATCGAGGATGTGGGCGTCGGGATAGGTTACCATCACGATGGACCGTTCGCGCCGGTCTGTCTGACATGTCCGTTTCTGTTCCATGGTCGGACACTAGCGTTTTGGCGACCTGACCGTTAGGACAAAGACCCCTCGGATTCTGCCAATTGGGATTTTTACGTGGCGGGTTCCGCCTGGGTCGGTTCGTCCATGGCCGAGCGGGTTTCGGCGTCGAGGCGTTTGGCGGCGGCTCCGGGAGCGGCCCCCCAGACGGCGATCCAGCGGTAGAAGACCGGCGTGAGGAACAGGGTAAAGACGGTTGCAAAACCAAGGCCGCCGACGATGACCCAGCCCACGGCCACGCGGGCCTCGGCCCCGGCCCCGGAGGTGAGGATCAGGGGGAGGCCGCCGAAAACGGTGGAGACCATGGTCATCATTACGGGCCGGATGCGCAGGCGCAGGGCGTTGCGGATGGCGGTGTCGATGTCCTGACCGGCCTCGCGCAGCTGGTTTGCGAACTCCACGATCAGGATGCCGTTTTTCGACATCACGCCGATGAGCATCACCAGACCGATCTGGCTGTAGTAGTTTAGTGATCCCCCGGTCAGGGATATGGCCATAAGGGCGGCGGCGAGGCCGAAGGGGACGGTCAGGATGATGACGATGGCGCTGGCGAAGCTCTCGAATTGGGCGGCCAGGACCAGCAGAACGACGAGCATGGCGGTGCCGAAGACCATGTACATGGCCTGGGTGCTGTCGTTCAGCGCCGCGGCCTCGCCCGTGAAGATCAGCGCCATGCCATCGGGAAGCGTGTCATCCGCGATGTTCTGGAGGCGGGTCATTGCGGTGGAAAGGTCGACGCCCTCGCCGAGGTTGGACTGGAGCGCGACCGAGAGCGATCCGCCCTGGCGTTCGATCTGGGACTGGCGCACCACGGTTTCGAGGCTGGCGAGGGATGAGAGCGGCACGAAGGAGCCGTCATCGAGGCGGATCGACATGGAGGCGAGGTCGGAGGGGTCGTCGATGGGTTCGCCGCCGGGGACAACGTTCACGTCCACCTCGGTGTCATCGAGAAACACGCTGACGGCGACATCGCCCTGAACAAGGGTTGAAACGAGGCTGGTGACTTCCGAGGGGGCGAGGCCCATGTCGGCGGCGGCGGTGTCGTCCACGGTGACCTGAAGCTGTGCCTCGACGCTGGTGTTGGACAGTTGCGGGTTGAGGAAGGTCGGGTCCTGCTGCATGGCGGCGACGAGGGCCTCGCCCGCCTCGGTCATGGCCTCGACACTGGTGCCGGTGATGGCGAAGCCGAGGCCGTTGCCCGCGCCACGGATGTTCAGCGAGTTGGTTGAGCGGGCGCCGACCTGAACGCCGGGGACCGAGGAGAGCTTGCCGCTAATCTCGGTTATCAGTTCCTGTTGGGTGAAATCGCGCTCGTCCCAGTCGGGCAGGCGCACGATGATGAAGGCACTGCTGCCGCCCCAGACGCCGATGATGCTTTGAACGGTTTCGATCTGACCGCTCTCCTGGTAGGGGGCGAGAATGTCCTCAACCTGCGTGACCTGGGTGTCGAGGTATTCAACGGTGGTGTCGGATGCGCCACGGGCGAAGACGAGGAAGAAGCCCCGGTCCTCGGATGGCGTGACTGTCGAGGGCAGGGTGAGGGCCGCCCCGAGGGAGACGATCACGAGCGCGCCCGCGACCGAGAGGACCAGAAGTGGCGTGCGAATGGCCCGGTCCATCACCGCGTCAAAGGCGCGGGAGAGGCGCGTGGGTTCCGCGGGTCCGGATTTGTGTCCGGGCTTTGGTTTGCCCGGGTCAAGCTGGGCCGCGAGGACGGGCACGAGGGTCAGCGCCGTGGCCGATGACAGCGTGACGGCGAAGGCGAGAACGAAGCCGAACTCGGAGAAGACGCCACCGGCCTGACCGGGCAGGAAGGAGATGGGGATGAACACCGCCGCGAGTGTGGCGGTGGTTGAGATGACGGCGAAGAACACCTCGTTGGTACCGGCGGCGGCCGCGGCGAAGGCGCCGAGGCCTTCCTTGCGTTTGCGCACGACGTTCTCGATCACGACGATGGCGTCGTCGACGACCATGCCGGTGGCGAGAACAAGAGCGAGCAGGCTGATGGTGTTGACGGAAAACCCGGTGAGCCAGATGGCGGCGAGGGTGCCGATCAGGGCCACGGGGATCGTCAGGGCCGGGATCAGGGTGGCGCGGGGCGAGCGCAGGAAGAGGAAGATGACCGCGATCACGATGACCGTCGCGAGCATGATGGATTTGACGACCTCGCGGATGGAGCCCTCGATGAAGACGCCGTCGTCGGAGGTGACCCGGAGAATGACGCCTTCGGGCATCTGGGGGCGGAGTTCCTCCACGGCCGCGTTGACCGCGCGGGAGATTTCGAGCGTGTTGCCCACGGACTGGCGGGTGATGTCGAGGCCGACCGCGCTCTGGCCGTTGACGCGGGCGAAGACGGTGCTTTCCTCAGGCAGAATCTGCACCAGGGCCACATCCGCTATGCGGGTGGTGGGATTGATACGGATCTCGCGGATGGTGTCGACCGTGACCTCGTCATTGCCCACGCTGAGCGCGATGGTCTGTGAACTGCTCTCGAGTTCGCCGAGTGGCGTATCGTCGCGCAGGACGGAAAGCGCGTCGCTGACGTCGAAAATGGTCAGGCCGCGGCTCAGGAGCGAGGGCATGTCGAGGGTGACGCGAAACTCGTTGGCACGGTCGCCGCGCACGGTGACCTCGGCAATGCCGTCGATTGTGGAAAGGCGCTCGTAGATCACGTCCTCGGCGATGCGGGTCAGTTCGTCAAAGCTGGCGTCACCCTGGAGGGCCAGGCGGATGATGGCGTCGGAGTTGCTGTCACTGCGGCGGACGGTCGGGTCGTCGATATCGTCGGGCAGGGAGCGGATGGTTTCCGAGACGATCTCGCGGGCCTCGTTGGCGGCGACGTTGACGTCCGTGCCTTCGGAGAGGTCGATTGTGATGCGGCTGGAACCGGCGCTGGACTCGGATTCCATGTAGGACAGGCCCTCAAGTGCGCTGAGCGCGTCCTCGAGCACCTGGGTGACCTCGGTGTCGACGGTGGCGGCGACCGCGCCGTCATAGTTGGTGCGGACGGAGAGGACGGGGCGGTCGACGTCGGGCATTTCGCGCACGTCGACACTGGTGAGGGCGGCGAGGCCTGCGATGATGACGAGCAGGCTCAGCACGATACCAAAGATGGGACGGCCGACGAAGGTGCCCGCAAAACCCGAGCGGTGGAGGGTTTTCTCGAGGCTCATGTGTTTGAGGTCTCCCGGGAGTTCGCGACCCCGGTGGCGGCGGCATCCGTGATCGCGGAGCCCTCGCGGAGTTTCGCCGCGCCCTCGGTCACGACCTGGGTGCCGGGGGCCACATCCGCGTCGATCCAGACCTCGTCACCGTCGCGGTAGCGGATGGTCACGGGAATGCGGGTGGCGCGGCCATTGTCGGAGATCCAGATCCCGGCACCGTCACGCTCCCAGGTGATGGCGGTGGCGGGCAGGACCGGCAGGGGCTCAGTCTCCTCGATCATGCGGATGGTGAAGGTCATGCCCGCGAGCAGAAGGCCGTCGGAATTGTCGATTTCGGCGCGCACCGTGGCGCTGCGGGTGATGCTGTCGAGGCGGCTGTCGAAGCCGGTGATTTTGCCCTCGAAGACGCGGCCGGCATAGGTGGGTGTGCCAACAAGGACCTTTTTGCCCGCCTCTAGGAGACCGATGGAGCGTTCGGGCACCTCGAATTCGGCAATCAGGGTGGAGGAGTCGTCGATTGTGACGATGATGTCGCCTTCGCTGACGCGGTCGCCTTCCTGGACGTCGCTGAGACCAAGGCGGCCGGAAATTGGAGCGCGGAGTGTGCGGTCCTCGAGGGCGACCTCGGCCATGCCGACATTTGCCTGAGCCAGACGCAGGTCGACCTGGGCCTCGCTGAGCGTGACGTCGGCGAGGGTGAGGTTTCCGGCGGACTGGAGCGACTGGTAGCGGGTGACCGTGTCGCGGGCGCGTTCCAGTTCGGCCTGGGCTATTTCGAGGGACAGGCGTTCGGCGCGGTCGTCGAGGCGCAGCAGAACGTCGCCCCGTTCCACGAGCGCGTTGGCCTGGAGGAAGGTTTCCACCACGTCGCCGGTGCCGCCGACACGGACGCTGGTTTTGCGAAGGGAGGTCGCCGAGCCCACGGTGCGCAGGGTGAGCGGGTAGCTGCGTTCCTCCAGCGGTTCCAGAACCACGGTGGTTGTGCGGCCCCCGCGTCCGCCGCCCGGACCGCCGCGCGCGCGCTCAGTACCGTCCGTGGTGTCGGCGGTGGTCGAGGCGGGTGCGCTCCACAGGCGGGTGATCTGTTCGGGCAGGCCAAAGGTGATGGCCCAGGCCCCGAACAGGATGCCCAGTGAAACGAGGATTGTGGCGAATTTTTTCACTGGTGTGTTCCCGTACTTTACTTAACTGGTGTCAGGACCGCGGCAAAACAATGGCATCTCACCGGGTCTGAATCACTCTGATACTCAGGTTATGTATACCACAACGGATCAGATCACGTTTTCCGTCGAAGGTCCCAGGATAATTTTCGGGAAGGGACATCACCATCCGGTGATTGCGGATACGGAATGGCCTGGGTCAGGCGGGACCGTGTTCCAGGGTCAGCAATTGCAGGGGGGCGGCTATCCGGACGCGCGTGGCAATTTTCGGGAAATCGATGGTACCAGCGCCCCGGCTCGAACGGGGGACCTCCTGATCCACAATCAGGCGCTCTAACCAACTGAGCTACGCCGGCACATCGTGGGGGGTGCATTAACGGGGGATAATCATGATTGCAAGACCCCTCTTGATCGGGTCATTAGGGTTTTGTGAAAAAACGTTAACTGAATGACGGGAATGTGCGGGATGGGTATCAACCGCGAAAGCGAAGTATCGGCAAATCTTCAGATCGGTCCGACCGACCAGGGCATGGTGCGGCTGTATATTGAGGGCGACGGCATCGACCTGCCCATGGATTTTGACCCTGATGAGGCCGATGAGATTGCCGAGGAACTGCGTGCCGCCGCGGCACGGGCCCGCAAGGTTGGGGGCAAGGGCGGGAAGGCCTGATCAGTATAAATTCGGCGCTCCGGCCGGGTTTGGGTCCGTGAGGGTCTGGAGCCTGGTGGCGGCTGTCCGCGCGATGCCCAGCACGAGTGCCTTGCGGCGGGCGGCGGCCAGTTTGGTTTCTTCCGGCCAGCGCTGGATTTCGGCGTCCCAGGCGTCGGCAATTATAATGCCGGTATCCTGCGGCAGAAGATCCGTGTCGAAATCCCCATCCACGGCCCAGAAGTAGCGGTCGCACCACGGCAGGTAGCCTTCCCATTTGCTGTCGGTCATGAAGTCGATGCGGCTCGATTTGCATTCCACGATCCAGATTTCGGATTTTGGGCCGATGCCGATCACGTCGACGCGCAGGCCGGAGGTGGGAACAAATTCGGTGATTGCAGCGAAACCGTGCCCGCGCAGGTGACGGCAGACGCCGCGCGCGAGAAGCTGGCCGGGTTTTTCCGCGGTGTTCATGTTACGTTCATGGCGCGGGCGTGCGGAAAGGTCAAGTCGGGTCGCGTGATGCGGGTGCGCTTCTAAATCGTTCAAATCTTTCCATGAACGCCACCTTGGGCTTGAGGCTGGGGGGATGTCGCTGTAGACAACCAAAAAGGCCGTCCACCGCAATGGATTCGGCCACGAGGGCTGTCAGGAGACGTATATATGGCCGATGCCGCCGTTCACGCACAGGATCATCACGCACCCCCGAGTTTCTTTGTCCGCTGGTTCATGTCCACGAACCACAAGGACATCGGAATTCTCTATCTGATTACCGCCGCGATTGTGGGGCTGATTTCGGTCGGCTTTACGATGTACATGCGGCTGGAGCTGATGGAGCCGGGCATCCAGTACATGATGGAGGACGGTGTTCAGAACGGTCACATCTGGAACGTCTATATCACGGCGCATGGCGTGCTGATGATGTTCTTTGTGGTCATTCCGGCCCTGTTCGGCGGTTTTGGCAACTATTTCATGCCGTTGATGATCGGTGCGCCGGACATGGCGTTCCCGCGGATGAACAACCTCAGCTACTGGCTTTTCGTGGCCGGTACGACCATGGCGGTGCTGTCGCTGCTGGTGCCCGGCGGTAACGGTCTGAACGGATCCGGTGTGGGCTGGGTTCTTTATGCACCACTGTCGACCACCGAGACCGGCATGTCGATGGATTTTGCAATCTTCGCCGTGCACCTGTCCGGTGCGTCCTCGATCCTTGGTGCCATCAACATCATCACGACCTTCCTGAACATGCGCGCTCCGGGCATGACGCTGCACAAGGTGCCGCTCTTCCCGTGGTCGATCATGGTTACGGCGTTCATGATCCTGCTGGCCCTGCCGGTTCTGGCCGGTGCGATCACCATGCTTCTGACCGACCGCAACTTCGGCACGGCGTTCTTTGATCCGGCCAATGGTGGTGACCCGGTTCTGTACCAGCACATCCTGTGGTTCTTCGGCCATCCGGAGGTGTACATCATCATCGTGCCCGGCTTCGGCATCATCAGCCACGTGATCGCGACCTTCTCGCGCAAGCCGATTTTCGGTTACCTGCCGATGGTTTACGCGATGATCGCGATTGGTGCGCTTGGCTTCGTTGTGTGGGCTCACCATATGTACACGGTCGGCATGTCCACCACGCAGCAGGCGTATTTCATGCTGGCAACGATGGTTATCGCGGTGCCAACGGGTGTGAAGATCTTCTCCTGGATTGCCACCATGTGGGGCGGTTCGATCGAGTTTAAGACGCCGATGCTCTGGGCGCTTGGCTTCCTGTTCCTGTTCACCGTGGGTGGTGTGACCGGTATCGTGCTCAGCCAGGCTGCCGTGGACCGTGCCTATCACGACACCTACTATGTGGTTGCGCACTTCCACTACGTGATGAGCCTGGGTGCGGTGTTCTGTATCTTTGCCGGTATCTACTACTGGTTTGCCAAGATGACTGGCCGTCAGTACCCCGAATGGGCCGGTAAGGTGCACTTCTGGATGATGTTCATCGGTGCGAACCTGACCTTCTTCCCGCAGCACTTCCTCGGCCGTCAGGGCATGCCGCGCCGCTATCCGGACTACCCCGAGCAGTTCGCTCTGTGGAACTACGTGTCCTCGATGGGTGCGTTCCTGTCCGGTGCCTCGCTGGTGTTCTTCTTCGGTATTGTGGCATACACCCTGCGCAATGGCGCGAAGGTGACCGATCCGCAGTACTGGGGCCCGCAGCCCGATCCGACGCTGGAATGGACCCTGCCGAACCCGCCGCCGGAGCATACCTTTGAGACGCTGCCGACACCGGACATGTGGGAAAGCAAGGTTACCCACTAAACACGGCAAGGACTTCAAAACGGGGCGGTACTTCGGTGCCGCCCTTTTTCGTTTGCGTTTCGCCGTGTTTAGCGGTGGTCTTTAAAGGTGCATCATGGGGCCGGTCGCGTTATATTCGCGGCAGATCAAGCGTTGTACGAAAGACCTGAATCACCCACCGCTACCTGAAATCCGGGATTTCAACGCTTTGGGTGGAAAGAGATTCGTCAGGTAATTCGTCAAATGCTGTTATGGAACTGGGAGGTTAAACCTGTGCGTTTTTTGAAATTTTCCGCTGTTGTTTGTGCTGGTGCCCTGTCCGTTGGTGCGGTTCCCGCGCAGGCCGATGAGTTCACCGATGTCGTGAATGAGGCCCTGCTGGCCTATGAGGAAGGCGACATTGAGGGTGCGAAGGAGGAACTGGACTACGCGGTAACTCTGCTTGCGGACATGAAGTCGGAGACCCTGCGGGAATTTTTGCCGGAGGCCATGGATGGCTGGACGCGCACGGAAGGTGATACGGACGGCGCCGGTATGGGCATGGCGATGTTCGGCGGCGGTAACGTGGTTGCGGCGGAGTATACCGGGAGTGGTGAGAACCTGACGATTACGCTGGTGGCCAATTCACCGATGGTCAGCTCGCTCGGCGCGATGATCACCGGTATGGCGAGCATGGGCGGTGGCAAGCCCATCCGTATTCAGCGGGTGACATTCGCGCAGAATGACGAGGAGTTGCAGGGCATCGTGGATGACCGGGTACTGGTGACGGTGGCGGGAAATGCGTCGCTGGAGACCAAGAAGGCCTATCTGGAGGCGATGGACCTGCGCGGGTTGCGGGATTTCTGAGAGAGCGGGCGTCCCCGACTGGGGTTCCAGTCGGTCAGACGCCGCCCAGGATGATCAGCCAGATCGTGACGCTGAACACGGACAGTCCGGTGGCGAGCAGCACGGCGCTCGCTGACTGGGCTTCGCCACGTGAGTAGAGCGTGGCGAAGACGTAGGCGTTGACGCCGGGGGCCATCGCGGCGGTGATAACGGCGGAGCGCACGAAGTTTTCGGGCAGGTGGAAGGCCTGGGTCGCCAGGAGCCATGTGATGGCCGGGTGAACGATAAGGGAGAGTACGGTCACAACGCTGGCTTCCATCAGGGAGGCCTTCAGCGCGTAGCGTGTGAGAATTCCACCCAGAGCAAAGAGCGCGGTTGGCAGGGCCGCACGGGCGAGCATGTCGGCCGCGTCCATGATGGTGTGGTGTACGGGTATGTTGCCGAGGTTCACGATAAAGCCAAGGAACAGGCCGATCATCAGGGAATTTTTGAACATCGCGGAGATTACCGCGCGGAAGGTCGCAGGCAGGCTGCGTCCGTCGGCGCGGGCGAATTCCATGGTGGTGATGCCGAGCAGGTAGCAGAAAGGCGAGTGGATCGAGATGATCGCGAAGTTGGGGGCCAGGGCCTCCACGCCATAGGCCTGCTGTGTGATTGGGAGGCCGAGCAGCAGGGAGTTGGAGAAGAGTGCCGCAAAGGCGATGGCGACGGCCTCGCCGGGCCGGCGCTTGAAGAGGCGACGGCCGGCGATAATGCCCAGCACGAAGGTCGAGGTGCAGCCGACATAGAAGGAGAGCAGCAGGCCCGGGTCGAAATTGGCGTTGAGATCAAGTTCCGCGATTGCCTTGAACAGCAGTGCCGGAACGGCGACTTTGAGCGCGAAGGACATCAGGCCGTCGACCGTGGTGTCGGAGGTGTATTTCAGCCTGACCGACAGATAGCCTCCGCCGCCCACGAGGAAGACCGGCAGGATGACGAAAAGGATATCGACGATCATCATCGGGCTATGCCGATCTCCAACCCGTCATATGCGGCGAGAATGTGGTCGGGTGTTTCGGCGGACAGGACCTCGTAATCGAGATCGTTGTGCAGGTTTGTGAGCACGGCGCGCCGGGGTTGTGCCCGGTCGATCCATTCCAGTGCCTTGTCGAGGTGGATGTGGGTCGGGTGCGGTTCGCGGCGCAGGGCGTCGAGGATCCAGGTGTCGAGATCCCGAAGCAGGTCCCAGGAGCTGTCGGGCAGGTCCGACACGTCCGGCATGTAGGCGAGTGAATGCACGCGGAAGCCGAGCGCGTCGATGCGGCCGTGATGGACCGGGATAGGTGTGAAAGGGATTGAGCCCGCTGCGCCGGTTATCTCGAATGGGCCCTCGATGTCATGGAGGTCGAGAATGGGTGGGTAGGAGCTTCCTTCGGGCTGGATGAAGGCGTAGCTGAAATTGTGGGTCATGATTGCCGATGTGGCCCGGTCGGCCCAGACCGGCAGGCGGGAGCGGCGGTTGAAGACGATCATGCGAAGGTCATCAATGCCGTGCAGATGATCCGCGTGGGCGTGGGTGTACACGACCGCATCGAGATGTCCCACACCGGCGGCAAGGAGCTGCGCGCGCATGTCGGGGGAGGAATCCACCAATACGCGGGTATGGGCGTCGCCCTCCTGGAGGTCGAGCAGGATGGAGCAGCGCTGGCGGCGGTTTTTGGGGTTACTGGGGTCGCAGTTGCCCCAGAGGCCGCCCAGACGGGGCACGCCGCCCGAGGAACCGCAGCCGAGGATTGTTGCGGTCAGTGTTGCCATCAGCCGTCTTTCCAGGCGGCGGCCTTGGGAAAGAGCCGATCGAAATTGGCGGAGGTCAGGGCGGCGAAATCGGCGTAGTCCAGCTCGAGATATTCGGCCATGGCCTGGGCGGTGTTGGCGGTATAGGCGGGCTCGTTGCGTTTGCCCCGGTGCGGCACGGGCGCGAGATAGGGGCTGTCGGTTTCCACCAGCAGCCGGTCGCGGGGCGCGGCCGCAAATATTTCGCGCAGATCGGCCGCATTTTTGAATGTGGCGATGCCGGAGATGGACAGGTAGAAGCCAAGTTCCAGAGATTTTTCAGCCAGTTCGCGGCCCGCGGTAAAGCAGTGCATGACGCAGGTGAAGGGGCTGGCGGCATGTTCGCGGGTGAGAATTTCCTGGATGTCCTCATCGGCACCACGGGCGTGGATGATAAGCGGCAGGCCGGTCTGGCGGGCGGCCTCGATATGGATCGCGAGGCTTTCCTTCTGAATGTCAGCGGTCTCGGACGTATAGTGATAGTCAAGGCCGGTTTCGCCAATGCCCACCATTTTCGGGTGTTTGGATATCCCGACCAGTTCATCGACGCTGGTCAGGGGCTCGTTCGCGGCGCTCATGGGATGGATGCCCGCGGCATAGAAGACGCCGGGGTTTCCCTCGGCGATGCGCCGCACGTTGGGCTCCTGGTGAAGCTTGGTGCAGATCGTGACCATGCGTGTGACACCGGCCTCGCGGGCGCGGGCGATGACCTGCGGAATCTCGTCCTCAAAATCGGGAAAATCGAGGTGGCAGTGGCTGTCTACGATGTCAGGCAAAGGCATGGCGGTCCGGTGCGGTGTTTTAAATTCAGGCAACCGGTTGGGACATGTCGGCCACGGCGGCACCTATCTGGGCAAACGTATCGTGCATGACCTGGGCAGGGTCAAGGTTGACAAGCCGGGCCTGGTCGGATCGGGCGCGAATTTTGGGTCCAAGCTCAGCCCAGGTACAGGCGGTGCCGGGTGCGCCGGCAAAACGGGCAAAAAGCTGCGCCTCGGTGTCAGAGACGGTGGCGAGGTTCATTCCGGCGGCGGCGCGTGCAATGCGGCCCAGCAGGAGTTCCAGCAGGTCGATGGTGATGCGGAAGCGCTCGGAATTGGCCGGGGTGGCGCAGGCGTCGCAGATGCGCCGCACGACCTGACGGTCCAGCGGCGGGCCGTTCAGCAGGAGCTGGATCAGTTGGCCGTAGATCTGGATGCCGTCGCCGGACGCGAGGTCCAGTGCGGCACCGGCGGACCCGGCGGAGAGGATTTCAAGCGCATTGGCCTCGTCCGGATCGATGGTGACATCGCAGGATCCCAGGACCTGGGCGAGGGCGTCGCGACCGAGCGGGCGGCCGCGCAACTCGCGGCAGCGGGACCGGATCGTGGGGAGCAGCATGGACGGGCGGTGGCTCACGAGGAAAAACACCGAGCGTGCGGGGGGTTCCTCGAGGATTTTCAGGAGCGCGTTGGCGGATGAGCCGGTCATCTCATCGGCGCAGTCAATGATGGCGACCCGCCAGTTGTCGCGGGCGGAACTCATCTGGAAATAGGATTTGATCTCGCGGATCTCGTCGACGGTGATCGCGGTTTTCAGGCGCTTTCGCTTTTCATCCCAGGGTCTGCGGCACAGGATGAGGTCCGGTGAGGACAGGTTGGCGATCTGGCGCAGGGTTTCGTTGGTGTCGGACGCCGTGCTGTCGCCCTTCAGAAGCCTGCGTGCGAGGGTCCAGGCGAGTGTGGCCTTGCCGATGCCTCGGGGGCCGGTGATGAGCCATGCGTGGTGCAGCCGACCGGAGGCTTCGGCCTGGTCGAATTCGGTCAGGGCGTGCTGCTGGCCCACCAGGGCGTCCACATGGCGGGGATGCGGCGCGCCGGGGTGACGGTCGGGTTCCTCTGGAAGATCGTGTTCGCTCACGCGCCGTCCACCGCCTCAAGAACGCGTCGGGCGACTTCCTCCTCGCCATCATCGGCGGGAATGACGGTGCAGCGGTTGGGAAACTCGCGGGACAGAGCCATGAAGCCGGTCCGAAGGCGGCGGTGAAATTCCAGGCCGAAATTTTCAAACCGGTCCTCGCCGCTGTCGCGGGCAAGGCCGCGTCTGAGGGCTTTTTCCGGGTCCATGTCGAGGATGAGTGTCAGGTCGGGCTCCATGGCTATGGCCATTTGGTGAAATTCGTCCACGGTCTGGCGCAGTTCGGCCCGTCCCACGCCCTGGTAGACCCGCGTGGAATCCGCGAAGCGGTCGGAAATGACCGTGTGGCCGGCCTCCAACGCGGGTTGGATGACCTTTTCCACGTGGTCGCGGCGGGCGGCGGTGAAGAGAAGGATTTCCGTTTCGGGGGACCAGCGTTCGGAGGCGCCCGCGACGAGCAGGTCCCGGATCTGTTCGGCCCCCAGCGTGCCACCTGGTTCCCGCGTCTCAATGACGGTGGTGCCGCGCGCACGCAGGGTTTCGGCAAGGCGTTTGACCTGGGAGGATTTTCCCGATCCGTCCACGCCCTCGAATGTGATAAATCGCCCCCGGGTCACAATGGTTAGTCTCCGCCTGGCAGAAGCTGCACCACACGGTCGCGGGCCAGGGCGGCCGCCGCGCCAATGCGGGTGACCAGGCCGCCGCGTTCCACGTCGGCACCGGCCACGAGGTCGAAGGTCACGTCCTCCTGGTCCGGGACGCTGACCACAAGAGCGCCGATGACCTGGCCTGCGGTGATTGGGGCCTCAATCGGGCCCTCATAGGTGATTTCGGCTTTGACCTCGTCGCGCAGCTGGCGCGGGACCAGCATCTGGATGTCGGTGGCGGCGACGAGCGGGACGGAGTTGACCTCGCCCAGCCAGACGTCGCCCACGGTAGCAACGGAGCCTTTTTCGAGGAATCGGACGGTGTCAAAAGCGCCATAGGCCCACTGCACCACGGCCTCGCTCTCGCTGCGGCGCTCCGAGGTGCTGTCGAGGCCGGTGATGACGAAGACGATGCGCTGGCCATTTTGGACGGCGGAGCCCACGAGGCCGTAGCCGGCTTCCTCGGTGTGGCCGGTTTTCAGGCCGTCCGCGCCAATGCCGAGATTGAGCAGCGGGTTGCGGTTCTGCTGGGTTATCTCGTTCCAGGTGTATTCGGTTTCCGCGAAATACTCGTAGTATTCAGGGAATTCGGTGATGATCATCCGGGCGAGTTTGACGAGATCCTCGGTGCTCATCTCGTGGCCTGGTTCGGGCCAGCCGGAGGAGTTTTTCAGTGTGGTGCCATCGAGGCCCAGTTCGCGGGCGCGGGCGGTCATCTGCTTGGCGAACTCGTCCTCGGTTCCGGCCAGGTTTTCCGCCACGACAACGCAGGCATCGTTGCCGGACTGTACAATTATTCCGTGTATCAGAGCATCGACAGGAACGGTGGTGTCGGCCTCAACGAACATGCGGGAGCCGCCCATGGCCTGGGCTTTTTTGCTGACGCGAAATTCGGTGTCGAGGGTGACGCGCTCATCCCGGATGGCCTCAAACAGCATGTAGAGCGTCATGAGTTTGGACATGGACGCGGTCGGCAGAGGGGTGGTTTCGTTCTTGCGCAGGAGCGCCATACCGGTGGTGTGGTCGACGACCATGGCGGCCCTGGCCTTCGTCTCGAAAGCCGAGGCATTGCCCGGAGACACCACCGCGAGGGCGAGGAGCGCCAAAAAAGCGGGTTTCATTAGCATCGACGGGTTCCATTTGCCGCGGCCGGAGCGTTCCGTCTCAGGGATATGGCAAGGAGAGGGGGCTGTCAAAATGATCATCGCTTCTGCGTCACTTTCCGTGTCTGCTGCGCCCGGGACCCGCTTCTGCAGGTTGTCGGCAATTTATGGCATGTTTCCGGCAACCCCATTTGAATATGGTTAATGGCAGGGGGCAATTGCAAGCGCGCAGGGCGGTGCTGGCGATTTTTCGGCCCTGCAGCGTCGGGAAAGCAGACACGGATTTGCGCGTTATGGTTGTATCAGTTGAGGCTCGATTCGGACCGCGGTCATGCGAATCGGAACCGGATCGTCTTCGATGCCAAGCTCGTCCGCAGCGGACCTGGACAGGCGCAGGATGATACCGCCGCCGCCGGTGGGGCCGGAGTAGAGCGGTATGGAGACGGTTTTGCCGTTTTCGGTGTTTTCGACCAGAACCTGTTCGGAGGTCCGCAGGCCCGATACAACGCCCCACATGCCGCCGGACTGGCTTGAGGATCGCGCGGCCGGCCCCTCGCGGGAGAGGATGTCGGGGCGCTGGACCTCCTGCATTTCGATCTGAAACCCGGTGCCTGGCCGGGCCGGTTCGTCCTCCGGCAGGAGCGTGCAGGCGGAAAGACACGTCAGGCCGATGGCGAGGACCATCGCGGGAATGCGGCTGTGCGGTTTCACCTGTCAGATGTTCCAAATCTTCATGACGCCATATGTAATGTGTCCGTTATTGCTGCCAAAGGGTAAATATGGCCCCGACCGGTCACGGCGGTCAGTTGGGTTCCTCGAGGACCACATCGACCTGGGGATAGCGGATCGTGGCGCGGCGGCCGTAGTACCCGCCGTACCAGCCCACATTCACGGCCGGGCCGTACCAGGAATTCCATCCGAGGCCGTAGGTTGGGTAGCCGTAGGTCGCGGCGCTGCGCCAGGCAGGTTCGGACACGGCTTCGCCTTTCAGACCGCCCGCGCTGCAGGTGACGTTGATTGGTGGTGAGGCGGCGTCGAAATCGGGGAAGCGCGCCCGGGCGGGTGTTGTGACCACGATGGTGGAATAGGGTGATGTGGCCTCGCACACCGCGCCGCGGATCATGTGGTTGTCGGGTGTGACCGTCACGATGACGAGGTCGGAGACGTCATAGGCCGGGGGCAGGCTGACGCCGGTGCGGTTCATGGCCACCTGTGGCGGCAGGTCCGGCAGGGTCGAACAGCCGCCCAGTATGGCCGCCGTGGCCAGCATGGGGGCTGTCTTTTTCAGGGCGCGTTTCATGCGGCCGGCTGTTCCGACAGCTTGCGGATGCGCCATGCCATATAGGCCTGGGCGCAGCCCTCGGCCACGAGTTGCACGCCGAGCAGGAAACCAAGAAGCCATTCGGACGCCTGGGGCATGTTGGCAAAGAGGATGACCGAGCAGAATACGGCCACGACGCCGCCGGCGAGGATCCAGGTCCAGTCGCGCATGGGGCGGATCATCAGGGCGAAAACGATCTTGGAGAGCCCGCCGATCATAAAGAGCAACAGCATCAGGAGCGTGATGGTGATGAGGCCCGCTTCGGGATTGGCGACGAAGAGGAAGCCCACGATGAACTGCAGCACGGCTGAGATCATCTGGATGGAAAAACTGGGGACCTGGGTGGCGCCGAACAGGGTGATTCCGTGGAAAATGGCAATGAGAATGAGCATCCAGCCCAGCAGGACAAGGATGCCGGTGCTGGCGAATACGGGAAAGATCAGTGCGAGCAGTCCGGCGAAGGCGAGGAAGCCTCCCTGGACCAGATAGAGCATGGACCGTCGGCGCAGCATGTTGCGCACGGCCTCACGCATGACGGTGGATGCCTCATTAAGAGAAATTGACATGGTGCCCCCTGGTGTTGCCCACCCAAAAAGGTTTTTGGCTTTTGAGCGTATCGACCTGATCCCGGGGCATATTTCGGCGGCCCATCGTGGAATTTATGGTCGAAACGCCCCTGGCTGAAACCGGAACGGTGGATGTCCTTGGGGCATTATTTCAGTGATTTGCACACTGCTCAACCGGACAGTTGTCCGGTCAGGCAAAAGTGTGTGATGCGCTGCGGCGGCCTTAGTCCGGGAGTCGGAGCAGGGTGTCGTAGCGCGCGCCGGTCAGGCGCACGGAATCGTTGCCGACAGCGGCCACCCGTTCGCCATTTACGCTGTCCCCGGGGCGGACCTTGGTCATTCGGCCGTTGGGGAGGCGGAGAATGGCGCGGCGGTGGCTTTTGCTCCCGTATAGGCCCACAAGCGAGATTTTGTTACGCTCAAGGCCTGCGCGTTCCTGAACCCGGCGGGTCTGGGTTTTGGGAGTTGGGGCCGTGGCGACCTTGACCGGTGGGGCCGGTGGCGCAATCGTTGGTTTGACCGAGATTGTGTTCGCGGTTGCCTTGAACGTGGTCTGGGGCGCCGGGGTTCTGGATGCGGTAACCCGGATCTGTCGGGGCAGAGGTCTGGCGCGTGTTGCCGTGGCTGCGGTGGCGTTGGCGGCGGCCACGGCGGCGGTGATTTCCTTTGACAGATCGGTGTTGGCGGCTGATTCCCGTTTGCGCGGGCGGACCGACATGGCCTCAGCCGCGTCCTCTATCGAGACGCCGGTAGGTGCCGGGGCTTCAGCGGTGTTTTCGGTATCGGTTTTTTCCGTCGCGGTGGATGGCCGGGGCAGTGGCATGAGGCCAACGGAGGCCACCCGTACCTGCGGTTCCGCTTCCGGCAGGTGGGCCGCGTCGTGGCGCAGGGTCGAGACGGTGGTTTTCAGCAGGATTGCCTGGGCAAGGTCCGGTGAGGTCAATCTGTTCGGTGCCACCCACCCAACGGGCTCGGAGGAAAGATCCGTGCCTGTGGGGGCCGTTCGGGTTGAGACGGTCACGGTCGGCAGGCTGACGGGTTCCTCGGGGGTGAAGCGTGCGATTTGGATCTGGCGTTCCTGTGGTGCGGGAACGGATTCCTGTTGCACGTCCGGGCGCGCTTTGGGCAGTTGGGCCGCTGGTGACCAGGGGGCCACGGGTTCCTCAATGACCGCCGAAGCCATGCGGTGCATGGGCGTGGTTTCGGCCGGGGTAACCGGAGGCAGTTCGACCTGCTGGATCGCCTCTGCGGTGGTCGTGACCGGTTGGGGGTCTTTTTCGGCGGACCCGGGCCAGAAGGCGAAGGCCAGGAGGGCCGTCAGTGCCGCACCGGCCGTGACCGGGACGGCGGGTTTGGTGGCCGTTTCGCGCAGAAGGTTCGCGAAGCGGGCCGGCTCCACGAAAGCGGGAACGTCGTGAAAGCATTTGACGTGGTCGGGATGGATACCGTGATCGGCCAGAAACTGCGCCGTCTCGCGGGCGGTTGATCTTGGAACGGCGGCAACCGGTGTGCGCCCCTCGTCGTTCTGTCGCCCGAGCGCCAAGATGAAGGACGTGGTCGGCAGGCAAAGTGCCTTTGAGGCCGCATCCCTGGCCCGAATGTACCCGGACGGGGTTCGGCCGCTGCCTTCGACAAAGCCTTTCCAGACCGCCTCATCGGGCAGATACACGGTCAGTTTGCCGCTGCTGTACTCGGCGGACTGTGCGATCGACCGCAGGTGGTCGGAAAGATCCGGGTCATCGACGCGGACGCTGATGACGGGGTCTTCCTGAGTGCCAATGTAGTATCCGATGGTTGGATACAGCAAAAGGAGCCGGTTTCCCGGCGTTTGGATGGTGGTACTGCTCATATTGCCCCGATCTTTGTCGAGTGATTTTGAAGAAGATGTTATCCGTGAATTTATTAAAAATCCAGTAATTTACGGCGCTGCGGCTTTACTCATGGTGGAGAAAAACGCCATATTGGGCAGATACGGTAGATTTGGAGGGAGATGACATTGAGGAAAGCATTTTTCGGATGGATGGTCGCGGCGGCGCTCGCGGCCCAGGGTGCGGCGGCGCAGGATGCGGAAAGACGGATCTACGTCACCGGGGTCGGTGAGGCGCAGGTGGTGCCTGATGTCGCAACCCTGACGATCGGTGTGACCCGTGAGGAGCCGTCCGCACGCGAGGCCATGGAGGGCGTGGCGGAGACGATGACGGAGCTGTTTACCGCGCTGGACAGCCTCGGCATTGCGGATGAGGACCGTCAGACGAGTAATCTGACGCTGCGGGCGGTTGAGCGGAACCGGGGCAACAGCAACGGTGATGATTTCAAGGGGTTTGTGGCCCGGAACATGCTGACCCTGACCGTACGGGATGTGGAGGCACTTGGGGCCGTTATCGATGGACTGTCCCTGTCAGGGGCGAATGCCATCCACGGGATCTCGTTTGACGTATCGGAGCCGGATGCGCATCTGACCGAGGCCAGGAAGGCGGCGGTGGCGGATGCAACGGCAAAGGCGCAGACCCATGCGGAGGCTGCGGGCGTGACGCTGGGGCCGGTCATGAGCATTCGGGAAAATCAGGGTGGGTATCGCCCGGTGATGCGGGCTGCCCGGTCGGAAATGGCGATGGACATGCCGGTTGCCGAGGGAACCGTGGGTCTGTCGGTGACCGTGGATATGGAATTCGCGATTGAATAACCGCTGAGGGTTGCCGTGGCGGCCGGGTTCACGACCGCCACGCTTTTTAGATTACTCGGCAGCGGCCAGGGCCTGGTCGAGATCGCGGATCAGGTCGTCGGCATCCTCGATACCGATGGAGAGCCTGATGACGTTCGGTGAGGCGCCCGCCGCTTCCTGCTGCTCCGGGGAGAGCTGGCGGTGCGTGGTTGAGGCGGAGTGGATTACCAGGGACCGGGTATCGCCCAGATTGGCCACATGGCTGAAGAGGTCCAGCGAATCCACGACCTTGACGCAGGCGTCGTAGCCGTCCTTGAGCGCTACGGTGAACAGGGCACCCGCACCTTTGGGATAGAGGCGCGCGACGCGCTCGGCATAGGGCGAAGTGGGCAGGCCCGCATAGGTGACATGGTCAACCCGCGGATCGTTTTCCAGCCAGCTTGCGATTTTGACTGCGTTCTGGACGTGGCGCTCCATGCGCAGGCTGAGCGTTTCCATGCCCAGAAGCGTCTGGAACGCCGTCTGCGGGGCCATTGTCATGCCAAGATCGCGCAGGCCGATGGCAATGCCGTGGAAGGTGAAGGCGAGCGGGCCGAAAGTTTCGTGGAATTTCAGGCCATGATAGGCGGTTTCCGGTTCGCTGAGGCTTGGGTATTTGCCGGACGCCGTCCAGTCGAAGTTGCCCGAGTCGATTACTGCTCCGCCGGTGACCGTCCCGTTGCCGGTGAGGTATTTGGTGGTGGAATGCACGACCAGCGTGGCGCCGTGTTCAATGGGCTTGCAAAGCCAGGGCGTCGCGGAAGTGTTGTCGACGATCAAAGGCACGTTGAGGGTTTCCGCCACCTTCGCCACGGCGGGAATGTCGGTCACATAGCCGCCGGGGTTGGAGATGCTTTCGCAGAAAATGGCTTTGGTGTTTTCGTCCGCTGCCGCCGCAATGGCGTCGGTGTCGTCAAAATCCACGAATTTCGCGGACCAGCCGAAGCGCTTGATGGTCTGGGAGAGCTGCGTCACCGTGCCGCCATAAAGACGGGTGGAGGCGATGACGTTGTCGCCCGGCTGCATCAGCGGGAACAGGGCCATGATCTGGGCCGCGTGGCCGGAGGAGCAACAGACGGCACCAACACCACCCTCAAGGGTCGCCAGACGTTCCTGAAGAACGGCAACCGTGGGATTGGTCAGACGGGAATAGATGTAGCCGACCTCCTGCAGGTTAAACAGGGCGGCGGCGTGATCGGCATCGCGGAACACATAGGCCGTGGTCTGGTAGATCGGGGTCTGACGTGCGCCCGTGGCGGGGTCCGGTCTGGAACCGGCATGGATCTGCAGGGTCTCGAAACCGAGCGGTGTGTCTGACATTTGTTTTTGCTCCCGGAAGTTTGTTTCCGGGAAGCTATGTCAGTGGCGGGAGATAGGCAACACGGGGTTTGGAACCTGCTTTGGCGTTGTGGTGGTGACAGTTACGGCCGGTTGGAGGAATTTTGGTTGCGGCTCCGGTTTCGTTACTCCGCCTTCCAACCGTCTATATAGTCCCAAGCCTCCTCGGCGGTTTCGACGTAGCGGAACAGGTCGAGGTCTTTGGCGGAGATGGTGCCGGCCTCAACCAGGACTTCCAGGTTCATCGCGCGTTCCCAGAACTCGCGGCCAAACATGACAATGGGGAGTGGCTCCATCCGTTTGGTCTGAACGAGGGTCAGGGTCTCGAACAGCTCGTCGAAAGTGCCGAAGCCGCCTGGGAACACGGCCACGGCGCGGGCGCGCATCAGGAAGTGCATCTTGCGGATGGCGAAGTAGTGGAAGTTGAAGCTGAGGTCGGGCGTGCCGAAGAGGTTCGGGACCTGTTCGTGGGGCAGGACGATGTTGAGGCTGATTGAAACACCGCCCGCATCCAGCGCACCGCGGTTGCCGGCCTCCATGATGCCGGGGCCGCCCCCGGTGCAGATGACGCCCTCGCAGTTGCCCGACGCAACGGAGCGGATTGTGCCGAGGCGGGCAAACTCCTGGGCCTGGGCGTAGTATCCGGTCATGGCGGCAAGGCCCGGGTGTTCGGTGCTTTCGGCGACCTCGGGCGCGGGGATGCGGGCGCTGCCCAGCATGGCGACGGTTGAGGTGATGCCGCGCTCAATCATCGACATCTCGGTTTTCAGCAGTTCAAGCTGGAGCCTGACCGGGCGCAGCTCGTCGCGCTGCAGGAATTCGGGGTCAGCAAATGCAAGCCGGTAGCTGGGGCTGGCCGTCTGTGGCGTTTCCGGCATTTCCCGGGTTCTGCGGAGATCCTCGCTGGCATCGGGGAAACGGCTTTGACGTTTGCTCAGGTCGGTCATTTGCTGCCTTTGCTGAAATCCAGGGACTGAGATTGCCAGCCAAGCGTTAACTAATTATAGCTGCCCGCGAAACCGAATTCAGCGCATCTGCAGAGGCCCCCGATGGATCAGACCCGCCGTACCGAACTGGAAACCGCCATTGAGGCAGCCTGGGAAATCCGGGACACGATCACACCGTCGACCGGTGGCGACGTGCGCGAGGCGATTGAGGAAACACTCAATGCGCTGGATGGTGGCGCGTTGCGGGTGGCGGAACCGACCGAAAGCGGTGAGTGGCATGTGAACCAGTGGGCCAAAAAGGCCGTTTTGCTTGGCTTCCGCGTCAAGGACATGGCGCCGCAATCCGGTGGTCCGCAGGGCGGAACGTGGTGGGACAAGGTCGACAGCAAGTTCTTCGGCTGGGGCGAGAGCGAGTGGACGGCGGCGGGTTTCCGCGCCGTGCCAAACTGCGTGGTGCGGCGGTCCGCGCATATCGCGCCGGGCGTGGTTCTGATGCCGTCCTTTGTGAATCTTGGCGCGTTTGTTGATTCCGGAACCATGGTGGACACCTGGGCAACGGTTGGCTCCTGCGCGCAGATCGGCAAAAACGTTCATCTGTCCGGCGGCGTTGGCATTGGCGGTGTTCTTGAGCCGATGCAGGCCGGGCCGACGATCATTGAGGACAACTGCTTCATTGGCGCGCGCTCCGAGGTGGTTGAGGGCTGCATCGTGCGTGAGGGCTCGGTGCTTGGCATGGGTGTGTTCATCGGAAAATCCACCAAGATCGTGGACCGCGAAACCGGCAATGTGAGCTATGGCGAGGTGCCGTCGGGCTCCGTGGTGGTCGCGGGTTCGATGCCGTCCAAAAACGGTATCAACCTCTATTGCGCAGTAATTGTGAAGCGCGTTGACGCGCAGACCCGTGCGAAGACTTCGATCAACGATCTGCTGCGCGACTGATCCCTGGCGTGAGCGGAAAGAAGACACAGAAGGTCTATACCCTTGTGGTGCAGGTCGGCCGGAAAAAGGGGGATGGCCTGCCCAAAAAGGCGACCGGAGCGGGGCTGTTGTGCTACGCGACGGGCGTTGACGAGGATGAGGCCGTCCGGGAGGCTGTGGCGCTGCTCAAGTCGGCCGACATGAACCCGCTCGATGTGACGGGTTACGGGACGCTGGAGGATCGCGAGGCTGAGGAGCCGGTGCCGGAGGAGGAACGGGCGCTGATGGCGCGCGCGCTCGACGAAAACGCGGTCATCGTGGCGGAATGCACGCCTTTTTTTGACGGGGACGCGGCATAAGGCGCGACTGTGACGCGGATCAGGCCGTGATTGTGTCGAGCAGTTCGGGATCCTCGGAGGCCCGGACGACCGAACCGTGGTTTTGCGTGTGCTCGATCAGGGATTTTGCATTGAGAAGAATGGTGCGGAGTTCCGGCTCCTTCACCTTGCGGGCGGCTTTCGCGGGGTTGAACCACTCGGTTTTGCGCTGGCCGGATTCCGGATAGCGTTTAAGCTGCTCCTTTACCTCGAGCGGGAAAACCTTGACCACGCAGCGGACGGCGCGTTTGCGGTTCAGGCGTTTCCGGTAGGTGTAGAGCCCGACGCTTTGCGGGTTGATGTCGCCGCGGACGCCGGCCTCTTCCCAGGCTTCCCGTTCGGCCGCCCCGGCAGTGGAGCGGTTGCTCATGGTCCAGCCCTTGGGGATGACCCAGCGTCCGGTCTCGCGGCTGGTGACCAGAAGCACCTTGATTTTGTCCTTCGCGGTGTACCGCCAACACAGGGCTCCGACCTGAAGGCGCGCGGGTTTCACGCAGCTTGATTTCGCGGCTGCACGGAGCTTCTTGCGGGTGCGTTTGGTCAGTTCTGGCGACATGGTACCTGGCGAATCGTTCTGAAATGGGCCGGTGTCGCTTTAGGGGTTAGTGTTTACCGTAATAAATGCCAACCACATGTTCGGCACGTGCGAAAAAGAGCCATCGAAGTAATACCATTCCGGCGATGTGGCTCACTACGGCGAGGCCGAATGTCGTGTGGCCGTTGTGGAATACGCCGATCAGAAAAAGTGGAACCGGAATGGCAAGGGTCATGCCTATTATATTGATCTTGTGCGCATGTTTCCGGCCGATCACGTAGACCATTTCCTTCAGCAGGTAGTTCTGGCCGGTATGGGGCGGTGCAAGCTGGCGCAGGCGGCCGAATTTTCCAAGACCGGTTGCCGTTGCAATATTACCATTCGCCCGGGAAAAGCGGCCCTCGCCCTGGACACTGTCCAGAATCAAAACGACGCCCAGCGACAGGATGATCCAGAACGACGCGGTCATGCCTGCGAGCAGAGCGCCACCGGAGAGGGAGGCCAGCAGGAACACGACCGGTGTGAGCGGCGAGTGCCAGCGGGGAACCGTTTTCATCTGGGTGTAGATCATGGCGGTGGAGAACACCGTTGCCAGGGCGGCAAGAGCGGCGAGCGCGCCAAGGGTGCCGGACCGGACGCCACCGAAGACCCAGATCAGCGAGAACAGGGCGAAGAGCAGCATGGTCACAATGGCCAGGATGCCCTCGCGGCTGAGCCAGGAGCTGCGCCACTGGGTCAGGGCTTTGGGAGCGCGTTCCGGGTGGCCAAGGTGGAACAGGCTGGACAGGAGGCCACCTCCGGCAAGGCCGAGCGCCATGAGGCAGAATGTCGCGGCGATCCAGCCCTCGACATCGACGGCGCCGAGGCCGAGCCAGATCATGAGCCCGAAGCCGAGGCCCGAGAGAACCGTGAATGTGATTATGGACGGTGCCGGATGCATGGAATCAGATCTTTGACAGGGTTCGGTCGAGCCAGCCGAGGAAGCCGCCCTGGGCTTCCGGCACCGGATCGAGCAGCGGCGCGAGAATGTCGGTTTCCTCCCGCGTGCGCGGGGGAAGGTATTTGTTGACCGGGCGGGTTTCCTGTTCCGGCATCAGGTCGAAACCGCCGCGTTTTTGGACCAGTTTGGAGACGTCGCTGTCCGGATCGGAGAGGTCACCGAAATGGCGCGCTCCGGCCGGACAGGTGCGGACGCAGGCGGGCTGGCGGTCCTCTTCCGGCAGGTTGACGTTGTAGATGCGGTCGACGCAGAGCGTGCATTTCTTCATCACGCCGGCGGAGGCGTCGAGCTCGCGTGCACCGTAGGGGCAGGCCCAGGCACAGAGGCCGCATCCGATGCAGTCGTCCTCATTGACCAGAACGATGCCGTCCTCCTCGCGCTTGAGGCTGGCACCGGTCGGGCAGACCGTAACACAGGGCGCGTCGGCGCAGTGGAGGCAGGATTTTGGGAAATGGACCACACCCGGCGCGGAGCCGTCCTCGGGCACGTACTCGTAGGAATGGACGCGATTCAGAAAGGTGCCAACCGGGTCGGCGCCGTAGGGCTCCTGGTCGGACAGCGGCGCGCCGTAGCCATTGGTGTTCCATTCCTTGCAGGCCGTCACGCAGGCGTGGCAGCCGACGCAGGTATCGAGGTCGATGACGAGGCCGAGGGATTTTCCTGTGGATTGGGGCAGGGAGGTCATTTCAGCCACTCCTCGCCCTGACGCAGGACGTCCGGACCGTAACCGACCGGCGATTTCTGGTCCGAAACCTCGGGGGCCGTGCGTTTCTGCGGTCCGGCGCGCTCAACGCGCACGCGCAGGTCGTACCAGGCCGCCTGACCGGTGACGGGGTCGGAATTGGACCAGCGGAGGCCGTCGCCTTTGGGTGGAAGGAGTTCGCTGATCAGGTGATTGAGCAGGAACCCGCGTTTGGCCTCCGGCGCGTCCGGATCAAGCGCCCAGGCGCCGCCGCGTTTGCCGATGGCGTTCCAGGTCCAGACCGTGTTGGGATTGAGCGCGTCCATGCGCGCGGCGGGCACGGTGATTTTGCCGTGGGCGGAGATCACATGCGCCCAGTCGCCATCCTCAAACCCCTGGGCGTCCCATATTTCGCCAGGTATGTAGAGTGGGTTTTCGCCATGGATCTGGCGCAGCCAGGCGTTTTGATTGCCCCAGGAATGGTACATGGCGGCGGGGCGTTGTGTAACGGCATGCAGGGGATAGTCGCCTTTGTCGACCAGGTCGTCCCCAAACGGCGGATACCAGATCGGGATGGGCGACATGGCCTGTTTCAGCTGCTCGCGCACGTTGTCCGGTGGCTGGTGGTCGCCGCGACCTTCTGCCGCGTTCTGAAACTTCGCCATGGGTTCGACGTATAGCTGGAACAGGTAAGGTGCGGGTTTGTCGCAGAGGCCGCGTTCGACGGCCCAGTTCTGGTAGCCCTCGTTCCAGGGTTTGAAGTAGCTCGCTTCCTCCGGCACATGGGCGCCCCAGAAACCGCCGTTTTTTATGTAGGCCTCGATCTGATCCGGGTTGGGCTCTCCGCGCCCGTTGCTGTCGCCGTCCGGACCGCGAAAGCCCGCGAGAGGGCCCACACCGGCGCGGCGCTGGTGGTTCACGATGTAATCGGCGTAATCCTTGTAAACCGCATTGCCATCGGCTTCGACCATACCCGGCAGGCCGAGCCGAACGCCGAGGTCGATCAGGACGGACTGGAAGCCGCGCACGTTGCGGTCGGGCTCCACCACGGGCCAGCGGATGGCGTCGGCCATGAGGTCAGGCTCGCCGATGGGACGGTCCAGGATGCTGATGCAGTCGTGCCGCTCAAGGTAGGTCGTGTCTGGCAGGATCAGGTCGGCGAAGGCCACGGTCTCCGACGAATAGGCGTCGGAGTAGATGATATGGGGGATTTTGTATTCGCCGTCGTCGCGTTTGGCCGTGAGCATGTCCATGACCTGGGCGGTGTTCATGGAAGAGTTCCACGCCATGTTGGCCATGTAGAGGAAGAGCGTGTCGATCTCGTAGGGGTCGCCCGCGACCGCATTGGCGATTACCATGTGCATCATGCCGTGGGCGGACATGGGGTTTTCCCAGGTAAACGCCTTGTCGATGCGTTTCGCGGTGCCGTCCTCATTGACGCCGACATCCTCGGGGCCGCGCGGGTAGCCGAGATGGGGGCCGTCGAGGGGCAGGCCGGGTGTAACCTTGAAATGTGGTTTGGGATGGCCCTCAACGGGGCGTGGATAGGGGGGCTTGAAGCGGAAACCGCCTGGCGTTTCGACGGAGCCCAGAATGAGTTGAAGCAGGTGGAGCGAACGGCAGGTCTGAAAGCCGTTGGAATGGGCCGATATGCCGCGCATGGCGTGGAAGCTGACCGGCCTCCCGACCATTTTGTCGTGTTTCACGCCACGAAAATCGGTCCAGGGCCGGTCGAGCGTTACGGTTTGTTCAAATGCGACATGGGCCAGTTCGGCGGCGGTTTTGCGGATGCTCTCCGCTGACACGCCGCAGGTCTCGGCCACCGATTCGGGAGCGTATTTGGCGTCGAGATATTCGCCCGCCATAAGCTGGAACACGGGAACCGCGTGGGTTGGTCCGATATTGACGGCCCCATGCAGCGAAGGTTTGGCATCGGGCGTGTCCCAGGGAACGGCCCTGTGTGTTTCCCGGTCGAAAATCAGCTCGCGGCCCTCTTCGTCACGCATGAAAAGGCCGTAATTGGGGGACTTGGGATCACGGTCGACCAGATGGGCGGCATTGGTGTAGCGCAACAGATAGTCGAGATCGATTTTGCCGGACGCCATCAGGACGTGAACGAGGCTGAGGATGTAAAGGCCGTCCGTGCCCGGTGTGATGCTGACCCATTCATCCGCTATGGCGTTGTAGCCGGTGCGGACGGGATTGACGCCAATGACCTTTGCTCCGCGGCCTTTTAGCTGGCCCAGACCCATTTTTATCGGGTTGCTGTCGTGGTCCTCGGCCACGCCGAAGATCATCAGCAGTTTGGTGTGTTCCCAGTCCGGGGTGCCGAACTCCCAGAAGGATCCGCCCATGGTGTAGATGCCGGCGGCGGCCATGTTGACGGAGCAGAAGCCGCCATGAGCGGCGTAGTTGGGTGTGCCGTACTGCTGCGCCCACCAGCCGGTGAAGCTCTGTGACTGGTCGCGACCGGTGAAAAAGGCGAGTTTCTCGGGGTGTTTCTCCCGGATCGGGGCCAGCCATTCGGTGGCAAGCGTCAGGGCCTCCTCCCAGGAAATCTCTTCGAACTCGCCGGAGCCGCGCGGACCGGTGCGTTTCATGGGCGCACGCAGCCTGGCCGGGGACAGGTGCTGCATGATGCCGGAGGAGCCCTTGGCGCAGAGCACACCACGGTTTACGGGATGGTCGCGATTGCCTTCGATGTGCCGGACTTTTCCGTCCTTCATGTGCACGTCTATTCCGCAGCGGCAGGCGCACATGTAGCAGGTCGATTTGCGTACCTCGTCCGATATTTTCGGATTGGGGTCAAAATGGTTCAAGCCGGTATTCTTCCCTGTTTTTTATCCAAGGATGTTGTCCGGCGGGGAACAGCGCAAGCGGTTTTCGGTCTGGACAGGTATTTTTTTCCAGCTGGCCTAAGCCTGGGCCTCGTTTGTTCCCGATTTGGCGGTCAGGCAGGAACAAAAATCCACAAAAATGAGACTTTAGTTTCCCCGGCCGTAAAGCTATCAGACCGGTGCGGTCGCGATGTCGGCCGGATTTAAGGGACAACTGATTTGGAAACCTGGGCACTTTTGGCCGTCGGCGCGGCGTTCATGCAGAACGTGAGATCCGCGCTGCAAAAGACCCTGACGGGGCGGGTCAGCGTGCTCGGGGCGGCCTATGCGCGGTTCATTTTTGCCGCGCCCTGGGCGGTGCTGCTGTTTATCGGGTTTTCCCTGGTGCGTGGTCTGGGCGTGCCGGACATGTCCGCGTCGTTTTTTCTTTGGATGCCGCTGGGTGGGCTGTGTCAGATTTCAGCCACACTGTTGCTGCTGCACCTGTTCACGCTTCGGAATTTCGCCGCCGGGAATACCTTCATGAAGACCGAGACGGTTCAGGCGGTGCTGATTGGTCTTGTGCTGCTTGGGGATCGGGTGTCGCCCGCCGCAATGACCGGGATCGTTGTTAGCCTTGTCGGGGTGCTGCTGCTGTCGCGGACGAGCGGACTGGCCGGGGGTATCTGGAGCCGGGCGACCGGTGTCGGTCTGGCCTGTGGCGCGATTTTTGCCCTGTCGGGGGTGGCTTATCGTGCGGCGGGGCTGGCGCTTGAGGGGGATGGAGGTTCGTTTCATCATGCAGCGTTTACGCTTGCCTGCGTGACGGTGCTACAGACAGTCGTGATGACGCTCTACATGCGGCGCAGGTCGCCCGGAGAGGTCGGGAACGTGCTGGGGCAATGGCGTATTGCGCTGCCGGTTGGCGTATCGGGGATGCTGGCGTCGTTCTGCTGGTTCTCCGCCTTTGCGCTTATTTCCGCGGCTCATGTGAAGGCGGTGGGTCAGATTGAACTTCTGTTCAGCTACCTGACGTCCCGCATCGTGTTTGGGGAAAAGCCGGGTCTGGTGGAGACGATTGGGATGATCCTCGTCGCGGTTGGAATTGTTGTTCTGGTATTGAATCCCTGAAGTCGCGGGGGCAGAGTGACGGCCACCGGCGCCGCCGGTCGCGCAGACCGAGGAGATCAAAATGAACTGTGTTTTCATTCAGTTGCGGTGCAGCCCTGGGCGGACCTACGAGGTTGCCGATGCCATCTATGACCTGGAATTTGCGTCCGAGCTGTTTTCGACATCCGGCGAATATGACCTGATCATGAAGGTCTATATCCCCGATGGTGAGGATGTCGGGCGGTATATCAACGGGAAAATCGTCAACATACCGCATATTGACCGGTCGCTGACGACACTCACGTTCCGGGCGTTCTGACCGGTATGGACTGGGACAACGCCTACGCGAATATCGCGAATATTCCAGGTGGCGAGGAGTTTCCCGCCGTGTGGCTGGAGCGCTCATCGGGTTTTCGGGATGGCATGGCGACTGATCGCATGCGGTGCAATCTGTCGTACGGGCCACATCCTCGAGAGGTGATGGATGTGTTTCTGCCCGAAGGCGTGTCCGGTGGTGTCGCCGTGTTCGTGCATGGCGGGTACTGGCTGAAGTTCGATCAGAGCGTTTTTTCGCATCTTGCCGAGGGCGCTCTGGGGAATGGCTGGACGGTGGTGATGCCGGGGTATCCGCTGGCGCCGGAGGTCCGGGTTTCCTCAATCACGCAAAGCATTGCCCGCGCGGTCACGCGTGTCGCGGAGGATTTTGATGGGCCGATCCGTCTGGCGGGACACTCGGCTGGCGGGCATCTCGTGACCCGGCAGATCTGCGCGGACAGCTCTCTGGCGGCGGCGGTCACTGAACGCATTGCGGGAATTTTTAGCATCAGTGGGGTGCATGATCTGCGCCCCATGCTGAAGCTGGCCATGAATGCCGAACTGCAACTCGACATGGCGGAGGCAACCCGCGAAAGCCCGGCGCTTCACGCGCCTCTGGAGAGCTTTGACGTGCATGCCTGGGTCGGGGACGACGAGCGTCCCGAATTCGTCCGTCAAACCACCCTCTTGGCCAATATCTGGTCCGGGTTTGACATGAGGATGCGACAGACGATTGAATCCGACCGTCACCATCTCGACGTGATTTCGGGGCTCGATGCCCCGCATTCGGGTATTACAAAGGCGTTACTTGGCCTTTGAAACACCCCTTCGTGTGGATCAGGCGAGGTACGGGCCGAAGCAGTGCTGTACGACACCGTTGCGTGTCAGGCCCATGGAAGCCAGTTCCTCGTCGGATTTCTGAAGCAGTTCAGCGGCTTCGCGGGCTGCCTGGCCACGGCGGGAATGCTGCTCGCACCAGGTGATCGCGGTCTCGAACTTTTCACCGATGGTGGACAGGATGGATTTCGTCTGCGGATCGTTTGTGATGACGCTCATGGGGTAAACTCCTTACTCTCAAAACTCCTGTTGCGTGTAATATGGACCTCAATGTTGCGTCGCACAATCCGGAGTTCCCGCAACTCCGCCATGCGTTTTTTGCAGTGCGGCAGGGAAATCCGATAAGTTTTTGTTTGATATTTTGTGGTTAACGACTGACGCACGCTGCGCTGCGGTTACCGGACGGGGGTCAGAGCGTGTTCTTCCAGCAGTTCCATCGGTATCACGGAGAGGGCGGATTGATGCGTACTGGCGAGAATTACCTTCGGCGCGGTACCGAAGTCGGCCGCCTCAAGCCAGCGTTCCGCGCAGAGACACCACCTGTCGCCCTCGCGCAACCCGGTGAAGCCGTATTCCGGTCGTGGCGTGATCAGATCGTTGCCACGCAACCGGGAATAGATCAGAAATTCCTCAGTCACGCGGACACAGACGACGTGTTTGCCGCGGTCCATCGGGCCGGTATTGCAACACCCATCGCGGAAATAGCCGGTTTTCGGGTCGAAGCCGCAGGGTTTCAGCGGGTCGCCATACACGTTCAGCGAGGGGGCGCGGTCTTCCTGCATGATCTTTTCGGTTCCTGGGCCTGGGGTGTTTCGGGGCATCCTGGCCTGGTGCGCCGCGAGTGTCCATCGCCGCGGATTTCAGGTAAGTCCTGGTTCACACTCCGGTGCCATACTGGCCAACGCCATTGAACCGGTGGCGACGCAACGCTAGATGTTAAAAAGACTTAGTAATCCGACACCACGGCGATGGTGGTTTATCATGACCCTTCGAGCCGACAGTTCCTGAGACATATTCGATTGAGACAGCCCCTGCCAGGTAACCGAGATTTCGTGCCGCTTCCCCGGACCCTGACGGGGCTTGTGGGACTGATTGCAATTATCGAGATCATTCTGACCATGTCCGATGAGGGCCTTCTCTTTGGACGGGGTCTGCGGTTGGCCGTGTTCAATACCGGTGCGTTCTGGTCGCCTCTGTTGCGTGGGGTGGAGCCGATCTTTGCGGCACAGCCCTGGTCGATGTTCATCAGTCATGCGGTGCTGCACGGCGGATTTTTACACATGGCGATGAACATGGCGGTTCTGCTGGCGATGGGCCGGTTTGTGTCTGATCGATACGGTAGCGGTGTGATCCTGCCGCTGTTTTTCCTGGGTGCCATCGGTGGCGGTGCCATGTTCGGTCTGTTGTCGGCCTCTCCCGCACCTATGATCGGGACATCGGGGGTGGTGTTTACATTCCTTGGCGTCTGGATTGTCTGGGACTGGCGCAGGCATGCGCGGGCGCGGCTATCAACACGTCCGGTTATGACGCGGGTGTTGGTTTTGGCCGGGTTGAACGTGGTGTTCTTTTTCGCTTTGGCCGGTGGACTGGCGTGGGAGACGCATCTGGGCGGCTTTATCGTCGGTCTGATTGCCGGTCTTTGGCTTGAAAACCGCGAAGAAGCGCGGGTGGTTGCGCGCAGGCGCGGGCTTTGAGGCTGCATGGTGCGGCTCCCCTGGCAGCCGCGCCACAGTGCATGAATTAATCCTCCCTCAAGTGAAAACCGTTTTGCGGATGGTCGGTTTCCGGGCACACTCGGATTTAGCAGACAGTTTGCACCGGATTTCCAGGGGAGGGGAACCATGGGGAAAACAGTCCTTGGTGTTCTGAGCGCCGCAGCTATTTTCGCGGCGACCAGCGCGCACGCGGTGGTTCTGAACCACTACACATCGCTGTCGATTTTTGGCGACAGTCTCAGCGATCCTGGAAACCTGTTTGCCGCCACCGGTGGCGCTGTTCCGGCCAACCCGCCGTATCCCAATGGGCGGTTCACCAATCTCGAGGTCTGGGCCGAGCCGGTAACACGCAGTTTCACCGGTGCCGAGCTTCACGCGCGCAACTACGCCTTCGGTGGTGCGAATGCGGTGACCAATGATGACGCGGTGCCCGACCTGGAAATGCAGCTTGGCATGGCTTCGGCGACGACACCGGAGCAGTTCGGCTCGAGGCCGATGCTGATGACATTCGTCGGAGCCAATGACGGCTTTGACATCGTTGGGTTGGGGACGAACAAAGACGTGACGGCCACCGCGGTCAATGCGGCCAATACCACCATCGGGTCGCTGGGTGCGTTTTCCGCCGGGACCGGTGTGCGGGATCTGGCGTTTTTCAGTCTTCCCGATCTTGGCATGACGCCAGCTTACGGCTCCAATGCCGCGCTGTCGGCCCAGGCATCGCTGTTTTCGGACACGTTCAATGCCACTCTGGACGCGGGGATCAGTAACCTGCGCGATGGCGGTTTCAATGTGCTGAAATTCGATACGCAGGCGGTTTTTGACAGGTTCAATGAGGACCCGTCGGCCTTCGGTTTGGCCTCCACGACCATTCCCTGCGTTATCCCGGATGTTCGGATCTGCTCGGCGGATGAGGCGAAAACGCTTCTGTTCTATGACGGCGTCCACCCCAACAATGTGGGTCATGAAACGGTCGCGGGCCTTGTGCAGGATCAGATCGCGCCGGTTCCGCTGCCACCGTCTTTAGCATTTGTGCTGGCCGGATTTGGGGCGCTGCTGCTGGCCGCGAGGAAGCGCCCGGTTTAATTCCCTTCAGTCCGTGTGACCGATGACCTCGAACCGGTCCACGTCCACCATGCCGTGATCGGTGATCTTTAGGTGGGGAATGACCGGCAGGGCAAGGAAGGCGAGTTGCAGGAACGGTTCTTCCAGTTCCACGCCCAGATCGCGAGCGGATGCACGTAAAGCTTCCAGTCGCGTCCGAACCTCCTCGAAGGGCTCGAGGCTCATCAGCCCGGCAATGGGGAGCGCGAGTTCGGCCTGGACCTTGCCGTCCCTCACGACCACGAACCCGCCTTCAATTTCGGTCAGGCGGTTGACCGCGATGGCCATGTCCTCATGGTCCATGCCAACCACGGCGATGTTGTGGTGGTCGTGGCAGACGGTGGAGGCGATGGCGCCGGATCTCATGCTGAAGCCCCGGACAAAGCCGGTGGCGATGTTGCCGTTGCGTCCGTGGCGTTCGACGATTGAGATTTTAGCGAGATCGCGCGCGGGGTCGGGCAGGATCTGACCGTTTGTTGGCTCGATATCCTCGACCAGGTGTTCGGTGATGATCCAGCCCGGTACAATTCCGATGATGTCGGTCCTGGGTGAGTTGGCGCGGTACTCGAAGCTTTTGGCGGTAACCTTGCTGGCCTTCACGCTGTGGCGACCCACGGGTTCGATGTGTTCCCGGTCAGCAAACGCGGCGTCGTTGATTTCCTGACCGCCACTGAAGACCATCGACGGCCTGCACTCCTCAAGGCTGTCCAGCACGACAATATCGGCCCGTTTGCCGGGGGCGATCAGGCCACGGTCCTTCAGCCCGAAAGCCTCCGCGGCCGAGATGCTGGCGGCTCGATAAACCGCGAGCGGTGACGCGCCGGCGGCAATAGCCGTGCGGATCATGTAGTCAAGATGGCCGTGCTCACCGATGTCGAGCGGGTTTCGGTCGTCGGTGCAGAAGGCGATATAGGGCGAGTTGGTCTCGGTAATGATTGGGGTCAGGGCGTTGAGGTCCTTGGAGACGGAGCCCTCGCGGATCAGGACGCGCATGCCCTTGCGCAGTTTTTCCAGCGCCTCCTCTGCCGTGGTGGCCTCGTGTTCGGTGCGGATGCCGGCGGAGATGTAGCCGTTGAGGTCGCGGCCCCGGAGCTGTGGCGCGTGGCCGTCGATATGTCTGCCGCGGAACGCCTCCAGTTTGGCCATGCATCCGGGATCCTGGTGGAGGACGCCGGGAAAGTTCATGAATTCCGCGAGACCGATGACTTTCGGGTGGTACATGAGCGGTACGAGGTCCTCGGCGGGGATTTCCGCCCCGGCGGTTTCCATCGCTGTCGATGGCACGCAGCTTGAGAGCTGCACGCGGATGTCCATCACGGTGCGGGAGGCGGCGGCGAGGAAATATTCGATGCCGGCGACGCCGACGACATTGGCGATCTCATGGGGGTCGCAGATGGCGGTGGTCACGCCATGTGGGCTGACACAGCGGTCAAATTCGACGGGCGTGACAAGTGAGCTTTCGATATGCAGGTGGGTGTCAATAAAACCTGGCACGAGGGTTTTGCCGCTCACGTCAACAATTGTTCGTCCCTCGTAGTCGCCGCAGGTTCCCACGATTGTGTCGCCGCAGATCGCCACGTCGCCCTCAAGGTAGCCGCCGGTGACCAGGTCGAATACACGTCCCCCGCGCAGAACGATGTCGGCGGGAACGGCGCCGCGGCCCTGGGAAATGAGTGACGAGAGGGGCGTTTGCGTCATTTGGAGCTTCCCTGCGTTGCGATGAGCGTAGATGCCGAAACCGTACCTTCCCACCGGGGACGTGTCGACGCAAATTCCCAGGGATTTGGGGCTTAGGCGCTTGCGAGAACCGGGCCTTCAAGGAGGCGCATGAGGTCGCCAAAATAGCCTCCGGACCGGGCCGGTTGCGTCGGGTCCGAGGTGATTGCCACGGCGAGATCGCGCCTTGGGTGGGCTGCGATGATCTGGCCGCCATAGCCACGGCCGAGAATGTATCCGGAACGCGAGAGGAACCAGCCATAGCCATAGGACAGCCCGGACCATGGCGAGCGGGTATGGGGGCGGGTCGATGCCTCGATCCAGCTTTGCGGGATGACCTGTTGGCCATCGTACCGGCCATTGTCCCGCATCAGAACCGCGATTTTCAGCATGGCCCGCGGTGTGAGCGCCATCTCGTTTCCGCCCATGTAGTAGCCCTGCGGATCGCGGGTCCAGGGCGGGATGTCGATGCCGAGCGGTCGGCCGAGGCGGGCGCGGGCAAGGTCAAGCAGGCTTTGGTCCGTTGACTCGGCAAGGGCCGCGCCGAGGATGTGCGTGGAGCCGGTGGAATAGAGCATTTGGCCGCCGGGTGTCGCCACCATTGGCCGGCTTAATGCGTCCGCGAGCCAGTTGGAGGAACTGACCCACTGGCCGTAATTTGGACCTGAAGTGCGTTCCAGCCCGGCGCGAAGCGAGACCAGATCCTCCATGGTGATGGCGTCTGCTCCGGGTGTTGCGTTTCGTGGCAGGATGGATGGGGCAACCTCGCCGATGGTGGCGGACACTGACGGTATTTCGCCCCTGTCAATTGCGGAGCCGAGCAATAGCGCGACGACGCTTTTGGAGCAGGATTTGATATTGGTTGGCCGGTCGAGCCCGGGTCCACGCGGCGCCGAAGCAAAAACCACGGTATTGCCACGCTGTACCTGTAGTGAATGGAGCTGCGGCAGCTCATTGATGGCCGTGGCAAGGTCGGTGCTTTGCGCGGACAGGAGTGCCGGCGCGGCGAAAGCTGCGCTGGCGGATAGCAGAAAGGCACGACGGTTTATCATGTCTGAGGATTGGCTTTGGTGGCCTTTGGTGTCCAGCACCCCACGGTCACGACTGCGTGGGAATGCCTTTCACCTTGCGTTCAGGCCGCTTCCTGGTGTGGTGTGACATTCGTCGCAGTTCGGTCTCCGACGAAGTAGAGCACGGTCGCAAGTAAAGCTGGAATGAGAAGGCCAAGACACATGGGTAGAGCCGTCGCCGTGCCACCGAGCGCCACGCAGAATGAGACCGTGAAGGCCACCGCGAACTGAATCGCACCCAGAAGCGCCGAGCCCATGCCCGCGCCGTTTTCCGCGAGCTCCATGGTCATCGCCATGGCGTTGGCCGAGAGCAGCCCGACCATGCCGACCGTCAGCCAGAGCGGAAAAGCCAGGATCCAGACATTGTCAGTGCCGCTTGTCAGTGTCAGGACGGCCGCAAACAATACGAAGGCGGGCAGGCCGCATCTGAGAATTTGCGACGGGCTGAACCGGCGCAACAGGACCGTGTTGATGCGGCCAAACACGATCAGGGCCGCGGCAATCAGCGCGAACATCAGGCCGAAACCGTGGGTGGAGAGGCCGTAGACGCCCTGGAATACGCCTGAGGAGCCGGTGATGAACGCGAACATGCCGCCCTGTGAGAGGGCCGCGACGAGGGCCATGAGGAGAAAGCCCTTCTGCGACAAAAGTGACGTAGCGGTTCTGATGCCACTGGCGAACGGCCGACCCGTTCGTTTTGCTGCCGGCAGGGTTTCGGGCAGGATGAGCAGTGACAGGATGAGTGCTACGGCCCCAATCGTCGCCATGGTCGCGAAAATGGACTGCCAGCCGAAGGCCTCCAGGAGAAGGCCGCCCAGTGTTGGGGAGACCACGGGGCCGATGGTCAACAGCATTACAAGAACGGTCATGACCTGTGCCGCCCGACGGCCGTGATAGAGGTCGCGAACGATGGCACGCCCGACGACCATGCCCGCGCTGGCGCCGATTGCCTGGAGAAAACGGAGTGCGTTGAAAACCGCGATATCATCCACAAGCGGTAGGATGATCGAGGTCAGCACAAAGAGAACGGTTCCGGCCAGCAGCGGAACTTTGCGTCCGAACCCGTCGGTCAGTGGACCGATCAGCAACTGCCCCGCGCAGAGGCCGAGGAAGAAAAGGGACAGGGAGAGTTCCGCCGCCGTGTGCGACGCTTTGAACGCAACAGCGAGGTCGCCGATGCCCGCGAGATACATGTCGGTTGCGAGTGGCGGGAACAGGGACAGAAGTCCGAGAACGGCCGTTATGGCGCCCGCTCGGACGGGCGACAGGGATGTTTGGGTCATGGTGACTCCGGTGGTTATGTGATTTAATGGACTGTAGTTTATTTGCGTTTATGGACGCAAGTCTATTAATTGTGATCGGGTACGCCAGGCGCGGGAGGATGCGGGTATGAACGAGAAAAAAAGGCCGGTCGGGCGGCCAACGAGTGCTGAGGCGGGAACGGCGTTGAAGGCCGCCGCCCTGAGCCTGATCCGGGAGAAAGGTTATGAGAAGGTCTCAATCGCCGACATTATCCGGACTGCCGGCGTCGCGCGGCAAACGCTCTATAACCGCTGGAACACCAAGGCCGATCTCGTTTTGGAAGCGGTATTTGATGAGACGGGCCGATATGCGGCGGAGCCGATTTCAGATGACGACCGCACCTGTCGTGATCAACTGGAGGCGTTTCTGATTGGGGTGTTTACCCATCTGGAAACGGATGGCGACACCCTGCGGGCCCTGATCGCGGCGGCGCAGAGGGACGCTGAATTTCGGGCGGCTTTTTATACCGGATTCGTTTTGCCGCGCGAACGCATGGTCACGGACCTGCTGCGTCGGGCCCAGGAGCCGGGGGAACTGTCGCGGGCGCGGGATCCTGAAATGCTGTCGGCATTCATTCACGGGGCCTTCTGGTACCGGCTGCTCAATGGCGGGAGCCTTGATGCGGGATACGCGCGGGCGATAGTGGGGGAGATCTTCGGCGGTTAGGCCGGTGAAGCTATGGAAACGGCCCCGTTTCCGGGGCCGGTTGACGCGGCTCAGAAGCCGCGGGATATGGCGGCCACGCCGGTGCGGGCCACGTCGATAAGGCCGAGGGGGCGCATCAGGGCCACGAAAGCGTCGACCTTTTCCGGTGTGCCGGTGATTTCAAACACGAACGACTCGAGCGTCGTGTCGACCACTTTGGCGCGGAACACCTCGGACGTGCGCATGGCCTCAACGCGTTTCTCGCCCTGGCTGCGGACCTTGATGAGCGCCAGTTCGCGCTCAACGGAGGGGCCCTCAACCGTGAGGTCGTGGACCTCGTGGACCGGGACCATGCGGCCAAGCTGCGCCTTGATCTGTTCGATGACCGCCGGGGTTCCGGTGGTCACCACGGTGATCCGTGACAGGTGGTCGCGGTGGTCGATCTCGGCCACGGTCAGACTGTCGATGTTGTAGCCCCGGCCGGAAAACAGACCGATGACGCGGGCGAGAACACCGGACTCGTTGTTCACGATCACGGCGAGCGTGTGGGTTTCCTGGTGGTCGCCCAACGGGTTGCGCAGGTCGTAGGCGCTGTGGCGGCTGGAGCCTTTTTTGATGGCCAGTGCGTTCATTGGGTCTACTCCGTCAAACCAGAACCGCGCCATCGGAATCGATGGCATCCGACGTGGACGCGTCGCCCAGCAGCATTTCGTTGTGGGCCTTGCCGCTCGGGATCATCGGGAAGCAGTTTTCGTGCTTCTCAACCAGGCAGTCGAACAGAACCGGACCGTCATGTTCCAGCATTTCGATGATGGCGTCGTCGAGCTTCGCCGGATCGCTGCACTGGATGCCCTTGGCGCCGAACGCCTCGGCCAGTTTCACGAAATCGGGCAGGGATTCCGACCAGGACGAGGAATACCGCTCACCATGAAGCAGTTCCTGCCACTGGCGGACCATGCCGAGCCGTTCATTGTTGAGGATGAACTGCTTGACCGGCAGCCGGTACTGCATGGCGGTGCCCATTTCCTGCATGTTCATCAGCCAGGAGGCCTCACCAGCAACGTTGATAACAAGGGCTTCCGGGTGGGCGATCTGTACGCCGATGGATGCGGGGAAACCGTATCCCATGGTGCCAAGGCCACCGGAGGTCATCCAGCGGTTCGGCTCATCAAACCCCATGTACTGCGCGGCCCACATCTGATGCTGGCCGACCTCGGTCGTGATGTAGCGGTCGCGACCGGTGGTCAGGGCCTCAAGACGCTGAAGCGCATACTGCGGTTTGATGACGCTGCTGCTGTTTTTGTAGGACAGACATTTCCGGTCCTTCCAGACCTCGATGGTCTGCCACCAGCGCTGAACCTCTGCCGAATTGGTTTTGGAGCCGCGGGCCTTCCACAGCTTCAGCATATCGGTCAGGACCGAGGCCACGTCACCGATGATCGGAACATTCACGTGGATGTTCTTGTTGATCGAGGACGGGTCGATGTCGATGTGGACCTTGAAGCTGCGTGGCGAAAAGGCATCCGTTCGACCGGTGATGCGGTCGTCGAACCGTGCGCCGATGCAGAGCATGTAGTCGCAGTCATGCATGGCCCAGTTGGCCTCGTAAGTGCCGTGCATTCCGAGCATGCCAAGCCAGTGATCGCCGGAGGCCGGATAGGCGCCCAGTCCCATCAGGGTCGATGTGATCGGGAATTTTGTCTCGTTGACGAGATCCCGCAACGCCGCAGTTGCCGTGGGGCCTGAATTGATCACGCCTCCACCGGAGTAAATCACAGGGCGTTTCGCGGTTTCCAACGCATCGACCGCCGCGAGGATGGCATCCGGATGGCCGGCCGTGGCCGGTCTGTAATGGGCGACAGGCGCGTCCTCGGGCTTGGTGTACTCGCCGTTGGCGAACTGAACGTCCTTGGGGATATCGACCAGAACCGGTCCAGGCCGGCCGTTGGTGGCAACGTGGAACGCCTGGTGGATGGTGGAGCCGAGCGTGTCGGTATCCTTGACCAGCCAGTTATGCTTGGTGCAGGGGCGGGTGATGCCGACCGTGTCCGCTTCCTGGAAAGCGTCGTTTCCGATCATGAAGGTCGGAACCTGACCGGTCAGAACGATCATCGGGATCGAATCCATCAGGGCATCGGTCATGCCGGTGACCGCGTTGGTCGCGCCAGGGCCGGACGTTACCAGAACAACACCGGGTTTGCCGGTGGACCGGGCATACCCCTCAGCCGCATGAGTCGCGCCCTGTTCGTGGCGGACCAGAATGTGGCGGATGTCGTTCTGTTTAAAAATCTCATCGTAAATTGGTAGCACGGCGCCGCCCGGATAGCCAAACACGGTGTCCACGCCCTGATCCTTGAGGGCCTGAACGACAATCTGTGCTCCTGTCATGCGACGGGTCATTACATTCTCCAATTCTTTACTCCGCCCGACCTTTCACGGGCTTCCGGCGGCCCCAAAAACATGAGGCCCCACCAGGGGGCCCGAATATGTACCGCTGTCGTGGCGTTTCAGCCATGGCAGGATTCCGACCTTCGTCTGTTTTGAGCCAGATGGCACATACCGTTCCCCCGGACTTCGCGTATTAGGGAACCTGGTCCGGATGGTCAATACAGGTTGAATTAGAAAAATTACCGGAAAGTTCTGTTTCCTGATATTTTATTCCCGAACATGCATATGTTTTTGTCTGAAAATTCGCAATCCGCCGTCTGACGGAGGTGAATCGCCCGGTTTTGGACATGCGACAGGTCCCGAAGCCCGTGTCAGTGCTTCGGAATCGCTCAGAACAAACAGATTGTGGTGGCTATTTGGTGGCGGGCAGTTCGATGGCCGCGACCTTTTCCGGGAACTCCGACTCGTCCGGTGTCTCGTCAAGGATGGCGTCGCCTGAGACGGCGTCGAGGTTCTTCCAGGTACCATTGTGGAAGATTTCCAGCGGGCGGTAGCGGGCTTTGTAGTCCATCTTGGGCGACCCGGGGACCCAGTATCCCAGATACACGTAAGCCAGCCCGGCCTCCCGCGCGATATTGATATGGTCGAGGATGATGAAGCTGCCCAGACTGTCGCGCTCCAGGTCCGGGTCGAAGAACGAATAGACCATGGAGATGCCGTCGGAGAGGATATCGGTCAGGCATACGGCGGCCAAACGGCTGCGGCCGGTATGTTCGTCCTCGCGATAGTATTCAATGACGCGGCTGCGAACCGGGGTTTCCTCTATCATGGCCGCAAATTCGTGCAGGTCCATGTCGGCCATGCCGCCGGTGGCGTGGCGGGCGTCAAGGTAGCGGCGAAACAGTTCAAACTGCTCCTCCGTTGCCCAGGCGCTGCGGACGCTGCGCGACAGGTGTGCGTTGCGTTTCAGGACACGCTTTTGGCTTTTGCCCGGCTTGAAGTCCCGCGCAACGATCCGGGCCGAAAGGCAGGCCGTGCAGCCGGCACAGGAGGGCCGGTACAGAACGTTCTGGGAGCGGCGGAATCCCTGATGGGACAGCACGTCATTCAGGTTTTTGGCAGAGTCACCGTGCAGGGCGGTGAACAGCTTACGCTCAACCCGGCCGTCAAGATACGGGCAGGGCTGTGGTGCGGTGACATAAAACTGATGCGATTGCGGCAGACTGTGTCGCATTTTAGCCCCGGGACAATGTTTTTGAGGGCAAACCTAGCAAGCGGATTTGTTTCTCGGCAACCAAATTCTGAACAAACGGTAAATCTCCGCCCGTCAAATCACGGGACGGTTAATGGCCGTTGTTCTGAGGATGATATCCTGGAGCCCCTGGCGGTAGCGCGTCATCAGGATCGACAAACAGCTTGCAAGCTGCAGGAAGAAGAAACCGAAGCAGACCGAGTAGATCGCGGTGTGCAGCAGAGCCGTCAGCGTGTCGAAGCGGTTGCCATCCTGGCGGCGGAACTCGATGCCCATGAACCGCATGCCCCACGTGGCCGAGCGGTTCGCGAGTGTTGCAAACCGGTATATGAAGCCGACGCAGACCATAATGAAGGGGAAGAGCGCAAACCCGAACCCGAGGGTTACGAGCCCAAAGAGCGTGGCGAGCGGAATGCCAAAGAGCGCGATGATCACGATATCCATGCACCAAGCGGCCAGCCGGCGGGAGGGCACACTCTCATAGAACTGCGGGTCGCGGTCGGGGTCTGGCAGCCCGTCCATCGTTCCGGAATAGTCCATCGTGTGCACTGTCGCTCTCTCCATGTTTGTGTTCCGTCCAAAGATGGGACCAAAACGCAAAATTGCAAGATCGCGGCAGTGCGGGGTGTTGGAGGCCCCGGTCAGGAGCCGATTTTTTCCAGTTCGAACGGAGTCGTCTGGTAAATATGGTTGATCCAGTTGCCGTAGAGAAGCTGTCCGTGGCTTCTCCAGCGGTTTTCCGGGGCCCGGTTGGGGTCGTCGTCCGGGAAATAGTTGTGCGGTACGCCGATATTGGTGCCGTTGGCCCGGTCGCGCAGGAACTCGTCGGCCAGCGTGGTCGAGTCGTATTCCAGATGATTGAACATGTAGAGGGCCCGGTGCTTCGGATCCTCGATGAGGCAGGGTCCCACCTCGTCCGAGTAAACCAGAATGCGCAGGTCCTCATGCAGATCCACGTCCTCGGAGCGGATTTCGGTCCAGCGGGACACCGGCACATTAAAGCTGTCGGAAAATCCGGTCAGGAATGGTGAACTGCGCTCAATCGCCATATGGCGGTAACAGCCGAATGCCTTGGCGGGCAGGGCGTGTTTGGGCACACCATAATAGTGATTGAGCATCGCCATCCCGGCCCAGCAGACACAGAGGGTCTGGTGGACGTTCGACTGGGTCCATTCAAACACCTCGCTCAGCTCGTCCCAGTAGGTGACAGCGTCGTAGTCAAGATGTTCCAGCGGAGCGCCAGTGATGATCAGGCCGTCAAACTTGCGGCTCTTCGCCTCCGCGAATGTTTGATAAAACGCTTGCATGTGCGCGGCGGGAGTGTTCTTCGACTCGTGTTCGGAGATTTTGATCAGCGTCAGGTCGATCTGAAGCGGCGTGGCCCCGATAAGGCGCGCGAACTGGGTCTCCGTCTCGACCTTCATGGGCATCAGGTTCAGAAGTCCGATCTGCAGGGGGCGGATGTCCTGCCGGTTGGCTGTGGACTCCGACATGACCGTCACGCCTTCGCGGCGGAGGATTTCCTTTGCAGGCAGATTTTCCGGTATTCTGATGGGCATTGTTCTTTCTCGCTTATTTGCGGAATGCCTAGATAGGGTCCAAACACCTGTCAGGCAACCTTTCCGGCGAGGACGTTGTAAGCTCAACCGTAGCGTGATTAAACCCGTGCTCTTCTGAAAGTCGGTTTTTGATGTTCCGACTGACCGTTTCACGGTCGGAATCCGGCTCAATCGTGGCAACGAGCGTCACAACCGGGCGCTCCTGGCTGATGGACCAGGCGTGCACGTGACTGATTCCCGACACGTTGGGGATATTTTTCACAAGATCGTGTGACAGTGCGTCGCGGTCAAAGCCCACCGGTGCGCCTTCCAGAAGGATGTGGGCGCTTTCGCGGATGATTGCCCAGGCCGAGCGCAGGATCAGGAGCGCGACCAGTACGGACAGGATGGGATCGATCGGTGTCCAGCCCGTCAGCAGAATGATCACGGCCGCTACAATGGCAGCGACCGAGCCGAGCAGATCTCCCATAACGTGCAGGAGCGCCGCGCGGAGATTGAGGTTTTCCCGGTCCCCACGGGTGAGGATCCGGAATGCCGCGACATTTACCAGAAGCCCGATAATTGCCACGGCGAGCATCAGGTTGCCCATCACCGGTTCCGGCGCCACGAAACGGTCTGCCGCCTCGAACAGGATCCAACCGGCGACGAGGAACAGCGCCAGGCCATTCACGAAGGCGGCGAGAACCGAAACCCGGTCAAATCCGTAGGTTCGCCGTTCGTCCGCAGGCTTGCGGGCGATACGCAAGGCGAGCCAGGCCATGGACAGGGCCGCGAAATCGGTCAGCATGTGCCCGGCATCCGCCACGAGCGCGAGGGAGCCTGAAACCACGCCGCCAACAAGTTCCGCCACCATAAAGACGCCGGTCAGGATTGCGGCCCGTCCCAGTGCCGTCGCGTTTGTTGCGTGGTGATGGTGGTGTCCGTGGCCGTGTGACTGTCCGCCCATCGGGACTATCCGTTTCTGGCGATGGCCGTTTCGATCAGCTGATTGAAATCCCGGGTGTCCCGCAGTTCGGCAACCTCGGCCGCCTCAATGGTCACGCCCCAGTTTTTGGCCATGGCCTCATACCGGGGCAGGCGCCAGTTCATCAGGGAGCGGAAACCGTGACGGATAAAGGCATCGGGATCGACGTCCTCAGGTGCGACACCTGTCTCCGCAAGGTAATCGTCCCAGACCTTCCGCAGGAACTCCTCCGAATAATACATTGGCTTGGGCGCTTTCTCGAAGCGCGCGGCCAGAATATCGAGATGTTCGGCGGTACCGCGGATCCAGACGGGCAGGGTCGAGGCCGACATCTGCGTCATCACGGGATCATTCGGGTCGCTCGGGTCCACCACTTCGCAGAGCGATCCGGAGGTGTCGTTGATGAAGTGTTTGTAACCATAGATCATCTCGGAGCGTTCGATGAAATAGGCTGCATCGAGCGTGGCCGCGATTTCGGCCGCGCGGTGCTGTCGCTGGCGTTTGATGTAGGTCTCGAACGGAATGCCGCCCTTTTCGACGCTGCCGGGTTTGCCCAGATATGCCGAAAGCGGTTCGAGGTTGTTGAAGGTGATGTTGGAGGCGATGTAGATCGAATCCGACCGTAACAGCTTGGCCAGAAACGGGATTTTCATGGCCTCCGACTTCACGTTGTCGGCAATGTACTCGCCCATGTACCGCGTGCCTATGCGGAAATCGACGGAATAGTGGAACCAGTTTGCCTCATGCCGAAGCATGTTGGCGATGTGGGTTTTTCCCAGACCCGACATACCAAAAAGAGCGACCCGCCGGTGCGGGGCGCTCCTCCAATCCTGCGCAGTTTCGTAGAGCATTTAAATCCCGGTACCGTTCGTTCCGACCTCGATATCCGTCGGAACGAAGCGGTGCAAGGGGACGGGTGGCTCAAAAATTCCAGCCGACGCGCACACCTGCGCCCCAGACGGAACCGTCGTTGAAGTCGGTCTCAAGAAGGTTCTCCGCATCCCCCAGCTTGCCGTAGGTCAGACCACCGGTGATGTTGAGATTATCGTCGATATCATAGCTCAAGGCTGCCGTCGCCGTGGTGCGTCCGTCATAGGGCCCAAGCGTCGTGAGCGTCTCGTCGACCGAAGGCTCATAGGTTACCGAGAACGATCCGGCGAGTTTTTCCGTGAGACGATGGGCGAGACCGAGCGAGTAGGTCCACCAGTCCTCCTCATAGTCGACAAGCGCGCGGCCGCCGGTCAGGGCGACATACTGATCGGGGTTGATGGCGAACTCGGACCAGTCGACCCACCGGACAGAACCGAAGACGAGGGTGTTTTCAGCAACACCGCTCTGGAAATCCAGCGTCACTGACTGCGGCGTATCGATATCGGTTTCCGTATCCTGCGCACCGAACGCGGCGCTGCTCTCGTCGAGATCCAGCGAATGCTCGATCTTGGAGTAGTATGTCAGGCCTACACGCAGGGCGATTTCGGGCATGTGGTAGGCGCCACCCACCAGATAGCCGTAGCCCCAGTCCGCGTCGGCGTCGACGGCATAGTCGGAGACGAACGGAATTGTGGCCGACGCGTCCAGACGCTGGGCACGCAGGCCGCCGAAGACCTTGAAACTGTTGTTGATGTCGTAGGCCAGAATGCCCGTGAACTGGTATGTGTCCAGATCGGCGGTCGAGCCGTCATAGGTGAACCCGAACAGCGGATCAAACGTACCGGCACCATAGGAGGTGTCCGCGCCCAGCGGCTGGTCCAGGATGATGGCGTAGGACATGCGGTCGTTGATGTTTGCCTTGTAGGCGCCGCTGATCCCGACATGGCTGTCGAAGAGATCACCGGTGTCGCCCTCAAGCTGGATCGGCGTACCAACGGCGGTGAGATCGGCGCCTTCGCCGCTCTGGTCCGGGTCGGCATAGTTTACGCCGAACTCAATGTAGCGACCTTCCTCAAAAAGAATACGCGTGGTTGAGGGAACCGCGCGCTCGAGGGCTGCGGAAAAAGCCGCGGACCCCGTGGTGAGTGCAAGGATGGTGGCGATTGCCGTTTCGGAACCGCGCCGCATTAGAATTCTCGACATTGGGCTTCCTCCAAAGACCGTGATTTTTTGTTTTTATCACGGCGTTTCACACGAAGATCATATCACGGGTCAACGTTAACGTAACGTCACCTTAACGCGATTTTTTGAGTGTTGCCAATCGGCAAACGATTGTTCCAGGCGGATGGAATCCCACAAAAAAACCCCGGCGCGGGCCGGGGTTTTCACTTACGTCCGCATTGGAGCGGAGTTACTTGTTCATTGCATCCAGCGAGGTCTGCAGGATCGACTCGGCCTCGGCGCGATCGCCCCAGCCGATGACCTTGACCCACTTGCCTTCCTCTAGATCCTTGTAGTGCTCGAAGAAGTGACGGATGCGGTCACGGGTCTTGGAGGGGATGTCCTCCAGGTCCTTGATGTGGGACTGGAACGGATCGACCTTGTCGTGCGGAACGGCGATCAGTTTGTCGTCCATACCACCATCGTCTTCCATTTTCAGGACGCCGACCGGACGGCAGCGAATGACATTGCCGGGGTGCAGTGGGAAGTCGGCCAGAACCAGCACGTCGGTGGGGTCGCCATCGGCATGCAGGGTGTTTGGCACGAAGCCGTAGCTGCAGGGGTAGAACATCGGGGTGTTGACGATGCGGTCGACAAAAACGGCGCCGGAGTCCTTGTCCAGTTCGTATTTGATCGGCGCACCGCCTGCTGCCCCACCGGTGATTTCGATGACCACGTTGATGTCCTGTGGCGGATTCTTACCGGCGGGGATCTTGTCGATGTTCATTTTGTTACTCCTGGGTGTACCTAATTCGGCGCCCGATTAGCATGGGGCCTGATGCAAAAAAAGGGGGCAAACGCGCTTCTTCGGATTCAGTTAACGGGGTGTTACTTTTTTGGCTGTCGTGCTGCCCGGGCCGTTCGGCTCTCGCGGTTGACGTTGAGAAGAATGCCGTAGGCGATGAGTGCGGCGCCGACAAATACGCTGACGCGGATGCTTTCGCCGTAGATCAGGAAACCGGCCGTTGCCATAGTCGGCAGGCGCATGAACTCCATCGGTGCCACGATGGTGGCCGGTGCGTTGCGCAGGGCGGATGTCAGGCAGAAATGGGCGGACAGACCGGTCGCGGCCACCACGATAACGGATGGGACGGTTTCGGTCGCGGGCCAGGGGATGCCACCCGGTAGCGACAGAAACAGCGCCATGACGCCCTGGCTCAGCGTCATCCAGAACAGAACGCAGTTCACGCTGTCGCGCTGCATGATCTGTTTGGTGTAAATCGTATTCATGGCAAAACCGATCGCGGCCATGAGTGCGGCGGCGTGGCCGAGGTTCACCGGCTCCAGGCCCGGCTGTGCAACGATCAGGATACCCGTAAAGCCCAGCAGCGCCGCAATAATTCGGACGCGTGTCAGAACCTCGCCGAGAAAAAACGGCGCGAGTACCGCGACCCAGATGGGGTTGGTCATTTCAAGCGCGACCAGTTGGGCCAACGGGATCATCGTCACCGCGGCAAACCACATGTTTTGGCCGAAGAAGTGGAACAGGTTGCGTTTTACATGCAGCAAGGGCGCGTGGGACAGGACCTGGGAAAACCCCAGCCCCTGTAACTGGATGACCAGACACACGATCCCGAAACCGATGAAGGACCGGTAGAGCATCAGCTCAAAGGTGTTCATCTCCGCAAGCATGTCGCGGCCGGCTACGGCCATGGCCGTAAACGATAAAATGGACCCGGTCATCCAGAGGAGGGCCACCCAGGGGCGTGACTGCACGCTTGCGGGAGTTGTTGCGGTCACTCCCACTCGATGGTTCCCGGCGGTTTGGAGGTGATGTCCATGGTGACACGGTTGATGCCACGGACCTCGTTGATGATGCGGGTGGCGGTCTCGGAGAGGAAATCGTGACTGAACGGGTAGTAATCGGCCGTCATGCCATCGACACTCGTCACCGCGCGCAGGGCGCAGGCGTAGTCGTAGGTGCGGCCATCGCCCATGACGCCAACCGTGCGGACCGGGAGAATGGCAACGAAGGCCTGCCAGATTTCATCGTAGAGACCATGCTTGCGGATCTGGTCGATATAGACGGCGTCGGCCTCGCGCAGGATTTCCAGCTTGTCGCGGGTGATTTCGCCGGGGCAGCGGATCGCAAGACCCGGTCCGGGAAACGGATGCCGTCCGATGAAACTGTCGGGCAGACCAAGTTCGCGCCCGAGTTCGCGTACCTCATCCTTGAACAGCTCGCGCAGGGGTTCCACCAGCTTCATGTTCATCCGCTCGGGGAGGCCGCCCACATTGTGGTGGGACTTGATCGTGACCGAGGGTCCGCCGGAAAATGACACGGATTCAATGACATCCGGGTAGAGCGTGCCCTGTGCCAGAAACTCCGCGCCCTCAATGTCGCCCGCGTATTTCTCAAAGACCTCGATGAACAGTCCGCCGATGATCTTACGCTTGGTCTCCGGATCGGAAACGCCGTCGAGTTTCTCGAGGAACAGGCTCGATTCGTCGGCGTGGATCAGCTGAAGGTTGTAGTGCTCGCGGAACATCGTGACGACCTCGGTCGCCTCGTTTTTCCGCAGAAGCCCGTGGTCGACAAACACGCAGGTCAGCTGATCGCCAATCGCCTCGTGGATCAGCAGCGCCGTGACGGAACTGTCGACGCCGCCGGAGAGGGCGCAGATGACCTTTTTGTCGCCGACCTGTTCGCGGATGCGCTCAATGGCCTGATCGCGGTAGGCTTCCATGGTCCAGTCGCCGTCGAAGCCTGCGATCCGGACGAAATTCCGGTAGAATTTTGACCCGTTGGGGGTGTGGTGAACTTCCGGGTGGAACTGCACCGCATAGAAACGCCGGTCCAGATCGGCCGTAACCGCGAAGGGCGCGTTGGGTGAGGTTCCATAGACCTTAAAGCCCGGGGCCAGGGCGGAGACGTGGTCGCCGTGGCTCATCCAGACCTGTTCGCGTTCACCCTCAAACCAGCCATCGAGGATGTCGGTGGTCTCTTCCGCCGGGCTGACATAGGCCTTTCCGTATTCGGCCGTGCCCTGACCGCGTAGAACGGTGCCGCCGAGGCAGTGCATCATAACCTGCTGGCCGTAGCAGATGCCCAGAACAGGGACGCCGGCCTCAAACACGCCCATGGGAGGCATGGGGGCGTTTTCGTCGTGAACGCTGGCCGGGCTTCCGGACAGGATTATCGCCTGGGGGCTGAAATCCTTCAGGAATTCTTCCGTAACGTTCTGAAACGGATGAATTTCGCAATAGACATTCAGCTCCCGCAGACGGCGCGCGATGAGCTGGGTGACCTGACTGCCAAAGTCGACAATCAGAAGGCGTTGATGGCTGGACTGGGTCATGCGGGCACGCTTATTCCGCAAATGCCCCCCGCGCAAGAGCGTGATGCGTGCCTGATGTCGTAGATGGTCGCTTTTGCGGCGGAATCGCAGGTCAGGGCCACACCACATTTCGATAGATGTCTGAAAGGCAGTACAAATTTATGGAGGGAGTGGCTCCGATGAGCGATTCCGCATCGAACAACGCGCGACCAACCCGTTCACGACGTTCCGGAGGCGGAGCCGCCCGACGGGCCGAACGCACGGCGGTGCGAATTGAATGCGCTCCCTATATTCAGCGCAGGGTCCCCAACTTCGACATACTTGATGAGGAGGGCCTGCAGCTTATTGAAAAAAATGCGGAAACCGTTCTCGAGGAAACCGGTGTCGCGTTTGTGGATAATCCTGCGGCACTTGAGCTGTGGAAGGAAGCGGGCGCGGATGTCCGGGGCGAGCGGGTTCACCTGCCGCGGGGGCTGGCGCGCAAGCTGTGCGCCACGGCGCCTGCCACCTACACGCAGCATGCCCGCAATCCGGAACGCAATGTTGAGATTGGCGGAAAAAGTCTCGTCCTCGCGCCGGTTTACGGACCGCCATTCGTGCGCGACATGGAGGGCGGGCGCCGGTATGCGACGCTGGAGGATTTCAACAGCCTGGTGAAACTTGGCTACATGTCCAAATGGTTGCACCATTCGGGTGGCACGGTCTGTGAGCCGACGGATGTTGCGGTGAACAAACGCCATCTCGACATGCTGAAATCCCACATGACACTCAGTGACAAGCCCTTCATGGGCAGTGTCACCGAGGCCGTGCGTGCTGAGGATTCGGTTGAGATGTGCAAAATTCTCTTTGGCGAAGAGAATGTTGGACCGAACTGTTACATGACCAGCCTCATCAACATCAACTCACCGCTGACGTTTGATGCAGTGATGATGGGATCGCTTGAGGTCTACGCCCGGGCCGGACAGGCCTGCATCATTTCACCGTTTATCGTGGGTGGTGCAATGGCGCCGGTATCGGTGGCGGGAACGTTGACGCAGCTTCTGGCGGAGGTCATGGCCGGGATCGCGTATTCGCAGTTGCTCAAACCCGGAGCACCGGTGGTTTTTGGCGCGTTTGTGACGTCAATTGACATGAATTCGGGTGCGCCGACATTTGGGACGCCGGAGGCGAGCAAGATCCTCTATGGTGCCGGGCAACTGGCCCGTCGCCTCAACCTTCCCTTCCGGTCCGGAGGCGCGCTGTGTGGCTCGAAGTTGCCCGATGCGCAGGCGGCGTATGAGACGTCAAACACCCTCAATGCGGCGCTTCTTGGTGGCGTCAATTTCATGCTGCACGCCTGTGGCTGGCTGGAGGGCGGTCTGGTGTCCTCCATGGAGAAATTCGTGCTCGATGCGGATCAGCTCGGCGTGCTGCATGCCGTGGCCGAGGGCGTGGACCTCAGTGAGAACGGTCAGGCCATGGATGCCATTCGGGAGGTCGGTCCCGGCGGGCATTACCTTGGCTGTCAGCATACCCAGAACAACTTCAAGAGCGCGTTCTGGCGCTCCGAGGTGCTGGATTACCGGCCCTACGAGACATGGGTGGACGGTGGGCGGCCGGATTCGATGCAGCTGGCCAACGCTAAGATGCGCAAGATGCTCTCCGATTACGTTCAGCCGGCGATGGATCCCGGTATCCTTGAGGGGCTGAATGACTACGTGGCACGGCGCAAGGCCTCCGAGCCCGACGCATTCGGCTGATTGAGCCTCCACTGGCGGCGCGTCGAGGCGGCGCGTTGTCCGATTTTGACCACTCCATGCCTGTTGCGCGATCGACGTTTCATGCGGCCAGCCGCAGGCACTTGGTCTCGAAGGCGGGTGTTGCGTTTACGAGCTCGGAGAAGTGCCGTGCTTCAGCCATGATCGCAATCAGCAGATTGATGTGACGCTGAACATTGTAGTTGGCGTTGCCCTCCGTACGGAACTCTTCCATCTGCTGCTCCGCGGCCATCAGATGCACGATGGTGTTGCGCTTCACATCCACCTTCGTACCGCGAAAAATCCTTTTTAAATCGCGTTCCCGACGAAACCCGTTAACGCCTGAACGTGCCGCACGGATAAGGATTTTTGGGCGGCGGAGGTTGTCGAGGAGAGCTGCGAGATTGGTCATGGATCACCTGTGAATCGATTGATTTGCAGGGCGATATTGGCGAATGCTCCGGGGTGTTGCGCGAAAAACGGGTGCATCGTACGCAACATGAAGCGGTTCTGACAAATTCCTTAAATTAAAAGTTCATTAGAGAATTAATCTTAAAACGAGTTTTGCGAAAATTGTAACGAACTGCCCAAGGGCTTGTTCGGTAAGGGAAACTCCAGACCCTCGCGTGGGTCGCAATAGGGAAGAGCCGGTTTATGCTTCCATTCTGGTTACCTGAACCCGCAGTTACCTATCTTGCCCACACCTCCGCAGGCCATGCCATACGTGCTCTGGCGCGCGCCAAGGGCTGTCACGCCTCAACCGTGCTCAGACAGGTGCGGAAGGTCGAGGCATGGCGCGACGACCCGCTCGTGGATGAGGCTCTGGACGAATTTGGCCGAACAATTGCTTCGCAGCTTTCGGAACTTAACGAATTGGAAGAGGTACTGCCCGTGTCAAAGCCGAATACCCAGAAAAGCACCAGCGCCGATCTTAAAATCGAGAGGGAGGCGCGGCGGATTCTGCGTCGGCTCTGCGAAAAAGGTGCTTTTTTGGCTGTGGCCCCGAACATGGAGAAGGCCGTCGTACTGCGTGAGGTTGTTCCCGGACGTCAGAACCGCATTGCGGTTGTTGATCGCGATGTGGCTCATGCGTTTGCTCTTCAGGAGTGGATATCCTGCGAAAAACAGGGGAAAATCTGCTGTTATGAGATCACGGCCGTGGGTCGTGCCGCCCTCAAGCGCCTGTTGGCCGAGGAGCGGCAGGCAAAAACCACGAATACCGGCTTTGCCGAGGAGCACAGCCCGTTTCAGGAGCAGCATCGCGATTACGCGGAGCGTGTTGTTCCCGGTAACGGCGGCAAGGGTGAGAAAGTCCGCTACAACCTTGCGGAATCGCCGCTCTCCGTGCTTGGCCGCAAGCGTGGCAAGGATGGAAAACCCTATCTTGATGCGGATCTGATTGAGGCGGGCGAGCGCCTGCGTGAGGACTTTGAGCTGGCGCAGATGGGTGCAAGCACCACCCAGAACTGGGAAAGCTTCCTGACCGCCGGCACCAACCGCGGCTCGGCCGGATCGTTCGGATCAAGCCCGGCAGAGGGTCCGTCGGACGCACGGACACGTGTCGCAAAGGCCCTCGAAGCCATGGGGCCGGGTCTTTCCGACATCGTGTTCCGCGTTTGCTGCTTCCTCGAAGGCCTTGAAACGGCGGAAAAACGGCTTGGCTGGTCGGCCAGATCGGGCAAGGTCGTTCTCAAAATAGCCCTCGACCGCCTGGCGACACATTATCGCAGCCCTGGCCAGATCCAGGAATTCCGCAAGGCGGGCTGATTACTTCGCGGCGGAGATAATTCCGCCGAAGTCTTCCGCCTTCAGGGATGCACCGCCTACCAGGGCACCATCAACGTTACTGACTGCGAAGATTTCCTCGGCATTTCCGGGCTTTACCGAGCCACCATAAAGTACCCTGACCGCTTCGGCCGTATCCCCGCCGAAGCGGTCTTTTAGTTTTGAGCGAATGAAATCATGGACTTCAGCGATGTCGCTCATCTCAGGAATGCGCCCGGTGCCAATGGCCCAGACCGGCTCATAGGCGACAACAAGGTTTTTGCCGGTGGCGCCATCGGGAATGCTCGCGTCCAACTGGGCGCCGATTCTGTCCAATGTGGTGCCCGCATCGCGTTCGTCACCCGTCTCACCGACACAAACGACCGCCATCAGGCCGGCTTTCCAGGCGGCTTCGGTCTTTTTCGCGACCATTTCATCGGTCTCGCCGTGGTCGGTTCTGCGCTCCGAATGGCCGAGAATCACCGCGTCCGCACCCGCATCCGCCAGCATTGCGGCTGAAATATCGCCCGTATGTGCGCCGGATTCGTTCCAGTGACAGTCCTGACCGCCGATTGCGATGGTCCCGCCACGCAACGCGTTGATCAGGGTGGCGGGCGGACAGACCAAAATATCGCAGGCCGCGTTGCCATACTCCCGCGAAATTTCGAGAAGCAGGGACTTGGAGGCCAGAAGGCCGTTCATTTTCCAGTTGCCGGCGACCAGTTTTTTTCGAGCCATTTCGGTTTCCTCCTGCTCCATGAATACACGGCGCAGGGATTAACAGAGCTTCCTGGCGGCGGAAAGATGGATTGGTGAGGTGTCAGAAGCGCAAAATGCGCACCCTACATGCCCTCAAATCGAATCGATTCTCCGCAGCCGCAGGCCTCGGTGACGTTCGGATTGTTAAATTTGAATCCGGATTCGAGAAGTCCGGTCTCGTAGTCGATCTCGGTGCCAAACAAAAACATCTGCGCCATGGGGGCGATCATGACCCGCGCACCGTTTTGTTCCACAACCTCATCGTTGCGGTCGATCTCATCCACGTAGTCCATGGTGTATTCCATGCCCGCGCAGCCGCCTTTTTTTACGCCGATACGCAGCCCCTTGGAGGATCCGTTCTCCATGAGCTTGAGAATATGCCGTTCGGCGGCAGGGGTGATGGTCACCGGTGCTTTTCCTGGAATGCCAAACATGTCAGTCGCGTCCTTCCGAAATCCTGATTCCGTTGCGGGAACCGTGGATCATTCTATCACATAAACCCGAGTTCGAGCCGGGCCTCATCGGACATCATGTCCATGCCCCACTGGGGCTCCCATACCAGTTCGACGTTCACATGCCGCACGCCGGGCAGCGGTGTGATGACATCCGCGACCCATCCTGGCATCTCGCCCGCCACCGGACAGCCCGGGGCCGTCAGTGACATGGCGATGTTTACGTCGTTTTCCCCGCTGATATCGATGGTGTAGATCAGCCCGAGATCATAAATGTTTACCGGAATCTCGGGGTCGTACACGGACTGGCAGGCCGCAACGACATCGTCATACAGCGGATGGTCCGTTGTCGACGGTTTGATCAGCGGCGTTCCTTCCAGCGGTGCTTCCGGTTCTACGGTCATATCCATGAGGCTCCTGTAATCCTGACCGTTTATATATGTTATGCACCCCCGCCGGTAAAGGTGGGCCGCCCGAAATGATCGGAAATGGACTTCCACCGCCGGGCGATGTAACGCCACCGGCTGGACATGACATGAACGGGCACATGATGACGGGTTTTGGGTATTCGATACACGCAAAGGACGGCAGGGCACGAACCGGTACGGTTTCGACACCGCGCGGGGACATTCGCACGCCCGCCTTCATGCCGGTTGGAACGGCGGCGACCGTCAAGGCGATGATGCCGGAAAACGTGCGGGCGACCGGGGCCGATATTCTGCTCGGGAATACCTATCATCTGATGCTCCGTCCGGGGGCGGAGCGGGTGAATAATCTGGGCGGTCTGCACAGGTTCATGAATTGGGACAGACCGATTCTCACGGATTCGGGTGGTTTTCAGGTCATGAGCCTGACCGGTCTGCGAAAGCTCAATGAGAATGGTGTAACGTTCCGAAGCCATGTGGACGGCTCAAAGCATCTGATTACGCCGGAACGCAGCATGGAGATCCAAAAGCTGCTCGGCTCCGACATAGTCATGTGCTTTGACGAATGCACCCCGTACCCCGCCACGCGCAAACAGGCCGAGGACAGTATGCGCCTGTCCATGCGATGGGCGGACCGTTCCAGGGAAGCTTTCGGTGACCGGCCGGGGCATGCTCTGTTTGGGATTCAACAAGGCAGTACGTTTAAGGATCTGCGCGAGGAAAGCGCCGAGGCCCTGCGTAATATCGGCTTCCATGGTTATGCCATCGGTGGCCTGGCCGTGGGTGAGGGCCAGGACATGATGTTCGACGTGCTTGACTACGCTCCTGGCCAGTTGCCGGACGACCGTCCGCGGTATCTGATGGGCGTGGGCAAGCCCGACGACATACTCGGGGCCGTACAACGAGGCGTGGACATGTTCGACTGCGTGCTGCCAAGCCGGTCGGGACGGACCGGACAGGCCCTTACACGATTTGGTGCGGTTAATCTGAAAAATGCGAGACATAAAGATGACCCGCGCCCGCTCGACCCCGAATGTACCTGTCCAGCCTGTTCGAACTATTCCCGCGCCTACCTGCATCACGTGGTCAGATCCGGGGAAATGATCTCGTCGATGCTTCTGACATGGCATAATTTGCATTACTATCAGGAACTTATGTCTGGCATCCGCGCCGCGATATCCGAGTGTGCGCTGGACGCCTTCGCGAAGGACTTCCGCGCCCGCCGCGAGACCGGGGACATGGAGCCGGTTTGACAGGGGCGGGTCGGGTCACCATTTCGTCTTTCCGTTCTTGCAACCCCTGGGCCATAAGCGCAAAATGCGCATGTCTTAAAATCGTCTTGAAATCGACCGGGGCGAACTCCATTTCACACGGTGAGGAGACGCGTGACTGCCGGATGATCCGGGGTCTGTCGTCTTGCCGCAGAAGGAAAAATACATGAGTGAGTTGAGCAGCGCATCCCATCCGGTTCTTCCCCTGCGCGATATTGTGGTCTTCCCGCACATGATCGTGCCGCTTTTCGTCGGGCGTGAGAAATCGGTTCACGCGCTTGAGGCCGTGATGAAGGATGACCGTCAGATTCTTCTGGCCAGCCAGATGGACCCCTCTGACGACGAACCCACCACGGACGGAATTTATCACGTTGGTGTATTGGCCAACGTTCTTCAGTTGCTGAAGCTGCCCGATGGAACCGTAAAGGTTCTGGTCGAGGGCAAAACCCGCGTGCGGATCAACGAGTTTGTTGAGAATGAGGCCTATTTCGAGGCCCATGCCGAAGAGATTTTCGAGACGAATCCGTCTGCCGAATCCCTGGAGGCCCTGACACGGGCCGTTTCCGAGGAATTTGCGCGCTATGCGAAACTGAACCGCAATATCCCCGATGAGGCCATGGCGTCCCTGTCCGAGGACATGGAGCCAGGTAAACTGGCTGATACCGTCGCCGGGCATCTGGGCTCGAAGCTTGAGGAAAAACAGAAGCTTCTCGAGATCGCGGATGTGGGCGAGCGGCTTGAGCAGATCTATGGCCTGATGCAGAGCGAAATGTCGGTTCTGAAGGTCGAGAAGAAGATCAAGAGCCGCGTCAAAAACCAGATGGAGCGCACCCAGCGCGAGTACTACCTGAATGAGCAGATGAAGGCTATTCAGCGCGAACTGGGCTCTGGCGGTGACGGTGAAGCCCAGGACGATGCCGCCGAGTTTGAGGAGCGCATCGAGAATACCAAACTGTCGAACGAGGCCAAAGACAAGGCCATGGCGGAGCTTAAGAAGCTGCGCTCCATGTCGCCCATGTCGGCCGAGGCGACGGTTGTGCGCAACTACCTCGACTGGATGCTCGCCATTCCGTGGGGCAAGCGCAGCCGGATCAAAAAGGATCTCGGCCGGGCGCAGGACGTGCTCGACGCGGATCACTACGGGCTTGAGAAGGTCAAGGACCGCATTGTCGAGTTCCTGGCCGTGCAGTCACGTTCTTCGAAGCTGAAGGGCCCGATCCTCTGTCTCGTTGGTCCTCCGGGTGTTGGTAAGACCTCTCTGGGTAAATCCGTGGCGCGTGCCACGGGACGTGAGTTCATCCGCATATCGCTCGGCGGTGTCCGGGACGAGGCCGAAATACGTGGTCACCGGCGGACTTACATTGGCTCCATGCCCGGTAAGATCATCCAGTCGATGAAAAAGGCGAAAACCACCAACCCGCTCATTTTGCTCGATGAAATCGACAAGATGGGTCAGGACTTCCGTGGTGATCCCGCCTCTGCAATGCTTGAGGTGCTCGATCCCGAGCAAAACGCCACCTTCATGGACCACTATCTTGAGGTGGAGTATGACCTGTCGAACGTGATGTTCATCACGACATCGAACTCCTACAACATGCCGCGGCCTCTGCTGGACCGGATGGAGATCATCTCAATCTCGGGGTACACCGAGGAGGAGAAATCCGAGATAGCGAAGCAGCATCTGCTTGAGAAACAGAAAAAAGGTCATGGCCTCAAGAAGGGTGAGTTCGAACTGACCGACGAGGCTCTGCGCGACACGATCCGCTATTACACCCGCGAGGCCGGAGTGCGGAACCTGGAGCGTGAGATTGCCAAGCTGTGCCGCAAGGCGGTGACGGAAATCGTCAAGGGCGACTCTGCGCATGTGAAGGTCACGCCGGAAAACCTTGAGGATTATCTTGGGGTTAAGCGCTTCAAATACGGTCTGGCCGAGGAAAAGGATCAGGTCGGTGTCGTTACCGGACTGGCCTGGACCGAGGTTGGCGGCGATCTGCTGCAGATTGAGGCGCTGAAGCTTCCGGGTAAGGGTCGCATGAAAACGACCGGTAAACTCGGCGACGTCATGAAGGAAAGCATCGACGCGGCATCGTCCTACGTGCGGTCGAAGGCACCGGATATTGGTGTAAAACCAACGACTTTCGAGAGCGTGGACATTCACGTCCATGTTCCCGAGGGTGCTACGCCGAAGGACGGACCGTCGGCCGGTATTGGCATGGTGACGTCGATTGTGTCGGTTCTGTCGGGTATCCCGGTACGGCGCGATGTGGCGATGACCGGTGAGGTGACGCTGCGTGGTAACGTTCTGCCGATTGGCGGTCTGAAAGAGAAGCTTCTGGCGGCTCTGCGCGGTGGAATTACCACGGTTCTGATCCCGTTCGACAACGTCAAGGATTTGCGTGAGATCCCCGACAACGTGAAGAACGGTCTGGAGCTTATTCCGGTGTCGAACGTGACCGACGTTCTGAAGGTTGCGCTGACTGAAACTCCGGAACCCATTGAATGGGATGAGGAAATGGAAGCGGCCGCGGTTGCGGCGCGCAAGGACTCCTCGGGCTCCGGTGTTGGGTCGGGCTCGGCCACGCACTGAGTTTTTGAAGCCAGATGAGATGAGAACGCCCGGATATTTCCGGGCGTTTTTCGTTTGAGGGTGTGACCTCGGACAGGGTACAAAAAAATTGGTATTTGCGGTAAATTTTCCGGCGTTTTGGGCTTGCACATACCCCTGAATGCGCGCTATGTGCCGCTCCGGAACGGGTGATTAGCTCAGTTGGTAGAGCGCTTCGTTTACACCGAAGATGCCGGGAGTTCGAGTCTCTCATCACCCACCATTCCCCCTCACATAAGTGTCCATTCTGTTGCCAAAGTGGCGCAGATTGTGAGTCATTTGGCACAGATTGAGAGTCAAATGGCACAGATTGCTGAGGATATGGCACGAATTGGGCCTTGAGTGGCGCAATCCGCACGCGGTTCGCCACTGCCAGGTCTGAATGCAGGGGGTTCCATTGATAGTAGGATTTGTTGGCCTTGGTAACGTGGGTGGTAAGCTCGCGGGCAGTTTGTTGCGCAATGGGGTGGACCTGGTGGTTCACGATTTGCGCCCCGACCTGACGGCGGAATTCGCTGGTCGTGGCGCGGCGGTCGCGGGTGATGCGGCGGGGCTGATGCAGGCGTGTGACGTGGTCATTACCTGCCTGCCGTCGCCGGCGGCGTCGGATGCGGTGATGGCGCAGATGCTGCCGCATGTGGGACCTGGAAAAACCTGGCTGGAAATGTCGACCACGGATGCGGCGGAGGTCACGCGGCTGGGTCAGTTGGTCATCGACAAAGGCGGGGCTGCGGCGGACTGTCCGGTGTCGGGTGGATGTCACCGGGCGGATACGGGGAACATCTCGATTTTCGCGGGATGTGACCGGGCGACGTTTGAGCGGGTGTTTCAGCTGCTAACCAAAATGGGGCGGCGGATTTTGCACACGGGCGAGCTGGGCTCCGCGTCGGTCCTGAAGGTGGTGACGAACTATCTGGCGACGGCGAACCTGGTGTCGTGCTGCGAGGCGCTGGTGGTGGCGAAGGCCGCCGGGATGGACCTTGGGACGGCCTATGAGGCGATTAAAATCTCATCCGGAACGTCCTTCGTGCATGAGACGGAGAGTCAGGTCATTTTGAACGGGTCGCGGGACATTTCCTTTACGATGGATCTGGTTTCAAAGGATGTGGGCCTGTTTCAGCAGGTGGCCGACCGGGCGGGCGTGCCGCTGGAAATCTCGCCGCTGTTGCAGCAGATTTTCGAGGACGGTCAGGCACGGTATGGCAGCCGGGAACTGTCGCCCAACATTATTCGCCGCCTGGAGGACGCCACTGGCCTGAGCATTCTGGCCCCCGGTTTTCCGCCGGAAATGACGGACGATGAGCCGGAAGAGCCCGGATATGAGGTGGTGCCGGGTGGTCGGGCCTGAGTGAAGGCTGGGGGTCGTTCCTTTAAGCCGGGGCTTTGGCTTGCTGGTGGTCAGCGATCTTTTGCGTGTTGTCCTCGATCCAGTCAACGAGGACGCGGACGTGTTGAGCGACCTCGTCCCCCATGGGGGTGAGGCTGTATTCGACATGTGGCGGAACCACGTCGTAGACCTTGCGGTGAACGAAGCCGTCGGCCTCAAGGGTTTGCAGGGTTTGGGTCAGCATGCGGTCGCTGACGCCGCCGATCAGGCGCCGGAGTGCAGAGAACCGGATGGTGCGGTCCTGAAGCGCGATGAGGGTAAGCACGGCCCAGCGGCCGGTGACGTGTTTGAGGATGGTCCGCGACGGGCATTCCTTCGCCATAAGATTGCCGGCCAATTTACCGGACCGGACGGCTTCGCTGAGTTTTGGCATGGGTCTCCAGATTCTTTTCAAACTAACATTTATGTCAGTACTTACTTTTTGCAAGTGACGTTTCCATCTGCTGTCGGGCAAGCAGAGGAGACATGAGAGATGACAATTGCAATCACCGGAGCGACCGGCCAACTGGGCCGCCTTGTTGTCGCAAACCTGAAGACTGCCGAGAATTCAGAGGATGTTGTGGCGCTCGTGCGCGACACGGGGAAGGCGGCTGATCTGGGTGTTGAGGCGCGGCGCTTTGACTATGATGCGCCGGAAACACTCGCACCGGCGCTTGCGGGTGTGGAAACGCTGCTGCTGATTTCGGGCAGTGAGGTTGGGCGCCGCGGTCCGCAGCACCGGGCCGTGATTGATGCAGCGAAAGCCGCCGGAGTGGAACACATCGTATACACGAGCCTGTTGAGGGCCGACACGAACACGTTGGGTCTCGCGGCGGAGCATGCGGAAACGGAAGAGGCGCTGGCGGCGTCCGGCATTGCCCACACCATTTTGCGCAACGGGTGGTATACGGAGAACTATACGGGCGGGCTGGCGTCGGCCGTTGAGCATAAAGCCCTGATCGGCGCGGTGCAGGACGGCAGGATTTCCGCCGCGACGCGGGCCGACTACGCGGCGGCGGCCGCGATGGTGCTCCTGAACACGGAGTTGCGCGGGCGGACCTATGAGCTTTCAGGTGATGAGAGCTTCACGCTGACTGATCTGGCCGCGGCGTTGTCCAAGGAAGTGGGGGAGACCATTCCCTACGTGGACATGCCGAAGGATGACTACTGCGCAGCATTGGTAAAGGCCGGTTTGCCTGAGGGTCTGGCGGAATTCCTGGCACATTGTGACGAAGAGGCCGCGAAAGGGGCGCTGTTTGACGAGGGGAATGAGCTTTCCAGGCTGATCGGACGGCCGACAACGCCATTGGCGGAGGCGGTGCGTCAGGCCCTGCGCTGACGGACAAGGCGATCGGGGCTTTGAAGTGAGGCCCTGATGCGCCCTAAAACCATCGTCAGGTGGCTTGAAATGGTGGCGGCATGGTGCCATTGAGCGTGATCCTTTGAGAAATTCCGGAGCTGTGATTTATGACAGAGGTTCAGATTGATGCCGGACGGCTGAAAACGATCCGCAAGGCGCGCAAGATCGGACGGCCGAAGCTTGCGAAACTGTCCGGGATTACCGAGCGGCAGATGGGCCGGATCGAGACCGCGGGCAATGCGGTGCTCGATGCATCGCTGGTAATCCGGCTGTCGGACGCGCTTCAGGTGCCACCGCAGACCCTGACCGGCGAGTTTCAGATGGTTGCGGAAGATCTGGAGCAGGTGCAGGCCCCGAAATGTACCAGCGGGTGCTGCGGGTAACGGGGGCCTAAATCCTTTAAAGCCTGAGAATGCGGGGCAGGTGGCCGATATCGGGGGCTATGACGTCCGCGAGGGGGGCCAGTTCATCGGCGCTGGCCGGTCCGGTCAAAACACCCATGGTGATCATGCCCGCCGAGCGGCCGGCGGTGAGGTCGTGCAGGCTGTCGCCGATCATCAGGCATTCCTCGGGCGCGATGTCCGCCAGTTCGCAGAAGGCGGTGAGCATGCCGGGTTCGGGTTTGGAGCCGTAACCGCTGTCATATCCGGCGACGAAGGCGAAATGCTCAAAAATACCGGCGTTTTTCAGGTGCACGTTTGCGGGCTCAATGGCGTCGTTTGTGGCCACACCCATCGCGTAGCCCGCGGCGGTGAGACGCTCCAGGAGCGGCAGCAGGGGCACGGACGGGGCCTGGGGCGCGTGGGAGGTGCTCTCGATGACGTAGTCCCACAGTTCGCCGCGGTCGAGGCCCGGGACGGTGCCCATGACGGTGTCGATCATAAAATCCATGGTTTCCGCAATCGCGGGGCTGGTGGGGAGGAAGGTTCCGGTCTCGCGGTCGTATTCCAGCCTCGCGGCCAGTTCCCGTGATAGTTCGGGGTCGCCATCGGTGATGTATTCGATGAAACTGCCGGTCCACGGCCCCCAGGTTCCGTCATAGCTGAAGAGCGTGCCGTCCTTGTCGAAGACAATTCCCCTGATTTTTGCGGTCCGGTGGTGGGGGAGTGCGTCGGCGTTTGGGCGCTGATCGGAGGTCGTTGCGTCCAGGGGGCTGTTCATTTTTAACTTTCCGGTATTCATTTGTGTCAGTTTGGTGCCGTTGGGCCGGTCATCTCGGAGTTAATTATGGTTTTACCATTTTTTATGTCACAGGCCCGTGACCGATTCGTGTTAACGGTTCGTAGACCGTGTTTTCCCTATGTCCACCACGGGTTTTCGCCGCCTGGAAGGCTCGATTTTGCCTGTGCCAGCGTCTCGGGCGGGACGTCGTTTTCAGCGGCCGCTGCCATGACCCATCTGTCGTCCATCATCACGAAATCCATAATGAAACCAAGGAATTCCGGGTCGGAGCCGCGTTGTTTCAGGTCGTCGATCGAGGAGCCCGAAGCCTGCATGAAATGGGTCAGTTCGTCGGGGTTGTTGACCAGCCAGAGGAGGCATCCCTGGGCAATGTTAATGGCCTGTTTTGTGTTCATGCATCGTTCCGGTTTTCAGGGATTAAGAAACCATTCCTTAACACTTCCGGCGTTAATGTCGCGGGTGAAACGATGATAGCCGCTTGATTCCAGCGGGAGGGTCATGAATGTCAGGTCGTGTCCTGGTGGTGGACGATGTTGCAACCAACCGTCTTCTGTTGAGAGCCAAGCTTTCGACGGCCTATTACGACGTGGTTGTTGCTGAGAACGGCACACAGGCGCTTGATCTGGCCCGGAGTGAACAGCCCGACATGATCATGCTCGACGTGATGATGCCGGATATGGACGGGTTTACCGTCTGCCGCATTCTCAAGTCGCAGGAAGCCACAGCCCATATCCCGGTGATCATGGTCACGGCGCTCGATACGCCGGAAGAACGTGTTCGGGGTCTCGAGGTGGGCGCGGACGACTTCCTGTCGAAACCTTTCAATGACCTTGCGCTGTTTGCCCGTGTCAGAAACCTGATGCGGATGAAGATGATGTTTGACGAGCTTCGCCTGCGGGACATGACCTCGCGGGAACTGGGTCTGACGGATTTCATCACTGAACAGGACATGGACCCGGAGATGGGCGGGCCGATCATGCTTGCGCCCAAATGCGTGGCGGATGGCGAGCACTGGGCGTCGGAGCTTAATGAGAAGCTCGGCGTCTCAACCATTGTGACCTATTCCGAGCGGGAATCCATGAACCTGGCGCAGCTGGAGCTGCCGGACTGTTTTGTGGTGCATCAGGATCTTTTGGAAGGCGGGGACGGGCTGCGGCTTGTGTCGGCTCTGCGGGCGCGGCCGGAAACGCGGCAGTCGGCGGTGATCCTGGTGGTTGAGAACGGTGACATTCAGACGGCGGCCAAGGGGCTGGATCTGGGTGCGTCGGACTACATTGAGGCGCCGTTTGACGTCAGCGAGCTGATCGCGCGCATACGGTCGCAGCTGCGGCGCAAACGCTATTCGGATCGGCTGCGGTCGAATGTACGCGATGGTCTGAAGATGGCGGTGATCGATCCGCTGACCGGTATTTACAACCGCCGCTATGCCAGCGTGCATATGGGCCGTGTCATGGAGCGGGCCCGTGAGGTTGGTGGTGTTTTTGCGGTGATGATGGTGGATCTCGACCGGTTTAAGAACGTGAATGACAGGTACGGGCATGATGCCGGCGATGCCGTTCTGCGCGAGTTTTCGAGGCGTCTGCAGGAAAACATCCGCGGTGTTGATCTCGTTGCCAGATTTGGCGGCGAGGAGTTTTTTGTCGCCATGCCGGATGTTGACGAGGATGCCGCGGCGAAGGCTGCGGAACGTATCCGTGCGGCGGTGGAAGGCACGCCCGTGGTTCTGCCTGGCGGAGCCGGTGAGGTTCACGTGACCGTTTCGATCGGAGTGGCGATTGCGGACGCCCATGAGACCGATCCGGATGCAATCATCAAGCGGGCCGATCAGGCCCTGTTTGAGGCAAAGGAGGCCGGCCGCAACCGGGTTACCTTTTCTGCCGCGGCCTGACGACCGGGCTGTCTAAGACCTTTAAGTCTGAAATCCCTGAACAATTATCCGGCCCGGTCTTGACACCGGCGGCTTGAAATGGCTTTAGGCTAAACCTGATAAATTTACTCAGGTCAGGCGGCGGGCATTCATGAAGTCAGTACATTCACTTGTATGTGCCGCGTTTTTTCTACCAGCGACAGGTCTCTCGCAGGACATGGACGAGGCGAAAGCCCATGCAGAGAGGGGATTGAAGGCAGCTGAGGCGTTTCCAGGTTATGCCTCGCTCTGCAATCTCGAATCCCGCATCAGGAACGTGAACGACAGAAGCGCGTCGAACGGTGCACGGCGCGAGCGTCCTGCTTCCGGTCAGCGGAGCGGGCAGGGTGGCGGGGAGCGGGCCGAGCGTCCGCCTTTGCCGCCGATGCAGGTTTTCGACAACCTCTACTTCCTTGGGAACCGGTCGGTTTCGGCGTGGCTCTATGGCACGGATGAGGGGTACCTGCTGATCGATGGCCTCAACAATGACGAGGAGGCTGAAAAATATATTCTTGGTGGAATGGAGACTCTCGGTCTGGACCCGGACAGGATTGAGGCCATTCTGGTGACCCATGGTCACGGGGACCATTATGGTGGGGCGGATTACATTTCCGAGGAGCTGGGCGTCGAGATTTTAATGTCCGCTGAGGACTGGAAATTTATGGCGCCGTTTGGGGTACATCCGCGGTTTGGACCTCCGCCGCCGCGTGGAACGGATGTCGCGGATGGTGAGGTTCTTGAGTTTGGTGAATCTTCCCTGACCGCGCATTTGACACCCGGTCACACGCCAGGAGGATTGTCCCTGGTTTTTGATGTGTATGACAACGGGATTCCCCATGCCGCGATGATGTGGGGCGGGACCGGTTTCAACTTTGGAATGTATCCTGAGATTTTCCGCCAGTATGCGGATTCGGCCGTCAAGATGCGCGATCTTTCGCAGGAGGCAGGCGTGGATGTGATGCTGTCCAACCATTCAAGGCGCGACGGATCGGACGTTTTGATGGCTGAACTTGCGGAACGGGAAGCCGGTGAGGCCCATCCGTTTGTTGTGGGTGAAGAGGGATATGACCTGTTCACGGTGCTGGAGGAATGCGCGCTGGCTCAGGCGGCGCGGTTCGCTGAACCGGAGTGATGTAAAAACGCAACATGAGTGCCACCAAAGGTTAAGGCTGATTTTACAGCGTGGCACTCCCGTTTTATGCGGTCGGCAGGTAGAGACGCGTTTGCCCGCCGGGCCGCTATCCAGAAAATTGTCAGATAGCTTATGAGGCCCGCCATGTCCGCATACGGTTCGTCCGTCCGTGCAACCCTACTTGCAACCGTTTGCATCATTGTTCCCGCCGCTGTTGGCGCGCAGGAATATGGTGAATCCATTGAGCTTGACCCGATTGTGGTATCGGCCGCGGGGGTTGGGGTGAGCTCATTTGAGGCGCCCGCAAGTGTGTCCGTCATTACCGGTGAGGAACTTGAGCGGCAGGGCGTGAATGACCTGACCGATGTGGTGGCATTCACGCCGGGTGTTTCCGTGGCAGGCAGCGGAGATGCCGCGAATATTTACATCCGTGGCGTTCCCGCGGAATACACGCTGATTCTGATCGACGGGCAGCGGTTGAATTCGCGGGTTTCGCGCCAAAATAATGCGGGTGGCGTGGACCAGTATTATATCCCGCCCGCCTCGGCGATTGACCGGATCGAGATCGTGCGCGGACCCATGTCCTCGCTCTATGGAGCCGATGCGGTTGGTGGTGTGATCAACATCATCACGAAGCCGGTGGCGTCGGAGTGGACCGGCTCGGTTACGTTAGAGAGCACCTTTGCGGAGGACAGCGAGGACAGCACGGAGCAGCAGGCCTCGTTCTATTTGTCCGGGCCATTGGTGGGTGAGAAACTTGGACTGCAACTCTGGGGGCGTCACCTCGACCGTGATGGCTCGACGCGGATGGAAAATGGCCGCTACGTTGGCGAGGACAGCCGTGAACTCACCGAGCTTGCCGGTCGCCTGACCTGGGCTCCGAGCCTCGACCACCGGTTTACGCTTGAGGCCGGGAAGAACGACAACCGGTCGGAATCCGAGATCGGTACTTTTTCGGACTGGCCGCGTCGGCACGGGGCGCTGGGGTATGAAGGTTTTATCGCCGGCTGGGATGTGATTTCGCTGCTGTCCTACGAGCACGCGAAAACCCGCAACAGTGCCTCACGAACGGATCGCCGGCCCGAGATCGAAACCACGGTTTTCGATCTGAAGGGATCGCGTGGCTTCGATCTCTATGGGTTCCACGAATTTACCCTCGGCATGCAGGTGATGGACACGGTTCTGACCGACCAGAACCTGGGAACCGGCACGCTGGACTACGGGGATTTTGACAACCTGCAAACCGCCCTGTTCCTTGAGGACCTTTGGGCTCCGGTTGACCGGTTGAGTGTAACATTTGGCGCGCGCTACACGGATGACGAGCAGTACGGGAACGATCTGTCGCCGCGCGTGTATGCGCTTTATGATCTCAATGTAAACTGGAAGCTTTCGGGTGGTATCGCGACGGGCTTTCGGGCACCGGATATTCGGGAGACCGCTCCGGACTACCTGAGCTGTACCTCGGCGGGATGTGCTTCCGTGGCGCCGGGAAGTACTGATCTGGACCCTGAGGAAAGCACCAACTACGAGATTGGTCTGCGGTTCCTCAATGCCAACAGTTCCTTCAACATCACCGCCTTCCACACGGATTACCGTAACCGTATCTCAACGCGGGAGACCGGCGAGACCATTGAGATCAACGGTGATATCGCGGACCTCGATGAGTGGTACAACATCGACAAGGCTGAGGTTCAGGGTGTTGAGGTTGGCGGGCGTCATTTCATCACCCCCACGCTTGAGGTCAGCGGGAGCTACACATTCGCGAAGTCGGAGCAGCTGAGTGGCGTGAACGAGGGTGAGCCTCTTTCGCGGGCACCGGAGCATCAGGCCAGTCTGCGTTTTGACTGGGTCACGCCCATTGTGGACCTGGATGCCTGGGCGGCGGCGACGTATTTCGGCAAGAGCACGAATATCAGCTCGCGCACGCGGACGGATCTGGCCAGCTACACAACCTTTGATGTGGGTGCGGTTTACCGGATTACCGACAACGTGATCCTGAAGGGCGCCATCGATAACCTCGGTGATCGCGAGATCACTAATTACGAGCATGGATCCTCGAAAAACGGCCGGACTTACTGGGTGGCGTTGACCGGCGAGTTCTGAGCAGTTTTGCCTTTTTCAGGTGCCAGGGGCAGCCTTTACGGTTGCCCCTTTTTTTTGTCACTTGCGCCGGGCCGAGAGCAGGTTTTCGGCGTAGGCGGTGCGTTCGTCTGCGGTCATCAGGGTGATCTGGTCAAGGAGGAGTTCGGTGCCCTGGTTTTGCAACTCGTCGCGGACGCTGCGGTCGGCGGCGAAGGCGGCGCGGACGGCCTCGATCTCAAATGGCTCGGCTATTAGTGCGTCGGCCACGGCCTGGCGGCGTTCGGACATGGTTTCGCGGAAGGTTTCCCAGTCGGGTTTGAGCTCCCGGATCTGCGTGGTCAGATTTTCCCGGTAGGGTTCGGGCAGGGTCTCGGCGTTGGACCAGCTGATGGAGAGACTGCGTTTTGGGGGTGGTGGACCCTTCAGGAGCAGGCCAAGCGCCAAGCCGAGCACGGTCACGTTCAGGCCAAGAGACACGATCAGTATCCATTTGATCCAGCGCCGTGATTTTGGTGTGTCGGTGTTCATGTCAGCCTTCCGAAAGAGCAATATCAAAATAGTCGGTCACGGTGTCCGACGGGAAATCCAGCGCGACGGTTTCACCAAAGATCAAAGATGAGGCCGCATCGGTGCCACCGGAGAGACCTGCCGCGAAGCCTACAAAGGCGCAGACGGTCAGGGCGGTGGCCGTCTGCCAGCCGCCGAGAGGGGCAAAGAGGCCGCTGAGCCGACCAAACAGGCCCGCGGGGCGCGGTTGGGTGCTGGCGGGTTTTGCCTCGGCTGCGGCGCGGGCGGCGGAAACCTCGGCGGCATCGGCCAGGACCGCGTTTATCAGGCGCAGGGACGGGGCGGGCGGTTCGTCTCCCTCGTCGCGCAGGATCAGGTCCAGCTCGAAATCGCTGATGTCGTCGTGGTCGCTTCCGTTTTTACCGTTCACGTTCATCTTCCGTCTCCCACCAGTCCAAGCTGGTCGCGTCGATGTTCAAGCCTGCCCGAAAGGCTTCTTTTGGCGCGTGCGAGGATGCTTTCGACGGCCTCCACGCTTGTTCCCATGATCTCGGCAATCTCGGGGTTGCCGCGGTCCTCGAAGTGCCGGAGCATAATGGCAAGTTTTTGTCTCTCCGGCAGTTTTTCAAGTGCCGCCAGCAGAGCCGAGCGGCGTTCGTGTGTCTGGAGCCTTTCCAGGGCTCCGGGTGCGTCATCCGCCACCTCCGGGATCTGGTCCGGTGAGCGGGTTTCCCGGCGGCGTCGCAGGCGGTCGATGCAGAGGTTGCTGGCGACCCGGTGCAGCCATGTGCTGACCTTTGCGTTGCCCTCCTGCCAGTCCGGGGCGATCTTCCACAGGCGCAGCATGGCCTCCTGGGTGACGTCCTCCGCCTCCACGCGGTCGTGAAGCATGCGCCAGGCGAGGGCGTGGACACGGGGCATCAACCGCCCGGCCAGGAGGCGCGCGGCGGACTGGTCGCCATTGGCGTAACCCTTGAGCAGTTCGTCGTCCGACGGTTCCTCGGAAGTCCCGGTCATGCGCTCCGTTATAAAATTTTTCTGGTACACTGTCCCGATGTTTCAGCCGGGTTGATGCCTGTTCCGTTCAGTTGCCCGCGAAGGCGGCCAGGATCCATTCGCTGGTTTTGTTGTCATGGCCGCCTCCTTTTTTCGGTGTCCTGCCTGTGTCGTCTGATATCTGAACGTGCGGGGTCGCTGGTTCCGTCGAAAAAACTTCATGGGGTGTAAAATTTTATGGGAGGGCTGATTCCCGTGGTTAAACAGGTGTTCAGGCCGCCGGTGGCATATTGGCCGTATGGATGGATAAACCGGTATTGATCGCCTATATATCAGGCAGCAAAACATGATGGATGATTCCGAGATGGTTGATGATCGCGACACGAAGACCGCTCTCTGGCGGGGCTGGCAGCGGCACTGCCCCTGCTGCGGCGAAGGCGCCATGATGGAAGGGTATCTGAAGGTTGCCGATACCTGTTCCGTGTGCGGTACCGAGCTTTACCATCACCGGGCCGATGACGGACCGGCCTGGGCGACCATCCTGATCACCGGTCATATTCTCGCGCCGCTTATGCTGCTGGTGTTTGAGGTGTTCCGTCCGGAGGCCTGGGTCATGGCGCTGGGGCTTTCGGTGTTTTTCGTGGCCCTGTCGCTCTATCTGTTGCCGCGCCTGAAGGGGGCCTTTGTGGGGTTGCAGTGGGCCAAGCGGATGCACGGCTTTGGTGATGCGCCCGGGATGGCCCGCGCGCGGTGACATCGCCGGACATTCGCAATGCGGCCACCGTTATTCTGCTACGCAGGGACGGTGACGATGTTCGGGTGCTGATGGGCCAGCGGGGCCGCGGCGCCGTTTTTATGCCTGACAAGTTTGTTTTCCCTGGCGGGGCGATCGACGAGGGCGATTTCGCCCTGGCCGAGGCGCTTGGTGTGCAACCGGTCGACCGGGAACGTCTGGAACGCCGCTCGGTGCCGGGGCTGGCCGGGGGGCTGGCGATTGCGGCGGTGCGCGAGGTCTGGGAGGAAACCGGGCTGAAACTGGCGCATGTTGGTGAGGCGCCGACGGCCTTTGTGGTGCCGGAGACCTGGGCGCGGTTCTTTGCCGGTGGGCTGATGCCGAATACCGGTGCGCTCCGGTTTTTCTTTCGCGCCGTGACGCCGAAGGGCCGCCCGCGCCGGTTTGATGCGCGGTTTTTTCTCGCGGATGCGGACGCGCTGTTTGACACGCTGGATGATCACACCGAGGCTGATGGAGAGCTGCGCCACCTTCAGTGGCTGAAGGTCGCGGAGGCGCGGAAACTGTCGCTGCCGTTTATCACCGAGGTGGTGCTCTCGGAGCTGGAAAATCATTTGAAAACCGGCGATGCCGACCGGAAGGTGCCTTTTTTCGACCATGACGATGAAGGTTCGCATTTCCGGCTGCTGTGACGCTTGACAGATGGGCGAGGATCGGTAGAAGGACGGTCTGAAATTCGGGTGCGGTTGGGCGTACCCACGGGACTGCATGGCGGATCACCGCCCGGAAGGACGAACAATGGCGAAGCCGACAACTGTCAAGATCCGCTTGAACTCGACTGCGGATACCGGTCATTTCTATGTGACCAAGAAAAACGCACGCACGATGACCGAGAAAATGGTCGTTAAAAAATACGACCCGGTCGCGCGCAAGCACGTGGAATACAAGGAAGGCAAAATCAAATAGCCTTCTCGTTCCCTGGATGCCCCGTGCATCCGGAGACTAAAAGCCCGGCACCTTTCAGGTTGCCGGGTTTTTTATTTTGTACTTCGCTTGATACCGTCACGCGCATTGCTGAACTTAAAGCGTTTTGCATTTAATCTGAGGCATACCCTGCAGCTTTGAGGAAATTCCAGCACTCCTGCGGGTCGAACAGATCGCAGATGTCTCCGAGCGCCTGAAACAAGGTTTCAAAGGTTCTGGCACCGATGCGTCGCAGGTGGGCTTTGAGCTTCGAGAAGGCCATTTCGATGGGATTGAGATCGGGACTGTATGCAGGCAGGAACAAGAACCAGCAGCCGCGCTCTTTCAGGGCTTGTGCCGCACGCGGGCTTTTGTGGGTGGACAGGTTGTCGAGGATCACAACTGTTCCGGGTTCGAGCGCCGGGGCCAGTTGGGTTTCGATGTAAGTGTCGAAGGCCGGACCGTTCATGGCTCCCTTGATCACCCACGGTGCGATCAGGGCATCCTGCGTCAGCCCTGCGATGAAGGTCTGCGTGCCCCATTTGCCAAAAGGTGCCCCGGCATAAAGCCGCTCACCGACAGGGGCCCGACCGCGCAACCGTGTGAGGTTCGTCTTCACGGCAGTTTCATCGATAAAAACCAGCCTGTGCGGCTCCGCGCGCATACGGGGCTGGCGGCGCTTGATCCAATCACGGCGGGCCTGGAGCAACGCCGGTCGGTCACGTTCCGCCGCGATCAGTCCTTTTTTTATATGACAGTCCGGCGCGTTCGAGCGCGCGGTGCAGCGAGGAGAGCTGTACTTCCACGCCATGTGTCTCTGCGAGGGCGGCGGCCAGTTCCTTGAGCGTGATGTCCGGTTCGGCCTGCACGATCTCCAGCAAAAAGTCCCGGTGCGGGGCGAGTTTGCCGAACCGGCCGGCGGTACGACCTTGCGGCTTGGGAACCGCCGTGCCGTGTTTACGGTGCTCCGCTGCCAATCGCACCGCCGTGGCTGCGCTCACACCGAACAGCCGCCCCGCTGAACGGGCCGAATTGCCCTTAGCGACGTAGGCGCAAATCCGTTCCCGAAGGTCCAAAGAGTAAGGTTTGCCCATGATCCACCTCCAAACAGAAGTGAATCAGACGAAGGCGGGCTTGTGAATCCCAATTCGATTCAGATCAAACGCAAACCGCTTTA